>NZ_JBWKIQ010000007.1:0-397940 GCF_056432645.1 Streptomyces sp. NPDC045021
GTCGGCACCCGCGTCTGGGACCTCGAAGCCCTCGCCGCCGCCCGCCGCGACCACGGCCCCGAAGCCGTCCTGCGCCTCCTGGGCGACACCACCCGCCCCGGGCCCCCCCCCCCCCCCCCCCCCCCCCCCCCCCCCCCCCCCCCCCCCCCCGGCGCCCCCCCCCCCGCGCCCGCGGCGCGCCCCCCCCCCCCCCCGCCCGCTGACGACGGCCGGTACCCCTTGACCCGGGCGATGTCATTGGCATCCGCGATGCTGGGGAGACTCAACCTCTCGAAGGAGCATCCGCCCATGCCGATCCATGTTGCCGGCCGGCGACGCGGGGCAGCCGCGCTGATCGCCGCGTTCCCGGGCGCCGAGATCATCGATGTCACGTCCAGGGCCTCGGATCCATGGGTGCGGATGAGTCCGTTCTACCCGCACGGCGGCATCCCGGTCCCCTACGGCGACGGTATGACCAGCCAATCCGTGGAAGGCATCTGGCAGGCTCTCAAGGTCTTCGAGAACGCCGATGTCGACCCCGCGAAACTCGACGTCACCACGATGAAGGGCCTGAAACGGACAGTGCGTCGGTACGGCCCGGTTCAGGGCCACCGCACCGGTCTGCACGGCGACCGGCTGCTGCCCTACGAGTCGGCCCGGCGCCGCATCTACCTGCCCGCCTATCGCTGGGTCCTCGAGAACCGGGTCGCCGATCTGATCGAACACCTCCGCGAAAAGTCCGATGTCGTACTCCTCGACTACACGACCAACGGCGACGTCACGAACACCGCCAGTCCGCTCTCCCATGCCGCGCTCATCCAACGGCACATCGAGGGCCGTTGGCCCTCGGAGGACGGGTCGATGTCAGAGGAGCGTGACACTGCGGGCGGGTCATGACCGGCTCACCGGGTTCGGGCGAACCCGGTTTCCGGTCCGAATGGTCATGGTCGATGATGTCGGCCATGACCAGCCCACGAAGAAGAGCAGAGATCTTCATCGACGAGGAGCAGGACCGTCGGTTCCGGGCTCCCGCAAACGCTGACGAGCGGAGCATGCTCGCCGATTTCCTCGGGTCGCAGCGTGCGACGTTGGAGCTGAAGTGCGCGGGCCTGGACGCCGAGTTGTCCCGCCGGTCCGTGGAGCCCTCCACCCTCTCGCTGCTCGGCCTGGTCCGGCACCTCGCCGATGTGGAACGCCGCTGGTTCCGGCTGGTCATGGCCGGGCAGGACGCGCTCCCTCGCTTCTCCTCCCCGGACGACCCCGACGGGGACTTCGACGGCGCGGAGCCCGATCCCGCGGGCGTCGCCGCGGCCTGGGAGTCGTGGCGCGCCGAGGTGGCTTTCGCCGACCGGTTCGTCGCCGAGGCACCCGACCTCGACATCGAGGGCAACGATGCTTGGCGCGGGACCGTTTCATTGCGCTGGGTCCTCATCCACATGGTCGAGGAGTACGCCCGGCACAACGGACACGCCGACCTGCTCCGCGAGCGGATCGACGGAGCACGGGGCCTCTGAGCGCCGTCAGTTCCCGCCGGGCGCGGGAGTGGACGCGGCGGTGGCCGGCTGGCTGGACGGGTTCCTCCGCCACGGCATGAACCAGGCTGCTTCTCCGAACAGACAGCCCTGGTCACCGGCGAAGTGCCCCCGCCCAGCACGCGAGGCTCGCGGCGCGCGAATTGCGCCGGACTCACGTACGTGCTGGGCGGGGGCTGTTCAGGTCGTCCCGCGGCGTTCCGTCCCCGGGCAGGGAGTGCGGACGGCCCATGAGCAGTCGGCGAAGGCGTCAGCCCGCTGCTCGGAAGTTCTGAGTCACGCGATCAGTTGTGCATCGCGGAGAAGCGCCAGGCCTGGCCGTTGAATCCACCGCAGGTGGACTGGTCGAGGGGCTGACCGCTGTTGGTCATGCCCCAGGCCGCCGTCAGGCACAGGCCGCTGGCGCGGTTCCTGAGCCGGTAGCTGTCGTTGCCGAGCGCCTCGGCCACCCACACCTGCGCGTCGTTGTTGGAGCAGTACGACTGCACGACCAGGGCGTGGTCGGCCGTGCTCTGCGGGGTCACGCACTGACCGGTCGACCGGACGCGGAGGAAGTAGGCGCTGGTGCCCGCCCAGCCGGACGAGAACTGCTTGTTGTACTTGCTGTCGCACGGGAACTGGATCAGGCCGGCGCCCGGCTGGGTGGAGTTGTTGCCCACCGCGGCGCACATGCCGGAGTTCAGATTGGTCAACTTGTTGAAGAAGCCGTTGTCGGGGCTGTCCGCCTGAGCGGAGTTGGCAGCGCCGAGCGAGAGGAGTGCCGCGGAGGAGAGAGCGGCTAAGACCTTGGTCACGTGTCTCACGAAAGACCCCAGTTCCTGATGCCGGACGGATGACAGGGCATGCTTGTGCACCGGTGAGCGAACACCGGTGCCGAATATGCGATCACCCACGGTGCCCGACCGTGCGCCTTCCGTCCATAGGCGGTTCGGCCCACTCAAGCGCCGTTCCAGCACAGCGGGTTGATGCGAGCGGGCCGCTACTCCGGCCCCGCCACGTGGTGCGGAATGTAGCCCGCCTCCAGGCGCGCCGTGTGCGCCGGCGAGAGGGTGACGTCGAGTGCCGCGACAGCGTCCTGGAGGTGGGTGAGTCTGGTCGCGCCGACGATGGGGGCGCTCACGCCGTCCTTGTTCAGCAGCCAGGCGAGTGCGACCCGGGCCGGTGGCACGTCGAGTTCGGCGGCGACGGAACCGAGGGTGTCGACGATGTCGAAGTCGGCTTCCGCGTAGAGCTGGTCGGCGAGCGGATCGGTGCTGCCGCGCGTGGTGGTGCGCTCGCCGCCGCGCCCCCGGCCGCCCGCGAGGAGTCCGCGCGCGAGCGGGCTGTACGGCAGGACGCCGATGCCCTGGTCGAGGCAGAGCGGGATCATCTCCCGTTCCTCCTCGCGGTAGACGAGGTTGTAGTGGTTCTGCATGGACACGAAGCGCGTGCCGCCGGCGAGAGCGGCGGTGTGCTGCGCCTTGGCGAACTGCCATGCGTACATGCTCGATGCGCCGATGTAGCGGACCTTCCCGGCCCGCACGACGGTGTCGAGCGCGTCCATCGTCTCCTCGATGGGCGTCTCGTGGTCCCAGCGGTGGATCTGGTAGAGGTCGATGTGATCGGTACCGAGACGGCGCAGGGAGCCGTCCACCGAGGCGAGGATGTGCTTGCGCGACAGACCCCGGTCACCCGGTTTCTCGCTCATCGGGTAGTACACCTTGGTGGCGAGGACGTAGTCGTCGCGATCGTCGAAGAGCCGCGCGAGCAGCCGCCCCGTGACCTCTTCGCTGGCGCCCCGGTCGTACATGTCGGCAGTGTCGAACAACGTCACGCCATGCTCCACCGCGTGCCGCACGATCGGCTCGGCCTCCTCCTCGGAGAGATGCCAGGCGCGCCGGCTGGTGTCGCCGTAGCTCATCATGCCGAGCCCGAGACGGGAGACGACGAGCCCGGAGGCGCCCAGGCGGGTGTATTGCATCGCATTTCTCCTTCAGCACCGTCGGAATGGCGCCGGTTCGGTTTCCCCCGGGCTCCGGACCGATTCAACGTCGGATCGGTCCGGATTCCTATCCGGAATAAGCACTTTCTCCGGCTGATCCCATCGGGCACCATCAGCGGATGGGCATGTTGGACGCACTCGCCGACCGCGTTTCCGGCGGCGCCGTCGTGGAGTTCCGACCGAGCGGCTCCTCGATGGTTCCTCTGGTCCGGAGCCGGCAGCGGGTCGTGGTCGGCCCGGTCGACCCGCGGAAGCTCGAGGTCGGCGACATCGTTCTCGCCCGCGTCGCCGGCACCGTGTACCTGCACCTGGTCTCGGCGGTGGACAGGCCCAGGAAACGGGTGCAGATCAGCAACAACCGCGGACGCGTCAACGGCTGGACGGGCCACGACCGGGTCTTCGGCATCTGCCTGTCCGTCGACGGCGTCCTTCGACCGGGCGCGGAGGCCAAGACCCGCGGGCTCACGATCCGGACGGAGGCCATCGGCACCGAACGCCTGGAGCTGCTGCCACTCGTCGTGGACCATGCCCAGGAGATGGCTGCCGCCCTGTCCGACCCGGCCCTGCACGCCTTCATCGGAGGCACTCCGGACACGCCGCAGGATCTGCGCGCCCGCTACGAGCGCATGGTCTCAGGCTCACCCGACCCTGCCGTGTCCTGGTGCAACTGGGTGATCCGGCTTCGCGAGGAGAGATGTCTGGTGGGCACGGTCCAGGCGACGATCGGCCCGTCCGGCGACGGCCTCGACGCCGAGATCGCCTGGGTCGTCGGCACACCGTGGCAGGGACGCGGCATCGCCACGGAGGCAGCGCTCGGCCTGGTCGCCTGGCTGGAGCGCGTCGAGGGGGTCGATCGCTTGGAGCGCCGACCCGTACGCAACCTCGTCGCCCATGTTCATCCGGACCACCGGGCATCGGCCGCTGTCGCCGCCGCCTGCGGACTGGCGCCCACCGACCGATGGCACGACGGCGAGATCCGGTGGCAGCGACCCCTGCGGTGACGCCCGCCCGCTCCCGCCGTCACGCGCGGCCGCACTGAACCCTAGAAGTGCCGGCACCAGAAGGCGGAGCCGACAACGACCCCCGCCAGCACCAGCCCGCCGACCGAGCCCAGCACCCGCGCGACGACCGGCCGTCGTCGCGGGTCCGCACCCGCGGCCAGCAGCAGAAGCACCGCCGAGGGCAGAAAGACGAACATCGCCAGCATGACGCCCAGCACCGACCAGACGACCAGGCCCAGCCCGATGACCCTGCAGGCCCAGGCGAAGGCCGGGGTGTTCCGTGTGAAGAACAGCGGCACCGCGATCCACACGGCGGTCAGGAGGAAGCAGGGGGCCGCGTAACTGTCCAGTCCGAGGAGCAGTCCGGGCACCGCCGCGGCCGCCGCGCCCGCGGCGAGCAACAGCTGCCACCGGTGGATCCTTCTGTACGCCCCCGACCTGGTCGGCATGAACGGCCCCCTCCCCTGGTGACGCATTTTTCGAACGCGTTCAATTTACTCGATGGATGGTACCGCCGGTCGCGCTCGTCTCCCCGCCGTGCTCCCTGCCTGCTTCCATCCACCGCCTCGCCGAGAGGTGACGCGGACCGGAGGTGGGCAGGTCTAGATGCTTCCGGCCCTTCACCCGGCCCAGCACGTGCCGCGCACCGTCCGAACCGTCGAAGGACACCCCCATGACCCGCGCCGTACCCACCCGCCGCACGACGCCGCACACCCACCCGGCAGACGCTTGGGCGGTGCGCCGATGAGGAGGTGGTTACGCCGGCCGCGACCCGTCGAGACGCTCGTGTCCGACAGCGAGCAACTGCTGTTCGGCGGCGCACTGCGCTACGACTACGGATGGGCCCGGCACGAGTACACGATGCTGGAGCACTCGGCCCTGTCCATGGCGCGCTCGGCGCCCCGCCTGGTGGGCAGGACGGTCCGGCTGGCATGGCGGGCCGACCGGACCGCCATGCTGACGATGAGGGACACCGCCGACGCCCGCCCAGCAGAACCACCCGACCACAGCCGACCAACCCCACCAGCCCAACGAAAACGTCCGGAGCGACGGCAACGACCGGAACGGCCGATGACTTTCAGTGCCGCGGACTGTCGATCCTGGACCTGGCGGCGTTGCGGACCCGTCGGGTTCGGCCGCTCTCGGCGAGGATCGCGAGGGCTCGAGGAGACGTCGCGGCCTCGGAAACCAACCGCTGCAGCCAGTCCGAGGCCGCGGTCAGCGCGTCCTCGGACCATGCCGGAGAGAGCGCTATGGCTCGGAAGAGGGACCGCTCCTTGAGGCGCCGGACGAGGTAGGGGTGCTCGCAGACAGCAGCCGCCATCCCCTTCTCCCACGCCTGGTAATCAGGCGCTCGGAGGAGTTCGACCGCGCGGTTCTCCATGTGCCGGAGTACGGCGGCCTCTGCCATCGCGAGGTCCGGGTCCGTGAGCACCGCGCCCACCATCGAGAGTTCCTGGTCGTCGGAGACCTGCCCCAGGGCTTGGAGGTACTGGACGAACCGCGCGTGCTCGGGCGGCTCCGGCTCGTCGACTTCGCTCTCCATCCCGATGACTCTGTCAGCTCGTGTGGAGGGGCGTGGGGGATTGGCGTGGGAAGATCCAGCTAGGTCGGCAGCGAGCCGGCCCGACGAAGGGGCGCCATCACATGGCAGCGGGATTCTCGGACTGGAAAGTCAAGAAGCAGTATTCGGAGAACGACCGCGTGTCGTATTTGGGAAAGCAGTACCGCTGCGTGGCCACGCACACATCGAATTCGGCGTGGAATCCGAAAGCAGCTGTCACAAAATGGCAGGAATACAAGGGCTAGCCTCTGTATCACCGGCCTCGGTGCGAGCCCTCGGAGCCCGTACCGGGGCAGTCTCGGAACACCGCGCCGTGAAACGCCCTGAAATGGTGGCGCCCGCGTGGAGCAGCTCCCCGGGGCGTTCGGGTACCGGTCGGCTGCGGTCGCGTGCCGCCTGTTGCAGTCGTAGCGTCGAGGTATGTCCTCGCACCGCGCGCGGACCGTGCTGAAGCGCATCCCCGCTTCCGCCCGCTGCCCGCGGAGTACGCGCTGACGTCCGCCTGAGCCCGGATCGGCACAGTCGCGGTCCCGCCTGGTGCGGCCGCGCGACGACTGACGGGGCTCGTCGTCTCCGAGATGCCCACTGGATACGTGCACCGTTGGGAGTACCCCATGTCCGAGCGCCCGGGTTTTGAGCTCACCTTCACCAACCCACTCCATGAGGAAGGCGCCCCCGCCCAGCAGGTCGTCGAGGTCTTCGCGACGACCGCGATCGGGTCGGGCGGCTATCCGATCTATGTCGACGCGAGCAAGATCATCCGTGCCGAGATCAGCGACTCGGGTCAGGTGCGCATGATCGCGAGCGGCGGCGGCCAGCGACCACAGACCCCCTCCGCGGTCCATCGCCTGCCATCGACGTCATCGGCGCCATCGACCGACAGCTGACGACCACGCGAACGCACCAGAGCGCCGCCCGGCCCGTCACCGGCCCACGGGTCGGGCCGCCCGCGGTTCCGGACGGCCCGATTCGCCCGGAGGACGATTGAGGGGCCCCTTCAGGTCAGCCGACGCAGCCGGTGACCGGTTGGGGGCTGCCGATGCAGTTGGTCGGGATGTTGGCCGTCACCGAAGTGGTGGTCATGGTGGAGGTTCCGGAGGAGTAGATCCCGCCGGGCTGGGCTGCCGATGCGTTGAGGGTGACCACTGAGTCGGTCATGGTGAGGGTGGCTCCGGCACTTGCGATGCCGGCCGCCTGGTTCGCGGTGTTGCTCCTGACCGTGCTGCTGGTGAACGTGGCCGCCGCGGCCGCTCCACTGCTGTAGATCGCACCGCCGAGACCGCCCGCGGCGTTGCCGTTGATGGCACTCCCGGTCAGCGTCACCGCGCCGAAGTTGAGAATTCCGCCGCCGTGGTTGTGGCCCGCGGTCGCCGCCTTGCCACCGCTGAGGGTGACCGCGTTGAGGGTCAGGCCACCCGACGGGGCGACCTGGGCGATCCGGAACGCGGCGGCTGTCGCTGACCTGGTGATGGTGTTGGCGTTCCCCGAGAAGGCGATCGGGGTGGTGATGATCGGCAGGCCGTCGGGGCCGTTGACGCCGTCACTGCCGTGGGCGGCGGTGAGGATGTACGTACAGCCGGCCGTCAGGGTGACGGTTCCGCCGCCGGCCGCGTTGGCCGCGTTCACCGCGGCGATCAGTGCCGTCTCCGAACACGGAACGGTAGCGGTGGTCCGGGCTTGTGCTTCTGCGGGCAGGAGGCACACGGCGCCGGTGGCCAGGAGAACGGATCCGGCCAGGGCGAGGAAGGTGCGGTGCATTCGCATGAGCGCTTTCATGGGACTGAAGACCGATGGTGGTTGGGCCGAGGCCCAAACGTCCCGCATGTGCGGTCACCGGTGGTCATTCCAGAGCTGATCCGGACAGCGCACCACATAGGTTGGCGCTGCGTCACCCAACGTGTTCCGTTGGACCCACGATCGTCCGGATCGCCCTGCCTGAACTCACTTACCCGTCCCGGACGACTCCAGGCAGTCACAATTCAGCCAGTTCCCGACCGGCGACGCTGCCCTGCCGTGAACCGCGGATGCGGCGCGCGGCTGCGGCCGAACGGCCCCCGTCAGGCGTAAATGTCGTGCGAGCCGATCCTCGGGCCGGTGGCGGGAGCGGCGTCGACGAGCCGCAGACCCAGGGGCGTCACCTAGTGCAGTTGGTGCTTCCCCTCGCGCCTGCTGATGATCAGCCCCGTGTCGCGCAGCGCGGCGAGTTGCCGGCCGGCAGTGGCACCGGTGTCGTTGCGTCTCGCTCGCCGGCGGTCGCGTCGGCGGTCGCGCCATTCGATATTGACATTCCGTCAGATAATCAGCCGCGGTATCTCCGGTCGATTTCGACACCAAGAATCCAAAGTCTTTCCAAAATTCCTTTCACGTGACGCGCGTGGAATACTCCACGCCAGCCGTGGATCACTGATTGGTCGTCACCCGGACTGGCCCCCTGCCGCATTGCGGGCGCGAGCGCCGCCACCCACGTGTGGCTCTCGGGCTCTGCGACACCTCCGTTGCCATCGGCACCTTCGTGCTCCGTTCCGAAAGGCCGACCGATGACTCCCCCGTTCAGCCGCCGCACCTTTCTGTCGGCCACCGCCGCCGGCGCGGCCTCCATGGTCGGTCTCTCCGCCGCCCAGGACGCAGCCGCGGCCCCCACCGGCACTGTGGCCGATGTGAAGCGCGTGGTCATCCTGATGCAGGAGAACCGCTCCTTCGACCACTACTTCGGGACCCTGAACGGCGTCCGCGGCTTCGGTGACAAGCAAGCCCTGCAGTTCCCCGGCGGCGGCAACGTCTTTCGCCAGCCCGACCCCAACCGCACCGATGGGGGCGTCATGCTCCCGTACCGGATGGACACGTCAAAGTACAACGCGCAGAACGCCGCAGGTCTCCCACACGACTGGTCCACCGGCCACCAGGCCGTCAACAACGGTGCGATGAACACCTGGATCACTGCCAAGGGCGAGCGTGCGATGGGCTACTTCACCCGCGCCGACATCCCGTACCAGTACGCGCTGTCCGACGCGTTCACCCTGTGCGACGCGTACTTCTGCTCGCTGGCCGGCCCCACGATCCCGAACCGGCTCTACCTGTGGAGCGGCACCTCGGGGCCCGGCCGGGACGGCACCACCGGTCCATGGACCGACAACACGGCGAGTGCGGAGAATCCCGTCGCCGACTGGACGACCTACGCGGAACGGCTGGAGGCCGCGAAGGTCAGCTGGCGGGTCTACCACAACCCGACCGAGGACGATCTGACCGGGGACTACGGCGACAACGCGCTCGCGTACTTCCAGCAGTTCCACGCCTATCCCAAGAACGACCCGCGGTACCTCAACGCGATGACCAGATTCGACCTCACCGCCTTCGACCAGCACTGCAAGGACGGCTCGCTGCCCACCGTCTCGTGGCTGGTCGCGCCGTACGTGTACTGCGAACACCCCAGCGCCAGCCCGGACTACGGCGCCTGGTGGGTCAACTCCGCCCTGCAGTCACTCATGTCGAATCCGCAGGTGTGGAAGGGGACCGTCTTCCTGGTGATGTACGACGAGAACGACGGCTACTTCGACCACATGGTCCCGCCCACGCCCGAGCCCGGCACCCCGGAGGAGTTCGCCAAGGGCCGGGCGGTCGGTCTGGGCAGCCGGGTACCGCTGTGGGTGGTCTCCCCCTGGTCGCGCGGCGGGTACGTCAATTCCCAGGTCTCCGACCACACCTCCGTGCTGCGCTTCCTGGAGACGGTGACGGGCGTCCAGGAGCCGAACATCAGCGCCTGGCGGCGGTCCGTGTGCGGCGACCTCACCAGTTGTTTCGACTTCACCACCCCGGACTTGACCATCCCCGTGCTGCCCGACACCGTCGCGCTGATGGCCAAGGCCGACGCCGGCGCGCAGCTCCCCGCCGTCGTCCTGCCCGCCGCCGGCACCCAGTACCTTCCGTCGCAGGAGATCGCGCCACGACCGCGCCGCAAACTTCCCTACGCTCCCGGCGCCGACCTCGCGGTCGACCGCGCCACCGGTGTACTGACCTGCACCATGACCAACGCCGGGACGGTCGGGTTCCACTACACGGTGTACCCGAACATCACTCGCACCTTCACCGGCACCCCGTTCACCGTCGCCCCGGGCGCCTCGCAGGCCTACACCTGGGTCACTTCGGCGACCGACGCACGCTACGACTTCACCGTGCACGGCCCCGACGGCTTCGTCCGCCGCTTCGCCGGTACCGTCGTCCGCGCCGGCCAGAACGATGCCGCGGTGCCCTCGGTGACGGCCCTCCTCGGGGACTCACTCGCCCTGAATCTGGTCAACGACGGCCTGACCGAGGTCTCCTTCGCCGTCACCCCGAACGACTACGCCGGCACCGCGCAGACGGTCACGGTGGCTCCCAACTCCCGCACCACCCTCACCTGGCCACTGGACGACGGCCGCTACGACGTCGTCGTCACCGCCGGCACCGGCACCGGCTTCGTACAGCGCTACGCCGGAACCGTGCACTGACCCTGACGCTCCACCGAGCCGCACCCCCGGCGGCCCCGGCACCCTGCGGCTCGGACCCACCGAAAACCTGCCTGAGCGAGACCGGGAATGCCTCCGCAACGGCCTTCAGTGGCGCTCTGGGAGACCGAGTGCGCAGGGTCGGGGTGATGGGGCACCCCGGCCCCGGACAGGCCCTCCAAGCCCCCGTCCACGCCATCACAAAACAGCGTCTGACCTGGCCTTTTACCGCACTTTGCCGTAAGATTGCCCTTCGCGAAAGGGGGTCCGGATGGACCGGAACATCCGCACGGTCGACGACGTTTTGAAGCTTTTGGACGGCTTGTTCGCACCGGAGGCCGACCGTTGGACGGCGGTCGCGGCCGACTGGTGGGACGGCTTCTACTCGGACCGCTCCAAGCCGGTGCCGTTCTTCGTGGCGAGGCCGGACGAGAGCCTGGCCTCCTACCTCGACCGAGGCCTGATCGTTCCGGGCCGCGCCCTGGATCTGGGCTGCGGTCCGGGCCGCAACGCTCTCCATCTCGCCTCCCTGGGCTTCGAGGTGGACGCCGTCGACCTCTCCCCGGCAGCCATCACCTGGGCCGAGGAGCGGGCCCGCGAGGCCGGGGCCGACATCCGGTTCCACTGCGCCGACGCCTTCGCTCTCACGGAGACCGAGCTGACTGGCCCGTACGACCTGATCTACGATTCGGGCTGTTTCCACCATCTGCCGCCGCACCGCCGCATCAGTTACCTCGCCCTCGTCGATCGTGTCCTCGCCCCCGGCGGACATCTCGCCCTCACCTGCTTCGCGGCCGGCGAGGCGGGCATGGGATCCGAACTCCCCGACACGGACTTCTACCGCGAATCCGGCCTCCAGGGCGGGCTCGCCTACACCCCCGAGGCCGTGCGCTGGATCTTCTCCGACCTGACGGAGATCGAACTGCGCCGCATGCACGACGAGCCGCCCGAGTCCCCGTACTTCGGCGAGCCCTTCCTGTGGACGGCCCTGTTCCGCCGCGACGCCCGGACTGCGTAGTCCGGACTGCGTAGTCCGGGCGCGATCGCTCCTTCCGTGCGGCTCCCGCAGCCTGGGGTTCCAGCCCTAAGCTCGGCGGCATGCCGACACCGAACTGCTACGCCTGCGGCAAGGAATCCACGTTCGATGCCTTGCCGCCGGGCGAGCGCATCGTCGCCGACGAGCACTGGCGGGTGGCCCACGCCTTCAACGCCGCGCTGCCCGGGTGGCTGGTGCTCCTGCCCCGCCGGCATGTGACCGCCGTTCACGACCTCACCGATGCGGAGGCCGCCGCGCTCGGAACATGGCAGGTCAGGCTCTCGCGAGCCTTGCACCGGGTGACGGGGTGTGCGAAGACCTATGTCATACAGTTCGCCGAGGCCGAGGGCTTCGCCCATGTCCACTTCCACATCGTGCCGCGGATGGCGGATCTACCCCCGGAGCTGCGTGGTCCACACGTGTTCGGTCTGCTCCAACGCCCTGAGCAGGAGCGGGTAACAGCCGATCAGGCGAACGGAATCGCCCACGCACTCCGTCATGAACTCTCACCGTGACCGGCACGGTCGCGCGGATCACCCCCAGCGAAGCAGATCACCTCGGCGAAGGAGACAGCCCGATGCGCATACCGAGATTCCCCGAGGTCGCAGCCACTGGCACGGTGACCATCCAAGTGACCCCGGCCGAGGCGTACCGCATCATCAGCGACCCGCCCGTCATGATCCGCTTCGCCGAGGAAGCCCACCGTGCCCGCTGGCTGCACGGCGCCGAGGCCCCGGCGGTGGGCGCCCGCTTCCAGGGCTACAACCGCAACGGCTTCCGCCGCTGGGTCACCACCTGCCGTGTCACGGACGCCGACCCGGCCCGGCGCTTCGCCTACGAGGTGACGGCGCCACTCGGAATCCCCATCTCCCGCTGGCAGTACGACATCGAGTCCACCCCCGAGGGCTGCGCCGTCACCGAGACCAACTGGCTACGGGTCCCACTGTGGTTCATCCCCTTCGCCATGATGATCACGGGCGTGTTCGACCGCATCGGAACCAACACCACCAACATCACCACCACCCTGCAGCGCCTCAAGTCGCACCTGGAGACAGCCCCCGTCTCCTGACGCCGGCGTCACGCGCTGCCGCTCGTCGAGAAGGCGTCGACCAACCCGGGCCCGAACTCCGCCAGCAGCAGCCCGGCAGCAGCGATCAGCAGGACACCTGACCCGGCGAGCGTCCAGCGGAAGCCCCGCGTTCCGATCCGGTGCCGGGCACGGGCGATGACGAGCGCCAGCGATGCCTTGCTGCCCACGAGCAGGAGGTAGAACCCGAACAGGAACGATCCGGCCTCCAACGAGCCGTGCCGCCACGCCGCGACGAGCAGCGGCGCGCCCGTCGTGAGCCAGAACATCCACGGGTGCGGACTGAGGAGATTGGCCAGCGCCCCCTGCCACAGGGCGCGCTTCGCCTGATCCCCCGCGCCTGACCCGTCACTGCTGGGCAGTTGTGCGGTCCGGGCCTCGCGCAGTGTGGACACGGCCAGGTACAGGAGGAAGATCCCTCCGCCGACGCCTCCCATGGAGATCGCCACGTCAGGCAGCATGGCCAGCACCGTCACGGCCGACACGATCACCGGGAGGTCGGTGAGCAGCGGAACCGCGGCCACCCTCAGCCCGATGCCCAGACCGCCGCGCAGCGTCCCCGACAGCACCAGCGCCAGCAGCGGTCCCGGGCTGATACCGGCGCTGAATCCCAGAGCAATGCCCAAAGCGAGCTCTCGCACAGCGCTGTGTCTCCTCGAGGTTGTGCGGTGTCGTTGCACGGCAATCCAGTGACCGCCCGCCCCCGCGGCCACGGTATCGGGGCGTCCGCGGCGCACGAGGCGGTCCTGCCTTCAGTCCCACAGCCGGTCCGCGGCGGCGCGCACCGCTTCCCCCCTCAGCAGCGGCGCGAAGGCCAGCCAGACCAGCAGGGCAGTTCCGGCGCCGGCCAGGAGTCCGGCGACGGTGTCGCTGAGCCACTGCGCGTGCAACCAGGTACGGCTCCACATCATCGCGGCGACATAGGTGCCGCCGAACAGCCACCACCAGCGCCGCCCTCGGGGACGGAACGCGACCACTGCGATCGCGATCACCAGAGTCGTCGCGGTGAAGACCTCCCCTGAAGGGAACGAGCCGCTGTTCACCAGGACCCACGGCCGTGGCGGGCGCGGCCGGTCCACCATCTGCTTCAGCGGCAGGATCACCAGGATGTTCGCGAGCACGGCGGACGTGAAGACGAACACGGCGGACCTCCAACGCCCGTACACGCACAGGCAGCCGATCAGACCGAAGGGGAAGACGAGGCCCAACGGCCCGCCCAACCGGTCGAGGTCGCGCGCCAGGTCGCTGGCCGTACCCGTGCGCGCCCCGCTCATCCACGCCAACCAGCGCTCGTCGAGGCTCTCGAAGAACGGTGGTCGGTCACCGCGGAGCATCAGCCCGATGCCCGCGGCCATCAGCAGCAGCGTGACTCCCACCCAGAAGGCGCCCCGGGACGGGATGGCGGGGAGGTGGTGCCGAGGCGGCTCCACGGGTTGGGGCGGTGGATCGGACAGGTGAGTGGCAGGGAACATGATCGGCCTTTCGCGGTCGTCGCCCCGGGCGGACGGGCCCGGGGCATGCGGCGAGGGGACAGAGGTACGCGGGGAATCGCCGAGGCGCGGCCCGGCATCGACGACCCGTGTACGGGGCGGTCGCCGGGCTGAGCAGTTGTGGGGCGGTCGCCGGGCGGAGCGGTTGCGGGGTGAACGGTTGCGGGGCGGCGCCGAGTGGAGCGGTCCACGGGGTGGGGCGGTCTCCGGATGGGAGAGTCCCGGGGTGGTGCGGTCCGCGGGATGGTGCGGCGCTAGGGGTGGTGCGGCGCTAGGGGTGGTGCGGCGCTAGGGGTGCGGGCCGCATGCCTCCGCAGCGCCCGGCCGATCACCCCAGGTCGCGGGTGTGCGAGGGGGCGTCGCCTGCTCGGCCCCGGTATCGGGGCCGCCGCGCCGAAGGCGTGGCGGGCGCCAGGACCGCTGCAGGGGATGGTTCTGCGCCGCCGGTAGGCATTGCGTATTTTTGGCTGTCGTAACGCAGACGATACACATCGAAGCGCTCCGCGCCGAGCCCCGTGCCGCAGGACAGTGGCCCGACCGTATTAGTTACACGTGCACATATCTCACCTCGGCCGATCATCACGATCTGCAACGCGGTTCAGAAACATGTCTGGCGCGGCACGCGGAACGGTGCTACACAGTGCTTACCGCACTAGATAACACGTGTAACCCATCCTGATGCGATGGTGACTCTGCCCGCCCGGGTGATCCCGCCATCACCGCTCGAACCCGGGCCCGCTCCCCCTTCCCCGCTCTGTCCCACGCCACCGCTCCGTCCCCGAGGAGTCGACATGTACGCCCTCAGCATCCGCCGCACCCCGACCGCGGCCCTCAGACTCCGGAGGCCGCTGTGACCGCGACCGAACTGATCGAGCCGCGCACCCCCACAGCGCCGCAGGCCCCTCGACACCGTGGACTCCTGCCGTTGCTGCTGATGGCCAACGCGGCCATGCTCGCTGTGTACATGGGTGTCGGCGCGGTCTTGCTGCCGACCCAGATCGAGTCGATCGATCCCGCGCACAAGGTCGCCATTCTGGGCGTGGTGGGCGGGATCAGCGCGGTCTTCGCCACCGCGTTCAACCCGATCGCGGGCGCGTTGTCGGACCGTACCGGTCGGCGCAATCCCTGGATCCTCGGCGGAGCGTTCGCCTCGCTGGCGGGCCTGGCGTTCATCGGCAGCGTGCACACCGCACTGCTGGTGGGCATCGGCTGGTGTCTGGTGCAGTCGACGATGAACGTCTACCAGGCCGCGGTCACCGCCGTGGTGCCCGACCGCATTCCCGCCGCCCGCCGCGGAACCGCGTCCGCGCTGGTCGGGCTGGCGCTGCCGATCGGCGGAACGGTCGGCGTGCTGATCGGCTCGCAGACCGCGCATCATCTGCGCACCGGGTACCTGCTGTTCGGTGTGCTCGTCGCCGGCGCCGCGTTGCTGCTGACGACGCTCTGCCGCGACGTCCCCCGGATCGAGCCCGCACCGGCCGTACCGCGCCGCGAACAGCTTGCCGCGTTCCTGTCGGCGCTGGCCCATCACGACTTCCGGTGGGCCTTCATCGGCCGGGCCCTGATGGTGCTGGGGTACTTCTCCGTCGCCGGATACCAGCTGTACATCCTGGACGATCACATCGCCCTGCCCGCCGGTCTGGAACCGGCGGCGGCGATGGCGATCCTCACGCCGGTCTCGATGGCCGCGATGGCCGTCTCCACCGTCGTCGGCGGCCTGCTCTCGGACCGCTGGAACCGTCGCAAGGTGTTCGTCGCGGTCTCGGCCGCCCTCGCGGGACTGGTCATGGCGGTCCCCGTGATCAGTCCCACCTGGACCGGGATGATCGTCTTCAGCGCCCTCAACGGTCTGGCCTTCGGCTGCTTCATGGCGGTGGACACCGCGTTGGTCACGCTCGTCCTGCCCAGGGCGGAGGACGCGGCCCGCGACATGGGCGTGCTCAACATCGCCAACGCGGGCCCGCAGATCATCGCCCCGTTCGTCGCCTCCGCGATCGTCACCACCCTGGGCGGGTACACCCCGCTGTTCCTGGTCGGCGGCGCCCTGTCACTGCTGGGCGCGCTCGCGATCCTCCCGATCCGCAGCGTCCGCTGACCCCGCTCACCCCTCTGACCCCGCCGAGTCGGCTCGACCCGGCCTCCCCGACCTCCCCGGAATCGCCTGGATCTGCGCAGATCTGATCCGGCCAGAACTCCGGCGGGTCGCGGACCGTCCACCGGTCCGCCACCCGCCGGTCAAACCGCTGCCCCGACACAAAGGAGCAACATCGTGAGACGTCACCACGTTCTGTCCCTGGCCGCTCTGCTGGTGAGTCTGTCCGCCGCCTCCGTGACCCTGCCCGCAGCCGCGGCCCAACCCGCGGCGTCATCCGGCCCGCTGCGCATCCTGCTCACCAACGACGACGGCTACAACGCCCCCGGGATCCGGGCCGAGTACGACCGGCTGACCGCCGCCGGCCATCAGGTCACCATCGTGGCCCCGCTGCAGAACCAGAGTGGCGCCGGAACGAAGATGATGAGCGCGACCACCGTCGCGGTACAGCACCCCGAGGCCCAGGTGTGGGCCGTGGACGGCACCCCCGGCGACGCGGTCGCCTTCGGGCTCTCCCAGGTCTTCGCCGACCGGGCCCCCGACCTGGTGATCTCGGGCACCAACTTCGGGACCAACGTCGCGGGTTTCGCCACCCACTCCGGCACCGTCGGCGGCGCCATCGCCGCCCTGGAGCGCGGCATCCCCGCCATCGCGGTGAGCACCGGCAGCTTCGCGGTGCCCGCTCCCGGCCCCACCCTCAACGCCATGCGCGTCACCGCCGACTTCACCGTCAAGCTCATCGACCGGCTGCAGGCCCGCTCGAAGTCCGGGCGCCTGCTGCCCGACGGTGTCGGTCTGAACGTCAACCACCCCATCGTCGGCGCGGACGGTACCGGCACCGCTCACGGCGTCTCCCTCACCTTCCAGGACGCCCAGACGGTGCTGACCCCGCACTACACCGACTCCGGCGACGGCACGTGGAAGGTCACGGTCTCCTTCGACCCGCGCACCCCCGCGAAGGGCTCCGACGTGGAGGCGGTCAACGCCGACAAGGTCTCCATCGCGCCCATGAACGCCGACTGGAACTCCGGCCCGGCCGACTTCGCCGCGACCGGCGCCCTGCTCGCCGGGCTGCGGCCATGACCGACCGCGCCGCAAGGACTCGGCCCGTGCCCCGACCGCCCCTTCATCTCGTGGTTCTTCTCGCGCTGGCCGCCCTGCTCCTGCAGGCGCTGCCCGCTTCCGCGTCACCGTCCACCGCAGCGACCGCGAATCCGCCGTTGGTGGCGGTCTCCGACGGCGTCCTGCGGGGACAGGCCCATGACGGGGCCCAGGAGTTCCTCGGTATCCCCTACGCGGCACCGCCCGTCGGCAACCTACGGTTCCGGGCGCCGGAGCGGCCGGCCCCGTGGAGCGGGGTGCGGGACGCGACCATCCAGGCACCCGCGTGCCTGCAGTTCTCACCGTTCGGGCTGCGGGACCCGCGGGCCGTCAGCGAGAACTGCCTCTACCTCGACGTGTACCGCCCGCGGGACGCCCGTCCCGGAGCGCGCCTGCCGGTGGTCTTCTGGATCCACGGCGGCGGCTACAGCCAGGGCACCGGGACGCAGTTCGGCGGCCGCACCATGGCCGACCTCTCCCATACCGTGGTCGTCAGCATCAACTACCGGCTCGGCCAGCTCGGTTATCTTGCCCTGCCGGAGTTCACGCGGCAGAACGCGCTGCGGTCCGGCTCGTACGGGCTGCTGGACCAGATCGCGGCCCTGCAGTGGACCAGGAAGAACATCGCGGCCTTCGGTGGCGCACCGGACAACATCACGATCTCCGGGCAGTCGGCGGGCAGCGGTTCGGTCTGCTCGCTGCTCGCCGCACCGCGGGCGGCCGGACTGTTCTCCCGCGCCATCCTGCAGAGTGGTCCGTGCACGCTGCTGGCCTCGCCCGACGGCGCCCAGGCCGAGACCGCGGCGCGGACCTACGCCGCCGCGGCCGGCTGCCCCGACCCGCAGGTGAGCGCCACCTGCCTGCGGGCCGCGTCCGGGGAGCGGTTGACGACGGCAGCGGCCACGCTGCCCACGAGCGGGCCCGCGTTCGGTGATCTCCTGCTGCCCGCGCAGCCCTCCGCGGCGATCGCCTCCGGTGCGTGGAACAAGGTGCCTGTCCTGATCGGCAGCAACCGCGCCGAGAGCAGACTCTTCGTCGCGCTGACCCAGCCGTACCTGACCGCGCAGCAGTACACGGACCAGATCACCGCGACGTACGGGCCGGCCGCCTCACAGGTGCTGGCACGCTACCCGCTGGCCGACTACGCCAGCCCGTACCTCGCGATGTCCGCGCTGCTCACCGACTCCACCTTCGCCTGTCACACGTCCTGGACGGCCGACGTCTTCGCCGGCCAGGTGCCCACGTACGTCTACGAGTTCGACGACCCGGACTCGCCGACGTTGTACGGGGCGCAGGTCCCGGGACTCGACATGTCCAACGCCCACAGTGCCGAGCTCGCCTACCTCTACGACTTCACCATGGGCGACCGCCCCCTGACCGGCATCCAGGTCGATCTCGCCGACCGTATGAAGCGCTACTGGGCCGCGTTCGCCCGCTCGGGCAACCCTGGCGTCAGTGGCCAGGCCCCGTGGCCGCCGGCCGGCCCCCGGCACACGGTCCTCACCCTCAACCCGCAGGCCGACCGTACGTCCACCACGTTCGCAGCGGAGCACCAGTGCGGGTTCTGGGCCGGCGCGACCGCGGACGGCACGGGTCCGGACCGCAGGACCCCGACCACCACGAGCTCGCCCTTCTGACCCGGCCCCGGCGGGGCGGCTGATCGACCGGGACGGCTGGTCCGGACGGTCGGCCGCCCCGGCGGATCGCGTCAGGTTCATCTGTTCAATCCAATCGCGGGAACACCCACGAGTGGTCCTGGATCCGGGGATCCGTCCCCGGATCCAGGACAATGGGTTGGTCCCCTCCGAGGCCGGGTAGCTGAGTCGGGCGTCCGCTTACCAGGCAAGGAGACAGCGTGACCGCGAAGCCCCTCCTCCTCATCGATGTCGACGGACCGCTCAACCCGTACGCGGCGAAGGACCATCGGCGACCGGAGGGCTACACAACGCACCGTATGCGGCCCTCCGGCTGGGATCTGCCCTGGCAGAAGCCGCTGCGGGTGTGGCTCAACCCCGCCCATGGCCCGCTGCTGCTGGCGCTCCCCTTCGACCTGGTGTGGGCCACGACGTGGGGCACGCAGGCCAATCGCTGGATCGCCCCCTGCTTGGGTCTGCCGGACCTCCCCGCCGTCGACTGGCCGGAACTGCACGCCGGACGCGACGACGGCACCTACTTCAAGACCCATGACATCGTCAGATACGCCGCCGGCCGGCCGTTCGCGTGGATCGACGACGAGATCGGGCTCCAGGACCGCGAGTACGTCGCCGCCCACCACTCCGCGCCCGCGCTGCTCCTGCGCATCGAACCGAGCGTCGGACTGCTCGCAGCGGACTTCGACCGACTCGCCGACTGGGCACGGGAACTGGCGGGCACCGAACCGGGCGGCGCGGGGTGAACGTGGCGGGCGGTCGCTGACCTCGACGTCAGCGGAACGCGGCATGACGGGATTGTCACGGAATCTTGTCCTCATCATGAATATGTCCCCGACACGCGTCCACGGGTCTCACTCCGTGGCTTGAAGCGTCAGTGGTCTATACCTTTGCGAGTAGGGTGATCGCTGGATCGTCAATCACGCGCCCGTGGGGGGACACTTGACCGTCGACCACTTGCCTCAACCACCGTCGGATCACGAGCTCTACTGGTACTTCGGACCGCAGCGCCGCTGGGTCCTGATCTGCACCTCGCTCGCCTTCGTCTTCACGGCGGCGACCATGTTCACCTTCGCGCTGCGGACGCCGGCCCTGTGGGCCTTCCTCGCGGTGCTCGTACTCAATCTCGTGGCCCTGGCCCTCTCGTCGGTCAACAGCCTGCGTCAGCGGCGGTTGACGAGGCACTCGCACGAAGTGCTGACCAAGGCCTGGCAGCCGGCCGAACTGCCGTCCGTCGACCTCTATCTGCCGACCTGCGGTGAGCCGCTCGACGTCCTGGAGAACGCCTACCGGGCCGTCGCGGCCGTCGACTGGGACGGGGCGTTGACCGTCTGGGTCCTGGATGACGCCGACCGCTCCGAAGTGGCCGCTCTGGCGGCCGCGCACGGGTACCAGTACGTCGTCCGGCCGGACCGGGGGCACCTCAAGAAGGCCGGCAACCTCAATCACGCGCTCACCGTGAGCAACGCGCAGTACATCGCCATCCTGGACGCGGACTTCGCGCCCAGGCCCGACTTCCTGCACCACCTGGTGCCGTACTTCGCCGATCCCGGAATCGGCATCGTCCAGAGCCCGCAGTGCTTCGACACCGACGAGTCCATGGAGTGGATCCAGCGCGCCGCGGGGTCGGCCCAGGAGTGGTTCTTCCGGTGGATCCAGCCCTCGCGGGACGCCAGCGACGCGGCCATCTGCTGCGGAAGCAACGCCGTCTACCGGCGCACCGCCATCGACGCGGCCGGCGGCTTCGCCAAGCTCGACCACAGCGAGGACCTGTACACCGGACTCGCCCTCTACGAGCGGGGGTTCCGCACCCTCTACGTCCCGGTGCTGGTCGCCAAGGGCACGTCGCCGGACAATCTCTCGTCGTTCGTCAACCAGCAGTACCGGTGGGCGATGGGCAACCTGCACCTGATCAAGAACTCCGACCTCAAACGGATGGGTGCTCCCTGGCGGATGCGACTGTGCTTCTACGAGGGCATCGTCGGCTATCTGACCGCGGCGGTGAACACGTTCGCCGCCCCGCTGCCGCCGCTGGTGATGATGTTCTGGTACCCGGACCAGATACGCCCCTGGCACGTCCTGCCGCTGCTCGCACCGCTCTGGCTCTGGCACGTGCTGCTGCCCAGGATCAGCCACACCCGGTGGCGGGTCGAGGTCATCCGCGCCAACGTCCTGACGAGCGTCGCCGCCGCGGCCGCGTTCCTGCACACCCTGCGCGGCCACAGCGCCGCCTGGGTCCCGACCGGCGTCGGCCGCGTCAAACCCAGCGGCATGGCACGCAGAGTGGTCCTGGTCTCGCTCGCCTGGCTCTGCGGATCCATCGGCGCGGCCGCGGCCGGGCTCGCCCTGTCCGTCGCCCGCAACGGCTGGTGGCCCAACTGGGGTCTCGGCCTGTACCTCCTGGTGCAGTGCCAGATCGGCTTCCCGCTGGTCCGTGACCTGATCGCCGAAGTGCGGCCCGCGAAGGCTGCGCCCCGAACCGCAAAAGCCCCTCGGCCGACCCGGCTCGGCATGCTGCCCAGGCGCTGGCCCGAAGCCCTGGCCGCCACCTCACTTCTCCTGCTCACCGCCCTGCTCGCCTCTGGATGGGTCAGCCCCATGCTGCCCTGGCTGAGCTGAAAGGTCACCGCACTCATGTCTTCCACCACGGTTCCGGACCGGCATCCGGAAACCGCCGACCGCTCCAGCCGTCCGACCCATGGATCCGGCTCCCCAGGAGACCGGTTCCGGGGAGCCCGTCCGACCGGGCCTGCCGCTCCGGGCTTCCGCCCCGACATCGAGGGCCTGCGCGCCTTGGCGGTACTCGCGGTGCTCGCCTTCCACGCCGAACTGCCCGGCCTGAGCGGCGGGTTCGTCGGAGTGGACATCTTCTTCGTCATCTCCGGCTACCTGATCACCGGGCTGCTGATCCGCGAGGCGGCCACGACCGGCCGTATCCGCCTCGGAGAGTTCTTCTCCCGCAGGGCCCGCAGACTGCTGCCCTCAGCGGCCGTGGTGCTCGCCGCGACCGCGCTGGCCGCGGCCTGGCTCACCGTCCCACTGCGCCGTACCGACCTGGAGTACGACGTACTGGCCGCCGCGCTGTCCACCGCCAACTGGCGCTTCGTCTCCCAGCAGACCGACTACCTGGCCGCAGGACGCGATCCGAGTCCGCTGCTCCACTTCTGGTCGCTCGCGGTGGAGGAGCAGTTCTATCTGTTCTGGGCTCCCCTTCTCGCCCTGATCGTGTTCGCCGCGGTCAGGACGTCCCGCCGGGGCCGCGCCGTGCGGTCGGCCGTGTTTGCGGTCACCGCGCTGCTGACGCTCGCCTCCTTCGCCCTGTCGCTGCACTGGACGCACACGTCGGTCTCCCTGGCGTACCTCGGAACGCCGTCCCGCGCCTGGCAGTTCGGGGTCGGGGCGCTGCTGGCGCTGATCCCGTGGCACCGGGTGCGCGGACTGCCCCTGATCCGTCTGCTGTCCGGGTGGTCCGGAGCCGCAGCGATCGTGTGGTGTGTGGTGCGCTACGACGGCGCCACGCCCTACCCCGGGTACGCGGCGCTCGTCCCGACGCTCGCCACCGCCGCGGTCATCCTGGCGGGAACCGCCGACCCGCACGCGACGGACGGTGCGACCACGTACGGCGTCGGCCGGATTCTGCGCGCCCGGATCCCCCGTGCGATCGGACGCCTCTCCTACACCCTGTACCTGTGGCACTGGCCGGTGCTCGTGCTGGCCGAAGCCCGGCTGGGAACTCTCGGATGGCCGGCCAGGACGGCGCTGACGGTGGCGTCGGCGCTGCCCGCTTTCGCGACGATGCGCTGGATCGAGCAGCCCCTGCGGCGCAGCCGCACCGTCTCCGAATTCCCGCGACGCGGGCTGTCGTTGGGGATCGCCGCAGTCGTCATGCCGGTAGTGCTGGCGCTGGTGGTCGGCACCGGCACGATGAACCTGCTCGCGTCGGCTCCGCCCTTCGACATGAAGGGGCTGCCGCCGGGCGCGGCCGACGGCAGGTCCCTGCTGATGCGGACCGGCACCCCGCTCCAGGACGGCCCACCGGTGCCCGGCGTCGTCCAGGCCCGTAAGGACTTCCCGCCGGACGGCGCGTGCGAAGTGGCGCCCGCCACGACCACCAGCCCCGCCTGCCTGTTCGGCGCGACCGGCAGCAAGGACCGGATCGTGCTGCTCGGCGACTCGCATGCCGGCCAGTGGTTCTCCCCGCTGTTGGGTATCGCGGCCGAACGCGGCTGGGCACTGCAGGAACTGGTGAAGCAGGGCTGCCCACTGCCACAACTGGCGGTCAGGAATCCCCAGTTGGGCCGGACGTACACCGAGTGCGACACCTGGCGCGCGGACAGCCTGTCCCGGCTGAGCCACGGACCGAAGCCCCGCCTGATCGTCGTCGCATCCCTCAACCGCTACACCGACGACCAGAATCTCCTCACCGCGGGCTGGGAGAAAACACTGGCCCCGCTGCGCGCCCTGGGCGTGCCCGTCGTCTACATCCAGGACACCCCGATCCCCGGGACGGACATTCCGGCCTGCGTCTCCGGACACGCCAAGGACCCGGGCGCCTGCGCTTTCGACCGGGGCACCGCGCAATGGCCCGATCCGCTCGCGACAGCGATCGCGGCCGGCCACCTGCCGGACGTGCGGGCCATCGAGGTGAACTCCGTGCTGTGCCCCGGCACGGGCCCCACCTGCCCGGCGGTTCTGGAACGGATCCTGCTCTACCGGGACGACGCGCACCTGACCAACGTCGCCGCCGTCGTACTGGCACCACGGCTCGAACGACTCCTGACGGACGCGGGAGCACTGCCCGCCCGCAACGCGGTGCCCGCCGGCCGGTGGACCCAGCTCCTGCGGGACGACTTCGACGGACCGGCCGGCAGCCGCCCGTCATCCGCGAACTGGCAGTACGACCTCGGTACCTGCTACCCCGGCTGCCCGGCCGCCCAGTGGGGAACCGGGGAGATCGAGACCATGACCGACTCGACCGCCAACGTCCGGCTGGACGGGAAGGGATCGCTGGAGATCGTGCCCCGGCTGCAGAACGGACAGTGGACCTCGGGCCGCATCGAGTCCAAGCGCGCCGACTTCGCCCCACCGCCCGGCGGGGTGCTGCGGATCGAGGCCTCGATCGCACTGCCCGACGTGAGCGGCCCCGCGGCGGCCGGCTACTGGCCGGCGTTCTGGACCCTCGGCGGCGGGCTACGCAACGGCTACACCGGCTGGCCCGCGATCGGTGAGCTCGACGTCATGGAGAACGTCAACGGCCGCGACTCCGTCTTCGGGACCATGCACTGCGGCACCCTCCTAGGCGGCCCGTGCAAGGAGCCCCAGGGGCTGGGCTCGGGGGACCGGCCGTGTTCCGACTGCCGGACGGGATTCCACTCCTACGCGGTGGAGGTCGATCTCACCGCCGGTGCGGAACAGGTGCGCTGGTACCTCGACGGACGTGAGTACCACAAGGTCACGGCGGCCCAGATGGATCGCAGGACCTGGGACGACGCCGTGCACCACGGCCTGTTCCTGATCCTGAACGTCGCCGTGGGCGGTAACCTCCCCGCCGCGTTCGGCGCCCCCGCAGGACCCGCCACCGAGGCCGGTCATCCGATGCGCGTGCAGTATGTCGCCGTCTCTGCCCGGGGAGGCGCCCGGCCCTGACAACCACGCACCCGCGCACGGTCTCCTGACGTGGCTGGGGCATCTGCGGCTCCGCGCCCGCGCCGAGTTCCTCCGAGACCACGCACCCCGCCGGCCCGCACGGATGGACATCACCGTGCGGGCCGGCGGCGCTCCTGCCGGGCCGGCGCTGGTGCTGACCACCTTCGACCTCGACGAGTACGTCTACGAAGCGCTGCGCGCCGGCGCCGGCGGATTCCTCCTGAAGGACGCCTCCGGTGTCCAACTGGCCGAAGCCGTACGCGTCGTGTCCGCCGGGGAGGCCCTGCTCTCTCCCGGCATCACCATGCGCCTCATCGACGAGTTCTCCCGCCAGGGAGGCACCTCGCGGCCGCCGACGCAGGTGCGGATCGCCGAACTCACCGCCCGTGAGAGCGAAGTGCTGGTGCTGGTCGCGCAGGGACGGTCCAACGCGGGGTGGCCGGAGCGCTGGTCCTCGCCGAGCAGACGATCA
Organism: Streptomyces sp. NPDC045021; assembly: GCF_056432645.1. NCBI lineage: Bacteria > Bacillati > Actinomycetota > Actinomycetes > Kitasatosporales > Streptomycetaceae > Streptomyces > Streptomyces sp. NPDC045021. The sequence goes on from NZ_JBWKIQ010000007.1 coordinate 25,112, forward strand.
AGACCCATATGGGCCGCATCCTGCAGAAGCTGCGGCTGCGCGACCGCACGCAGGCGGCTGTCTTCGCCTACGAGACCGGCCTGGCCACCCCCGGCCGCACCCACCTGTGAACCCCTGAGCGCCGTGCCCGGAGGTCAGCTCGGGAACATTCCCGCGGTGGCGTTGACCCAGGTGCCGGTGATGGCGACGCCGCCGTCGGAGGCGAGGAAGGTCGCCAGCGCGGCGATGTCGGCGATCCGCGGCGAGCGCTTCGTCATCCGCATGCTGTCCAGGTGTCCGACGAGGCCCTGCACGGCGGCCTCGTCCAGGCCGGTGGCGCCGGTGGCGGCCAGCTTCTCCGGGGTCAGGCTGTCGGCGACGCCGGCGGTCCAGATCCCGCAGACACGGACTCCGGCCGGACCGACCTCCTGGGCGAACTGGCGGATCAGCGCGTCGATCGCACCGTCCGCCGCGGCGGTGCCGCCCATCATCGGGCTGCCGTTGGCGGATCCGCTGTTGAGCGAGAGGACCACCCCCGAACCTTGCCCGGCCATCCGGCGGGCTGCCGCGCGCGCGGTGATGAACTGGCACGCGATGCCCTGGACCACCGGCCGGGTGTAGTCCTCGAGCGACAACTCCGTCAGCGGCACGCCGTGGAAGTCTCCCCTGGGCACGAGGTTGACGGAGATGTCCAGGCTCCCGGCGCGCTCGACGACCGATGCCACGTGGGCCTCGACGGCCTGCTCGTCGCGGGCGTCGAGCACGTCGTACTCGGCGCCGACCTCGGCGGCGGCCTTCTTCAGCGTGGCCTCCGTGCGGCCGACGAGGAAGACCCGCGCACCGGCCTGTACGTACGCCCTCGCGATGCCCGTGCCCAGCGAACCCGCTCCGCCGTAGACGACTGCGACCTTGTTCTGCAGCATGGTTCTCATTCCCTCGGTCGGGGGCGCTGTGCGCGCCCTTCACCCTGTACGACGTAGCGGTCGCGGAAACTCATCGGTCGCCGCCTCATCTGCCGCCGTCTCGTCAGAGCGTCATCGGGAGCCCGAACGCGGCGAACAGGTGCGGCTCGAACGTGGTGATCTCGGCGATCCGCCCCTCCTCCACCCGCAGAACGTCGATCAGCTGGGCCCGGAAGACGCTGGTGCCGGGCCGCTGGAGGTAGCCGGCGACCGCGACCTGACCGTTGGCGTGCACGGGCAGATGCCTCCAGTACCCGGCGAACATCGGCGAGGCCGGTTCCAGGTTCGGCCGGACGAACGCGAAGAGCGCCTCGCGGGTGGTGAACCAGAAGGGGTTCGGGGGCATGGTGAGCACCGCGTCGGCGCGTACCAGCTCGGTCATGGCGTCGATGTCGCAGCGGGCGGCCGCGTCCATGTAGCGCTGCAGCAGTGCCATGTCCTCGGCGGTCGGCTCCGCCGCCGTCCAGTCCTCGCGCCGCCCCGGCAGCGCTTCGCGCAGCGTGGACCTGCCCCGCTGAACGGCACTGTTCGCCGAGGCCAGGCTGCCGCCGAGCAGGTCGGCGGTCTCCTGGGCGGACCATCCGGCGACGTCGCGCAGGATCACGGCGGCCCGCTGCCGGGGCGGGAGCTGCTGGATCGCGGTCAGAAAGACCAGCTCGAGGGTCTCGCTCGCCACCGCCTGCTCGTCCGGTTCGCGCTGGGGTGCGGGCGTCTCGGGCAGCTGGTCGTCGGGGAACGGCTGGAGCCACGGCAGTCGGGGCGGCGGTGGCCCGTCACCGGAGTCCATGCCCGGCACCGGCTCGTACGTCGTCGGGCGCCGGTTGTTCCTGCGGAGGAAGTCGAGGCAGACATTGGTGGCCGTCTTGTAGAGCCAGGCCCGTGGATTGTCGACCTCGCCGAGCGCCTCCCGTGCCCGCCAGGCGCGCAGGAACGCCTCCTGCGTGAGGTCCTCCGCCTCGTCGTACGAACCGAGCAGGCGGTAGCAGTGCACCCGCAGCTCGCGCCGGTGCTCTTCGGTGAGCGCGGCGAACGCCTCCTCGCTGGCCTCCTCGCCGCGAATCGTCACGCTGCCGGGTGTGACGCTTTCGGCGGCTCCGACTGTGGCTGTGGCCGGGGGCGCGGTCGCATCAGGAGTGGGCGCGGCGGGCGGTGGCGTCGCCGGCTCCTGGCGCGCCTGGCGGGCCAGCCGCCGGAGGAGTGAGAACCGCGTCGAGAGCGACTCGACGTCGGCATGGAACGCGAGTGCGGGAGCCAGCCGCAGGTGCCGCACGCGGTCCCCGATGTCCCTGACCAGCTCCTCGGCCGGGACTCCGGCCGGTTGGCGGCGCTCCCGGTAGGCCCGCTGCCGGCACGCCTGGGAGCAGTACACCGCGGCCCTCCCGGACCGCCCACCGGACTCGATCGGCTCTCCGCAGATCTGGCACTTCCCCGTCATGCCTCCCACCCTAGAGACCCCGCCCCGCCCCGCCACCGCACTTCCCCGCGACCGTTCGGATCCGCCCCGGACGCCGTCCGGGCGGGCGCGCCGTCTAGGGTGCGGAGATGATCTCGCAGGGATATCTCTCCGACTTGTTCTCGTTGGACGGCCGGGTCGCCGTGGTGACCGGCGGCAGTTCCGGCATCGGCCGGGCCATCACCGGCGCGCTGGCCCGCGCGGGGGCGAGTGTCGTGGTCGTGGCGCGCAGGGAAGCCGAGCTGGCCGCCACCGTCGGCGAGTTGACGGCCGAGGGCTGCCGAGCGGCCCGGGTGAGCGGCGACCTGAGTACCGGGGCCGGGGTCCGTGCGGCGGCCGAGGAGGCAGCCGCGGCGTTCGGGGAGCCCGACATCCTCGTCAACTGCGCCGGAATCAACCTGCGGCCGCCGATGAGCGAGCTGGACGAGGACGTGTGGGACACCACGATGTCCGTGAACCTGAAGGCTCCCTTCTTGCTGGGGCAGCGGTTCGGTCCCGGTATGGCCGAGCGGGGCTTCGGGCGGATCATCCACATCACCTCCCAGCAGGCCCACCGGGCGTTTGTCCAGAGCGGCGCCTACGGCGTCTCCAAGGGGGCGTTGGAGTCGCTGGCCCGGTCACAGGCCGAGGCATGGTCCCAGCACGGCGTCACCTGCAACACGCTCGTACCGGGATTCGTGATGACGCCGCTCAACAGGCGGCTGTCGTCGGACCCCGAGAAGGTCGCGGCGCTGGCCGCACGCACGATGGTGGGGCGCAACGGCCTGGCCGAGGACTTCGCGGGCGCCGCGGTGTTCCTGGCGAGCCGTGCCTCCGCCTACGTCACCGGGCAGGCGATCTTCGTCGACGGCGGCCTCTCCGTCCACTGAGCCCGGAACCGGGGCAGGACGTGATGGTGGACGGGCCGGGAACCGCCTCCCGACCCGTTCACCGCCGCACCCCCGCGCTGATCCGGTCGCCGATCGCGGTCAGATCCAACCGTCGAGCGAGGCCATGAAGCCCGCGAAGTCGTCGCGGTGCACGCAGTGCCCGGCGCCCTTGACCGTGCGGATCTCGAACCCGTTGTCCCGCAGCTCCACTGCGATCTCCAGGCTGATGCACAGGCTCGGATCGGCCAGCTGCACCAGCGACGGCACGACCGCGCTCGCCGGCAGATAACCGAGCGCGGTGCCCTTCTCGGTGAGCGTGAAGAACTCCCGGTCGAACAGGGCGAACCCCGCCAGCTCGGCCTCGATGTCGGCGTCCGACCAGCGCGGATTCATCGTTCGCACGCTCTGATCGGTCGCGTTCACGACCATCGCCAGCATGTACGTCGACGCGTTCGCCGGCATGTTCTCCAACCGGAACCCGGGGTCCGAATAGACCGCGCGGGCAGGCCGCAGCCGGTCGGCGGCGAGCGCGAGCGACAGGCCGCCGAGCGAGTGGCCGACGGCGAGGTCCGCACCGGTCGGCAGATTCTCCACCAGGTCGTCGGCCAGCAGCTCGGGCCGGTACTCGCCCCGCGGGCTGAGGCCGTGGCCGCGCAGGTCAGGGGCGATGACGCGGTAGCCACGCGCGATCAGGGCATCCTCCACGGCGTGCCAGGTGCGGTGGTCGGACATGCCGCCGTGGATGAGCAGCGCGACCTTGTCGCCGTCGCCGCGTTCGTGGACGTTGAGCCTCATGATTCTCCCGATCCGGGCCGGCCGGCGACCCTCTAGTTACACGTGTAAGCGCACGCTACACCCGAACCTTCCTCCCGCCTACAAGTGGCGCCACACCGGCCGTTGGGCCTTGACAGCCCGATTCGCCCTGAGGATCCTGTCTTACTGTCGTAGGACAATAGGAGAACACTGGTGATCGAGTTCGTGCTCGACGGCCGCTCGCGGGTGGCCACCTACATGCAGCTGGTTCTCCAGGTCAAGCAGTCGCTGCGGGTCGGCCTGCTGGAGCCGGGTGACCAGCTGCCCAAGGTGCGCGCGGTGGCTCAGTCGCTGGCGATCAACCCGAACACGGTCCTGAAGGCGTACCGGGAACTGGAGATCGAGGGTCTGGCGGAAGGCCGCCCGGGCGTGGGCACCTTCATCGTCCGCACGTTGGCGGGACCGTCACTGGGCAACCAGGCCGACCTGCGCGAGGACCTGGTGACCTGGCTTCGCAAGGCCCAGGCCGCCGGCCTGCCCCGCGAGGACATCGCAGCCCTGATCGACACCACCATGCGCGCCACCCTCGACGGCCCGGCACCCAAGAACATCTCGTGAGCGAAGTGGGAGCACACATGACGGACACGGCGTTGGAAACTGACGCGCTGGGCAAGCGCTACGGGCGCACCTGGGCGCTGCGTGACTGCTCACTGCATCTGCCGGCCGGCCGGATCGCCGCGCTGGTCGGACCGAACGGCGCGGGCAAGTCCACCCTGCTGCACCTGGCCGTCGGCCTGTTGCAGCCGGACTCGGGACAGGTGCGCGTCTTCGGCCGGGACCCACGCAACGACACCTCGGTACTGGCCGAGATCGGTTTCGTCGCCCAGGACACCCCGCTCTACGCGGACTTCACCACCACCGACCTGATCACCATGGGCGGCAAGCTCAACCGCCGCTGGGACGCCGCGCTCGCCCGCGACCGGCTCGCCCAGCTCGACCTCCCGGCCGACAAGCCGGTCGGCAAGCTGTCCGGCGGGCAGCGCGCCCAGGTCGCGCTGGCCATGGCGCTCGCCAAGCGCCCCCGCCTGCTGCTGCTCGACGAGCCGATCGCCAGTCTGGACCCGCTGGCACGTCATGAATTCATGCAGACGCTGATGGGGGCGGTCGGCGAGACCGAGACCACCGTCCTGCTCTCCTCGCACCTGCTGACCGACCTGGAGCGCACCTGCGACTACCTGATCGTGCTGCAGAAAGCGCAGGTCCAGCTGGCCGGCCCGGTCGACGATCTGCTCGCCGAGCACCGGACCTGGGTCGGTCCGCGCACCGCTGCCGACGCGACCCCCGGCCCCGCGAAGGTCGTCCGCGCCAGCCACACCGACCGGCAGTCCACCCTGCTCGTGCGCACGCAGGGCCGTCCCCTCGACGACCTTTCGTGGTCCGAGCACGAGGTGACCCTCGAAGACCTCGTCCTGGCCTACCTCACCGCCGCCGCCCGCCCGGCCCGCACCTCCATGGATGTGACCGCATGATCTGGCTCACCTGGCGCCAGCACCGCAAGCAGGCCCTGTTCACCGCCATCGCACTCGTCCTGCTCGCCGCCCTGATGGTGCCGACCGGCCTGCGGATGCATCACGCCATCAACAGCTCCGGCCTGGCCGACTGCCTTGCCAAGCTGGGCAAGGCCGAACTCATATCGGGCAACGACTGCCATCCGCTGAGCACCCAGTTCTCCAACCAGTTCAGCGGCATGCCCTTCGTCAGCGTGCTGTTCGTGGCTCTGCCGCTCCTGGTCGGGCTGTTCTTCGGCGCCCCGCTGGTCGCCCGCGAGGTCGAACACGGCACCCATCGGCTGGTGTGGACCCAGGGGATCAGCCGCCGGCAGTGGGCAGTGGCCAAGTTCGGTCTGATCGGCGCCGCCACGACGCTCCTCGCCGTCGTGTACGCGCTGGGGGTCGCCTGGTGGGCGGAGCCGCTGGCCACCGTCGGCAACGGACGGTTCACGTACATCCTCTTCGACGTGCAGGGCATCGCGCCCATCGGCTACACCCTGTTCGCGGTGGCGCTGGGCATCTTCGCCGGCACGGTCTGGCGCAAGGTGATGCCCGCCATGGCGGTCACCCTCGGCGGGTTCCTGGTGGTCCGGGCCGCTGTCGAACTCCTGGCCAGAGTCCACTACATGAGCCCACGCACCCTCACCTATGCGGTCAGCGGCAATCTGCAGGTGAACCCGGCCCTGAGCAACTGGGTCTCCTCCATGGGCGTGCGTGACGCCGCCGGAAATCTCGTCCTGAGCAACAGCCAGGCGGGCTGTCAGCCGGTGGGGTCCAAGACGGCCCCGGGACGCCCCGACCCCGATGCGTGCCTGAGCCAGATGGGCCTGGGGCGTGGCGCCTACAACTGGCAGCGCTACCAGCCCGGCGACCGCTTCTGGGCGTTCCAGGGCATCGAGACCGGCATCTTCGTCGCGCTGGCCGCGCTGCTGCTCTACCTCGCCGTCCGCCGCATCAGCCGCATCGTCTGACCGAGCGCAATGCGCCGAGCGCGCCGGCCACCGGGCACCGGGCACCGGGCACCGGGCACCATGCGCTCACGCACTGGGACCGCCGGGTCGTTGCGACCGGCGGTCCCAGTGCGTGAGCGAACACCCGACGTGCCTCGTCAGGCTCGCTCGAAGCGCAGGAGGACGACGCCGTTGCCGAAGGCCCGGGTCTCGGTGAGGCGAAGGCTCCTTCGGGTGTCCGACACCGGCAACAGGGACTTGCCCTTCCCGATGACCACCGAACGGCGCCCGATCCGGCCGGATATCGCGCGCACGTGCGAAGGGCGTGCCGTTGCGTCATACCGACGGCGCCTTGTGCACTCGGTGGGGTGAAGGGCGACCGGCGGGGATTGCCTCTCCGGGAACAGGTCGTTGGGCGGGGGGTGACAGCGATCCAGGAGGCCGGGGTTCCGACCGGCCGGCGGCGCAGGACAGGTGACGGCCAGGTCGAAGAATCGGTTCTTCTTGTGGACGGGCCTCCGATCTTCGCCGCGCTCGCCATGCAGTGGCACCAGGCCGGGCGCATGGTGCCCGGTCAGGACGACCGTGAGTGGTCCGCAGTGGTGGCCGCCGCACGGGGCGCCGTTGGTCACTGACCCGAGCGGGATGCCGGCCTTCCCCCCGGCATCCCGCAGACGGTCCGCGCCGCACGATCCGGGCAGCCGCGTCGAGCGGACCCTGCTTCGCACCGACGGACCGTCTTGCCGTACCGACGGCACCCGCCGAGCCGGCCGGCCGGACGGGACACCGATAATGGCTCCATGCAAAGCCGCCTCGCCCCACCCGCCTGGCTGGTCAGTTCGCTCACCCCGCAGACTGCTCCCATCCCCTGGCCCGCCGTCTGCCGCGCCGGCATCGCCATGGCGGCCCCGCTCGCCGTGGGCCTGGCCGCCGGACAACCGACGTACGGGGCGCTGGTGTCCATGGGAGCCCTGTCCGGTGTCATCGGCGACACCGCCGACGCCTACCGCATGCGGGTCTTCAACATCGCCGTCCCACAGCTCTTCGGCGCCCTCGGCGTCATGCTCGGCACCATCGTCTTCGGTCACGGCTGGCTGGCGGTCGGCGCGCTGACGCTGATCGCGCTCGTCTCCGGGATGATGTCGACGATCGGCGCGGTGGCGTCCGTCTCCGGGCTCCTACTGCTGCTGAACTCGGTGATCGGGGCCGGGCTGCCCCTGCCGGGTCCGTGGTGGAAAGCCCCGCTGCTGCTGGCCTGCGGCGGCCTCTTCGTCCTGTTCCTCGCCCTGCTCGCCTGGCCGTTCCGCAGGCAGGAGCCGGAGCGTGCGGCCGTCGCCGCCGCCTACCGCGCGGTCGCGGATCTTCTCGAAGCGGCGGGCAAGGACACCTACGACGCCAAGCGGCAGGCGGTCACCCAGGCCCTCAACACCTCCTACGACCTCGTCCTCGCCCGGCGCGCCCGCGAACACGGCCGCAGCGCCCCGTTCGTACGGCTCCTGTCCGCGCTCAACGTGCTGATCCCGCTGGTCGAGGCGGCGCCCGCCGCCCATCTGCGCGGCTTCCCGCTGCCCGCCGGGATTCCCTCGGCCGTGCGGGAGCTGGCCGGCGCCGTCGAGACGGGCCGCACCGGGAAGCCGGACGCCGATCTGCCCGACGCGGACGACCCCGCGTCCCGCGCCCTGGACGTCGCACTCCGCCACGCGGCCACCGTCGTCCACGAAGCGGACCCCGATCCGTACAACGTCGACGACCGCCTCGGGCGCCCGTCGGCGCTGCGCATCCGGGCCCGCCGCGCCGCGCGCAACGTGCTGCTCTCCGAGGGGTCCTGGCGGTACGGTCTGCGGCTGGCGCTCTGCATCGGCATCGCCCAGGGCCTGGTCTCGCTGATCGCCGTTCCCCGCTCGTACTGGGTCGCGCTCACCGTCACCTTCGTCCTCAAGCCCGACTTCGGCTCGGTCTTCTCCCGCGCCGTGCTGCGCGCGCTCGGTACGGCGGTGGGCCTCGTCGTCGCGGCGGCCGTGCTGAGCCAGGTGCCGCGCGGCTGGTGGGACGTGCCGGTGACCGTGCTGCTCGCGGCGCTGATCCCGGCCGCGTCGGCCAAGGGGTACGCCTACCAGACGGCCGCCATCACCCCGGTGATCCTTCTGCTCTCCGACGTCCTCAACCACCAGGGGTTCGCGCTGGTCGTGCCGCGCCTGGTCGACAGTCTCATCGGCTGCGGCATCGCGCTGATCGCCGGCTATCTGCTGTGGCCGGAGAGCTGGCAGACCCGTATCGGGGACCGCCTCGCGAGCGCCGTCGACGACACCGCGCGCTACGTGGAGACGGCCTTCGGAGCCGCCACCGACCATTCCTCGCGCATCCGGCTGCGGCGCCGCCTCTACCGTGATCTGTCCACGGTGCGTACGGAGTTCCAGCGCGCGCTGACCGAGCCGCCGCCCACCGGAACCCGGGCCGCCGCCTGGTGGCCGCTGGTCGTCGCCGTCGAGCGCATCGTCGACGCGACGACCGCCGCCCGGGTCCGCGTCAACCACGGGGCGCCCCATCCCGCCGCGTCCGAGGTCGAGGCGGTCGCGTCGCAGCTACGGGAACTGGCGGTCGGTGTGCGGGCGTCGGACCGGCTGATCGAGGTCCGTGCCGAGCTGTCGGGGGACGAGGACAGCGTCCTCGCCCCGCTCCGCCAGGAGGTGAGCGCCGCGCGGGCGATCACCTCCCCCGACGCCTGACAGCGCGGTCACGCGGCTGCCGCAACGGGCATCGGGGGCCCGGCGAGCGCCACAACGGGCGTCGGGGACCTGGCGAGTGCCGGGAATCAGGCCGACTTGATCATGTCGGCGCACTTCTCGCCGATCATCATCGTGGTGATGCACGGGTTGACCGCCGGCAGGAACGGCATCACCGAGGCGTCCGCCACCCGCAACCCGGTGACGCCCTTGACCCGCAGCTGCGGGTCGAGAGGCGAGTCCGGGTCGTCGGCCGCGCCCATCCGTACGGTGCCCGCCGGGTGGTAGACGGTGTTGTGGGTCTTGCGGATGTAGTCGAGCAGCTCCTCGTCGGACCGGGCCGCAGGACCGGGGGCCAGTTCCGTGCCGGCCCAGTCGGCCATCGGGGACTGGGAGACGATCTCCCGCGCGAGGCGCAGCCCGTGAGTCATCACCCGCACATCGTGCTCGTCGGTGAAGTACCGCGGGTCGACCCGAGGCTTGTCACGGAAGTCGCGGGTCCGCAGCCGGACGGTGCCCATCGAGCGGGCCCGGGTGACGTTCGGGGTGAGGCAGAAGGCGTTCTCGGATGTCGGGTAGCCGTGGCGGTAGGTGTTCATGTCGAACGGCACCTGGCCGTAGTGGAACATCAGGTCCGGCCGGTCCAGGCCCGCCTGGGTGTCGGTGAAGATGCCGATCTCCCACCACTGGGTGGAGGTGGCGACCATGGGCTGCTTGGCCTCCCACATGACCAGGCCCTCGGGGTGGTCCTGGAGGTGGGAGCCCACTCCCGGGGAGTCGGCGAGGACGTCCACGCCGGAGTCCTTCAGGTGACCCGCCGGACCGATGCCCGACAGCATCAGCAGCTTGGGCGAGTCGATGGCACCGCAGGCGACGATCACTTCGCGCCGCGCCCCGACCGCCATGGTGTGGATGGTGTCGGGTGCCAGGTACTCCACACCCGTACAGCGCTTGCCGGCGTCGAACACCAGCCGCTTGGCCTGCAGTCCGGTGCGGACCTCCAGGTTGGGCCGCTTGCCGAGGACGGGGTGCAGATAGGACACCGACGCGGAGGACCGGGTGCCGTCCTCACGGGCGTTGATCTGGAACCAGTGCGCCCCGCGTACCACGGTGGTGCCGGCGTTGAACGGTGTGGTGGGGATGCCGGCCGCCGCGCAGGCCTCCAGCAGGGCGGTGCCACAGGGGTCGTTCGGCGGCACGCTGCGGATGGTGACCGGGCCCGAGCGGCCGTGGTGGTCGCCGGGCGCGTCGTTGGTCTCCAACCGCCGGTAGAGCGGGAAGCAGTCCGCGGCGCTCCAGCCGGTGCAACCCAGCGCGCCCCATTCGTCGAGGTCCTCCGCGGGTGCCCAGAAGGCGATGCAGGAGTTGTGCGAGGAGCAGCCGCCGAGGACCTTGGCGCGGGCGTGGCGCATGAAGCTGTTGCCGTTCTCCTGCGGCTCCACCGGGTAGTCCCAGTCGTAGCCGGATTCCAGCAGCCCCATCCACTTGTCGAGTCGCAGGATGTTGTCGTCGCCGACGTCCGAGGGGCCGGCCTCCAGCACGCAGACGCTGACGCTCGGATCCTCGGTCAGCCGCGCGGCGACCACCGCGCCGGCCGTTCCGCCGCCGACCACAACATAGTCGAACTCGTCCATGTCAGTACTTCCTCGTTTCGCAGTGCGTGCTCACCGGTCGGTCCCACGGAGCGAGCTCGGGATCCGGGCTCGCGGTCCGGTCGTGCGCACGGCCCTAGGGGCCACCGTGGACCGGTGCGGGCTCCGGCGGTTCCCCGATCGCGTGTTCGGCGAGGACACCGGTCATCTTGCGCTGGACGAACCAGTAGTAGGCGAAGCCACCGACCGCGACGACGCTGACGAACAGGACGCCGCCCCAGCGCAGGTACCAGTGCTGGGGACCGGTGGCGTTGTAGACCTCGGCGCGCGGCCACAGCAGGTTGATGGTCATCGCGGTGCCCCAGAGCACGGCCAGGATGTTGACCGGCAGGCCCCACCGACCGAGCGAGAAGTGATCGGTCGACGGTGTCCAGGCACCACGCAGCCGCTGCACCAGCATGGGCGTCGTGACCAGCAGATACGCGACGTAGATCATGATGATGGCGATACTGGTGACCACCGAGAAGATCTGCGGCTGGTTGATGTTGACGACCAGGATGGCGATCGCCACGATCCCGATCAGGCAGGTGGCCAGCACCGGCGTCTGGAACCGGTGATGGAGCTTGGCCAGCTTCGAGCCGGCCGGCAGGTTGTTGTCCCGGGCCATCGCGAAGGCCAGCCGCAGACCCGCCGTCTGTACGGACAGCGCGCACACGGTGATGGCGATGACCACGCACCAGAGCACGGCCTGGCCGATCGTCTCGCCGAGCGTGGCCTTCACCACGTACTGGAGCCCGTCCACGGACAGCTCCTTGGCGTGCAGGTCAGGGGTGGCCAGCAGCGCGAAGAGCAGGATGAGCCCGCCGAGGATGAAGGAGGCGATGAGCGCCCGCAGGATGGCCCGCGGAGCGTTGCTGGCCGGGTCGATCGACTCCTCACCGAGCGAGGAGGCGGTGTCGAAGCCGTACATCACGTACGCCGAGGCGAGCGAGGCGGTCAGGAACGCGCCGAAGTAGCCGAGCGTCTGCCCCTGGCCGAGGCCCTCGGTCGTCATGATGGCGCTCGGACCGCGGGTGATGTGCGCGGCCAGCAGCACGACCAGGACGACCGCGGCGATCAGCTCGATGAAGACGCCGGTGGAGTTGATGGTGGCCATCAGCTTCACGCCGAAGGCGTTCACCACGGTGGTGAAGACGATCAGGATCGTGCCGAGCAGTACGGCGTTGGCGGCCGCGTCGTACTTGCCGGTGCCGTCACCGATGACCTGGAAGATGCTGGAGATCTGCGGAAGCGTCAGCTGGTAGGCGAGGGCCACGGCGGCCAGCGACACCATGGTCGCGACCGTCATCATCCAACCCGCCAGCCAGCCGATGTGCGGGCCGCCGGTGTGCTTGGCCCAGTTGTAGACCGATCCCGCCACCGGGAAGCGCGCGGCGAGTTCGCAGAAGCACAGGGCCACCATCAGCTGGCCGACGAAGACCATCGGCCAGGACCACCAGTAGGCGGGCCCGCCGATGCTGACACCGAAGTAGAAGAGCTGGAAGGTGCCGGTCAGGATCGAGATGTAGCTGATGCCTGCGGCGAAGGTGTGGAAGTTGCCGAGCGTGCGCTTGAGACCGGGCTTGTAGCCCAGCTCGGTGAGCGCCGCGTCGCTGTCGATCTCGCCGTTCGCGGGCCCGGGCTCCGGGGTGGGGGTGCTCATTCGAACCACCGCTGCGGGCGGGGGGCGGTGTTGCGCCAGATGTGTTTGGCCTCCTGGTACTCGGCCAGCCCGGCCGGGCCCAGTTCACGGCCCACGCCGGACTGCTTCATACCGCCCCATTCGGCCTGTGGCACGTAGGGGTGGAAGTCGTTGATCCATACGGTTCCGGCGCGCAGCCGGGCGGCCACCCGGTGGGCACGCTCGCTGTCCTGGGTCCAGACCGCTCCGGCCAGGCCGTAGACGGTGTCGTTGGCGAGCGCGATCGCTTCGGCCTCGTCACGGAACCGCTCGACGGTCAGCACCGGTCCGAACGATTCGTCGCGGACCACGGACATGCCCGGGGTGCACTCGTCCAGCACCGTCGGCGGGTAGTAGAAGCCGTCGGCCAGCTCCGGGTCGTCGGGCCGTGCTCCACCGCAGCGCAGCACCGCCCCCTCCTTCAGACCGGCCGCGACGTAGGCCTCGACCTTGTCGCGGTGCGCGGCGGAGATCAGCGGGCCGGTGCGGGCATCCTTGTCGAACGGGCCGCCGAGCCGGATCTCCTTGGCCCGTCGCACCACCTCGTCCACGAACGCGTCGTGCAGCTCGTCCTGGACCAGCAGCCGGGCGCCGGCCGAGCAGACCTGCCCGGAGTGCAGGAACACCGCCATCAGGGCGTAGTCCACGGCGGTGTCGAACTCGGCGTCGGCGAAGACGATGTTGGGGTTCTTGCCGCCGAGTTCCAGGGCGATCTTCTTCACGGTGGGCGCGGCGGCGGCCATGATGCGCCGTCCGGTGAGCAGCCCTCCGGTGAAGGAGACCAGGTCGACGCGCTCGTCGGTACTGAGCGGTGCTCCCGCCACGGCCCCGGCGCCGAGGATCAGGTTGGCGACGCCGTCGGGCAGCCCGGCCTCCTTCAGCGTCTTCATCAGGAGGATGGCGGTGTGCGGGGTCAGCTCGCTGGGCTTGAGCACGAAGGTGTTGCCCGCGGCGAGCGCGGGCGCCACCTTCCAGGCGGTCTGCAGCAGCGGGTAGTTCCACGGGGTGATCAGGGAGCAGACGCCGACCGGCTCGTGCACCACCCTGCTGTCCGTTTCCGGGGTACCGGTGTCGATGATGCGGTCGGTGCCGCCCGAGGCGGCCAGGTTGCCGAAGTACCGGAAGCAGTTGGCGATGTCGTCCATGTCGTATTCGCTCTCGACCAGCCGTTTCCCGGTGTCCAGGGATTCGGCGCGGGCGAAGGCGGCCTTGTCGCGCTCCAGCAGATCGGCGACGCGCAGCAGCAGCCGTCCGCGCTGGGCGGCCGGTGTGCCGGGCCACGGCCCGCTGTCGAACGCCTCGCGTGCGGCGGCCACCGCGGCAGCGGCGTCCTCGGGACCCGCCTCGTCAACGGTCGCGACCAGCGTGCCGTTCGCTGGACAACGGATCTCGCGCACCTGTCCGTCGGAGGCGGCGGTCCACTGGCCGCCGATGAACAGCTCCGGCATGAAGGCTCCTGCGGTTCGAAATGGGCGGTGCGGTCTTGTGACGGTCTGTTACCCGACACTAGGACGACCGTCCGGACTCCGCAGCACACGAGCGGCCAACCGGACGGCATCCCTCCGCGCATCTGTCCGCAAATCCGGAAACCATGCGCAACCCGTGCGGCCTAATCCTCCGTCACCACGAAGCACACATACGGAGGCTCCACCGCAGGTCTGTGCGGTGGAGCCGGCGTTGGTTCACACGTGTTGCGGGGCTTCGTCCTTGAGCATCGCGCGGATCTGCTCGCGCATCTCGCTGCTGTCCGTGTGTTCGTGAACCGACACGGCGTGCTCGGCTGCCGCGCGGACCACTTCTTCCTCTTCGCCACTGATAGTCAGTGTGCAACCGGAGACGCTGGGAGCGTCCCGACAGTCCATGACCTTGCGCATGACAAACCTCCAGTCCGCCCGCGCCGTCGTACCGCCGGTCTTCGGACACCGGAGCCAAAGGCCATGGGGCTGGCGCTGGGGCTATATACCACAAATATAGGTATTCGCTACGAAGAACACCAGTTAGTGGCTGTCCTCAGGCGTCGAGCCAGTGCCGGCGGCCGAGGCTGATGACCCGCAGCTGGCGGCGGGCGGTCGAGGTGATGCGCTCCTCGTCCTCCGGCGTGGCTTCCAGGAACTGGGACGCGGTCGTGACCATGTGGTCCACGTAGAGCTCGGCGAGCATCCGCAGGTCGTCCGACGTCCAGCCGTCGGAGACGGGCTGAAGGGCCAGGCCGGCGGCGACCTCGTCGACGAAGTGCCTCAGCTGCGTGGCGATCGCCTCGCGGACCGGACGTACGCCGCCGTGCCGTTCGCGGGCGATGAAGCGGATGTGCGGCCGGTGGTCGAGGACATGGCCGGCGATGATCTCCACCGTGCGGTCTATCAGCCGGTCCGGGTCCCGCTGCTCGGCCATCGCCGCCTGGATCGCCGAATGCAGGCTGCCGAGCGACTCCTCGACCAGGGCGACCCCGAGGTCCGACAGATCTTGGAAGTGCCGGTAGAACGCGGTCGGCGAGATGCCGACCGCGCGGGTGACCTCGCGCAGGCCGAGACTGCTCAGATTCTGGTGCTCCAGCAGGCCCAGCGAGGCGTCCAGGAGGGCCTGGCGGGTCTGCTGCTTGCGTGCCTGTCGGACACCGAGGGTGTGACTCATGTCATTCAGTAAACATCTGTTCTCCGAAAATCGCCAGGGTAGACTCATCAGTCAGTGAACAGTTGTTACCCGAACTTCCCAACTCCCCACGGAGGGACCGCAAATGAGCCTCGTCGTACTCCTCATGGCCATGGGCATCCTGATGGGCGCGGCCGCCCACACCTCGCTCTCGGTCTTCACCATCGCCTCGGCCCTGATCGTCGCCTGGCTGCTGGCCTTCGGTGTCCGCGAGGGCATCGCCCGCGTCCGCAACCACCGCTGACCAGCAGAACCATCCGGTTCCACACCATCCAGCAAGGGGGAAACACCATGAACACCCAGCTCACCCCGTCCGTCGCCCACCCGACCCGGGAGCGCAAGGACGCCGACGGCATGGCCGTCGCCTCGTTCCTGCTCGGCCTGCCCGGCCTGCTCGTCCTCAACCTCGTGCTCGGCCCGTGCGCCATCGCGCTGGCCTCCACCGCGCTCGCCAAGGGAACCCAGCGCCGCGGCCGCGCACTGCTCGGCCTGGCCCTCGGCATCGCCGACCTCGCCATCCTGCTGATCATGACGATCACCAACGACGGCGTGCTCTGGCAGTTCGGCGGCTGACCACTCGCCGTCGGACGAACAGCAACTCCAGGACTCCCTGGCCCCGTTCCGAACGTTGCGAATATTGCGAACGTTGCGAACGGGCCAGGTCGACAGTCCGGAGAGCCTGACCCCGTACCAATCGGGCGGACCACCCGTGCCACTCCCCGCCGCGCACGTCGCCAGGGTGAGCCGGGCCGCCTCGAACAGGCTTCGAATCCTTCGTGCACGCATCTAGGCCGTACCGACTGGTCGGTACTACCCTCTGGCCACGCCCCTCTAAGGCGCATCCGCTCCCGCACATCCGCATCAGGAGGAGCCGCATGGCCACGCCCCCGTCGCTGCACGACGACACCAACGCCGTCCCCGATCCACCCGTCAGACCCCGGCCCGGCATAGCCGGTCGCCTGTGGCACCGCGACCTGGCGCACTATCCCGCCACCGGCCGGCGCATGGCGTACCTGGCGATCGTTGTCGTGACCACCGTCGTCCTGTACTACATGCTGTACATCCAGTACGCGGTCGCCACTTCGATCATCGCCCACTTCCACATGACCTACAGCTACTTCATCTGGGTCTCGGTCATCGGCAACGCGGTGGGAGCCTTCGCATCACTGGCCGCCGGCCTCGCGGACCGCTGGGGGCGGGCCAACATGGTCGTCTACGGGCTGCTGATCGCCGCGCTGCTCGTACTGTTCGGCCTGCCCAATGCCTCCTCCAAGGGCATGTACCTGGTGCTCTTCACCTGTGTGAGCTTCATCGAGGGTGTCGTCCTGGTCGCCACCCCCGCGCTCATCCGCGACTTCTCCCCGCAGCTCGGGCGGGCCACCGCCATGGGGTACTGGACGATGGGCCCGGTGATCGGCAGCCTCGTCGTCACCACGGTCACCAGCAACACCCTCGACTCGGCCGGCTGGCAGGACGAACTGCGGTACTCCGGCGCGTCCGGACTCGTCGTCTTCGTCATCGCGCTGTTCGCACTGCGTGAGCTCTCGCCCGCGCTCCGCGACCAGATCATGGTCAGCCTGCGTGACCGGGCGCTGGTCGAGGTCCGTGCCAAGGGCATGGACCCGAAGACCGTCCAGCAGGGCCACTGGCGCCAGATGCTCCGGCTGGACGTGGTCGGCTCCGCGTTCGCCATCAGCGTCTACCTGCTGCTGTACTTCGCCGCGGTCGGAAACTTCGTCGTCTTCTTCGCGACCGTCTTCGGCTACACCGAGCAGCGCGCCAACGCGGTCGCCAACTGGTACTGGGCCGCCAACGCCGTCGCCCTGGTGGCCGCCGGCCTGCTGTCGGACCGGCTCCGGGTGCGCAAGCCCTTCATGGTCGTGGGAGGGCTGGGCTCGATCGTGGTCACCGCCGCGTTCGCGATGCGCGCCACCCACTCGGGCACCGACTACTACACGTTCGCCTGGCTGTTCGTCGGCATCGGCGCCTTCGCCGGATTCGCCTACGCGCCGTGGATGGCGAGCTTCACCGAGACGGTGGAGAAGCACAACCCGGCCGCCACGGCCACCGGCCTGGCCATCTGGGGCTGGATCATCCGGATCGTCGTCGCCGTCTCCGCGGCCTTCATCCCCGTCCTTGTCACCGCCGTCACCCCGCTGGTCGACCACGGTGCCGAGGTGCAGGCCGCTCAGGTCCAGGCGGGTCCCGCACTCGCTGTGGTCGGCGCCCACCAGGAGCTCTTCGCCGAACTCGGCAAGTTCCCGCCGACCGCCATCCCGCCGGCCCTCGCCGCCCGTGCGATGCAGGAGGTCGGGCCGGCCGACCTCGCGGTGGTCCAGAAGGCACAGCCCCAGCTGCAGTTGTTGCAGGAGTACGGGCCCAAGGTGCAGAAGGCCGCCAAGGACGGCCCCGGTCAGTGGCGCACCTGGTGGTGGGTGTGTGTGGGCGGCCAGGTGCTCTTCCTTCCCTTCATCTTCGTGATGTCCGGACGATGGAGCCCGAAGAAGGCCAGGGAGGACGCCGAGGAGCACCAGCTCGCGGTCGACCGTGAAATGGCGGCACTCGCCACGGAACGCGCCTGACAGCAGGGGTTTTCGCCCGCGTCACCGGGAGTCCGGCGGCGCGGGCGATGGCCGTTCCGGTGGCGGGCCAGAGGTGGCATCGCGCGGTCGCGCGGTCCGGTCAGTGGATCCGGCGGTAGCTGGCGCCGTTCCTCGTCCGGGACAGCAGGCCCGCCTCCACCAGATAGCGTCGCAGCGCCGAGCAGTCCTCGTGCACCGTCAGGAGCGCGTCGTTGATCTCGCGCTCGTTGTACTCCCGGTCCCGCTCGAACAGGGTTTCCGTCAGGTGGACGAGCAACTGCTCGCGGCGGGCGGTCTTGCGCGGGACGGCCACCAGTCGCCCGTGGGAGAACAGGGAGGCCACGGCCTGCGAACGGCTCGGATCGTTGTCGGACATGACGGGAGCCTCCCCCACCGGCCGAGCGACCGGCAACGGATTTTCGCGGGCGGCGCGGGAAAGGAGCTGGTCACCGGGGGGCAGGCTGCGCTCTGCAGGAGGGTCAACGGCCCGACGCGTAGACGCGCAGGTGGTCGACCTCGTACGACATGGTGGTCACATCGGCTTCCGGGGCGGGGTGGTACCTGCCGGCGCACACCGAGAGGTTCACGATCAGGTAGGCGTGCCAGTTGCGACCCACCCCCTTGCCGTCGGCGAAGACACGGGTGCCGTTGACCCACCAGATGACGGATCTCGCACGGAATTCGACCTTCAGATCCACCCAGGCACCGGGACGGATCGACGGGTCGGCGTAGGAGCTGTGAGCGCCCCTGACATGGTTCGACAATTCCAGCAGATCGGGATTGTCGGGGTGGTATTCGAATACGTCGATCTCGTTCCCGCCGTCCCGCCACGTCCAGATCGCGGGCCACGCACCGACCGCTTCCGGCAGCCTGACGCGGGTCTCGAGAATGTCGCCGGTACGGACGGTGAATTCCTCCGCACTGCCTTCGGTGGTCAGCAGGCCGGTGTTCCAGGTGCCGTCGGGACGGCGGGACGCCCGGAAGGTGCCGGTGCGGCAGTACTCGGCGTCGGACACGAGATGATCCAGCTTGTCGTCCCCCGGATTGACCGGGCCACCGTCCGGATACGCCCATGAATGCCCCGCGACCCACTGGTCCTGGGAGGAGAAGTCGGCCGTGAATCGAGGGGTCCCCTCCATCAGCGGCGAACCGCCGGGCGCGGGAACGGAATGCGTGGGAGCGAGTTTGCGGGTGAGCCATTCCAGGAGCACCGATCCGCGCGGGTTCACGGTGTCCCTCCTATCGAAACGGAGGCCGTCGTCCGGCCCCGGTCGGTTCATGCGGTGACGGAAGAGGACGGAAAGGGACGGACGCCGAAGAGGGATCGGGCTTTCAACTGGGTTTCATGCTAGGGGAATCATTCCCCGGTATCCCCATGGCGACGCGCAACACCACTCGAACGAGACGACGCGCCGTCGCACCGCGGGACGAACAACGCTGGGCGTGCGTTGTGCCCCCTCAATGGAATGCGGTCGCCATGTTCCCCTCCACCATGACCGACCCGGCAGGAGCGTGGCTTCTCCACATGTCCGGTCCAGCGCGGCGCTCCTACGGTTTGCGCAACCAATCACCTCTGCGGGAGCCGGTCACCATGCGTTCGAGTACATCGCGCACCAAGAACAGCAGATTCCTCCGCGGGCTTGCCCTGTTGGCCGTCGGCGCGGTGGTGGCCGGGTGCAGCGCCGCGGGAACGGCCGGCGGCTCCGCCGCGGACGGCGCGGACTCCGCCGCCGTCAAGGTGGGGCTGGTCTACTCCCGCAGCGGGCCGCTCGCGGCGTACGGGAAGCAGTATCGGGAGGGGTTCACCGCGGGTCTTGCCTACGCCACGCACGGCACCGGCAAGGTCGGCGGGCACACCGTCGAGGTCATCGAGCAGGACGACACGGGAGATCCGGCCAAGGCCGTCGCCGAGGCCAAGAGCCTGCTCGGCAAGGGCGTCAGGATCCTGGCGGGGACGACCGATTCGGGAGTGGCCCTGCAGATGGCGCCGCTGGCGGCGCAGAACCACGTCCTGTTCGTCAGCGGTCCGGCAGCGACCGACGCGGTCACCGGGATCAACAAGTACACGTTCCGCTCGGGGCGGCAGTCCTACCAGGACATCCTCACCGCCGGCTCGCTGCTCGGCGACGCCCGGGGCAAGGAGGTGACGGTGCTGGCACAGAACTCCGCATTCGGTCAGGCCAACGTGGCTGCGGTGAAAGCCGTGTTGGGCGCGGGCGGCGCCCGGGTCGACTCCGTGCTGGCACCTCCGAGCGCGGGCGACCTCACACCGTTCGCCCGGCAGGTGAAGTCCGGCAGACCTGATCTGGTCTTCGTGGCATGGGCGGGCGCCTCCGCCCCCGCCCTGTGGACGGCGTTGAACCAGCAGGGGGTGCTGGACTCCAGCAAGGTGGTGACCGGGCTGGCCGGTACCGCCTCGTACCCGGTCTTCGGTCCCGCCGGGGGCAAAGTGTCCTTCCTGGCCCACTACTTCCCCGGCGCCGCCGCCAACCCGGTGGAGACCGCGATGCTCGACGGCATCACCAAGGCGGGCGGGACGCCCGACCTGTTCAGTCCGGACGGCTTCACCGCGGCCCAGATGATCGTGCACGCCATCGAGACCGGCAGCGCCACCGACACCGCCGCGATGGCGAAGGCGCTGGAGGACTGGACGTTCAACGGGCCCAAGGGCAGCGAGCGGATCCGCGCCCAGGACCACGCACTGCTCCAGCCGATGTTCACCGCGCAACTGACCGGGACGACCGCGGCCGCCAAGCCGCACCTGCTCACCACCCTGCCGATGGCGGCGGTCACGCCCCCGGTGAAGCCGATGGCGGGCTGACCGTGACCTCCGCGACCCGCACACCGCAGAGCGCCGGAAACGGACACGGCACGGTTCGGCCTCCGGTGCTCCGGCTGCGTGACGCCGGCTGGAGCGTGGGAGGCGCCACCATCGTCCAGGACGTCTCCTTCGACGTGCGCGAGGGCGAGTTCCTGGCCTTCATCGGGCCCAACGGAGCCGGCAAGACCTCGCTGTTCAACCTCGTCAGCGGGCTCGTCCCGGCCACCGGGGGCAGCATCGAGCTCGATGGTGCCGACATCACCGCCGAGTCCGTACCGGCGCGGGCGCGGCGGGGGCTCGGCCGTACCTTCCAGACCTCCAGCCTGTGGCCGGCGATGACGGTGGCCGACCACGTACGACTGGCGGCGCAGGCGGCCGCGGGAGGTTCGTACCGGATCTGGCGGCGTGCCGCCCGTTACGAGCGGCAGGTCGGCGAGGTGCTGGAGCGCACCGGTCTCGGGCAGCGCGCCACGGCACCGGCCGGAAGCCTGTCGCACGGCGGGAAACGCAAACTCGAACTGGCGGTGCTCCTGGTCGGGGAGCCCCGGCTGATGCTCCTCGACGAACCGATGGCCGGGGTCAGCGCCGAGGAGGTCCCCGCGCTCACCGAGCTCATCCGCTCGCTGCACCGTGACGAGGGCCGCACCGTGCTCATGGTGGAACACCACATGGAGGTGCTGCTGGGCCTGGCCGACCGTCTCGCGGTGATGCACCACGGCACGCTCCTGGCGCTGGACACCCCGCAGGCGGTCATGGCCGACGCCACCGTGCAGCGGGCGTACCTCGGGGAGGCGTTGTGACCGCCCGGGGGGACAGCGCCCTGCTGGTGGTCCGCGATCTGCGGGTCGTCATCGGCGGACGGCACATCCTGCACGGCGTCGACCTCGATGTCGCGGCCGCCGGGGTGACCGCCCTGCTGGGCCGCAACGGCGCGGGCAAGACGACCACGGTGCGCGGCGTCCTCGGACTCGTCCCGCGCACCGGCAGCGTCCTGCTCGACGGCGAGCAGACGATCCGGCTGGCCACCCACGCCCTGGTCCGCCGCGGCATCGGATACGCACCCGAGGACCGCGGGATCTTCGCCGGCCTCACCGTCGCGGAGAACCTGCGGCTGGCCGAGCGGCGCGGCGCCGGCGCACCCGCCTACGACCTGGTGCACGAGCTCTTCCCGGAACTCAGACAGCGCGCCCGGCAGGCCGCGGGAACGCTCTCCGGCGGACAGCAGCAGATGGTCGCCATCGGCCGCACCCTCCTGAACGGAAACCGGTTGATCATCGCCGACGAGCCGACCAAGGGCCTCGCGCCCAAGGTGGTCACCGAGGTGGCCCAGGTCCTGGAGCGCGCCGCACAGGCCGTACCCGTACTGCTCGTGGAACAGAACCTCGCCATGGTGCGCCGCCTCGCCGAGCACTGCGTCGTACTGGCCGACGGACGCACCTCGTACCGCGGCCCCGCCGCACACCTGCTCGCCGACCCCGACGCGATGCGCCGCCTCCTGGGCGTCGGACGCCATGAGCAGAACATCCCACCCGGTTCGCCCCAACTCCCCACGGGAAACCTGGCGGATTCCGTACCTACCGCGGAGGGCGGTGTCTGATGTCCACTGTCGTGCTGCTCGCACTCACCGGGCTCGGACTGGGGGCGCTGTACTTCCTGGTCGCCTCCGGGCTGTCACTCATCTTCGGCCTGATGGACGTCCTGAACTTCGCCCACGGCGCGCTGCTGTCCATCGGCGCCTACGGCACCTGGTGGGCCGCCTCCGGCCACCTTCCGGGAGCCGGGTCCGGTGGATTCGGCTTCGTCCTGGCCGTCGCCTTCGGTACCGGCACCGGAGCTCTGGCGGCCGTGCTCCTCGAACTGGCCCTGATCCGGCCGTTGTACGCGCGTCCCCGTGAGCAGGTCCTGGCGACCGTCGGCGTGGGACTGGCCGTTCCGGCGATGCTCTCCGCGATCTGGGGAGCCGACGCCCGACCCTTTCCCGGGCCGCGGGCACTGTCGGGCACCTTCGCACTGCTGGGCGCGCAGATCCCGGTCAACCGCGTGGTCCTGACGGGCGCCGCCGTGGTCGTGCTCGCCACCCTGAAGCTCTTCCTCGGCGGCACCCGGCACGGTCTCGTCGTCCGCGCCGGAGTGGAGGACCGTGCCATGGTCACCGCGCTGGGGATCGACGTACGCAGAGCCTTCACGCTGGTCTTCGCCATCGGAGGAGCCGCGGCCGCGCTCGCGGGCGCCCTCGGCGGACTGTACTTCGGATCCGTCGACCCCAACCAGGGCACCTCACTGCTCATCTTCGCCTTCGTCGTGGTCGTGATGGGCGGCATGGGATCGATCACCGGCGCCGCACTGGCCTCGGTCGCCGTCGGTCTCGTCCAGCAGTTCGCCAACTACTACACCGCCGCGGGACTCGGCGACCTCGCCGTGGTCGTGCTGCTCGCCGCACTGCTTCTCGTCCGGCCGCGCGGCCTCACCGGGAGACTCGCGTGACCACCACGACCCAGACGAAGAACCCCGTTCGCAGGAGCCCCACCGCGGGCAGCGTCCGACGGCGCCGGCACGTCACCCGGTGGTGGCCCGCCGGCCTGTTGCTGGTGCTGCTCACCGCGCCGTACAGCGCGCTGCCCCTGCCGGGGCTGCTGGACGGACCGATCGGCAGCCCCGGCAGTCTCCAACTGCTCGCCCTGTGCCTGGTCTTCGGGGCGCTGGCCACCGGCTACGACCTGCTGCTGGGCCGTACCGGACTGCTCTCCTTCGGCCACGCCCTGTACTTCGCCGCGGGAAGTTACGCCACCAACACCATCATGCTGGAGGCCGGGCTGCCGTTCGTCACCTCGGCGCTCCTGGCGCTGCTCTTCGGCACGGCGCTGGCCGCACTGCTGGGGTCCGTCAGCCTGCGGGTGAGCGGCATCGGCTTCTCCATGGTGACGCTGGCCTTCGCCCAGGCCGGATCGATCCTCGTCGCACGCGACCCGGGCGGCCTCACCGGCGGGGAGGAGGGGCGCGCCGCGCCCGCGGACCGGCTGCCCGCCTCCCTGGTGGGCATCGAGCACACGGTCAACCTGTACTGGATCGCTCTGGCCTATCTGGTCATCACGCTGGCCGCCGTCCACTACGCGGTGCGTTCACCCACCGGCCGGGTCTGGGAGGGCATCAAGGAGAACGAGCGCCGCGTGGAGGTACTGGGACTGCGGCCCTACGGCTTCAAGCTCGTGGCGTTCGTGCTGTCGGGCGCCCTGGCGGCCCTCGGCGGCATCGTGTATCTGTTGCTGACCGGTGGGGCCACCCCGCAGACCACCACGTCGAACTTCACCCTGTCGCTCCTGGTGATGGTGGTCCTGGGCGGCTCCGGCTCGCGTTGGGGCCCGCTCGTCGGCGGAGTCCTGTACACCTGGGCCGACCACCGTCTCGGCGACCTCGCCGGGTCAGGCACGGTGGCGGGACTCCCCGCGGCGCTGCGCGTCCCGCTCTCCCAGCCCCTGTTCCTGCTCGGCACCGCCTTCGTCGCGGTCGTGTACCTGCTGCCCGGCGGGGTGGTGCGGCTGCCGGAACGGATCCGCGCCATCTGGTCCTCCCGGACCCTCGGGCGCACCATGACAGATGCCCAGCCCGCCGAACGGAAAGAGATCCCAGCGTCATGACGCAGAATCCATCCCCCGCGACAGCGGCACCCCAGGAACCGACGCAGGCGCACCCGGTCGGAGCCAAGCCGGTCGGGAGCGAGCCCGTCGAACCGGTCCAGCCCGTCGAACCCGACCAGCTCGTCGAGCCCGTCGAGCCGGAGCCGTTCGAGGAGTTCACCGTCGCCGTCGAGGGAGGGGAACTCGCCGTGCTGCGGTGGCCGGCGGCGGTGCCGGACGCGCCGGTGGTACTGGCGCTGCACGGCATCACCGGCAACGCCTTGTCCTGGGCGCGCGTCGCCCACCATCTGGCGGGCCGCGTCACCCTGCTCGCCCCCGATCTGCGCGGCCGGGCGGGCAGTGCGGCGCTGCCGGGACCGTACGGGATCGCCCGCCACGCCGATGACGCGGCCGCCGTGGCGCGGGCGGTGGGTACCCGACGCGTGCTCCTGGCCGGACACTCCATGGGTGCCTTCGTGGCGGCCGTGGCCGCGGTGCGCCACCCTGAGCAGTTCTCCCCGCTGCTGCTGGTGGACGGCGCCGTGGGTTTTCCGGCACCGGTGGATCTGGAACCCGACGAGCTGATCACCGCTGTCATCGGACCGGCCATGCGCCGACTGTCGATGACCTTCCAGGACCGCACCACCTACCGGTCCTTCTGGCAGGCGCATCCGGCGCTCGCCTCGTCCTGGGCGCCCTGGGTGGACGCCTACGTCCAGCGCGACCTGGTCGGAAAGGAGCCGGAACTGCGGTCCTCCTGCCGGATCGAGGCGGTACGCACCGACGGAGTGGAGCTGTTCTCCGACGACGTCCTGGCCGCCGTCCACCAACTGCCCGGCCACGCCCGGCTGCTGTGGGCCGAGCGCGGTCTGAGGGACGAGCCGCAGGGGCTGTACGACGAGCAGCGGCTGGCCGCGGCCGGCCTCGACCACCCGAACGTCACCGCGCTGATGCTGGCCGGCACCAACCACTACACCATCCTCATCGGCGACGAAGGCGCCCGGACCGTCGCACAGCACCTCGTGGAAATGGCAGGCCCGTCATGACCCCAGCCCTCGTGCGCGGGATCCTCCGACGCCTCAGCGTGATCGTCGTCCTC
This sequence comes from Streptomyces sp. NPDC045021, assembly GCF_056432645.1. Taxonomy (NCBI): domain Bacteria; kingdom Bacillati; phylum Actinomycetota; class Actinomycetes; order Kitasatosporales; family Streptomycetaceae; genus Streptomyces; species Streptomyces sp. NPDC045021. The sequence continues at coordinate 50,428 of NZ_JBWKIQ010000007.1, forward strand.
GGCCTCCTCGCCACCGGTCCGGCGAGCGTGCCGGCCGGCGCGGCCGGTGGCACCTACCAGCAGATCACCGGCTTCGGCTCCAACCCGGGCAACCTGACGATGTATCAGTACACGCCGGCGAACCTGCCCGCCGGCGCCCCGCTGGTCGTCGCCCTGCACGGCTGCGTCCAGAGCGCGAACGACTACCACGCGCACTCGGGTTGGCAGAAGTACGCCGACCTGTGGGGATTCGCCGTGGTCTACCCGCAGACCGGTACGGCCAACAACAGCCTGTCGTGCTTCAGTTGGTTCGACTCCGCCAAGGACACCCGCGGGCGCGGCGAGGCGGCCTCGGTGATGCAGATGGTGGACCACGCCAGAGCTCAGCTCGGTTCCGACAGCCACCGGGTCTTCGTCACCGGCCTGTCCGCGGGCGCCGGCATGGCGGCCGACCTGCTCGCCGACTACCCCGACGTGTTCGCCGGCGGGTCCGTCGACTCCGGGCTGCCCGCTCAGTGCGCCACCGCCCAGAGCGCCGCCTCCTCCTGCCAGAACACCGGCCAGAACCTCACTCCGGCCCAGTGGGGCGACAAGGTCCGCGGCTCCTTTCCCGGGTACACCGGGCCGTGGCCGCGCGTCGCGATCTGGCAGGGCACGTCCGACACCACCGTCACCCCGGTGAACGCCACCGAGCTGCGCGATCAGTGGACCGACGTCTGGGGCATCGGCCAGACCGCGTCCAGCACCGAGAGCCTGCCCGGCAACACCACACGGAGCAGCTACAACGACACCACGGGCAAGGCCGCCGTCGCGCTCTACTCGATCTCCGGAATGGGCCACGGCCTCGCCGTGAACCCGGGAGCCGGCACCGATCAGTGCGGTACCGCCGGCGCCTACTTCCTCAACACCATCTGCTCCACCTACTACACCGCCACGTTCTGGGGCCTGGACGGATCTCCCGGAGGCGGCCCCGGCTCCCTGCCCGCGCCCACCGGCGTACGGGTCACCGCGACCACCGAGACCACCGCGTCACTGGCCTGGGACGCCGTCGGCGGCGCCGCCTCGTACACCGTCCGGCGCAACGGCGCCGCCGCGGGGTCCGCCACGTCGGCGTCGTACACCGACACCGGGCTGGCCTCCGGCACCGCCTACAGCTACACCGTCACCGCGGTCGACTCCTCCGGCACCGCAGGTGCCGCCTCGGCGGCGGTCACCGCGACGACCATCGGATCGGCACCCCGGTGCTTCACCGCCGACAACTACCACCACGTCGCGGCCGGGCGCGCGCACCAGAGCGGCGGCTACGCCTACGCCAACGGCTCCAACCAGAACATGGGCCTGGACAACGTCTTCGTCACCCACACCCTGCAGGAGTCCACGCCCGGCTCCTTCGTCATCGCCGACGCCGGCTGCCCCGTCCGAAGTGCCGGCTGAGGGGTACTGCGCCGACGGGCGAACCGCGGACGCAGGTGGTATCCAGTCCTCTGTGGAAGAACAACGTGATGTGAACAGCCCCGTCCAGATGTCCCGGCAGCCGCGGCTGCTCTCGACCTCCTGCGGCAACTGCTCGTGCTGCGGGGAGGGGGCCTGCGTCCGCGGCCCGGACAACGGCTGTCCGGTGGACCTCAACAGCGTGACGTCCTGTCCCTGCCTGGCGGAGTGACCCGTATGGCCCAGCGGCCGGATCCGGATCCGGACAGACCTTTCAGTCGCGCAGTGCGAACGTCTCCGCGTCGTACCAGCGGGCGCCGTCCCAGACCACGAGCTGCACCGCGGTGACCCGAGTGGCGCAGGGGAGCCCGGCCGCCAGATCGGCTTCGATCGCGTCGAACACGCCGGGTTCCGTGCCATAGGCGACGGTCAGATGGGGCGCCGCGTCGTCGTACCGGCCGCCGTACGGCTGCGCTTGCGGCCAGCGGCCGACGACGTCACGGGTGAGCGCGCGCAGCGGGCCGTCCGGCTCGGGGACGAGGTGGAGCATCTTGGGGAAGCGTCCGCTCCGGCGGAAGGTCATGTCGAAGGCCGCGTGAGCGCCCAGCGCATCCCGCAGCGCCTCGACGACGGAGCCATCGATCCGCGGGTGATCCAGGAACGGATAGAGCACCGACACGTGCGCGGGGACCGCGGTCTGCGCGGCGGGGTCGAACCGCCGTCGCCACTCGCCGACCAGAGGTTCCGCCTCAGGAACCTTGATGACCAACGCCGTTCGGCCTGCCGCGGACCCCGCCACACCCTTGTCCGTCATCGCTCCGGTCACCGTCCCGTCCTTCGCCCTGCGGTCGCCGCTCAGCAGGCTACCTGGGCCACGCCGTCGAACAGCCCCTACCTCGTGGAATATTGGTCTGGACCTTGACAGGTCCAGACCAATCGGGTTGAGTGCAGGTCGATCCCCCACTCAATCCCCCACTAGGAGTGGCCTCGTGTCAAAACAACGGATCATGGCGTTCCTCACCGCTCTGATCGTCGCGGTCGGACTGGCGGTCCTCGTACCGCTGGCGTCCACCGCGTCCGCCGCGGAGTGTACGACCGCGTGGAGCTCCTCGACGGTGTACACCGGCGGCCTGTCCGCGTCCTACAACGGTCACAACTGGTCCGCGAAGTGGTGGACCCAGAACGAGACGCCCGGCACCGCCGCCGTCTGGGCCGACCAGGGTGCCTGCGGCAGTTCGGGCGGCTCCGGCGGCACCGGCGGCACCGGGTCGTGCGACTACCCCGCGTGGGTCGCCGGCCGGGCGTACGTCACCGGTGACGTCGTCAAGTACACCGACGGCAACGCGTACCGGGCCGAGCACGACAATCCCGGCTACGACCCGGTCATCAGCACCTGGTACTGGGAGCCGTACACCTGTGGCGGAACACCGACCACGCCGCCCAGCCAGGGTGGCTTCCCGGTCAGTGAGGCCCAGTTCAACCAGATGTTCCCGAGCCGCAACTCGTTCTACTCCTACAGCGGCCTGACCGCGGCGCTCAGCGCCTACCCCGGCTTCGCCAACACCGGGAGCGACACCGTCAAGCGGCAGGAAGCCGCCGCCTTCCTGGCCAACGTCAACCACGAGACCGGCGGACTCGTCTACATCGTCGAGCAGAACACCGCCAACTACCCCCACTACTGCGACGCGAGCCAGTCCTACGGCTGCCCCGCCGGCCAGGCCGCCTACTACGGCCGCGGTCCGATCCAGCTCAGCTGGAACTTCAACTACAAGGCCGCGGGCGACGCACTCGGCATCGACCTGCTCCACAACCCCAACCTCGTCCAGAACGACTCCTCCGTCGCCTGGAAGACCGGGCTGTGGTACTGGAACACCCAGACCGGCCCCGGCACCATGACCCCGCACAACGCGATGGTCAACAGCGCCGGCTTCGGCGAGACCATCCGTAGCATCAACGGAAGCATCGAATGCAACGGCGGCAATCCCGCCCAGGTCCAGAGCCGAATCGACGCCTACCAGCGCTTCGTCCAGATCCTCGGCGTGCCGGCAGGCAACAACCTGAGCTGCTGAGACCCGCTCCGCGGACGGGCTCGATCCCCGAGCCCGTCCGCGGACGGAACGACTGACGACTCACGGCTCACGGACGCGGCGGCCAGCCGCCTGGTCCGTGAGCCGTTGGTCGTTCTCAGCAGGTGGGCAGCGAGTCGTCCCAGGCCGGTCCCTTGATGTAGATGTTGCTGATCCAGCCCTGCTGATCCGCCAGCCGGCTCCAACCGTCATTGGTGTAGCCGTCGGCGGTGACGCTCTCACTGTGCTTCTGGCACACCACGGTCACCTGGGTCGGCCCCGCCAGCGTGGTGACCACCCCGGACCCGGACGTGGCGTCCTGGTGGACGCGCACATTGGTGCCCCAGGTCGAGCGGGTGTTTCCGTGAGTCTCACCGCCCGGACTGCCGGGAACGCCGTCGCAGGCCGGTACGCCGTCGAGCCAGGCGGCCCCCTTGACGTAGATGTTGGAGATCCACGCCTGACGGTCGGCGAGGTGGCTCCAGGCGTCGTTGGTGATGCCCTCGGCCGTCACCGACTGGCCGTGCACCTGGCAGTCGATCGTCACCGCGGTCGGGCCGGGAAGCAGGTCCGCGCGCTCACTGGTGGCCGTCGGGGCCGTGTGCAGGTAGACGTTGCTCCCCCACGTCATGTGATCGCCGCCCACGGCCCCGCCGTTGCCGCCACCGCAGGTGGGGACGTCGACCAGCCATGCGGCGCCCTTGACGAAGATGTTCGACACCCAACCGTTGTAGTTGGGCAGGAAGCTCCACGCGTCATTGGTGATGCCCGACGCCGTCACCGACTCCGCGTGCTTCTGGCAGGAGATGCCGATGTCCGTCGGACCGGCCAGTGTGGTCACCAGTCGGCCGGAGGCCGAGGGGATGGCCCGGATGTTGACATTGGTGCCCCAGGTGGAATGGGCACCGCCTCCCGGCGCCGAGCCGTCGCAGGCCGGAATGCCGGGAAGCCATGCCGGTCCGCGCACGTAGATGTTGGAGACCCAACTGCCGCCGATGTCCGGCAGGTGCGACCAGACGTCGTTGGTGTACCCCTCGGCAGTGACCGACTGGGCGTGCTTCTGGCAGTCGATCCGGATCGCGGTCGGGCCGCTGAGCGTGGTGTAGACCGGCCCCGACGTCGACGGTGTGGTGTGGGTGCGGACGTCCGTGCCCCAGGTGGAGTTGGGACCGCCGACGCCTCCACCGCCCCCGCTGCCGGAGCCCGACGGCCGGACCGCGCCCATGTAGTCGTGGTGGTTGGACATCGGGGAGACCCGGATCTTCTCGTTGGACTGCGGGGCTTCGGCGATCAGCCCGGTGCCCAGATAGATCGCGGTGTGATGGATGTTCGCGGAAGTACCGAAGTAGACGATGTCCCCCGCCCGCAGAACGCTCTCACCCATCGGCGGGCCGAACCGCACCGACCACGGCGCCCGGTACGCCGAGTCCGCCGTGCGATCGCCGATGATGTCGTACCCCGCGGCCTTGTAGTAGGCGAAGCGGACGTAGCCGGAGCAGTCGAATCCCTTGCGGAACGGGTCGTTGGCGCTGCGGACCGGGTCGGACTGGTCGACCGAGCCGAACGTCGCCTGCGGCGGCGAGACGCTGTGCCCGCCGCCCCAGGTGTACCAGGTGTCCTGCGCGATGACGGAGCAGGCGGCCGCGATGGCGGCGGCGCCCATCGGGTCGGTGTCGGTGTGCGGTGCGCACGGGGTGTTCGGGTTGGGATCCGATCCGCCCGACGCGGCGAAACTGACCGCGGTGGACACCGCCTTGGCCGCCATCCGGTTCGCCGTCGCGCCGTGGTCACCCGCGCCGTACTGGGTGTGCGCGGGAAGGCTGTACGCGAACTGCTGCGCCAGGTCGTCCGTACTGGGCGGTCCTGGACGATTGCAGACGTGGTCGTCGGTGCGGCACACGTCGAAGTACCGGCCGTCGCCGATGAATCCGGCGAACGCTCCCGGAACGTTCAGCCGCCCCAGCAGCCCGCCGTCGGCGACAGCGGCCGTGCCGGTGCTGAAGTCCGGGTTGATGGTGAGCATCGAACCCGCCTGGGCCATACCGATCTGGCCGTTGTTGCGGCTGGGGTCGGCGACCGTCAGCACGGCGCCGATGGTGTCCGCGTGCGACTGCACCACGGGCAGCTGCAGCGCCGACTTCACGACGTGCGCGCCCATCGAGTAGCCGAGCAGGATCAGATGGGGATGGTTGGAGCACCCCGCGTAGAAGTTGACCTCGCTGGCCAGCCGGTCACGGCCGATGTTCAGTCCGGTCCAGTAGTCCGGCAGACCGCCGGGCCAGGGGCGGGAGATCAGCGACGCCGGGTACTTGAGGTTACGGACCTTGATCGCCTGGTCCTGGACACCCTTGTCGTGCAGGGACTGCACGATCCCTGCGATGAACCAGCTGTTGACTCCGCTGGAGCCCCACTCCATCCCCGCGCCCTGGTGCGTGGTGTCCTCCTCGGTGCCGTACGCCGAGATCACCACCCAGTTGGGCCCGCAGACCGGGTCGCCCGGATCGGGATCGGGGTAGTCGGCGCGGGCGGCCGGGGCCGCGCCGATCGTCGTGGTCGCCACCATCGCCAGCAGGACGGAGAGGAGGAGAAGCCACCGTGGCAGCCTCGGCCTGGTTGTCACATTCACTGTACGAGAGCCCTTTCATGCACTGCCGTGGCATCGGCCGAAGGGACGCGGGGAACACCACCGCGAAGACCGTTGTCGGTGCATCGTCACATTGCCGGTGCGGGGACAGCATGTGCCGGGGACTGCGACCGGGCAATCATTTCGAGCACACGCTAAATGGGCCCTTCGGCAGCGGACCGTCCGCCAGACCGGGCGTTGCCCCGCCGAGCAGCCGGAGCCCCAACGCGGTCGCCGTATGCAGAACGTGCTTCCCGTCGCGACGGCTGGCCACGAGTCCGCCGTCCCGCAACACCCCGATCTGGTAGCTGACGCTGGGCAGCGTGACGCCCACGGCCTCGGCCACCTCCGAGGTGGTCCGATCGTTCCTGTTGGCCACTTCGGCCAGCACCGCGGCCCGGGTCCTGCCCAGCAGGCGCACCAGTCCGTCTTCCGTCACGCCCTCACCGTCGAGCGGCACCTTCACCACGGGGTAGACGAGCACCGGAGTCAGGCCCGGGTCCGCGAGAGCCGTCGGCCGGCCCCAGCAGAAGTACGACGGGACCAGCAGCAGGCCGCGTCCCGCCAGATGCAGGTCCCGGTCGACCGGGTAATCCACCTCCAGCACCGGGGAGTTCCACCGCGCCATCGGGCGCAGTCCTTCCAGCAGCGCCTGGGTGCCGCCGTCGAGCAGGGTGCGCGCACGCCGGCCGATATCGTTGTCAACGGCCGTGCGGATTCGGGGCCAGAACGGCTGCAGCAGTGCCCGGTGGTAGGTGGCGAGGGCTCCCGTGAGGGGAACGAGCCCGCTTGCTCCGCGCTCCCCCAGCGTGGTGGCCCAGTTCGGGACCGGACGGGACTCGGCAAGCCGTGCCAATTCGCGGGTCAGTTGACCGCGCGGAGTACGGCGCACCTGGTCGAGGCCGGCGAAGAGTTCGGGGCCGGTATCGGTCGGAGTGAGAAAGTCCGGAATGTAGCCGGACGGCGGGATCAATTGTCGCAGCAGCTGCAGGGCACGCTTCGCGACGTGGTCTCTGCGCAACCGGTCATGGGCCGAACCGCGCCAATGGCCGAAATCCAGCGGTCCTTGTCCGGTTTGCAGTCGGCAGACACTGCACACCAGTTCCCATAACGGATCAGGATGCTGGGCAATGCGAATGTTCTGCAGGTCATGTGGGGTGAAGTGAACGCGGAGCATGCAGCCTCTTTCGCTCGCAGGCCCGATGCGGGTCGTGGCCGTACCGGTGCGGAACGACCACAGGTAAGGACCCGCTCAGGCTCTCCACGGTTGCGCGCTGCCCCGATTTCGGGCGGGAAAGGAGACCGAAACCGAAGGAGGCAGGTTTCGCCCGCATTTCCTCTTTACCGCTGCTCACGATTGGTGGCCCGCCGGCTCTACGGGTGGTAGAGCGCGCGAGCCCGCACGGCGTCCGCCGACCCGTCCTCGGGAATCCGCAGGAAGTACTCCAGCTGCCAGGCCTGGGCGCCGCGGGCCTGTCGGTTGACCGCTGTGACCCAGGGCGGGTAGACGCGGAAGGCCCTCTTGCCGCCGATGCCGTTCCTGGACATCACGTCCCGCTCGCAGAGCACCTTCCGCGGGAACACGAACTGCCCGAAGTGGTGCTCCTCGCGGGAACTGATCACGACGAGATCAACGGGGTCCTCGGAGTCGAACGGCGCGATGGGTCCGTCCGGAGACCTCTTCCACACGGTGACGAACTGGCCGATCTTCGTCGGGGTCGTCTTCGCCACCCGGAACCTGACGGAAGCGCCGTCCAGGGTGAACTCATGCGCACAGTAGGCGGCGCTCTCCGGCTCGGGTACCGGTCGTGAGCAGCTGAACCCGTTCACGTCGTACACCCAGGTCTTCGCCGCGAGCAGGTCGCTGTGGACCGGTACCGCGGACGACGTCCACGGCTCGGGATCAGCGGTCATCTCTGATCTCCGGACACGGCGTCGGCGTCGGCGAGCCCGCCGGCCTTCGGTTCCATCGTGCGCATGAACAGCTCCATCGTGACGTCGGGTGCGAGGGCGAACCTATCCGAGCGCACTGTCACCGGGGCCGGGCCGGGGCGTGGACCGCTGCGTTCACCGAGCCGTACTGGGGGCGGGGGTGGCGGGGGTCACGGTCCGCGTATACCCAAAATTTAGCGACTTGTCAGTGCCGCCTGGCAGGATCAGTGTGCTCGGTCCACGAGCGCTACGGGGGATGTACGGGGGATGGGGAAAGCATGACGGAATTCCTATGGCCACGGGGGGCGGACGCGGAGGACACCGCCGCGTTCGAGGCCTGGCTCGACGCGCGAGGGTGGGAGATCGACCCCACCATGTTCATGGCCGGTGTCGGGGGCCCGGCCGTCCAGGTACGCCGTATCGGCGAGACGTGGCAGGACGGGGACGACGGGTTGCTGATCCTGCCGGGTGAGTCCGTCACGTTCGACGCCTGGCGGATGAGCGTCGTACGGACCACCGGTATGGGAATGCTCTGCCGCAGTTCCTGAGCATCAGCATCATCCACAGGCCCGGCCGTCGCGGTGAACGCGCGGCAGGGTCTGTGCTTTCCCGGTGTGCGGTGTGCCGGCCGCAGTGTGCGGCTGTGCGGTGTGCGGCTCTGCGACCGGTGGCGGTCGGCGCGAAGGCGGAGCCTTGACCTGAAGCGCGCTCCAAGTGACAGGGTTCGCGACGTTCCCCCACTTCCTCGCACTCTGTGGAGCACTCATGCGTTTTCGTACTCTGGGCCGCCGTCCCGACACCACTCCGGGACCCCGCGTCAGCACCATGTGCCTGGGCGCCATGCCCTTCGGGACCCGCGTCGAGGAAGCCACGGCCTTCGCGATCCTGGACCGTTTCGTGGAACGCGGCGGCACCTTCGTCGACACTGCCAACTGCTACTCGTTCTGGGAGGACGGCGCGCACGGCGGTGAGAGCGAAGAGGTGGTCGGCCGGTGGATGGCGGCGCGTGGAAACCGGGACCGGATCGTGCTCGCCACCAAGGTCGGCGCCCGTCCGGCACGGCCGGGCCAGTGGCCCGGCACTGCCGAAGGGCTCTCGGCCAAGGCCATCCGCAGTGGCATCGAAGGCAGCCTGCGCCGGCTGGCCACCGACCGCGTCGATGTGCTCTACGGCCACATAGAGGACCGTGCGACGCCACTGGCCGAGACCGTCGAAGCGTTCGGTGAGTTGGTCGCCGAGGGAACCGTCGACGTCCTGGGCGTCAGCAACCAGGTCACCTGGCGCATCGAACGCGCGCGGAAGCTCGCGAATGAACGCGCCCTGGCCGGCTACTCCTGCATCCAGCAGCAGTACACCTACCTGCGTCCCAAGCCCGGCGCGAGGTTCGGAACGGGCGAGCACGTCACGCCCGAACTGCTCGACTACGTCCGCGGCGAACCCGACCTGACCCTGCTCGCGTACACTCCGTTGCTCTCCGGTGCCTACACCAACCCCGCAAAGCCCGTGCCCGAGCAGTTCGACCACCCCGGCGCCGCCGCCCAACTCACCGCCCTGCGCGAGGTCGCCGCGGAGACCGGTACCACCGCGGGTCAGGTCGTCCTGGCCTGGCTCCTCGGCGGCGCCCTACCGATCGTTCCCATCATCGGCGCCACCTCCCTCACCCAACTCGACGAGTCCCTCGACGCGCTGGACCTCGACCTCACCCAGGCCCAACGCGACCACCTCGACCGGGCCTGAGGCCCGGGAACACAGCCGGAGGAGACATATGGACGACTGGTTTCTCCAGTCAGGCAGTGGAGCGCGATTCGACTGGGGAGCCGTCGGCGCGCAACGGCTCGCGGCCGATGCCGCGTGTCTGGTGGTGGTCGATGTGCTGTCGTTCACGACGTCGGTGACGGTGGCGGTGGAGTCCGGGACGCGCGTCCATCCGTACGCCTGGCGCGACGCCTCCGCGGCGGAGTTCGCCGAACGGATGGGCGCGCGCCTGGCCACCGGGCGTCGGATGTCCACGCCGGAATCACCGTGGTCGCTCTCCCCTGCGGCGCTGCGCAGCGCTCCCTTCACTCCGCGCCTGGTCCTGCCCTCTCCGAACGGATCGGCGATCGCCGCCGCGGCCGGCGGGTCGACGGTGGTCGCCGGCTGTCTGCGCAATGCGACGGCCGTGGGCTCCTGGCTCGCACGGCACGGCTACGGGGCCCTCGACCGCCCGGTGGCCGTGATCGCCTCGGGAGAACGCTGGCCCGACGGCAGCCTGCGCCCGGCGCTGGAGGATCTGCTCGGCGCCGGAGCGATCCTGTCTGCCCTGCGGAGCCGTTCCGGCTGCACGATGTCGCCCGAAGCTGCCGCTGCGGCCGCATGCTTCGAACCGACACCGGATGTCGCCGCGGCCGTGACCGACTGCGCGTCGGGAAGGGAACTCGTGGGCGGAGGTTTCGCCGACGACGTGGCCATCGCCACCGAACGGGACTCCTGTGACGTCGTTCCGGTACTCATCGACGGGTCATTCGCCGCCGCGGAGTGATCCCCCCACGATCGGATCCCTGGGAACGGGCCTCTCGTGGGGGCCATCGGCGCCTGCCTTTGAGGCAGTTGGGGTTGCAGTGGCCGCTGACCGCTCCCCCTTCGAGATTTTGCCGAATGCATACCAAGAGGCATTTCGTGCGAGAGCGCCTCGGACACGAGCGAGGCTCTGGGCGGTGGATCGGTCGAATTTTCGTCGGGCCACCGCCCGCGTCTCCCGCCGGTCTTCAAATCCGGCCGTGCGACGCGCCCTTCCGCTCTCACGGACGCGAATCAGCCCCATCGGCCATCCCGGCACGAGAACTCACCAGTTGACGAACCAGCGACCCCGATGGCGGGCGGCGGCGGAGCCAATGGCTTCGAATTGAGCGCGGACACACCTCGACGATCAACGCGTCGTACATTTTGAATGCCGAGGATCCATAAAGTCCGCAACTCCACCGGATGTTATCCCTGTCCAGGCTCCGTACAAGGCCGCATAAACGGCTGTTGCTCCTCCACGCGCCCCGGGCACAGACTGAAGGAGTCAACCGGTCGGCTGAAAAACACCTGGAAGGAGGCAGTCCCATGGAGCTCAACATCCGAGTATTCGCCCAGTGCGTATCACCTGTGCGCTGGGTCCACATCCGGACGACGATCACCATCATCGTGATCGTTATTCTGGTTCTCTTCGGGCACGGCGAGACGTCGATGTTTGACGCCCTCGCTCGCCGTTCCTGAAGTATCCGTAGCACAGGCAGTACGAGAAGGGGTTCGGTCGCGCATGCCGGCGGCCGGACCTTTCTCCATGTCCGGGACCGATCGACCGGAAGTCCTCCCCGGCCACTCCTGGGAAATCACCGTATCGCATTGTTCGCATCCGGCGAAAGGACCGCGGGCCACAAGAAAGGCCTGGATCGGTCAAATTGAAAGAACGCGCCGGAAAAGAGCGCTCTCAGAATCGGAAGGGTGCGTGACGGGATGTCCGCCGACTTCGACCCAGGCATGGAACCGGTAGGGATCCTCGACCGCCCCGATGCACCAGTCGAGCCGTCGGCCCAGCAGCGCCATCGTCACGACGGCGCTCAGGGAGAGTTCGAGGCAGGCGGCGCGTCCGGGGAAACGCCGCGCCGCGGCCTCGACAGCGACCACCGCCCACAACGCCTGTTCCGCCGTGGCCACCCCACGGCACCACCGCTGCCGGGCCCCGACCAGCCCGACCGTCAGCCGGAACGGGAGGCGTAGCAACAGCAGCGCGACGACGAGGGCCACCAGGGGAAGGCCCCGGTGCGAGCGCGGCCGCGCTCCGGCCGGTACGACGGTGACCTTCTCGGCCGGCTCCCCCGGGCTCCGCCGCCCGCCCGGCCCACCGGGCAGCACCAATCCGCGCGCGGCCAGACCGACAGCCAACTCTTCCGCGTCCGAACGGACTTGGGTGCGCTGCTCACACGGATACCGATGTGCCACGGCGTCGACCGCGGCGTCGAAATCGCCGGTGCGCTGCCACTCCTGCCAGAGCGTGTGCGCGCTGGAGTTGAGGGCGTACCACTGCCCCGAGCGCGCGTTCAACAGCACGCTGCCGCCGTGCGGGGCGACGCTGTCATGGATGTGCTCGGGGATGTACAGGTCCGGCATGGTGCCATCTCCTCGGGAAGGGCGGGTCACTCCAGACCGCGTAGCCACACTTCGGCGCTCAGGAGCCTGTTCAGCGCGGGCAACGGAGCCTGGATCCCCATCAACACCTGGTCGAGCGAACGGAGCACGGCCTGGGAGTCGATGATCCCGAGGTCCGCCAGCCGCGAGCCGGTGAGCACGGATCTGATCTCCGCCGCGTGCAGCCGTGCACCCTGGTAGTCCTCGGCCGTGTAGTTCCCCTTGCCGCGCCTGGCCAGCACGGGTTCCGGCACCAGGCCGGCCAGCGCCGCTCCGAGCAGTGGCTTGACGGTGGTCGGATCGGCCCGGCGATACGCAGCCAGTCCCGTGCACGCCCTGACCACGTCGTTGTCGAGGAACGGGGCCTGCGGCCACACGTCGAACTCGCGGGCTGTTTCCGACAGTTGCTGCTGGACGGTCGCCGCGGTACGCAGCTCGGTGAGGGCCGTGTGGTCACCCACGCCGAGGCCCGGCGTCGCGGCAACGGTCCGCGCGCGACTTCTGGCCAGCTCGGCGAGCTCGCTCCGCATGGACCCGGTCAGCCAGCCGGCCTCGGATCCCGGCTCGGGCCACCAGGCGATGGTGTCCAGCCACTGCGGGATGCGCTGCGCCGGCCGTTCGAACCGGTCGGCCAGCCGCTTCAGCGCCCCGCCCGCCGACGTTCGTGACAGACGCAGTGCCCGGGCCGCCACCTCCGCGGGTGCCTCGCAGCGGGCCCTTGCCACATCGCGGCAGTGCCGCCCGAAGGTGCGAGGTCCGCCCTGCCGGGCGAGGTCGGCCAGATAGCCGGCGGACGGGACCAGGAGGGCGTCTCCGCCTTCGCCGCCGAGATGGATCGCGCCGCCGCCCGCGGCGATACCCGCCAGGCGCACCCGCAGCCGGGCGGTGTTCACCGCCGCAACCTCGGGCTGGCCGGCCGGGCTTACCTGATCCAGTCCGTGGTACGTGAGGGTCTGCCGAGAGCCGGGAAGAACGGTCAGCTCCAGCCGCCCGTCCAGCCGGGCGAACCGCTGGGCATGCTCCAAGTCCCCGGAGGGGGCTTCCGGGTGGTGGTAGACGAAGACGGGGAGCGGGGTGCGAGCCCGGCGCACGGCGAGGAAGGCCAGGGAAGTGGAGTCCAGGCCACCGCTGAAGTCCGCGGTGAGCCGATCTCCCCGGCCAGCGCGTGCGCCGACCGCGGCCGTCAGCGCCGTCCTCAGCGCTGCTGCGCCGTCCGCGAGCGACGCGTGGCGTTCGGGGACCAGGGGGTCATAGGTCCAGGTCGTCAGATGTCCCTCGGCATCGATCCGCAGCGCCTGGCCGCCACCGAGTCTGCGGACGCCGTCAAGGACGGATCGCTCCCCCAACAGCGGGCCGGCGCCGGGGCACAGGATCTGGGCCGCCAGGGTGGCGCGGTCGGGTCGCGCGGGGATTCCCGCCGCCGCGGCCGCGATCGCCGGTTGCGAGCCGAGGGCCACGCGCCCGCGTCGGGGGCAGTAGTACAGCGGGAACTGGCCGGCCAGATCGGTGAGGGCGAGGAGTTCGCCGTCCCGCGCCATGACGACGAGGTAGCTGCCGGGCCACCGGGTGAGGATCTCCCACCGGTCGTCCTCCACTGCTTGGACGAGCCCCGCCCTGAGCTGTTCGTCATCGGCGAGACACTGCCCCACGGTGACCAGACCGGCTCCTTTGTACGTCACGCCCCGTAACTCGCCCGATCGCCACGGGCCCCGGGACCACAGCGACGACAGACCCGGCCAGACCCTGTTCATCCCGTGAGCGGGGAAGCGCGCGTCCGCCGATGCGGCGGCGGGGCCGGAGGCGAGTACGGAGGCGGGTGCGGGGAAAACCCCGGCCACGTACGGGGCACACTGGGCAGGCAAACGGGTCAGCAGAGTCATCGCGCGTCCCGGATCCAAATGATCTGCGATTTCACCGGAGTCCTACCAGTAATACTGTGAGTTGGCGTCCGCATTACCGCTGGAAGAACTTCCCAGGGTCAGTTTTCGCACATGGCCGAGATCGGCGAGGAGCGGAGTCTCGTAGGCCGCGGGCCCACTGTCCTCCGCTGACCTCGAAGAATCCGGTCCGGACTGGACACAGAGGTCATCGGAACACTCGTTCCGAGCAAGGAAAGACATCATGTCTCCGCAAATGTCGGTAGTCATCAGTTCGCCGCACCGCCTCGGCCCGTGGACGTCGAGGAAAGATGCGGCACGATGAAACTCTACCTGGACTGATACATCATCAGTTGCCTGATTACGCCAACGCTTCACGCGCCTCTTCGCACATCCAGTCGAGGATTGCCACGTCAGGAACGGCACCGCCTTGCCCGCGCATTGGGCTGGAAAACGGCGCGGATCGGCGATCGATGACACGGGCTCTATTAATTGAACCGCGCGCCTTCCGCGTTCCCCGTCATAACTTCAAATCGATGCCCGCGGTCAGCTCTCGCCGATCTCCTCGTCCGAGAGGATCGAGCTGAGCCCGAGGACGAGCGCGCCGAGTGCCTCGGCCCGCTGCTTCAGAGCGCTGAGCCGCAGTTCGAATCCAGTCGACGGATCCACCGCACCCGACAGCGCGAACCGCTCCAGGGACTCCCTGCAGGGTTTCAAAACCAGGTCCCTGGCTCCGGCGAGCTGGCCCCCGAGCACCACCACATCGGGATTGAAGAGATTGCAGAGCTGGGCGAGCGCCCTGCCGAGCAGCCGCCCCGCGTCCTGCAGGGCACGCACGCACACGGCGTCGTTCGCCTGCGCCTTCGCGATGAGCGACGACAGGGATCCTGGGAGGTCCGTCGAGTTCCCCAACTGCGACTTCCTGACCTGGTCGATGAGGTATTCGGCGCCGATGATGGTCTCCAGGCAGCCGCGGCCGCCGCACTGGCAGATGATCCCGTGCGGGTCCATGGTCAGATGGCCGATCTCGCCGGCGATCCCGCTGCGCCCCCGCAGCAGGTTGCCGCCGACGATCAGGCCCGAACCGATTCCGGTCGAAGCCTTCACGTAGACGACGGTCTCCAGGTGCTCGCTCCCCCCGTAGGTCTGCTCCGCGAGAGCACCGAGGTTGGCGTCGTTGTCCATCACCACGCGGACCCCGAGTGCCTTGGCCAGCTCCTTGGCCGGATCGCCTCCTTCGCTCCAGGGCGGCAGCACCGGGGCGGCGAACGTCCCGCTTCGGGGGTCGATCATCCTGGGCACGGCGATACCCACGGAGGTGATGTCGTCCCGCGTGCGGCCCGTCTCGGCCACCGCGTCCTCGATCAGCCCCTTGACGAGCGGAATCACGTGCGCAAGGCCGCGGTTGGCCCCGTCGGGACTCTGCTGCACCTTGACCCGGTCGTACTGCTCGTCGACCCGCCGGGCGATCACGGTGACATGGTTGAAGCCGAGGTCGACACCCACGGCCACGTTGGACGCTCCCTGCAGGCGGACGAGGGCTCCCCGCCCCTTGCCCTGGGCCGCCGAGTTGCGCTCCATCCGGACGATGCCGTCCCTCTCCAGCTCACGCACGGCGGTGGAGACCGTGGCCTGTGACAGGAGCGTGCGCCGTGCGATACCGGCCTGCGTGTCCGGTTTAATCATAATTGCGATGATGATTCGCTTGCGGTTGTTGTCCTTGTGACTCGCGGCGGGACGGAGGTGCGCACGTAAGTCAAGCATCGAGTCCCCCGACGACCAGAAGCGATCATTACAACGAAGCCGAAGGCAATAATAATGTCAGGTGTATCTTCAATTCAATTGATTCACCGTATCGAATCCAAGTGTTCCAAAATATCGAACATGTACACCCGGAAGTCGATCAGCCTCTTCCGATCTTGGCTGTAAACCGATCCTCCCGCCGGTGTTCCGGCAGTCCTCCAGCAGGAGTTGAGCCGTGACCGCGCTCCCGGGGGAGGGCTCAGAGCGGCAGCCGCACGGTGAATTCGCTCCTGCCGGGCCGGCTGCGGACGGTGACCGTACCCTCGTGCGCCTCGACCACCGCAGCGACGATGGCCAGGCCAAGGCCCGCACCGCTGCCCGCACCGGGGCGCCGCCGGTCGGCGCGCGCGAAACGTTCGAAGAGCGTCGTGCGGACCGCCTCCGGCACCCCGGGGCCGTTGTCGGCGACTCTCAGTTCGACCGTCCCGTCGTCGGCTTCCTGGACGGTGCGCAGCCGCACCGCGACCTCGGTCCCGTCCGGGGTGTGGATCCGGGCGTTGGCCAGCAGGTTCGCCACGACCTGCTGCAACCGGTGGGCGTCGCCGGGGACGGTGACCGGCTCCTCCGGCAGCTCGAGCACCCACCGGTGACCGGGACCGGCGGCCCGTGCGTCGTCCACCGAGTCCAGCACCAGCCGCGTCAGGTCCACCGGTTGGCGCTCCAGCGGGCGGCCGGCGTCCAGTCGGGCGAGCAGCAGCAGGTCGTCGACCATCTCGCCCATCCGCGCGGACTCCGCGGCCACCCGCTCCAGCGACCGCCGTACCTCGGCCGGCACCGGTCCTGGGTGACGCAGCGCCAGTTCCGCGTGGCCGCGCACCGAGGCGACGGGGGTACGCAGCTCATGGCTGGCGTCGGCCGCGAACCGGCGCAGTCGTTCCTCGCTCGTGTGCCGCTTGGACAGGGCGTCCCCGACATGGCCGAGCATGAGATCGAAGGCAGTGGCGACCTGCCCCGCCTCGCTGCGCGGATCGACGTCCGGGACCCGCAGCGGCAGGGCGACCTCACCGCTGTCCAGCGGCAGCCGCGTCACGGCCGTGGCGGTCGCGGCGACCCGTCGCAGCGGCCGCAGCGACCAGCGCACCCACAGCGCCCCCGCGACGCCGGTCACCACCAGGGCCCCGCCGAAGACGACCGCCTCGACCAGTTCGAGCCGATGCACGGTCTCCTCGATGCTCCGCAGGGGCAGACCGGTGATGAGTACGTCCTGGTCGTCGCCGGCCACGGCCCTGACCCGGTA
This sequence comes from Streptomyces sp. NPDC045021, assembly GCF_056432645.1. Taxonomy (NCBI): domain Bacteria; kingdom Bacillati; phylum Actinomycetota; class Actinomycetes; order Kitasatosporales; family Streptomycetaceae; genus Streptomyces; species Streptomyces sp. NPDC045021. The sequence continues at coordinate 67,528 of NZ_JBWKIQ010000007.1, forward strand.
GCCGTGCAGTGCCGACAGTTCGATGTCGTGCGCCCGGCCGTCGACCGGAACGGCCGCGAGTTCCGCCTTGTCGGCGGCGGTCAGCTCCACCGTGGTGTCGGTGCCGGAGCGCACCACCGCGGCGTCGGTGACCGCTCCCGCGAGCAGCCGGGCGCCGAACGTGCCGGGCGACTGACGGCGGGTGTCGGCGTGGTTGTCCGCGTCGGGTTCGCCGTGTTCCCCGGCGTGCTCCAGGCTCGCCGGGAACTGGCCGCCCGCGTCGCTGAGCTGCTGGTCGAGGCGTTCGGTGAGGAAGCCCCGCAGCGCGAGCACCGCGGCGATGCCGACGGCCGCGCAGCTGACCGCGAGAAGCACCACCAGCCCGCAGGTCAGCCGGGCGCGCAGCGAGTGCGGGCCGATCACGGTGTACCGGGCTTGAGGACGTATCCGGCACCCCGCACCGTGTGAATCATCGGATCCCGGCCGACGTCGATCTTCTTACGCAGATAGCTGATGTAGAGCTCCACGATGTGGGCCTGGCCGCCGAAGTCGTAGGACCAGACGTTGTCCAGGATCTGCGCCTTGCTCAGTACCCGGCGGGGGTTGCGCAGCAGATACCGCAGCAGTTCGAACTCGGTCGGTGACAGCTCGACGGTCTGCCCGCCCCGGGTCACCTCCCGCGCCTCCTCGTCCATGACCAGGTCGCCGACGGCCAGCGCCGCCCCCGCGGGCCGCTCCCGGGTCATGCCCGCACGGCGCAGCAGGCCGCGCAGCCGGGCCAGGACCTCTTCGAGGCTGAACGGTTTGGTGACGTAGTCGTCGCCGCCGGCGGTGAGGCCCGCGATGCGGTCCTCGACGGCGTCGCGCGCGGTCAGGAAGAGCACGCAGATCCCGGGCTGCCGCGCCCGCAACCCGCGCAGTACGGACAGCCCGTCGAAGTCGGGCAGCATGATGTCGAGGATGACGGCGTCGGGCTGGAAATCCCGGGCCGCGGTGAGCGCCGAGGCCCCGTCGGCGGCGGTCCGCACCTCCCAGCCCTCGTAGTGCAGGACGCCGGCGAGGACCTCGAGCAGGTCCGGTTCGTCGTCCACGACGAGGACCCGGACCGGGGTGCCGTCCGGGCGGGTCAGGGAGGGCAGCGGGCGCGCCGCGGAAGGGGTGTCCATGGTCGGTCCAGCATGCCGCCACAACCTCTGAGTTTCCCATGAGACCCGCCCCGGACCTCCGGTTCAGAGCTGATTCAGAGGTTGCGGCGGCACAGTGGGCCGTCAGCCGACGAAAGGGGACATCGTGGCGACGACCTACGGCCACCGGGCGGCACGGCACGGTTCCACACCGGCCGGCCAGGACGGGCCGCCCGCGCCGCGCGGCCGCCGCTCACCTCCCGGCCGCCGCTCACCGGCCGGGCCGGTGCTCGCCCTGGTCGGGGCGGGTGCGGTCGCGGTGCTCGCACTGTGGTGGCACGACACCGCCGCGGTCGTCGGGCCCGCGGGCTGGCTGATCGGCGCGGGCCGGATCGCCGGCCTCCTCGCCGGCTACGGGTGCGCCGTCCTGGTCGCTCTCATGGCCAGGGTTCCGGCCCTGGAACGCGGTGTGGGAAGCGATCGGGTGGCCCGCTGGCACGCGATGGCCGGTCGGTACACCGTGTGCCTGATGCTGGCCCACATCGTGCTGATCATCTGGGGCTACGCGGTCCAGGCCCGCACCGGCATCGTGCACGAGACCACGACCGTGGTGCTGGACTATCCCGAGATGCTCAAGGGGACCGCGGGTGCGCTGCTCCTCATCGCGGTCGGTCTGGTCTCCGCGCGTGCCGTACGCCGCCGGGTCAGCTACGAGACCTGGTACTACCTGCATGTCCTGACCTACCTCGCGCTCTTCCTCGCCTTCGGCCACCAACTCGCCCTCGGCAGCGATTTCGCCGGGAACGCGGCCGCTCAGAACGCCTGGTACGTGCTGTACCTCGGGGTCGCGGTGCTCGTGCTGTGGTTCCGTGTCCTCGTCCCCGTACGGCTGAACCTCCGGCACCGGCTGCGGGTCGCGGCCACCGTGCGCGAGGCGCCCGGCGTCGTCTCCGTCCTGATCCAGGGGCGCCGGCTGGCCGAACTGCGCGCCGAGTCCGGACAGTTCCTGCGCTGGCGGTTCCTGACCGGTGGGCTGTGGTGGACCTCCAGCCCGTACTCGCTGTCGGCCGCGCCCCGCCCGGACCAGCTGCGCATCACCGTCAAGGCGGTGGGCGAGCACAGTGCGGCGCTGGCCCTGCTCCGGCCCGGCACCCGGGTCTGGGCGGAGGGCCCCTACGGGGCGATGACCTCCGCCCGCCGGACCCGTTCCAAGGTGCTGCTGCTCGCCGGCGGCGTGGGCGTCACGCCGCTGCGCGCGCTGTTCGAGACGCTCCCGGCCCGCCCCGGCGATCTGACCCTGCTGTACCGGGCCCGCACCCCGGGGGACCTGGCACTGCGGTCGGAGCTGGAGGCAATAGCGCTGACCCGTGGGGCCCGCCTGTACTACGCCGTCAACGCGGCGGACGGCACCCGCGCCGCCATCACCGCCACCGGTCTGCGAACGGTACTGCCCGACATCCGCGAGCACGACGTGTACCTGTGCGGGCCGGAAGGCATGGCGCAGGAGTCCTACGACGCACTGCGCGCGGCCGGTGTGCCGGCCGGCCGCATCCACCACGAATCCTTCGAGCTGTGAGCGCCATGCGAACCCATCCCCTGCGCCGCATCCTGCTGAGCGCGGCCGCGACCGTGACCGGCGTCGTCGTCCTGCTGTCGCTGAAACCGCACACGCAGCAGCAGTCGGTGGCGCAGGCGAGCGTGAACCCCGGTTCCTCCTCCCCCGCACCCGCCGCGACAGGCTCCTCGCCGTCCGCGGGTGCCACCGTCGGCGGGGTCAGAACCGTCGACGGGGACACCATCCAGACGCGGTTCGGACCGGTGCAGGTGCAGATCACCCTGACCGGCGCGAAGATCACCGCCGTCACCGTGCTGCAGGTACCCGACGAGAACGGCCGGGACCAGGAGATCGCCGCGTTCTCCGTTCCGCAACTCACCCAGGAGGCTCTCGACGCCCAGAGCGCGGGCATCGACACCGTCTCCGGCGCGACGTACACCAGCGAGGGGTACATCCGTTCCCTGCAGAGCGCACTGGACAGGTCCGGTGGCTGACAACCCGGCGCGGCTCCGGCATGTGGAGCACGTGATGGGCACCGTGTTCTCGTTCGACGTCCGCGGTGACACCGGTCCGCGCACCCGTACCGCGCTGGCCGCCGCCACGGCCTGGTTGCATCACGTGGACGAGGAGTTCTCGCCCTACCGGCCCGGCAGCCAGATCAGCCGGTTGGCCCGCGGCGAGCTCGCACCCGACCGGTGCTCGCCGGAGGTGCGGGAGGTACTGCGGTTGTGTGCGGACGCCGAACGGCGCAGCGGCGGTTGGTTCAGCGCCCGGTACGCGGGCGGCCTCGATCCGACCGGTCTGGTCAAGGGGTGGGCGGTGGAGCGGGCGGCCGCGATGCTGCACTCCGCGGGTGCGCCCTCCGTCTGTGTCAACGGCGGAGGTGATGTGCAGCTGCACGGCGGTCCCTGGCGGGTGGGGGTGGCCGATCCGCTGCGGCCCGGTGCGGTCGTGGCCACCATCGAGACCCGTCATGCGATGGCCGTGGCGACGTCCGGCCCCGCCGAACGCGGCTGCCACATCCTCGACCCGCACACCGGCGCGCCACCCGTCGACGCCCTCGCCTCGGTCACGGTGGTCGGTCGCGGCCTGACGGATGTCGATGCCTGGGCCACCGCCGCCTGCGCGATGGGTGGGGACCGGGCCCGTACGTGGTTGGCGGCCCTGCCGGGAGTGGAGGCTTTCGCGGTCACGTCCGACGGTGGCACCTGGCAGACCAGTGGCTTCGCGAGGGCGGACCGGGGTGTGGACACGGTCCTGGAACGCTGAAGAGCCCGGCCGCTCACGCCGGCCGGGCTCTTCGGTGCCTGATGTCAGCTGTTGGTGTAGTAGCCGGTCAGGTCGGCCAGCAGGTTGACGCTGCCGGCGAAGTTGTAGAAATCGACCTTCCCGTTGACCACCGGAACCACGACCAGGTTCGGGATCGTCTGCTTCGCCGAGAAGTTGAGATTCGAGACACCCGGCCGGGCCTGCCCGTCCGGATAGACGCTGACGTAGCCCCCCGTGGTCGGCGCGACCGCCGTGACGTTCAGGACCACCGCCGTGACTCCGGAGGCGGGCAGTCCCGCGCGGCCGGCGATCTGGAGGGTGATGGTGGCACCGGGACCGACGGGGGTGTGGACGGCTCCGACGCCGGAGCGGGTGTCAAGGACGCGGGTGGGTCCCGCGGTGTTGAACACCGATCCCGTGGTCGTGTAGTAGCCGGTCAGGTCTGCCAGCAGATTGACGCTGCCGGCGAAATTGTAGAAATCGACCTTCCCGTTGACCACCGGAACCACGACCAGGTTCGGAATGGTCTGCTGCGCCGAGAAGTTGATATTCGAAACGCCCGGCCGCTGCTGCCCGTCCGGGTAGACGCTCACGAAGCCGCCCGAGGTCGGCGCCACCGCCGTCACGTTCAGGACCACGGCCGTCACACCCGTGTCCGGGACACCACCCACACCCGCGATCTGCAGGGCAATGGTCCCGCCCTGACCCACCGGGGCCTTCGCGGCGCCCAGCCCGGAACGCGTGTCGAGCACGCGCGTCGGACCGGCGCTGTTGAATCGAGAGCCCGTGGTGGCGGTGGTGTAGTAGCCGGTGAGGTCGGCCAGCAGGTTGACGCTGCCGGAGAAGTTGTAGAAGTCGACCTTGCCGTTGATCACGGGGACGACGACGAGGTTCGCGATGGTCTGCTGCGCCGCGAAGTTGAGATTCGAGACGCCCGGTCGCGGCTGCCCGTCCGGGTAGACGCTCACGAAGCCGCCCGAGGTCGGCGCCACCGCCGTCACGTTCAGCACCACAGCCGTCACACCGGCGGCGGGGACAACGTCCACACCCGCGACCTTCAGGGCGATGCTCGCACCCTGACCCACCGGAGCCTTCGCGGCGCCCAGCCCGGAACGCGTGTCGAGCACCCGGGTCGGACCGGCCGGCGTGTACGTGCCGGTCGGGGGCTTGGCCGCCTCGACGGTGGTGACGTCACTCGCCTTCACGAAGGCGATGCGGTGGTTGTAGCGGATCGGGTAGTACATCGTGGATCCGACGACCAGGGTGTGGTCCCCGGGCGCGTCCATGTTGACGTTCTGGGCGTAGAAGAAGTCACTCGCCATCGCCGCGTTGGCCACATAGGCCTGGCCGGCCGGCAGGGTGTAGCCGGTCGGCACCACCGCCTGCTTGGGGTCCTGGCCGACGGCGGAGATGACGGCCGGGTAGGCCGACGCCTCCGGGTAGGAGCGGCCGTAGACCGGGATGGCGGCGGTGCCGGAGGGCGTGACGACCTTCTCGGCGGTGCGGCTGTTGGCCACGGCGTTCTGGCCGCCGGGGTTGAAGAACCACGCCTTCTGACCGGCGTACCAGATCGCCGTCCAGTCGCCCTGGACCTCGGCGACGATGAAGCTCTGGCCGGAGACGGCCTTGTCCGTCCAGTCGGCTGCCTGGCTGGTCCCCGAGGCTCCGCCGTGGGACGAGACGAGCGCGTCCTTGATCAGCGGCGCCGTGGCGGACGCGGAGGTGCGCAGGTACACGAAGTTGGCCGGACGCACCGCGCACGGACTCGTGCTCGACTTCGGGTCGCAGCCGGTCACCACGGGCTGGTTCGCCGCGGTGAACGGCGGGGCGATGGTGATCTCACCGCCGACGATCGGGGCGCCGTTCCCACCCAGCGGAGCGCCGAGCAGATCCATGTAGTGCGACCAGTCCCAGTACGTTCCGGGGTCCCAGTGCATGCTCGCCACATAGGCGTCGGTCGGACCGGTGATGTCGTCGTGACCGATGATGTGCTGCCGGTCGAGCGGAATGTTGAACCGGCCCGCCAGGTAGCGCACGAGCGTCGCCGACGACTCGTACTCCGCCTCGGTGTACCAGCTCGCGTCCTTGAGGGCGAAACCCTCGTGCTCGACGCCGAGGCTGTGCATGTTCAGCACCCGGCTGCCGGCGTGCCACGCCTCGTCCTTGGTGGCGACCAGTTGCGTCACCAGGCCGTCATTGGCGCGGACGAGGTAGTGCGCGCTCACGTCGGTGGTGGGGTTCTGGAAGACGTTGACGGCGGAGCTGTAGTCGCTCTCGGTGTCATGGATGACGATGTACTGGATCGCCTGGCCGTCGGCAGGCCGGTTGGCCTTGTCGTAGTTGCCGTAGACGGCCGGATCCGCGGCGTTGGTGCCCTGGTAGGCGGCGGGGACGAAGTTGCAGGTCAGCCCCGAGGGGCACTCCGCTGTGGCCGCATTGGCTCCCACGGCCGCCTTGGCCGTGCTGGTGGCGGGCGCAGGTGCTGCGGGGACGACCGATGGGGCTGCTGCCAGGGTGACCTGCTGGCCGTCCGCGGTGGTGCGACTGGCGCCGGAGCGGATGGTCGCGAAGACGCGGTCGGCGAACTGGTTCGCGGCAGCGGTGTCCGAGGAGTGGGTGTAGCGCGCGACCGCGTCGTACCACTGGCCCGGGTCGGTGGCGAGCTTCCCGTGCGCCTTCTTCTCGTAGGAGGCGAGCAGTGCCGCTCCGCCGCGGACGCTCTCCCGCGGGTCGGTGCGCAGCGCCTTCGCGGGCTCGTCGATCAGCGCGGCAGCGGCGTCCAGGGTGTGCAGGGCCGGGTCGGACGTGCCGACCGAACCGACCGCGGCGAGCGCCGACTTGTCCGGATGGAAACGCTTTGTACCGCCATCGCCCCGCTGGTCCAGTTCCGCGCGGCGCTGGCTGTCGCTGTGCGCCGACACGGCGGACGAGTCGACCTGTGTGAGGCCCATGACGTTGAAGTTGCCGGTGGCACTGGGTGCGCCCTGGTGCGATTCCCAGCGCGTCTGGTGGTACGACACGGCGAGCAGCACGCTCTCGGGCACCTGGAACTCTGCGGCCGCGGCGGCGAAGTCCGCCTGCAGCTGCGACCCGGCGGTGGACGAAGATGCCTGACCTGTCCCATGCCCCGACGGCGAGGCGGAGGCGTACGCTCCGACCGCCAGCGCCGAGACGGCGACCGCCGCGGTGATCCCCTTGACTACGCGCGACCGCGATCGGCCGTGTCTTCCCCGCACTGATATGTCCCCACTGTGTCGGCAAACGTCCGGGTGATTCCGAGCCGGACCGGGGCCGAGCGATAGGGGCTCAGGCTTGCGGACGACTCGCATTCCGCGCCGACGCTAGCAGGCGGACGACCAGGCCGGCGGGCGGCATCTGCCTGTGTCCGTTTCGGGGCGGAACGGCCGCCCGGTGCGCACGGAGGCCGATGGGCCGGGCCGCGTCAGGGGCAGATGCATCTCACTCGGTGACAGCGGGGACAGACGACACGTCTACTGACTTCAACGGCCGGCTGCGGCTCCATAACGTGCTCCTGACTCTCCAGCACCGCCACGGCTGCGCCCGGCAGGCTCGTTGTGCTCACTCCTCTAGACGTTTGGGCAGCGATTTGGGTTCGCTTCTGACGCAACTTCGTGACGGCACCATGCTCGACAGGGCTCCGTACGCCCGCTCTTGGGACTCCTCGTCCGAGTTGTACCCCACTCGAATGTCACCCGGTGGCCGCCGCGGGATGACCCGGCGGCCACCGGATCCGCCCGGAACGCCTCCTTCAGCGGCTCGGTGACGCTGCGTCGACAATGAGTTTGCGGGGCTGTCCGGTCCCGTCGGCCGGAACGGCCCAGACATCGGAGCCGCCGCTGCCCCGGGATCTGGCGTACATGACGGTGTGCCCGTCGAACCACGCGGCCTGGTCGTCCACGCTCGCGGGCTCGGCGAGTGCGGTCTCACGCATCGTCGACAGGTCGAGTACGTGGAGCCGCCAGGGCCTCGCCGCATCGGAGGAGACCCGCTTCTTGAACACCACCCGGGTGCTGTCCGGCGACAGGGAGGGGCATTCGGCGTTCTCACGCAGCGTGTGCGCCTCCCACTTGCCGTAGTCGCCCTGGACGAGATACGTCTTCCCCTTCGTCGTCACGGTCGCGTAGAAGCGGTTGTCGTCCGCCGCGAAGGTCACGCCCCAGAAGTTGACGTCGGAGGCCCGGTAGCGGCGACCGTCGATGAACAGCGGGATGTCCTCGATGTTCAGCACCGCGTAGCCGGTTCGGGTGTCGAGGATCCCGGTCCAGGTGGAGAAACCACCCTTGTTGTAGGAGTCGCCCTGCACGAACACCGTCCAGGAGACCATGCGCCCGCTGGGCGAGACCCGGGTGCGGTTGGGGATGCCCGAGAGCTTCACCCGGCGGACCTCGCGCAGTTGGCGGTCGACGATCAGCGCGTACGTCCTGGGTACGGCGCCGGTGCGGGTGATGAGGCAGACGCCGGTGCCCGCCGCGCTGTAGAAGCGCTCACAACCCAGCCCGCTGACCGTACGCGGGGCGCCGGGGCTGCCTGCCGGCACTGCCGCGATGTTGCCGTGGCCGGCTCCGGGAGCGGTGTCGCGGAACAGCAGTTGCCCGGGGCGGACGCTGTCGAGCGGCTCACCGTGGAAGACCGGGACGGCCTCGCGCCGCGCCGCGTGGACGCTGTAGCCGACCCCCAACCCGGCCAGCACCAGCAGGGCGACCACCGGTGCGAGCAGCCGGAGCCGGGCGCGCTGCCGGAAAGCGGTCATGCGATCGTCTCCTCGTCGTGCGGCCGGAGGTCGGGTGCGCGGACGCCGGGTGGTTCGGATCCGGGTGCGTCGCCGTCGGCGTCGACCGTTGGGGCATCGCCCAGCGGGAAGCCGAACCTGGCCGCCAGGAGGCACACCGCAAGTCCGGTCGCCATCACCGCGAGCCCGGTGCGCGGACCCCAGGCGGTCCAGGCCGCGCCCAGGATGATCGAGGACACCACCCGGGCGCCCGCCTGACCGGTCTGCAGCAGGGCCATCCCGCTGGTCCGCAACCCGGTGGGCAGCAGCGGGCCGGCCGCGGCCATCAGCACGCCGTCGGTCGCGGCGTAGAAGACCCCGTGCAGGAGCAACGCCGGGACCAGTACGAGCACTCCCCCGGTGGGTCCGAGCAGGACCGCGTACGCGGCGAGCAGCGCCAGATGGCCGCCGAGGAACATCCGGAACCTGCCGGTACGGTCCGCCATCCGGCCCAGCGGCACGGCGAGCAGGAGATAGGCGCCGGTGGTGCCGAGCGGCAGCAGCGGGAAGTACTCCGGGGCGATCCCCAACCGCCGTTGCATCAGGAGGTAGATGAAGGAGTCGCTGACGGTGACGAGTCCCAGTGCGGCGGTCAGGACGCACGTGCGGCGGAACGCGGCCGCGCGCAGCAGTCCGAACGCGGCGCGCAGCGCGGGCTCGCGACGGGCCGGCGGCGGGTCCTGCCGGTCCCGGACGAGGGAGACCAGCAGCACGACACCGAGCGCGGCGACGCAGAAGCTGACGACGAAGACCGCGTCGTAGGCGGTGCCGGTCGCGGCGAGGACCGCGAAGGCCGCGAGCGGGCCGACGAAGGCGCCGACGGTGTCCATCGCCCGGTGCACACCGAAGGCGACCCCAAGGGTCTGCGGGGGTGTGCTGAGGGAGATGAGGGCGTCCCGCGGGGCGGTGCGCAGGCCCTTTCCCGCGCGGTCGGCGGCCACCACGGCGCCCAGAGCGCCCACCGAGCTGCCCGCGGCCAGCAGACCGAGTTTGCACACCGCCGACAGCCCGTAGCCGACCCCGGCGACCAGTTTGCGGCGCTGCCGGCGGTCGGCGAGATGGCCGCCGACGAGCCGCACGAGGACGGTGGCGCCGGAGTACAGGCTGTCGAACATGCCGAAAGCAAGCGGACTCAGGCCCAGTTGCAGGACGAGGTAGAGCGGCAGCACCGCGCTGACCATCTCCGAGGAGACGTCGGTGACCATGCTGACGGCGCCGAGTGCGACCACGTTGGCGGGGACCGTGCGCAGCAGCCCGGCCCGGCGCCCCGGGCGGAGGCCCGGGGCGCCGTCGGCGGCACTGGTACTGCTGCTCGCCGAGATGTACATCGGCTACTTCCACCCGCTGATGTCGAGCAGTACGCCGTAGCCGGTGACGTTGTACTGGACGATCACGTACAGATGGCGCCCGGTCGCGTCGAAGACGCCCCCGGTGAAGGAACCCATCGGGTCGTTGACGGTCGCCACCCGGATGCAGCCGTCGCTCTGCAGGTCGGGGTCGGACCCGTCCGGCAGGCAGCTCCACAGGTCATTGCCGTGAAAGCCCTGCAGATCGCTCTCGGTGTCGCCGTCCTCGTGCACGATCCAGCTGCCGCGGCCGGGCCGGAAGGCCATGTTGTCGGGCATGTTGACCGCAGGGCTGCCCGGGACGAACACCTGGATCTGCGGGATGGCCGCGTTGGTGGTGGCGGCGGCCACCGTCCCGTCGGTCAGGCACACCGACTCGCCCCAGTTCTGCGCCTCGTCCTCGTCTCCCGTCTCGTTGACACATGCGCGCACCTGCCCCGCGGCGAGCGCGGTTCCGTCGAGGTCCATGTCCTCCGGCCGGTACAGGCCGGTCAGATGGAGCTCGGCGGTGGCTCCGGTCAGGTCGGGGTCGGTGCGGTCGGGGACGGGGATCCAGGCGCCCTGGCCGGTCTGGGTGCCCTGGCCGTAGTCCCGGCCGCCCTCGTACCGGCCCAGCCGGAGACCGTAGACCCGGCCCGACGCGAACGGCGATTCGCTCAGCCGGTGGATGGGTCCCGCGCCCGCGGCACGCGGCTTGTCCGGCACGAACTTGAACAACGCGCCGCCGGGCGCGCCCTGGTCGGGGCGGTTCTCGTCGGCGTAGTAGAGCAGGCCGTTGGGCAGGACCGAGATCCCTTCGTACGACAGCCGGCCGATGCCGGGCCGGACGGTGAGGTTCCGCGCCCCGGTACCGCCGCTGAAGGTGCCGGTGGAACGGTCGAGTGTCACTCCGGTGGTGTGCAGCGGGTCCATCAGCTCGTAGAGCCGGCCGCCTTCGGGGCCGCCACCGTCCTCCTCGCCGATGACGACGGTTCCCCAGGCGGTGCGCCGGACAGGGTCGCACCCCTCGGTACCGGTCAGGATCGTCTCGGACCTGCCGGTCGCCAGTTCCGTACGCAGCAGGCCCGGCTTGTCGGGGTCGCTCTCGTTGCAGCTGATGAGCCATCGCGGGTCGGAGTCGCTGGGCCACAGGGCGCCCTGATCGGTCGTCAGCGGCAGCCGGGCGTTGACCACGCGCGCGTGCAGGCTCTTGGCGAGGGTGACCAGTCGCTCCGGGTGGGCCAGGGCCTCCGCCTTGCCGATCGGCCGGGTCGACGAGTGCGCCAGGTCGCCGGTGACGCCGTGCGGGTTGCCGCGGTCGGCGGCTTCGGCCCGGCCGGGCGCGGCGCCGGCGAACATCGCACCGGCGCCGGCTGCCAGGGCCACCATGGCGGCGAGCGCCGTCAGGTGTCGTTTCACGTCTTCTCTCCTTGTCTCACGGCGTTCCGCCGCAAGTTGAGCGTGGGTCAGTGACAGGTGACGGGCCCGAAGGTGTCGAGCACCGAGCCGTTGTCGCGGATCAGCTGCCCGGAGTACGTGGTCGGGGTGAGGGTCAGCTTCAGAACGGCCTTGACGTCGGTGATCCGCTTCTGGCTGTTCGGCTGTGCGCTCTCGAAGCCGTAGCTGTCGGCGCCGCCGGTGCCCACGATCAGTTCCCGCACGCCCGCCGGGTCGGCGCCGGCCGTCGCGTTCTGCGGTGCGAAGCGCTCGTAGAGGTGGTCGTGGCCGTTCATGATCAGGTCGGCGCCGTGGGCGCGCAGGATCTGCCACATGGGCTTGCTGACCATGTCTGCCTGCGGCCCGGAGCTGTACAGCGGCCGGTGCCAGTACGCGGCGACGCAGCCGTTGGTGTTCCTGGTGAGGTCGGCCTCCAGCCACTTGCCCTGCGCGGAGGTCGCGGACATGGAGATCTCGGTGTCGAGGGCGACGAAGTGCCAACCACCGTGGTCCCAGCTGTAGTACGTCTTGCCGTCGGGGGTGGCACGGCTGCCGAAGTACGACTTGTAGCCGGCCGCCGGGGTGCTGTCGTCGTACTCGTGGTTGCCGGTCGACGGGTGGGTCTTGTTCAGGAACCGGCCCCAGGTCGTCCCGTAGTACTTCTTGAAGTCGCTGAGGCTGCCGGTGTCGTACTGGTTGTCGCCAAGGGTGATGACTTCATCGGGGTTGATGGCCTCCACGCGCTTGGCGGTGTTCTCCGCCCCGCAGTTGTTGCCGGCGGCGCAGCCGGGATCAGCGATGTCACCGGCGGCCACGACCGTGAACGACGTCGGGCTCTGACCGGGCGTGCCGGTCACCGGCGCGCTCGCGGCGGAGACGTTGCCCGCCCCGTCCACGGCTCTGACCGTGTAGGTGTAGGCCGTCCCCTGGGTGCGGCCCTGATCGGTGAACGTGGTGCCGGTCGCGGTCGCGACGACCGCGCCGTCCCGTGACACCTGGTAGCCGGTCACGCCTACGTCGTCGGTGGACGCGTCCCAGGCCAGGGAGACGGATGTGGTGGTCGTGCCGGTGACGCGCGGGTTGCCGGGCGCGGTCGGCGCGGTGGTGTCCGGGCCGCCGGCCGGGCCGTAGACCTCGAACTCCTTCAGGGAGTAGCCGTAGGAGGTGCCTCGGGCGGTGCCGTACACGCGGACGTAGCGGCCGGAGGTCCCGGCCGGCACGGTCACCTCGTCGATGCCGCCGTTTCCGGTGGTCGTCGAGTACGCCTTGGTCCAGGCGGAGCCGTCGGGCGACACCTCGATGCGGTACGCCTTGCCGTAGGCGGCCTCCCAGTCGAGGTGCACGCGGGTGAGGGTGCGGGTGGCGCCGAGGTCGACGCGGATCCACTGCGGGTCGAGTCCTTCCTCGCTGGCCCAGCGGGTGGCGGTGTCACCGTCCACCGCATTGGCCGCGTTGAGGGACGAACTCTCGTCGGACGACGAGAGGGCCGGCCTGCCGCGGGACAGCAGCACGTCGCCGGCCGCGTATCCGGACGACGAGGCCGACAGGGCGATGAGCAGGGTGAGGGCCGCCACCAGGCCGTAGAGACGGCTGTGGCGGGCGGGCAGGGGCTTGGGCACGACTGCCTCCGGGCGTGGGAGATCCAACCGCGGCGCCCGGGTGCACCGGGACGCCGCGAGACCCACGGCCGGGGCAGATCTCTCACTGAGCGCGTCACATCCTGGGATGCCGCGCCAAGCCGCGCGCAACGAGCGTGGCAAAGGGCCAGGTGACCGTCAATAGGAGTTAGTAAAGTTTCCTAACTTGTAATGGGAAGCCATCCTCCGTTCACGCTGTTCCTCTCGCGTGCTGTCCTGTCGCGTCCTGTCTTGTCCCGTCCTGGACCGGATCAACCTTCACAAGTCCCGGTGCCGCCTGAGAAGCTGGGCGCCGAGACCTCAGGAGGAGTCCGACCCATGCTGGAACTCGAACTGGAGCCGGGCGACTTCACCGCCTTCTGCCGCGAGATTCACGGGTACGAGCCCTTTCCCTGGCAGACGACGCTGGTGGACCGGGTCGTGAAGGACGGTTGGCCGCAGGCTCTCACGGTGCCGACCGGGCTCGGCAAGACCCTCGTCATGGATGTCGCGGTGTTCACCGCCGCGCTGGAGCGCGGCCTGCCAGGAACCGGCCTCGTGCGGGGACCTTCACGGGCGCCGCTGCGGATCTTCTACGCCGTGGACCGGCGGTTGGTCGTCGACGAGGCGTACGAACACGCGTCACGGCTGGCGCGGGCGCTGCGATCGGCGTTGTCCGACCCGTACGCCGGCCGGCCGGTGGCACCGCTGGCACCGGTGGGCACGATCACCGGACGCGTCGCGCGGGCGCTGTGGCACGAAGGCGACACCGACGTGCTGGAGGCCACCCGGCTGCGGGGCGGGGTGACCTGGTCGTCGAACTGGCTGGAGCGCCCGGACCGGCTCGCCATCGTGGTCGGCACGGTCGACCAGGTGGGCAGCCGTCTGCTCTTCCGCGGCTCCGGCACCAGCGCACGACGCCGGTCGGTCGACGCCGCCCTGACCGGCACCGACTCGCTGATCGTCATCGACGGGGCGCACGGCTCCGAGGAGTTCGCGGCCGCGGTGCGCGCCGCCTTCGCGCTGGACGGGACGCCTGAAGCGCTGCACCCCGTGCTGGTCTCCCTGTCGGCCGACTCCGGGCGCGCGAGCGCCGAAGCGCACGGCATTACCGGCGACGACGAGCGCCATCCGGTGGCGGGCCCACGACTGAGGTCGGCCAAGCGGCTGCACCCCGTCGAGGTCGGCACGGACCCGGCACGCCCCGACGAGTCGATGGCCGCCTCGCTCGCCGCGTGGGCGCAACGGCTGGCCGCCGACGGCCAGATCGTCGGAATCGTCTGCAACACCCTCGCCCGGGCCCGTGCCGTCCTGGACCTGCTGCCCGGCGAAAAGGTGCTGTTGACCGGGCGGAGCCGCGCCCTGGACCGGGAGTACCTGCGGCGCCGGTGGTACGAACGGACGACGACCGGCCGCGGGCCCCACCACGGCGGCCCGCTCCATGTGGTGACGACCCAGAGCGTCGAGGTCGGCACCGACATCGACTTCGACGCGCTGGTCACCGAGGCGGCCCCGCTCCCGGCACTGATCCAGCGGCTGGGCCGGCTCAACCGCGTCGGACGGCACACCGACGCCAGCGCCGTCGTGGCGTACGGAACGGCCGACGCGGGCGGGGAGCACGGCGGTGCACGCGACGCCACCTGGCGTTGGCTGACCGGGCTCTGCCCGGCGATCGTCACCGAGTCCGGCGACACCCCCGACCTCACCGGACCCGGTCTGGCCGTCTCCCCCGCCGCCCTGCGCCGGTTGACGGCCGGCATCGATGCCCCGGCCTGGGAGGCGATGCACGGATCCCGGCCGGCCAGAACCGCCGTGCACGCGGCAACTCTCGACGCCTGGGTGTGCACGGAGCCGGCGCCGGCCGTCGATGTGCCCATCGCCCCCTACCTGTACGGAATCGAGCAGGACGCCCACCCGCGCGTCAGTGTCGCGTGGCGGACCCGCGAGGCGGGTCGGACGGCCGAGGAGTGGCGCGATCGGGTGAACCTCTTCCCGCCGGCCGCCGAGGAGGTCATCGAACTGCCGCTGCACGCCGTATGCCGGTGGCTGGCCGGTTCCGCGAACGCCGCCACGTCTCCCGCCGAGAACCCGGCCGCGATCTCCGACGACGACTCGTTCCCGGGGCCGGCCGAGGAGCCCACCGACGATGCGCGTGAAGCCGGATCCGGGGTTGTGGAGGTCCTCCGGTACCGGTTCGACACGGCCACCGCGATCGTCACGGCCGACGGCATCGGGCCCGATGACCTCGTCGTGGTGCCCGCGAACTTCGGTGGTTGCGACGCGTACGGCTGGAACCCCGCCTCCACGGACCCGGTCGTCGACATCGCGGACCTGGTGGGCGGCGACGACGAGCGGGCCGTCGTCCGGATCGGCCCGGACCTGGTCACCGCGGTCCGCACCTGCGACCCCGAGCTCGCCTCGGCGGTGGACCGGCTGGTCACGGAGATCACCGACGACACGGCTCCGTCCACCGACGAACGGCAGGCCCACTACCGGAACCGCTTCGCCGAACTGGCCGGCAGCGCGCCGGGCGACGTCGCCCACCTCAAGGTCTTCGGCGCGCTGGCTCGTCGCGGACGCGTCCTCGCCGTCGGCGACCTCCGGCTGTTCGTCGCCGGCCGGGCCAGCCTCCACGGCCCGTCCACGGCCGGTCAGCCGCAGACCCTCGCAGAACACCAGGCCGAGGTGTCGGCGGCCGCCGAACGCTACGCCCGCAACCTGCGGCTGGACGACCGTACGGTCGCCGCCGTGTCCCTGGCGGCCGCGCTGCACGACGAGGGCAAGCGGGATCCGCGCTTCCAGACGATGCTGCACGGCGGCGACGAGGACGCCGCCCTCGCCGCCCCGGAACCGCTCGCCAAGTCCGGTACGGACCCGGTCGACCGGGCCGGGTCCGGGAAGGCCCGGCGGGCCTCCGGCTATCCGCAGGGAATGCGGCACGAAGCCCTCTCGGCCCGCATCGCCGCACTGCACACCGCCGGTCGCAACGACATCGACACCGATCTGGTCATCCATCTGGTCGCGTCGCACCACGGTTTCGCCCGGCCGCAGCTGCCACCGGTCGTCGACCCGGACCCCCGGCTCCTGCGGCTGACCATCGGCGGTCACGAGGCGGTCGTGGGCACCGCGGAAACCGTGGACCCGGCGGGGCCCGCCCGGTTCGACGCCCTCAACCGCAGGTACGGGCGTTGGGGGCTGGCCCGGCTGGAGGCGATGGTCCGGCTCGCCGACATCTACTGCTCCATCCAGCAGGAGACCTGACGGTCCCTGGGACGAGCTCTAGAACAGCTTCTGTCCGGTCGGCCGCCACCGCTCGCCGTGCGGTTCGGCCAGCCCGTCCTGGGCCAGCACCTTGAGGTGCTTGAGGATGGTGCGGGACTGGTAGCCGACCGCGGTGCACAGTTCGTCGACCGTGACTCCCGCGTCCCCGGCGGACCGCACCTCCTGCCACGTACGCGCCGCATGGTGACCGAGGCCCCCGTCCGGCACCGGGTCGGACGATCTGGGGCTGTTCGGCGTCACTGCCTTCGCCGGCGCCTGAGGAGTCTGAGATGTCTGCGCGGCATGCGCGGCCTGAGCGGTCTCTGCGGTCTTGGCGGCCTTGGATGCCTTGGCGGTCTGCGGCGTCGGCGGGGTCTGCGACGCGCGCGTGCTGCTCTGCTCGTCGCCGGCGGCGCCCGTCCGTCCGGCGGCCGGGCTCGACGCGGCCGGAGAACGGGGCGCGGCCGGCGGCCGGGCGGGGCCGGCCGGGCGGGGGTTGCGGTTGACCGTCCGGTGCCTACGACCTTTTTGGTGCTTGCTCATCGTGTCGTCCTGTTCCGCGGCGCCTGCCGCCGCCTGAGGGATACCACTGACGTGGAAATGTGGTGTGGGCCTCTCACCTCAGGAAACGATCACGGCGACGGCAGGTCACCCCCGTCAGGCTGAGGTGTAGCCGCCGGCGGCGGCCCACTGGTGGGTGAGGTCGGTGAACGCGCGGGCCGCGGCGCTCTCGTAGGCGGTCTCACGGCGCAGCAGGCTGACCGTACGAGCCGGCAGCGGTGGCTCCAGTGCGACGGGGTGCAGATGGGGGTGGTCGCGGGTGATGGCGTCGGGCAGCACGGTCGCCAGCGGTGTGTGCCGGACGATCTCGGTCAGCGCGTTGACGGAGTCGGCCTCCATCGCGATGTGCGGCCGCACCTGGTGCGCCGCGAGATACGCGTCGATGTGGCCGCGGGTGGCGAAGCCGCTGGTGAGCAACGCGAGATGGTGGCCGTCGAGTGCCCGTACCGGCAGCGGTCCCTGCCGGTCCGCGTAGGGGTGGGCGGTGCCGACGACGAGGCTCAGGGTCTCGGTGAAGAGCGCGGTGCCGGCGATGCCCGGCAGATGCGGGCCGCTGAAACCGATGCCGAGGTCCAACTCGTCGGCGAGCAGCCGGGACTCGATGCGGTCCTGGGCGGCCTCCTGGATGTCCAGGGTGATGCCGGGGTGGTGGGTGTGGAACTCCCCGGTCAGCGGGCCGACGAGGTAGGCGGTGAAGGTCGGGGTCATCGCCAGGCGCAGGGTGCCGTGCGAGAGGTCCTGGACGTCCAGGACGGCGCGTTCCGCGGCGGCCAGTTCCCGCAGGGCGCGGCGCGCGTAGTGGACGTAGGTCCGGCCGACGTCGGTCAGGCGGACGGTGCGGCCGGTCCGGTCGAGCAGCTGCACCTTCAGCGAGCGTTCCAACTGCTTGATCTGCTGCGAGAGCGTCGGCTGGGAGATGTGCAGGGCTTCGGCCGCGCGGGTGAAGTTGGCGTGCTCGGCGACGGCGAGCAGATAGCGCAGATGCCGCAGTTCCAAGGCCTCGCTCCCAGCTATAGATGACATCGATCGCAGTCATGACTTCTGCGCCTTGGACACTATAGACACTGGTCACGCAGGGTGGAGCACGTCGGCCTCCACCGACACCCTCACGAAAGGGAGTGACCATGCACGACATCGCCGAGGGAGTCCAGCGCTTCCAGCGGGACGTCTTCCCCGCCAGGGCGGCACTCTTCGAGCACCTCGCCGCCGTCCACCGGCCGACCGCCCTGTTCATCGGCTGTTCCGACGCCCGGGTGGTCCCGGAGCTGATCACCCAGCGCGAGCCGGGTGAGCTGTTCGTCATCCGCACCGCCGGCAACCTCGTCCCCGCCGGCACCGCCGGCGCGGACGGTGTGGCGGCCAGCATCGAGTACGCCGTCGGTGTCCTGGGCGTCGGCGACATCATCGTCTGCGGCCATTCGGCCTGCGGCGCGATGACAGCCCTCGCCGAGGGCCGTGACCTGACCGCGCTGCCCGCGATCGCCGGCTGGCTGCGGCACGCCGATGCCTCCCCGGCCCGCACCGCCCCGGCGGACGGCGCGGACGCGGTCGCCGCCCTGGTCCGCGACAACGTCCTGGCCCAGCTCGCGAACCTCGCCACCCACCCGAGCGTCGCCCGCGCCCTGGCCCGGCGCACCGTCACCCTGCACGGCTGGGTCTACGACATCGGCACCGGCGCCGTCGAGGAACTCGACAGCGCGAGCGGCCGCTTCACCGCGCTCGTCGGCTGACTCCCCCGTCGCCGGCCATCCATCACCCGCACGCTCCGGAAGGACCTCTCCCATGACCCACGCCCAGTTCGACCCGCAGGCCCGTCAGCAGCTCGCGATCCAGGTCGTCGAGGCCAAGATGCGCAGGGATCTCAGCTGGCAGGAGCTGGCCGATGCCACCGGCCTGTCGGTGGCCTTCGTCACCGCCGCGCTGCTCGGTCAGCACCCGCTGCCCGCCGGCGCCGCCGACGCCGTCACCGGGCTCCTCGGCCTGGACGAGGACGCCTCCCTGCTGCTGCAGGCGATCCCCTCGCGCGGCTCCATCCCGGGCGGCATTCCCACCGACCCGACCGTCTACCGCTTCTACGAGATGCTCCAGGTCTACGGCACCACGCTCAAGGCGCTGATTCACGAGCAGTTCGGCGACGGCATCATCAGCGCGATCAACTTCAAGCTCGACGTGCGGAAGGTCGAGGACCCCGAGGGCGGCTCCCGGGCCGTCATCACCCTCGACGGCAAGTACCTGCCGACCAAGCCGTTCTGACCCGGGCTCGGCCCCGCCGGGCCGGGGGCACCGGCCCCCGGCCGTTCGGCCTCTAGGCCGCGGCGGTGTACGGCCGGTCGCGCCGGGCGTCGTGCAGGACCGATCCCCACCACATCAGCCGGTCGAGCAGTACCTTCGCCGCCTCGTTGGGTCCCTCGGGCTCCAGCAGGCTGCCGTCCGCGCTGAAGAGCTGGTAGTAGCGGGGGAAGGAGACGTAGTCGCGGACCGTGTGGGCATGCAACTCGTTGAAGACCTGGCGCAGTTGCTCGATGGCCAGGATGCCGCCGGTCCCGCCGCTGTAGCCCACGAACCCGATCGGCTTGGCCTGCCACTGGGTGTAGTGCCAGTCGATCGCGGCTTTCAGCGAGGCCGGGAAGCTGCGGTTGTAATCCGGAGTCACCACGACGATCGCGTCGGCCTCCGCGAGCCGCCGGGTGAGGTCCGCCATCTCGGCGGGCCGGGCGGGCTCCGCCGCCATCGCCGGCGGCACCGGCGGCAGTTCGAGGGGCAGTGGTGTATCGGCGAGATCGATCAGGTCCACCTTGAACCGGCCGTGGTGCGCGGCCTGTTCGACGAACCAGTTCGCGACCACCGGGCCGAACCGGCCCTCCCGGACGCTGCCGATGATCACTGCCAGGTTGAGGGTCTGCGGGGTGTCGGTCTGTGCGGACATGACGGTGGCTCCCTGTTCTGCGTCGTGAGGTGACCGAGCGGGTCACGGCTCCCAACCTGCCCGGCCGGAAGCAGACCAGGAAGGCCGGGTGGAGGCTGGTAGTGACAGGGCCACGATCCCGGCGGCCGTGGCTGCTACGTTCGCAAGGTGAGCGACAACGAGTTGGGTCTCTTCCTGCGCGTCCGCCGTGAGGGCGTCGCGCCCGGCGAGGTGGGGCTGCCCACCGGATCCCGCCGCCGCACTCCGGGGCTGCGCCGATCCGAGTTGGCGGTGCTCGCGGGCGTCAGCGTCGAGTACGTGACCCGGCTCGAGCAGGGGCGCGACCGGCGGCCGTCACCGCAGGTGCTCTCCGCGCTCGCCGACGCCCTCCGGCTGACCGCGAACGAACGCATCCACATGTACCGCCTCACCAAGGGCGCCGAGGGTGGGTTCACCTGCCTGGCCGGTGCGCCGCCGGCCCGTACCGTCCGTCCCTCCGTGCGGGCCCTGCTCGACCGGCTGGAGCCCGCTCCCGCCGTGCTGCTCAACCGGCTGAGCGACGTCCTCGCCTGCACCGCGGGATACGAGCGACTGGCCGGGCCCCTCGGTCTGTTGGACGGGGCTCCCCCGAACCTGGCCCGCTTCGTCTTCTCCGACGACCGGGCGCGTGCCGCGTACCCCGACTGGGACCGCGTCGCCGACCAACAGGTGGCCGCCCTCAAGCAGGGCCCGTTCCGGGCGGACCAGCATGTCGCCGCACTCGCCGACGAACTGACCGTCACCGCCGGGGCCGCCTTCGCCGGGCGCGTGGAGAGGCTGCCGGGCCTCCCCAGGACCAATGGCGTCGAGCGACTGGTCCACCCCGAAGCGGGCGAACTGCGCCTGGCGTACGAGACCCTGGACCTGGCCGCCGACGACGACCAGCGTTTGATCGTCCATCTCCCCGCCGACGACGCCACCTCCGCCGCGCTCGACCGGCTCACCGGCCGCCGGCCCGGCGCGCTGCGCGCGGTCTCCGGCTGAGACGCGGCCTCCCGGGAACGGAGCGCGCGACCGTCAGCCGGAGACCCGGGCGGTGTCGCTCTCCTCGACCACCTTGTAACCGGCGACGGAGGGCCAGCGGACGGTCAGCACGACGGACTCCTCCTCCGCGTACCAGGAGTGGTCGACGCCGCGGCCCCACACGACGTAGTCGCCCTGCTCGGCCAGGAGAACGCTCCGTCCGGGGAGCTCCACCCGGAAGCGGCCCTTGATGAGGACCAGCAGAGCGGTACGTTCCTCGGCGGTGACCCAGACCGCGCGCTCGTCACCCGGCGGGTGGACGCCCCACTTGATCTCGACGTCCTCGCTGTGCCGGGGGTCCGACTCGTCCTTGAAGTGGCCGAGCAACCAGCCCCGGTCCAGTGCGGCGTCGGCGCCCGCATTGCCCACATACACGCTGTCGTTCATGATTCCCGACCGTAGCAGCCGGCCGTTGCGACGCGGACGCGCCTCAGGACGAAGCGCTGGAACCCTCGGAAACCGATGCGATCTTCCCGCCGGTGACGATCCGGTTGCGGTGCCGACGGGCGCGTTTCCGGTCCTCCGGCGAATCGTTGGCGTTGTCATGCATCACGTCGACGAGAAGGACCGGACCCCGTTGGTCGTCCGGTGGCTGAGCACGTACGGTTCGGACGGCATGGCGCACGGGGGCCCGTGGAGCGGTCGGGGCTACGAACCCCTGCCGCGGGTGGATCCGGCCCGGCGGGCACGCGGGGCGATGGTCGGGTTCGCGGTCGTCACGATCGTGGCGGCGGTGGCATCGGTGCTCTTCGGCTGAGCGGCGGCACCGGCGCCGCCGCTCCCGCCGACCGTGATCGTCCGGTCATCGCGTCCGCGAACTCCGGGAGGCGGCGTTACGACGGCGGCGCTTGCTGCGGGTGCCGCGGCTCTGCGCCGCGGCGAGTCCGAACGTCACCTCGACCTGGGTGCCGCCCAGCGGCCCGCGGGAGATGTCCACCGCACCGCGCGTCGCGGCGGCCGCCCGGTGGGCGATATCCAGCCCGAGGCCGGTGGAGACCGTACTGACCCCCCGGGCCACGGCGCCGTCCGGATCGGGGATACCGGGTCCGGCGTCCTCGACGACGAGCGCCACGCTCTGCGCGCCGCGCTCCAGGCGCACCGCGAACGCGGTGCCGGGCGCGGTGTGCCGGAACACATTGCCCACGAGGGCGTCGAACACGGCCGCGAGGTCGTCCTCGGGCAGTTCGATCAGCGCCTCCTCGACGGTGATGTCCACCTGGAAGGGGCGTTGTTGCTGCTCGGCCAGGACCGCCCAGAAAGCGGCCTTGCGGCGGATCACCGCGGCGGCCGCGCACCCCTCCGCGGGCGGGCCGGAGGAGCCGAAGCGGCCGGGCGCCGCGGCGCCCGAGAGAGGCCTCAGGCCCCATCCCATCGGCCCCACCGCGAGCGGTGTGCGGGCGGCGGTGATGATGGAGTGCAGTTCCGCGTCGAGGTGGTGGATCGCGGCGGCGATGCGCTGCGCGTCCGCGGTAGGCCCCATCCGGTCGGCCGTCAGGCGCAGCGCGGTCAGCGGCGTACGCAGCCGGTGGGAGAGGTCCGCGACGAGTTCGCGTTCGACGGCGAGCAGCTCCAGCATCCGATCGGCCATGGCGTTGAAGGCCAGGCCCGCCTCGTACAGCTCGGGCGGTCCCATCGGGTCCACCCGGACGTTGAGGTCGCCCCTGCCCAGCGCGTTGGTGGCGCGGGAGAGGTTGTGCGAGGAGCGCACGACGCGGGCCGCGAGCCGGTCCGCGACGAGCGTGGACCCGGCCACCAGCGCCACCGCGAGCAGCGTGATGGCCCCCCAGGAGGCGGCCACCCCCCGGTTGAGCCGGTCCTCGGGAACGAACTCCTCGATCACCGCCACCCGGCCGGGCCCCAGCACCACCGGCTGGAGGTAGACCCATCCGCCCGGCCGGTTCTGGGCGATGGCCTCGCCATCACGTGCGGCCCGCCGCAACAGGGCCGCGGGCGCGTGGGTCGGTCCGACGACCTGCCCGGTCGGCAGATGGACGCTCAGGTCCTCGCCGGGAGCCAGCACGGAGATGGCTTGCCGCAGATCGGGGATGGCGTCGGTCAGGGCCAGCACGGGAGCGAGGGCGGCGGCCTGCTGTTCCGCTGCGGTGATCGCCTGGTTGCGGGCCTCGGAACGCACCAGCAGGGCGAGGGGTATCAGGAAGGACAGGGCCACCATGGAGGTGACCGCCAGCGCCACCCCTGCCAGGGTGCGTCTCACGGTGGCGTCACCAGCTTGATGCCGACGCCGCGCACCGTGTGCAGATACCGCGGCCGGGCCGCCCGTTCACCGAGTTTGCGGCGCAGTGCGGACAAATGCACATCGATCGTCGCATCGTCGACATACGACTCGCGCCACACCTCGGTCAGGATCTTGCGCTTGGAGACGACACAACCGGCGTTGCCGACGAGGTAGGCGAGGAGGTCGAACTCGCGCCGGGTCAGATGCAGCTCCCGCCCGGCGAGGTGCGCGGTACGGGCCATGGCGTCGACCAGCAGCTCGCCGACCACCATCGGCCCCTGGGTCGCCGACGGCCCCGCGTGCAGGCCTCCGGGATGCGCGGGGCCGGTCCGGCCGACGCGTCGCAGCACCGCGGTCAGCCGGGCGGTCAACTGCCCGCTGGAGAACGGTTTGACGAGATAGTCGTCGGCGCCCGCGTTGAGCAGGCGGACGATCTCCGCGTCGTCGTCCCTGGCGGTCACCACGAGCACCGGCACCTGGGAGATGCCACGGATCATCCGCAGCGCGTCGCTCCCGTCCAGATCCGGCAGTCCCAGGTCCAGGATCACGGCGTCGAGAGGCCCCTGTGTCACCTCTCTCAGTCCGCTGAATCCATCGGCGGCACTGCGCACCACATGGCCGTCACCGGTCAGGATCTCGATCAGTGCCGCGCGTATGGCGGGGTCGTCTTCCACGACTAGGACGCTGGCCATGCGGCACACCGTAACGGATCAGCCATGATGGTGCCGTGCCCCGGCCCCTGCGCTACCTCATGATCTGGCTGTGCTGCACGGCTCTGACCGTGACAGCGGCCTTCCTGGCTGTGCGCTTTGTGGTGCATTCCACCGCGCCCCTGCCGCCGACCGCCCGCGCGCTGCCGACGGTCTTCACCACACCGTCCCCCACACCGGGTCTGCTCGTCCCCGCCACGTCGGCTCCGAGCACGCTGGCTCCCACCACTCGCAAGACCCCCACGGTGACGCCGTCCACCAGGACGCCCACGCCGCGTCCGCCGACGACGGCCCCGACCAACGGGAAGAACGCGTCGAGCACCTGCCGGGGCGGCGTGGGGGTGCACAGCATGCAGTCGGTGGGTGGCCGCGTGACGTTCAACATGGGCGCCGACGCGATCTGCCTGGTCTCCGCGGTGCCGTCGCCGGGCTTCACCACCAGCACCAGCCAGAGCGCACCGGACACGTTGACCGTGACCTTCTCCAGCCCGACCCACCGCTCGGAGACCACGGGGACCATCCACCCGCAACCGCAGGCAGTCACCCGCGAAGTCTCCTGGTGACCGCCGGCGGTTGACCACGGACGGTTGACCGTGGCCGTTCCGGCGCCCCGGAACGGCCCGGAACCGAGCGGAACCTGTGCGCAACCTTAGGAGAACCTAAGGTTCCCGTCGCGGAGTGTGAGACGGACCGGAAAGCGCCTAGGTTCGAACTCGCCCGGTCACCGATGCAGCAACCCCCCTCCGACCGGGGCTGACACATTCCCGGCGGGGCGCATCCCCCCTGTGCGCCGCGCCGGCCCCCACCTCCGATCCCCCGAGGTTTTCCACTCATGAGCTCGCACCGCCGCGCCGATCTGCCCAGCGCCCACTCGCCGCAGCACCGCGCACAGCGTCGACCCCGTCTGCGTAAAGCCGTACTGGGGGCAGCCGTCATCGCCGCACTAGGCGGCGGGACCGCCTTCGCCTGCATAGGCGGCGGCTCCGGCCACACCTCAGGACAGCCCACCGCTGCGACCCCCACCGCAGCGGTGGGCACCCACACGACGGGGCCCGGCACCCGGCCCACCTCACCCGTGACGCACCCCGCCCGCCCGACGGCGAAGCCCACCCCCACTCCGCCGCGTCACACCACCCCGCCCCGGCCGGCGCCGACCACGGCGAAGCCCGCTCCCACCACCTCCGCCCCGACGAGGCCGCCGGCCTCCGGCGACGCGGTCCAGCAGGTGCTGGCCCGCGTCAACCAGGCCAGGGCCGCCCAGGGGCTACCCGCGTACACCCTCCTCGAAGGGCTGAACCGCAGCGCAGCCGCCCACAACAAGGTGATGTCCTCCGGCTGCGGACTGTCCCACCAGTGCCCCGGTGAGCCCGCGTTCGGTGACCGCGAGCGGGCCCAGGGCGTGCAGTGGATGTCGGCGGGAGAGAACATCGGCGAGGGCGGACCGGTCGCCGACACCGAGCAGGCCATCGCCAAGATGGCGCTGGGACTCACCCAGAGCATGCTCGACGAGCGACCGCCCAATGACGGCCACCGCCGGAACATGCTGAGCTCCTCCTTCACCCACATCGGTATCGCCGTCTTCCGGGACAGTTCCGGAACGGTCTGGCTCACCCAGGACTTCTCCAACTGAGTTCGCGAAGCTCGCCGCAGCGGAGAAGACGACGCCACAGCGGGTATGCGCCGCCGCGCGCACGCCTCCCCGTCGCGGCGGAACCGCACAGCGACCGTCGCCCTGGCGGCGGTCGCTGTCGCGGCTGTTGGCCGCGATCCGGACGCGGGTCCAGTAGTGGATCCAGCAGCGGATCCTGACAGTTTCCTAAAATGTGTCGGCGAAGCTGACCGGCATGATGAGCGCGCTGAAGCGATCGATGTCCTCCCGGCCGCAGATGTGGCAGTCCGCCGTGCCGGCCGCGATCACCTTCGCGATGCTGACCGTGGTGACCGGCTGCGCCGTTCCGGCGGCGGACGGCGTCAGGAAGTCACGGGTGGTCCTCACGCCCGATGTATCCGACGTATCCGATGTGTCCGGAACTTCAGTGACCGCTGTCGCCGCGACCCGAGCGGCCGCGCCCGAAGCGGGGTCGTGGCACGGCGCAGTCGCCAGATATCCGTCCCGCTGACGCCGGACCGTCGGCCGCCGCGACCACCGGGGTGCCGGCGACGGGGTTCGGTGGCAGTCGCAGGGTGAACACCGTGGACTCGCCGGGGACGCTGCGCGCGGTCACGGTGCCGCCGTGGGCCTGGGCGAGTTGGCGGACGATGGCCAGCCCCAGTCCGCTGCCGCCGGTGCGCCGGCTGCGGGACTTCTCCACCCGCCAGAAGCGGTCGAAGATGTTGGCCAGGTCCTCGGGCGCGATACCGGAACCGGTGTCGGTGACGTCGATCGTGACCATCTCGTCCCTCCGGTACGCGTGCAGCGTGACACTGCCGCCGGGCGGGGTGTGCCGCAACGCATTCGAGACCAGGTTGCCGATGGCCTGACGCAGCCGGACGGGGTCGGCGCTCAGTTGCGGATCCCCCTCCACCGAGCCGGCGATGCTCACCTCGGCGACCTGGGCGTGGGCGAGGTTCGCGTCGACGACCTGGTCCAGGAGATCGCCCAGCCGCACCGGCTCGGGGTGCAGCCGCAGGGTGCCGGCATCGGCGGAGGCGAGGTCCTGCAGATCGTCGATGATGTGCTGCAGGAGCAGCGCTTCGTCGTGGAGCGACGACAGCAGCCGCTGGTCCGGCACGACGATGCCGTCCTTGGCTATCTCCAGCCAACCGCGGATGTTGGTCAGCGGGGTCCGCAGTTCATGGGCGATGTCACTGACCATGGCCTTGCGTTGCGTCTCGGTGCGTTCGCGGCGTTCGGACAGGTCGTTGAAGGCCGCGGCGAGGAAGCCGGTCTCGTCGCTGGTGGTGACCGGGACGCGGGTGTGCCGTTCGGTGGGCTCCTGCGCGGCCTTGGTCAGCGCACGCAGCGGCCGGACCAGCCGGGTGGCGATCAGGGCCGTCACGGTGACGGTGAGGAGCAGGACGAGTCCGGTGACGCCCGCGATGCGGGTGGTGTTGGCCCGGGACAGATCGAACCGCGGCCGGCTGGCGCCGGTGTCGCTGACGAACAGCTGCGCGGCCGGGGCGACGAAGGTACGCAGTTGCTCGCGGCGGCTGGCGTCGATGCAGTCCTGCAGCACCTGGTAGTCCGACGGGTCCTTGAACCCCTTGCCCCAGGTGAAGTCGGACGACAGCGTCACGTATCCCGCGACGGAGGACCCCTGACGGCTCAGACAGGCGTTCACGAGGGTGTCGAGGCCGGTCAGGGCGTGCTGTTCGGTGGCGGTGGGCTCGCTCAGCTCCGTCAGACCGCAGTCGTCGAGCCCGTAGGCGTCGCGGGTCGTCAGTCCCTCGCGTGAGACCTGCACGGTGGGCCGCCCGCTGGGGGTGTCGGCGACCTTCCCCGCCCATCCTTCGTCGCGCAGGCACGTCAGCACCTTGTCGGCGACCTGCGCCAGGAACGCTTGCTCGGCGGCGGGAAGCCGGTACGGGCCGACGGCGCGCGGATCGATCCGGGACACGGTCGGCGTTCCGCTCTGTCCCTGGAGCGGGGTGTCGGTCCGCAGGGCGTCGATGACGGCGAAGGCCCGCGGCGGCAGTTGGGGGCCCTTCGGCGCGGAATCGGCGAGCACATGGCGGTTCTGGTCGGTGAGCGCGACGCGGCGGCCGGTCGCGCGGGCCAGCCGTTCGATCGTCTGCTGGACGCCGCCCCAGCTCTTGTGCCCGGCGGCGTAGCCGGTCAGGGTGTCGTGGATCATCGCGTCGTCGGACAGTATCTGGCCCTGTTCCTGCTGGATGGCCCGGGTGGTGGTCTGCACGGCGAGCCATGCGGTGGCGACGATCGAGCAGACCGCGATCAGCATCGAGGTGACCAGCAGCCGGGCCAGCAGGCTCTTGCGCAGCGGAACGTTACGGGCCACGGCGGCCTCCGGTGAGTTTGTATCCGACGCCGAACACCGTCACCAGGCGCACCGGCTTGCGCGGATCGATCTCGATCTTCTTGCGCAGGTTGAGGATGTGGACGTCGATGGCGCGCTCGGAGATGGCCCGCTCGTACCCCCGGACGCACTCCAGCAGTTGGCCGCGGGTGAAGACCCGGTCCGGTTCCGCCGCCAGCGCCAGCAGGATCTCGAACTCCCCCGGGGTGCAGATCACCGGCTCCCCCGCGCAGCTCACCGCACGCCGCGCGGGGTCGACGGCCAGGGTGTCGACCCACAGGACCCCGTCGGCCGCCACCGGTGTCCGCTGGACGCGTCGCAGCAGGGCGTGGATGCGGGCCATCAACTCCCGCGGGCTGTAGGGCTTGGTCATGTAGTCGTCCGCGCCCAGTGCCAGGCCGAGCAGCAGATCGTCCTCGTGCGAGCGCGCGGTGAGCATCAGCACCGGCAGATCGCTTCCGGGCCGCAGGATCCTGCACACGCCCAGGCCGTCGATCTCCGGCAGCATCACATCCAGGACCAGCAGGTCGGGCCGGCTCCGCCGCACCTCGTCGACGGCGGACCTGCCGTCATGGACGACGGTGGCGGTGTGGCCGTGCGCTTCCACGCACCGGCGTACCAGCTCCGCCTGCATTTCGTCGTCTTCCGCGACCAGAATATGTGCGCACACCCCTGGGATGCTAAGCGCACTGGTGTTCCCCGATGCCGCAGTGAGAGGTATCCCGCATCCTGACACTTTCCTCATATCCCGCTGCGAGAATTCGCCGTCCGGAAACGAGGCAGGCGGTCAGGTACGCCGGGCCACCACCAGGCGGCAGTTGGGGCTGCCGTCGGGGCGGCGGCCGAATTCCTCCAGCGGCAGCAGTTCCACGGTGAAGCCCGCCCGGACCAGATCGTCCCGCACTCCCCGCAGCGGGAAGGTCCGGTAGTACATGACGAACGGCGGACGCCACAGCGCGTTGCGTACGCGCATGACCGCGTCGAAGCCGCACAGCGCCCAGTACAGCGGGGAGCTGACGGGCAGCGGCGCGCCGAGCGGGAACGCGAACACGCCGCCGGGCCGCATCGCGCGGTGGACCTCGGCGAACAGACCCGGCCGCTCCGCCGGCAGGAAGTGTCCGAACGCCCCAAAACTGACAGTCAGATCGAACGCCGCGGTGAACGGCAGCGCGCGCACGTCCGCCCGTACCCAGTCGACCGCGGGCTTTCCCTCCGCCGCTACAGCCTCGACGGCGTCGCCTGCGGCAGCCAGCATCCCGGCACTGAAGTCGACCCCGGTGACCCGCTCCTCGCACAGGTCCCGCAGCACCCCGACCCCGGCGCCCGTACCGCAGCACACATCGAGCCCCGACCCGAACGGCCCGAGCGGGAGCAGCGCGACGGTCACCGCGTCCAGGAAGCGGTCGGGAGTGCGGAAGGGGGTGTGGTCGAACTTCGGCGCCAGCAGGTCGTAGCCGCGCTCGATCGACGAGAGCGCCTGCACGGTCAGTTCGCGGAACGTGGGTCCTTCGGAGGTGAACACCGCCCCCAGCGTAGTCAGCCGACCCCGCCCGGGTCCTGACCGCGGGGGGCTCAGGCGGTCCGTTCGCCGGGTTCCGGCGCGGGGCCGGGGCGGTCGCGCGGGATCAGCGTCGGGTTGACGTTGTCGAGCACCGTGTCGCGGTCGACGACGACGCGGGCCACGTCATTGCGGCTCGGTACCTCGTACATCACGTTGAGCAGCACCTCTTCGAGGATCGTGCGGGCCGCTCGGGCGCCGGTGCGGCGCAGCAGGGCCTGCTGCGCGATGGCGGAGACGGCGTCCTCGGTGAACTCGAGCCCGACGCCGTCGAGCTCGAAGAGCTTCTGGTACTGCTTGATGAGCGCGTTGCGGGGCTCGGTGAGGATCCGCGTCAGCGCCGCGCGGTCCAGCGGCTGGACGGTCGTCACCATGGGGAGCCGGCCGACGATCTCCGGGATGAGCCCGAACTGCACCAGGTCCGCGGGCATGACCTCGGCGAAGGCGTCCTCGTCCCGCTTCCGCCGCTCCTCCGTGGTGCGGACCTCGGCGCCGAAGCCGATGCCCGCGCGGCTGGCGCGCTGTTCGATGATCCGCTCCAGGCCGGCGAACGCACCGCCGACGATGAACAGCACATTGCTCGTGTCGATCTGGAGGAACTCCTGACGCGGTTGCTTGCGTCCGCCCTGCGGCGGCACGCTCGCGATCGTGCCCTCCAGGAGCTTCAGCAGCGCCTGCTGGACACCCTCGCCGGAGACGTCACGGGTGATCGACGGACCGGCGCTCTTACGGGCGATCTTGTCGATCTCATCGATGTAGATGATGCCGCGCTCGGCCTTCCGGATGTCGTGGTCGGCGGCCTGAATCAGCTTGAGCAGGATGTTCTCGACGTCCTCCCCGACGTATCCGGCCTCGGTGAGGGCGGTGGCGTCCGCGATCGCGAACGGGACGTCGAGCATCCGGGCGAGCGTCTGGACCAGGTACGTCTTGCCGCAGCCGGTCGGGCCTATCAGCAGGATGTTGGACTTGCCGAGCTCGACGGGCTCGTCCTTCGCGCCGCGCAGCCCGTGCCCGCCGGTCTGCGGACGGACCCGCTTGTAGTGGTTGTAGACCGCTACCGACAGCGCCTTCTTGGCGCTCTCCTGCCCGATGACGTACCCGTCGAGAAAGGCGTGGATCTCGCGCGGTGTCGGCAGTTCGTGCGATCCGCCCTCGAGGGGCCCGCCGGCCTCCTCCACGATCAGCTCGTTGCAGAGTCCGACGCACTCGTCACAGATGCAGATGTCGGCGGGTCCCGCGATGAGTTTGTCGACCTGCTTCTGGCTCTTCCCGCAGAACGTACATTTCAGCAGGTCACCGCCGTCACCGATGCGTGCCACGCGGAAATGTCTCCTCAAACGGTTGTGCCGGTCGAAATGGCCCTGGAGGCAAGGACTCGGGAGTCGGGACGGCCACTCGAATGCTGCGACCATATGACGTCACCATTTGAATGGTCAAGGTATCTTGAGCCGCGACGGACGCAACGCGAAAGCGCGAAGGCAAGAGTGAGGGCGATGGGCCGGCTCAGCAGGGTGGAGCTGCAGGAGCGCAACCGTGCCAAGGTACTGACCGCGGCCAGGGACGAGTTCGCCGAGCACGGTTTCCGGGACGCGAAGGTGGACCGCATCGCCGGACGCGCCGGTCTGACCCGTGGCGCCGTCTACTCCAACTTCCCCAGCAAGCGCGC
Organism: Streptomyces sp. NPDC045021; assembly: GCF_056432645.1. Taxonomy (NCBI): domain Bacteria; kingdom Bacillati; phylum Actinomycetota; class Actinomycetes; order Kitasatosporales; family Streptomycetaceae; genus Streptomyces; species Streptomyces sp. NPDC045021. The sequence goes on from NZ_JBWKIQ010000007.1 coordinate 98,555, forward strand.
GCTGTACTTCGCGGTCCTGGCCGGTCTCGCCGAGCGCGCACCCGAACCGCCGCACCCCGATCCCGGCCGCACCGCCCCCGAGGCGCTCGGCGCGCTCGCCCGCGCCTGGGTCGCCCGGCTCCCGCTCGCGGACACCGACGAGCAGCACGGTTCGGCGCGGCTCGGTATGTACGTGATGCCGGAGATCCTCGCCGAGGAGCGGATCCGGCGGCCGTTCGCACAGCTGATGAAGTTGGACGCGCTGCTCCTCGGGCTGGCGCTGGAGGGCCTGCGGCCCCCCGGAGCACCGCCCGGCAGCCTGGTGCGCGTCGCGGAGGCCGTACTGACGACCCTGCACGGCGCCGCCCAGATGGCCGCAGCCGCGCCCGGCTTCGTCGAACCGTTCAACGTCGTCGGCGCCTGCACCCGATTGGCGGGCCTCGAACTCAACGGCTGGTGGCCGCCTCCCCATGTGATCACGCAGGCGTGGCCGACCGACGAGCCGTGGTCCCCGCCGCCCACGGTGGACGCGGTGCACGGCGGACCCGCGCGGCTCTCGGACGACGGCGTGGTGGCCGTGCTCGGGCTGCACCGGCTGGAGGCGGTGGAGGAGGCGGTACGGGCCGCGCCGCCCGGGGCGACGGTGACCGCGGTCCTGGTCACCGGGGACCCGGACGAGCTGGCACCACTGGCGCGGCTGGCGGTCGCCGACCTCTGCGGCTGCCTGCGGCAGGCTTTCCCGCCGTCGGCGTGGCCGCGCCTCCAGGTGGTCTTCGACGAGTCGGGCGCCCTCGCCGCCGCGGCCGGCGTGCCCGCCGTGAGCGACGGAACCGAGGTCGCCGTTCGCATCCGCGCGAACCGGATCACGGCCCGCGCCGACGGCCGCGGCGCCTGCCACGCGACGGCGTCGGCCTCCGATCCTCAACCCATCGGTTGAAACTGCGACTTCGGTGTCGCCTGCACCGACGCGCAGATCGCCGGCGGCCACGCGCGGTACAACATGTTCATTCCCGCAAGCTGACTCGCCCATCGACCGACGAGGACCCGGCAATGACCACTGAACGTATCGGCCCGCCCGTGATCGCGGATGAGCGCGAGATGCTGCGCGCGTTCCTCGACTACCACCGCGCCACGCTCGCCATGAAGTGTGACGGCCTGTCGGACGAGGAGCTGCGCCGTCAGTCGATGCCGCCGTCCACGCTCTCCCTGCTCGGTCTGGTGCGGCACATGGCCGAGGTGGAGCGCGCGTGGTTCCGCCGGATCGTCAACGGGGAGGACATCCCGCTCGTCTGGTCGGACGAGCGGGACTTCCAGGTCGCTTACGACGCGAGTTCCGCCACGCGCGCGGAAGCGTTCGACGCCTGGCAGGCGGAAGTCGAGCACTCGCGCCGGATCGAGCGGGAGGCGCTCTCGCTGGACGTGACCGTGTACGAGCCCAGGGGGGACGAGCAGGTGTCGCTCCGGCTGGTGATGATGCATCTGATGCACGAGTACGCCCGGCACAACGGCCACGCCGACCTGCTGCGGGAGGGAGTCGACGGGACCGTCGGGGCCTGAGAGGCGCGCGGCGGACCGGACTGAGGACGCCCTTGCGTCAGGGCGCGAAGCGGCGCACATACCGCCGTTGCCAGGGTGTCTCCACCGCATGGGCGTCGTAGTGCCGGCGTACGAACGCCACCGCCTCGCCGGACGGGACTCCGTCGAGGACGGCGAGACACGCCAGAGCGGTGCCGGTACGTCCGCGGCCGCCACCGCAGGCGAGTTCGACGCGTTCGCTGCCGGCCCGGGTCAGCGCCTCGGAGAGCACGGAGCGGACCTGTGCGTCGTCGCTCGGCAGCCGGAAGTCCGGCCAGCGCAGCCAGCGCGCTTCCCACGGCACTTCGGGGGGCCGCTTCCCGAGCAGATGGACCGCGAAGTCGGGTACCGGTCCCGCCGGCAGCGGCCGGCGCAGCGCACGACCTCGGACCAGGCGCCCGGAGGGCAGCTGGAGCACGCCGGCGTCGGTGGCACTCCAGGTGTTCGTCACCCGCTCACCGTAACCGTCCCGCGCGGGGCGTCGAAGTGTTCCCTATGGTGGCGATGAGTTCGGATCTTCGCCGGCGTCTACCCATGACAGGGACCGCACGGAGCGACAACGAAGGAAGTGCCACCATGCGAAAGATCGTCAACGCCACGTACATGACCCTCGACGGCGACATGTCGAACATGCAGGACTGGCACTTCGACTACTTCGGCGAGGAAGCGGTCAAGGCCGCCCGCGCCCAGCTCTTCGGCAGCGACGCGCTGATCATGGGTCGCAAGACCTATGACGGCTTCGCCCCGGCGTGGTCCTCGCGGGCGGGAGCGGACGAGTTCGCCGACCGTATGAACAGCATCCAGAAGCACGTCGTCTCCACCACGCTGAAGGACCCCGGCTGGGAGAAGACGAGCGTGATCAGTCACGACGTGGTCGCCGAGGTGCGCAGGCTCAAGGAGCAGCCCGGCGGGAACATCCTGCAGTACGGCTTCGGCTCCGTGACGCGGCTGCTGCTGGAGAACGGGCTGTTGGACGAGTTCCGGGTCTGGCTCCACCCCGTCCTGTCCGGCAAGGCCACCTCCGACCAACTGCTGTACCGCGACGCGCTGCAGACCAGGTTCACCCTGAACAGCACCGAGGTGCACAGCACCGGCATGATCATCCTCAGTTACCTTCCGGTCCGCCCGGCGTAGTGCCCCGCGCGGGCGTAGTGCCCCCGCGCGGGCGGAGGCACTACGGGCGTCATCGGTGCCGGCCGTTGTTCACGCCCCCAGAGCGGCTTCGGACCGCTCCTGCACCGGACCGGGCACCGAGGAAACCGGCGCCGGCCGGGCGCGGAGCAGGAGGAGGACGGCCACCGCGGTGACGGCCATGACCGCCGCTCCGCAACGGACCGCGAGATGCAGGGCGTCCACGAAGGACGCGTCCATCGTGCGGTGCAGTGCCGCGGGCAGACCCGAACTGTGGACGAGCCCGCCCGCTCCGTCGCCCGTGACCGAGTCGACGATGTCGCTGCGCTGCTGCGGCGGGGTGCCCGCGGAGTCCAGACGCCGGGTCAGATCCGAGGCCAGCCGGCTGGTCAGCACCGCGCCCAGGACGGCCACGCCGACGACGCCGCCGAGTTCGCGGACGGTGTTGAGCGCCGCGGAGGCCATGCCCGCGGCGGACGGTGGGACGCGGCGCAGTACCGCGATGGAGGCGGGGGCGAAGCTCAGGCCCATACCGAAGCCCATCAGCGGCAGCACCCACAGGTACTGCGGGTACCGGGCGTCGGATCCGTACAGGGACAGCCCGGCGAGCGCCACGGCGCACAAGGACAGACCGGCGACCAGGGGTGGCCTGACCCCGTACCTCATGGCGAGCCTGCCGGACAGCGGCGACGCGACCATGATCATGGCGGTGCACGGCAGCGCCGCCACCCCCGAGCCGGTGGGCGCCCAGCCCAGCACGTTCTGCATGTACAGCGGCAGGAAGAACATGACGCCGAACATTCCGAAGCTGACCATGAACGCTGCCAGCCCCGCCCCGGCCAGGACCCGGTCCGCGAAGAACCGCAGATCCATCATGGGGTTGGCGGTCCGCAGTTCCACGACGGCGAACAGCAGCAGCGCCACCGCCGCACATATGGCCGCGCCCAGCGTGACCGGATCCGTCCAGCCGCGGCTGGGGCCCTCCACGAGGGCGTAGACGAGTCCGCCCAGTCCGATGGCCCCGAGCAGTTGTCCCGGCAGGTCGAGCCGGGTGGTGCGGGTGAAGTACTCGGGCAGTACCTGCCGGCCCAGGAGCAGTGCGGCCCCGCCGATCGGGACGTTGATCCAGAAGACGCTCGCCCATCCGAAGGCGTCGACCATCGGGCCGCCGATGACGGGTCCCAGGGCGAGACCGATGGCGGAGATGCCGGACCACAGTCCGATGGCGCGGGCGCGTTCCCGCTCGTCCTCGAAGGTGTGCCGCAGGATCGACAGGCTGCCCGGGGAGAGCAGGGCCGCGCCCAGCCCCTGCGTCATGCGTGCGGTGATGAGCACTCCGGTGGTGCCGGACAGTGCGGCGAATGCCGAGCCGGCGGTGAACAGGGCGAGGCCCGTGAGGTAGATCCGCCGCCGCCCGTAGCGGTCGCCGAGGGTGCCGCCGGTGAGCAGCAGGGCGGCGAAGACGAGGCTGTAGCCCTCCACGACCCATTGCAGGCCGCTCACCCCGGCATGGAGTTCCTGCCCGATGCGGGGCAGGGCGGTGTTCACCACGACGTTGTCCAGCATGGCCATGAACATCGTGGCGCACAGGGTGGCGAGCACCAGGTACTTGCGTCGGGAGCTGAGCTCCGCCATGAGGTCCCCTAACAGTGTTAGTCATTCTCTAACGCCGTTAGATTGCCTCTAACGGTGTTAGATGGCAAGTGGATATCCGCGGCATCACCGGACACGAGGAGGCGACCGATGAGGACGGACCGCGCGAAGACGGCCGGCCAGCAGCCGCCGCTGACCCAGGACGCGCTGGTGGGGGCGGCCCTGCTGGTACTGGAAAGGGACGGCCTCGACGCCCTGTCGATGCGCAAGGTGGCAGCCGAACTCGGGGTGCAGGCACCGTCGCTCTACTGGCACGTCCGCAACAAGGAGCAGCTGCTGGACCTGCTGGCCGACGCGCTGGTGGCCGACGCCGAGCCCCCGCCTCGGGAGGGCGACTGGCGCGAGCAACTGCGCGCGTACTGCCACCTGCACCGCCGGCACCTTCTCGGCAAGCGCGACGCCGCCCGGGTCGTCGCCGGGCGCTTCAACGTCGGCCCGAGCCTCCTCGTCATCCTGGAGGACCAGCTGGACCGGCTCCGGGAGGCCGGATTCCCCGCCGCGGAAGCCGCCCTGACCAGCTATCTGCTCGGCAACTACGTGGCGGGCTTCGTGCTCCAGGAGCAGTCCCCCCTCTCGGCCGCCGAGGCCGTCGGGCAGGCCACCCGGACCGAGGTCGTCAACGCCGCCCGCGACCACCTCCGGCAGCTCCCCGCCGACCGGTTCCCCAACCTGGTGGCACTCGCCGCGGACCTGTCGGAACCCGATATGGAGGCCCGTTTCGCCTTCGGGCTGGAACGCATCCTCGACGGGCTGGCCACCTTGCTGGAGCCGGCCACGCGGTGACGAAGGCGGGCGGCGCGGCCCCACAGTTCGGCCGTTCGGCCGTTCGGCTCAACGGGGCGTGTTGCCGCCGCCGAGGCCGCGCGCCCTGTGCGCACAGTGGTATCCGCGCATCAGGACTGCGCGACGGCGCGGCCGAGACCGCAGGCGTGAAAGGCAGACCCGCCATGTCCCTGCGAGCGGACACCTCCGACCCGATCCCCTCCCTGGACCACATGCCCGAGATCCGCGTAGTGGCCGCGCAGGACTCCGGGACCGGGGCCGGCCAGGACGACATCTGGGGAATGCCGGTGGCCGAGGGCGGCGAACTGCCCGCCGATGTGCGACTGAGCCCCGCAGCCGCGGCCGCGGCGGGTTTCACCGGCCGCGTCGGGCAGACGCTGGTGTGCGCGCACGCGCAGGGCACGCCGGTGGTGCTCTACGGCATCGGAGATCCGCAGGCCGCCGACCCGGCCTCGCTGCGTGACGCGGCAGCGGCCTTCGCCCTGGCGGCGGGGCGCTCCGCGCGGCTCACCCTGCTCACCCCCGTCAGCGCCGGCGTTGACAGCCTGGTCGCGGCGCAGGCACTGGTCGAGGGCGCGCTGTTGGCCCGCTACACCTTCGAGCCGCTCAAACGCGACACCGTGACCGTCCCCGTCCGGACCCTGACCCTTGTGGTGCCCGCCCATGACACCGAGTCCGCCGACCGCGGTGCACAGCGCGGCGGACAGTTGGCGAAGGCGACCATGCTCGCCCGGGACCTGGCCAGCGCTCCGCCGAACATGCTCACCGCCACCCGTCTGGCCGACTGCGCGACGCGGATCGGCGCCCTGAGCGACCTGAAGGTCGAGGTCTTCGACCAGGACGCGCTGCGGGAGTTGGGCTGCGGCGGGCTGCTGGGAGTCAACGCGGGCAGCGCCGAACCGGCTCGGATGATCAAGCTGACCTACACGCCGCGGGCGGGTGGCCCCGACCTGCCCCGGCTCGCGCTGGTCGGCAAGGGCATCACATACGACTCGGGCGGCATCAGCCTCAAGCCCAGTGACGCGGTGCACGCCACCATGAAGAACGACATGTCCGGCGCGGGAGCGATCCTGGCGGCCATGTCGGTGCTGACCGCGCTGCACTGTCCCACCCTGGTCACCGGCTATCTGATGTGCACGGACAACCTGCCCTCGGGGACCGCGACCAAGCTCGGCGACGTGCTCACGATTCGCGGCGGCACGACCGTCGAGGTCCTCAACACCGACGCCGAGGGGCGGCTGGTCATGGCGGACGCCCTGGTCCTGGCCACCGAGGACCCCACCGACGCCATCGTCGACATCGCCACCCTCACCGGCGCGAGCCTGCGGGCGCTCGGACCGCAGATCGCCGCGGTGTTCGGCAACGCGCAACCCCTGGTCGACCAGGTGCTGGAAGCGGCCCGGCGCACCGACGAGCCCGCCTGGCAGCTGCCGCTGGCCCGGCGCTACCGCAGCGAACTGGACTCGGACGTCGCCGACATCAAGAACATGGGCGGACCCAACGGCGGGGCGATCCACGCGGCCCTGTTCCTTGAGGAGTTCGTCGCCGGGCGTGCCTGGGCGCACATCGACATCGCCGGCACGGCCCAGAACGACACCGCCGCCACCTGGCGCCCCCGGGGATGCACCGGCTTCGGCGCACGGCTGCTGGCCGAGCTCGCACTCGGCTTCACCCGAGCGCCGGAAGCTCCGTAGCCCGTCCTGCTCGCCCGACCCACCGGCTCAGCTTCCACCGGAGGCCAACAGGGCGTCCTCGGCCCGCGCCAGCGCCTGGTCACCCGTGGCCGACCGCTGCCACCGGCCATCCGCCAGGAACTCCCCGCTGAGCCCGACGTCATGACCGCATTCGGCCAGCAGCACCAACGCCCGCTCCAGCATCGCCGCGGCGATGGCGTCGACCGAGGTCACCCGGTCGAGGTCGAGCACCACCCAGCCGGGCCCGGCCGGGGCGCGCTGCCCCAGCGCGTACAGCACGCGCTCGGCCGCGGTGAAGTCCAGTGCTCCCCGGGCGGCCACGAACGCGATCCGGTCGCCGTGCCGCCGGATCGCCGCGGTGTCGCCCGATGTACGCCGGGTCTCCGACGGCGAGAGTGCCGCGGTGGTGGACGCCATAACGGTGGGCGCCCCGGGTGCGGCGTTGTGCATCAGGTGCAGGCCGAAGCGCTCCGACAACTCGCGCAGCGCCGCCGCACCCCGGACCGGATTGCCGGCCGCGTCCAGCGGAGGGCTGTGCGTCCCGAGCCCGAAACGGCCCGGACTGGCGGCGATCAGCCCGCCGGACACACCGCTCTTGGCGGGCAGCCCCACGCGCAGCATCCACTCCCCCGCCCCGTCGTACATCCCGCAGGTCGCCATCACCGACAGCACCTGGACCGCCACCGGCTCCGGCACCACGGTGACGCCCGTCACGGGGTTGACGCCTCCGTTGGCGAGCGTCGCCGCCATCACCGCGAGGTCCGCCACGTTCGCCTCGACCGCGCACTGGCGGAAGTACGTGTCGACCGCCTCCGCCGGATCACCGCGCAGCGAGCCGGCCCCGCGCATCAGGAACGCCAGCGCGCGGTTGCGGTCACCGGTGGCGGCCTCCGAGCGGTAGACCTCCTCGTCGACGTCCAACCGGCGGCCGGCGAAGCCGCTCAGACAGTCCAGGATCCGTGCGAACCGCTCACGCGGGTTCGCGGCGGGCGCCAGGGCCGTGACCGCGATGGCACCGGCGTTGATCATCGCGTTGGCGGGCCGGCCGGTCGCCGCGTCCAGGCTGATCGCGTTGAACACCTCACCGCTGGGCTCGGACCCCACCCACCTGCTCACCTCGTCCAGCCCGAGCTCGGCCAGGACCAGGGCGTGGACGAAGGGCTTGGTGACCGACTGCAGGGTGAACGCCTCGTCGCACCGGCCCGCCTGGTAGCGATGGCCGTCCAGACTCACCAGTGCCAACCCGAAGCTGTCCCGGTCCGCCAGAGCGAGTTGCGGGATGTAGTCGGCGACCGTGCCCTCGTCCGTCGACCGGTGCCGCGCGTGCAGGACCGCCAGCGCCTCGTTGACGACCGCCTCGGCGACCTCGGCCCCATCCGTTCCCGAAGCCGCGCCCGCGTCAGTCACGGACCCGCGACCTCGCCCGGCCCAGACCCCTCACGGATACCTCCTGCGACGCCGGACGACTAGACGTGCGACCGGTGGGACGGTCAATCCCGATGGTGCGCCGGAAGATCGCTCGCGGCCAGCCGGCTACCGCCACCAGGGCGTCCCGGCCGTACCCCCGATGGGGGTCTCGCCGACGGAATCTATTTGACTCGCTCCGGTCGGCATGCCTAGCTTACGGCCGGAGCAACCTCCGGCGGATGCGAGGCCCGTGCGGGCAGAATGACGATGGTGACCGGGTAATGAACGCAAGTCCCCGGCCCCCGCACAGCTGCGGCCCGCGCCACCCCGCCGGGCAGGACGCGACGGAGCGGCCGCACGTCCTCGACAACCCCGCGTGGGCCGCGCTGACCGGTCCGCACCGGCACCTTGCGGAGATCCGCGGCGCCGCCGCCCGCTATCAACCCGACGTGTCGCCCTTCGTGGCGCTCGCCGACGCCGAGGATCCGCGCGGCTGGAAGGACCTGGCCGAGCTGGTGGGGCCGGGTGCCACCATCGCCGTCACGGGAACCGTGGTCGTCCCCGAGGAGTGGGAGACCGTCGACTCCGGGTACGGAGTGCAGCTCGTCGACTCGACGTTGCACGCATTGTCCGAACCGGAGGCGGTGCGGCTGGGACCCGCCGATGTTCCGGAGATGCTGGATCTCGTGGACCGGACCAAGCCGGGCCCGTTCCTGACCCGCACCATCGAACTCGGCGCCTACTACGGGATCCGCCGGGACGGCCGGCTCGTCGCGATGGCCGGGGAGCGGCTGCGGGTGCCCGGTTGGACGGAGATCAGCGCCGTGTGCACCGACGCGGAGCATCGCGGGCACGGGTTCGCGACGCGCTTGATCCGCCATGTCGCCGCCGGCATCCGCGATCGGGGGGACACACCGTTCCTGCACGCGGCGGAGTCCAACACCGGCGCCGTGCGGCTGTACGAGTCCATCGGCTTCGTGCTGCGCCGCAGAACGCTCTTCACCTTCGTCCGGGTTCCGGACGCCCCGCAGGAGAAGTGAGGGATTCAGATGCCCAAGGCCTACGTGTTCTCCCGGTTCGGCGGTCCCGATACCGAGTCCTTCGCCGACCTGCCGCGGCCGGTTCCCGGCGCTGGCCAACTCCTGGTGGCGGTACGGGCCGCCGGGGTCAATCCGGTCGACTGGAAGCGCAGAACGGGATACGCCCGGGCCAACGCGCCTGCGGTGGAACTGCCCGCGGTGATGGGCGGCGAGGTCTCCGGTGTGGTGGAGCAGGTGGGCGACGGCGTCGAAGGATTCGCGGTGGGTGACGCCGTGTTCGGCAATCCCCTCACCGGCGGGTACGCCGAGTACACGCTGCTGCCGGTGGCGAGCACCGCGCACAAGCCCGCCGAGGTCTCCTGGGCCGACGCGGCGACACTGCCGGTCGCCGTGGCCACCGCTTACGACGGCCTGCAGCAGCTCGACCTCCCGGCCGGCGCGACGCTCCTGGTCAACGGTGTCGGCGGCGGAGTGGGCAGCGCCGCCGCGCAGATCGCGACGCACCGGGGTCTGCGGGTGATCGGCACCGCGAGCGCTGCCAAGAAGGAGTTCGTCGAATCCCTCGGTGTCGTACATGTCGCGTCGGGCCCCGCAGTGGCGGACCGGGTCCGCGCGGCGGCACCCGAAGGCATCGACGCGGTCTTCGACCTGGTCGGCGGCGCGTCCCTGGAGGACGTGGCCGCGCTGCTGACGGACCCTGCGGGACTGATCAGCGGTCCGGACAAGGAGAACGTCGTCAAGCTCGGCGGAGCGACGGTGGTCAGGAAACGGAACACCGAAGTGCTCGACGCTGTCGTGCGGTTGGTCGCCGACGGCGTCCTCGACCCGTTCGTGACGCGGACCCTCCCCTTCGAGCAGGCCGGCCAGGCGCTGCGCGCGGTGGAGGACGGTCACACCCGCGGCAAGGTCGTGATCGAGGTCTCGCGGTAGACGGTGGTGCGGGCGGCCGGCGGGCATTGCGCCGGGCGATACCCGCGGGATAGCGTCGATTTCAGGTGACGAGGCCACCGGCCGTTCGAACCGGAGAGAGGTGATGACGATGCGGACAGCACTCGCTCGTGTCGTCGTCGGCACCCTCGACCCCCGCGGGCCCGTCGTCCATCTGTACGGACGCCAGCACATCGATCTGCAACGGGTCGCCGGCACCCTCTGTTGTCACTGATCCGACTCCCTGCTGACGCACCACGCCCCAGTGGCAGTGCGTCCTCATCCGGTCGATCAGGAAGGCAACCGCGCCATGTCCGCATCCCTGAACCCGTTGCATCTCGCTGTGGCACTCGACGACGCCGGTTGGCACCCCGCCGCCTGGCGCGATCCCGGGGCCCGTCCCCGGGACCTTCTCACCGCCGGCTACTGGGCCGACGCCACCGTCGAGGCCGAGCGGGGGCTGCTGGACTTCGTGACGTTCGAGGACTCCCTCGCGCTCCAGTCCGCCGACCGCACCGGCCCTGACGGCCGCACCGACCAGGTGCGCGGGCGGCTGGACGCGGTCCTCGTCGCGGCCCGGGTCGCTCCGCTGACCACGCACATCGGGCTGGTGCCGACCGCGGTCGCCACCCACACCGAGCCCTTCCATCTCTCGAAGGCCATCGCCACCCTCGACTACGTCAGCACCGGCCGCGCCGGAGTGCGCGTCCGGGTGTCGGCGCGGCCGGACGAGGCAGCGCACTTCGGCCGCCGGTCCTTCCCGCCGCTCTCCGACGGGCAGTTCGACCGGCCGCAGGTGCCGGACCTCGTCACCGAACTGTTCGACGAGGCGGCCGACTACGTCGAGGTGATGCGCCGGCTGTGGGACAGCTGGGAGGACGACGCGGAGATCCGCGATGTGGCCACCGGCCGGTTCATCGACCGGGACAAGCTGCACTACGTCGACTTCCACGGCCGGCACTTCAACGTGAAGGGCCCGTCGATCACCCCGCGTCCGCCGCAGGGTCAGCCCGTCGTGACCGCGCTCGCCCATTCGGCTGTGCCGTACCGGCTGGTGGCCCACGCGACGGACGTCGGCTACGTCACCCCGCACGACGCCGACGAGGCCCGCGCGATCGTCGCCGCGGTCCGCGAAGAGCAGGAGGCCGCGGGAAGGACCGCGGACACCGTGCACGTCTTCGGCGACCTGGCGGTCTTCCTCGACGAGCGGCCCGGCGTGGCGCGGGCGCGCCGGGACCGGCTCGACGCCCTGGCCGGTGCGGTCCGGGCGAGCGACGCCGAGGTGTTCACCGGAACACCGTCGCAACTCGCCGACCTGCTCCTGGAATGGCGGCGGGCCGGACTCACCGGCTTCCGGCTGCGCCCCGCCACCATCAGCCGCGACCTGCCCGCGATCACCCGCGGTCTGGTGCCCGAACTCCAGGCCCGCGGCGCCTTCCGCCGCTCGTACGAGGCCAGGACGCTGCGCGGTCTGCTCGGCCTCCCGCGCCCCGCCAACCGCTACGCCACCGCCGGCATCACCGCCGCCACCGGCACCGCCGGCACCGTCACTGCCTGAGCCGGAGGGATCCGACCGACCATGAGCAAGCCACTCAAGCAGATCCATCTCGCGGCCCACTTCCCCGGCGTCAACAACACCACCGTGTGGAGCGACCCGCAGGCGGGCAGCCACATCGAGTTCGCTTCGTTCGCGCACTTCGCGCGCACCGCCGAGCGGGCCAAGTTCGACTTCCTGTTCCTCGCCGAGGGCCTGCGGCTGCGCGAGCAGGGCGGTGAGATCTACGACCTCGACGTCGTGGGCCGGCCCGACACGTTCACCGTGCTCGCCGCGCTGGCCGCGGTGACCGAGCGGATCGGCCTGACCGGCACGATCAACTCCACCTTCAACGAGCCCTACGAGGTCGCCCGGCAGTTCGCCAGCCTCGACCATCTCTCCGACGGACGCGCGGCCTGGAACGTCGTCACCTCCTGGGACGCCTTCACCGGGGAGAACTTCCGGCGCGGCGGCTTTCTCGCCCAGGACGACCGCTACTCACGTGCCGAGCAGTTCCTGCGCACCTCCTGGGAGCTGTTCGACTCCTGGCAGGACGACGAGATCGTCGCCGACAAGCAGTCCGGCCGGTTCCTCCGCGATCCGCGGGCCGGTGAGTTCCACCACCGCGACCAGCACTTCGACATCGCCGGCCGGTTCAACGTCCCCCGCAGCCCGCAAGGGCGCCCGGTCATCTTCCAGGCGGGAGACTCCGAGGAGGGACGCGAGTTCGCGGCGGCCACCGCCGACGCGATCTTCAGCCGGCACAGCACCCTCGACGCCGGCCGGGCGTTCTACACCGACGTCAAGGACCGCCTCGCCCGCCATCAGCGCACCCGCGACGAGTTGCTGATCCTGCCCGCGGCGACGTTCGTACTCGGTGACACCGACGCCGAGGCCCGCGACCACGCGCCCGAAGTTCGCAGGGCGCAGGTCAGCGGGCAGACCGCGATCAAGTACCTCGAACAGCTGTGGAACCGCGACCTGTCCCACTACGACCCGGACGGGCCGCTGCCCGACGTCGACCCCGACCCGGGCGAGCACACCGTCGCGCGGGGCCGGGCAAGCGTCCGGATGTTCCGGGACCCGCTCGCCACCGCGAAGGAGTGGCGGCAGAAGGCGGAGGCAGGCGGACTGTCGATCCGTGAACTGGTGATCGAGACCACCGGCCGGCAGACGTTCGTCGGCTCCCCGGCCACCGTCGCGGCCACCATCAACCAGTTCGTGCAGGCCGACGCGAGCGACGGTTTCATCCTCGTCCCGCACGTCACCCCGGGCGGACTCGACGAGTTCGCCGACACGGTCGTCCCGCTGCTCCAGGAGCGGGGCGTCTTCCGGCACGACTACGAGGGCACCACGCTCCGCGACCACCTCGGCCTGGACCGGCCACCGGCCAGGAACAGCACGCGGAGCAACGACAGCACGGAGAAGGCGGCGTCGTGACGGAACTCCACTCGGACCGCGCTCGACCGGGCAACTCCCGGGCCCAGGCCCCGTCCCCGGGCCGCGCGGCCACCACCGACGGCGCGACGGCCCCCGTACCGCTGTCCGTCCTCGATCTGGCACCCATCAGCTCCGGTTCCACCGCGTCCCAGGCTCTGCGGAACACCGTCGACCTGGCGCAGCGCGCCGAGGCCGCCGGCTATCACCGCTACTGGCTGGCCGAACACCACCTCACCACCGGTGTCGCCGGAGTCTCCCCTGCCCTGCTGATCCAACTCGTGGCGGCCGCGACCGGGCGGATCCGGGTCGGCGCAGGAGCGGTGCAACTGGGCCACCGCACCCCGCTGTCGGTGGTGGAGGAGTTCGGACTGCTCGACGCACTGCACCCGGGGCGGATCGACCTCGGTCTGGGCCGCTCCGGTTTCCGCAAGCCCGGCGCCGCCGCACAAACCGTGCCGCGGCCGGCCACCGCGCCGCTCCCCGCCGGGCCCCGGTACACCCCCGAGGGGCTGCTGATCCCGGCTCCCTTCGACGTCAGCCGGCTCATCGGCTCCCCGCTGCTCGCCCGCTACACCGAGCTCGTACAGTTCCCCGGCGCCGAACTCCCCGACTACCGCGACCAGGTGGAACAGATCCTGGCTCTGATCCGCGGCGACTTCCGCACCACGGGCGGCCTCGAGGCCCATGCCGTTCCCGGCGAGGGAGCCGACCTGGAGGTGTGGATCCTCGGCAGCAGCGCCGGGGCCAGCGCCCGCGCCGCCGGTGCGCTCGGCCTGCCCTTCGCGGCGAACTACCACGTCAGCCCGGCCGCGGTGCTGGAGGCGGTGGACGCCTATCGGGAGGCGTTCAAGCCCTCGACCGTGCTGGACCGGCCTCATGTACTGGTCTCCGCCGATGTGGTGGTGGCCGAAAACGACGACACCGCGCGCCATCTCGCGACGCCGTACGCCCTGTGGGTGCACAGCATCCGCTCGGGCCGGGGCGCGATCCCGTTCCCCACTCCGGAGGAGGCAGCCGCGCACGTGTGGACCGAGGAGGAACGCGCCCTCGTCGACGACCGGGTGCGGACCCAGTTCACCGGCTCGCCGCAGACCGTCGTCGAAAGGTTGCGGGTCCTGCAACGGGCCACCGGCGCGGACGAGTTGCTTGTCACCACCATCACCCACGACCACCAGGACCGGATCCGCTCCTTCGAGCTACTGGCCCGCGCCTGGTGGGACGGGTCCTAGGGTCCGTCCGCCGGGTCGGGGGCCGGCATGTTCTCCAGCAGGTCGAAGTCCAGGCGGAGTTCGGGGAGCCGGAGGATCCGCAGCGTCGTCGGGTGGGTGCAGAGCACGCGGAGCCGGCCGTCCTGGGCGACCGCCCGGCTGCGTGCGCGCACCAGGGTCGATATGCCGCTGCCGTCGAGGAAATCCACCTCCCGCAGATCGATGAGCAGATCCGGGTGCTGAACGCCTGCGGTCAGCTTGTCCAGGAAGCGAGTGATGTCGGGGGCGGTCAGAAGATCGATCTCGCCGCGAAGTCGCACCACGATGCAGTCTCCGTGGGCGCTGGTGTGATCCGGTGAGAACACGGGCATGGTGGACTCTTCCACGACTGGCTCCCTCGGATACGGGACGATCGCGCAGGGTACCGACTGGGTCCAGGTCGACGCGAGTCACCGTAGGGGCACCCGGCGTGATCCGGACCCGTTTCAGAGAACTCCTGCGGCCCGGACACCGCCAGTGGTATAAGGCGACGGAACCCTTCCGCCCGCCCCCGAACCCCCTCCGGCTCGTCGAGTCGCTGCGCTCCGCCGGGTACCGCGAAGCGGAAGCTTGCGATGAGCGGGACGTCCCGGGAATCACTGAGGCCCCAAGTTCGTTGGCGCGGTAGGAACCATCGGGTTCCCACTGTGCCGAGCCGAGTCCGGGGTCGCCATGAACGCACGCCATGAACGAGCGGGTCATTCCAACGGGCAGGGCCTCGACGGGCAGCGTCCCGGCGATGACCCGGCCGAGGGGCGGGCAGCCCGCTTCGGGCAGCTTCCCGAGCGCATACCGCAGGAGCGGATGGTCGAGGAGAGCCCGTCGGATCCGCCGAACGACCCGCAGTTCGGCCGCAATCCCGACAACGACTGGCTGATCCGCTACTGCGCCTGACGCGTCGCCACGGCCGGCCGGTCAGGCTTTCGACGCGCCGGCCGCCGTGGCGATGTCCTCGACGAAACGTGCGCGATGGCCTCGAACGTGGAGCGTGCGCTCAGCACCGCGGCCCGGTAGGTCGACAGCGGCTGGTCAATGGATGCGGGAGAGCTTGTCCGGATTGGTCACGAAGTAGATGCCGTGCACCTGCGCAGTGTCCGGAACCAGTTCGACGACCAGCACCGCGAAGGGTGATCCGGCGCGGAACAGCACCGCCGAGGGGTCTCCGTTGATCCGTTCGTAGCGGATGTCCAGGCCGCGGCCGCTGCGGCCGGCGCCGATGGACAGCACCCGGGCGACCTTGTCGCGACCGTGGACCGGCCGCAGACCGGCGGCCGTGGCCTTGCCCCCGCCATCGGCCCACAACGTCACGTCGGGCGCCAGCAGTTCGAGCAGCGCCTGGAGGTCTCCGCCGGAGACCGCGGCGGCGAACTGCTCGGTCACCCGCTGCCGCAGCCGCGGGTCGGCCCGGTAGCGGGGACGCCGGGCGTGCACGTGTTCGCGGGCGCGGTGGGCGATCTGGCGCACCGCCGCGGGACTGCGCTCGAGGATGTCCGCGGTCTCGGTGTGGGCGTAGCCGAACAGCTCGTGCAGGACGAACACCGCGCGTTCCAGCGGGGTCAGGGTCTCCAGGACGACCAGCAGCGCCATCGACACCGACTCGGTGCGCTCGGCCACATCGGCGCCGTCACCGGGAGCGGGCGTGTCGGCGAGCGGCGTGATCAGCGGCTCGGGCAACCACGGTCCGATGTACGTCTCGCGCCGCCGGCTGATCACGGCCTGGCGGGCGAGCGCCTTGTTCACCGCGATCCGCACCAGGTAGGGGCGCGGACTGTCGATCGGTTCCGCGCCGGGCGCCGCGACTCTGGACGTCCACGCCAGCCAGGTCTCCTGCAGGACGTCCTCGGTGTCCGCGACGCTGCCGAGCATGTCGTAGACGATGGAGAACAGCAGCTCACGGTGGCCGATGAACACCTCCGTGGCATCGGCCTCCGCCGCTTCGCGGGCGCTGTCGGCGGGCGGGGTGTGGGACATCGCGGGCCTCCTGTCGCTGTTGCTTCCTGAGAGCGGCGCAGGCGACCGGAGTGTGACATCCGCACCGGGAAATGTGATCCACGTCGCACCGGTGACCGGCCCGGTCCCCGACGCCGATCACGAGGGCGTCAGCGCGGTTTCTCGGGATCGCGACCGAAGAACGCCGCGAGGCGGTCGTACACCGGAGCATCCGGGCGGGCGGTCACCTCAGGACCGAACGCCTCGGGGCCACCCTCCTCGCCACGGAACTCCGGTCGCAGCGCCCCCTGGGCCCAGACGAGTGCGGCCTCACCCACCTCGGGGTCCAGTTCGACCGGCCGGCCCAGCGCTGTCGCCAGGTCCCACGCGTGGACCGCGAACTCGGTGAACTGCTGGTCGACGGGGAATCTCGCGGGCACCTCACCCATCCCGGGGAGCTCGATCGTTCCCGTCAGATCGCCGGCCCGCCGCCAGGCTTCGAGCAGCGCGGCGGAACCCTCGCGAAAGGCCGCCGACCGCCCACCGCCCGCACCCCGCGGTGGCTCGCCCGATGCGGGAGTTCCGCCGCCGGCCCGCTCCGCGAAGTGCCCCAGGGCCTCGATGAGGTGATCGAGCAGATCGGCGACGGTCCAGGAACGGCAGGGAGTCGCCAGCGTCAGCTGGTCGTCGGCGACCGAGTCGACGAGCGCACCAGACTGGTCGAGGGAGCGGGACAGCAACACGAGGGGTTCGGTGGACGGCGGCATCGGCATTCCTCGGATTCGCGAGCGCCGGGCGGAGCCGCGCTCTGAGCCATCGTGCAGGACCGGCTCAATATCGCATCCGGACGGCGGACCCGCGGCGGACGACACGTTCCGCCGATCACCCGGTGGCGGGCCGCCGCGTGCGGGAACGGGTACCGCGCCGGCGGCGATCGTCGCCAACTTCGTCGCCCGTCACCGGCGTTCACCCGACGACCGGGCAGTACTGCGGCAGGGCGTGATCTCCCCGGGCGGGGGGTACGCGAGGAGCGACCAGCGTCGCCGACGAGACCGGGAGTGTGCCGTGGATTCTTCCCGCCTGTTGCTGAGCGTCATCGCTCGTGTGGTGTGCCCGCGGTGCCATCGCACGAAGTGCATCTGCGCGAAGCGGAGTCAGTGGTCCCGCTGACCGGACCCGGCGGGCCGCCGTCCGCGTTACTCACTGACGCTGATGGCACCCGCCGGGCAGCACGCGACCGCTTCCTCGACGGCGGATTCCGCGCTCTGCGGTGGGCTGCTCGCCAGGAGGACGACCCGGCCGTCGTCGTCCGCCTGGTCGAAGACGTCGGGGGCGGTCAGGACGCAGAGGCCAGAGCTGCAGCACAGAGCGCGGTCGATGGTGACGCGCACGGGGTACTCCTTCATGTTTCAGGGCGGGAGGGCGGCAGGTTCCGGTGGCGGCCGGGATCAGCCGGGCGCTCCGGGTCCGATCAGCCGGGCTCAGCGGGGCTCACCAGGCCACGGGCAGGTGGAAGAGTCCGAACACCGCCATGGTGTGACGGAACGACAGCTCTCCGGTGGGAACGCCGATCCGCAGTCCTGGCAGCCGCCGCACGATGCCGGTCAGGGCGCACTGGAGTTCCAGTCGGGCCAGCGGCTGTCCCAGGCACTGGTGGACGCCGAAGCCGAAGGCCAGATGCCTGCGGCCGGGACGTCCCACATCGAGCCGGTCCGGCTCGGGGAAAGCCCGTTCGTCCCGGTTCGCCGCGGCCAGCGAGACGAGAACGCCCTCGCCCGCGCGTATCGTGACGTCACCGACCTCCGCGTCGGCCAGGGCCACCCGGGGCAGCCCGGTGTGCACGATGGTCTGGTGCCGCAGCAGTTCCTCCACCGCCGCCGGCACCCGGCCCGGGTCCGCGCACAACAGCTCCCACTGCCGTGGGTGTTCCAGCAGGTCCAGGACGGACAGCGCCGTCA
The DNA here is from genome assembly GCF_056432645.1 of Streptomyces sp. NPDC045021. Taxonomy (NCBI): domain Bacteria; kingdom Bacillati; phylum Actinomycetota; class Actinomycetes; order Kitasatosporales; family Streptomycetaceae; genus Streptomyces; species Streptomyces sp. NPDC045021. Next base: position 116,852 of record NZ_JBWKIQ010000007.1, read on the forward strand.
TGTTGGCGGTGGTCTCATGCCCGGCGATGAGCAGGAGCAGCGCCATTCGGACGGTGTCGTCCACCGTGAGGTCGCCATGGTCCGTGTGGTCCGCCAGGAGTCTGCTGAGCAGGTCGTCCTGCGGATGGACGGCTTTCTCGCCGACCAGGTCGCGCAGGTAGTCGCTCAGTTCGTCGCGCGCGGCGCGGACCTCCGCCACGGGGGTTTCCTGGTTCAGCAGCACGCGGCTGTGCTCCTGGAAGAAGCCGTGGTCGGCGTAGGGCACACCGAGCAGCTCGCAGATCACGAGCGACGGCAGGGGCAGGGCGAACGTGTCGACCAGGTCCGCCGGGGAGCCGGCCGCGATCATGTCGTCGAGCAGACCGTCCACGATCCGCCCGACGCGCGGGCCGAGCCGGGCGACGCGCTTGATCATGAATTCCTGGGTCACCATGCGGCGTTGGCGGTCGTGCTCCGGCGGGTCCATCCGGATGAACGAGGGGGGCGAGTCGCGCAGCGCGGTCGCGGACGGTGAGACGAACGGGAAGCCGTCGCGGGTGGAATCGGCGCTGAATCGTTCGTCCCGCAGCACTTGGCGTGCCTCCGCATGGCGGGTGACGAGCCAGGGCCGGCTGCCGTCCCAGAGAGTGACGCGCGACGCGGCGGCCTGCTTCCGCAGCTCGCCGAGGAGCACCGGCGGATCCATCGGGCAGCCGCGGTGTCCGGGATAAGCGGGGTCCGCGGCTCGGCCGCCAAACGGGTCGGCGGGGGACGGCGTGGCATCGGTGTGGGTCATGGAGAAGGTGCACCTCCGGTGGGAACCCCCGTTACATATGGTCGCCTGAGGAAACCAATTCGACGGTAGATCGTCCGCCCCTCATGGCGGTAGGGCGCGTTCCGGACACCCACCACCCCACCGGACATGGCCGGTTCTGCCCGGCCCCGTCCACGGCAACGCCGCCCCCGCCGGCCTCCAGGGCGCCCGACACTTCGGCCGGCACCGAACGTTCTCCGTCCTACCGTCGGGCCCATGAACACCACAGCCGCGACACGCCACCTGACGATCGAGCCGAGCGTCCTGTACTTCGGGACGCCGGTGGTGCTGCTCACCACCGAGAACGCGGACGGCACGTTCAATCTGGCCCCGATGTCCTCGGCCTGGGCCCTGGGCCAGGTCGTCGTGCTGGGGCTGGGCGGCGAGGGACAGACCGCGCACAACCTCCGGGAACGGCCCGAGCTCACCATCAATCTGCCGTCACCCGGGCAGTGGCGGGCCGTCGAGCGACTGGCCCCGCTGACCGGCCGGGACCCGGTACCCGAGCACAAGCGGGACCGGTTCCGTCACGAGCCGGACAAGTTCGGGACGGCCGGGCTGCGGCCCGAGCCCTCCGCGTCGGTCCGGCCGCCGCGGGTGGCGGAGTGCCCGCTCCAGCTCGAGGGCCGGGCCGTCGGGATCCGGCCGGACACGTCCGGCGGCTTCCTCATCGTCGAGGTCCAGGTGCTGCGGGTCCACGCCGACCCGCGGATCGTCGTGCCGGGCACCGCGCACATCGACCCCGCCAACTGGAGCCCGCTGATCTACAACTTCCGGCACTACCACGGCCTCGGTCCCGAGCTGGGCCACAGCTTCCGCTCCGAGACACCGCGGCAGGACGGCTGACCGACCCCACAGCCCGGGTCCCGCGCACTTCCTGGACGACCCGCGCCGGCGGGCCGGACGCTCGTGCGCGCCCGCGGCGCCCCGGCTCGGGCGGATGCGGGCAGATTCCCCGTCGCGCCTGACCGCGCTGCCGCCGGGTGCCAGACTGGGCCCGTGATGGGCCATATTCCCGAGGAATCCACCAGTTTCGTGGGGCGCGCCGATGAACTGGCCTGCCTGGAGAGCGCATTGGCCGGTCACCGGCTGGTCACCCTGACCGGCACCGGCGGCGTGGGTAAGACCAGGGTGGCGCTACGGGCCGCGGGCCGCGCCGCCGAGCGGTACCGGGACGGCGTGTGGTGGGCCGATCTGTCGTCCCTCGACGGGGAACGGCTGTTGCTGGCAACCGTCTCGGACGCGGTCGACCTCTCCGACCACACGTCCCGGATGCCGGTCGAGGCGCTGTGCGAATGGCTTTCCGTCAAGGAACTGCTGCTGGTTCTGGACTCCTGCGAGCACCTGGTCGACAGCTGCCGGCATCTGGTGGCGGACCTGCTGACCACCGTTCCCGGTCTGACCGTCCTGGCCACCAGCAGACAGCCGCTGGAGCTGGACACCGAACACGTGATGGACGTCCCGCCGATGCGGGCAGACGGCCAGGACGCGCTGGCGCTGTTCACCGAGCGCGCCGCCGCCACGAGTTCCGGCGGCCGGCCGGCCGAGGCCGCGGCATCGGCGGCGAGCGCGATCTGCCGCCGATTGGAAGGCATCCCGTTGGCACTGGAACTCGCCGCCGCGCAGGTCGGGCAGGCCACCGTGGAGGAGGTCTCCGCACGACTCGGCTCCCGCTTCGACCTGGTGAGCCGGTCGGTCTCCGTATCGCCGCGGCGGCACCGGACCCTGCGGACCACCATCGGCTGGAGCCACGAGCTCTGTCGGCCGCTGGAGCGGCTGCTCTGGGCGCGGCTGACCGTCTTCCGGGGCGCCTTCGACCTCGAATCGGCCCGGTCGGTGTGCGCGGGCGGTCCGCTGAGCGCCGACGACGTCGGTCCGGCGCTGGAACGGCTGGTGGCCCAGTCGGTGGTCCGGCAGGACGGCAGGCGCTACCGCATGCTGGACACCATCCGGGAGTACGGCCAGTGGTGGCTGCGCGCACTGTCCGAGGACGGCGCCCTGGCCGACCGCCACGCGTACCACTTCCTGCGGCTGGCACGGCAGGCCGACGCGGGATGGCTCAGCGCCGACCAGGCCAGCTGGTACCGCTGGGTCAGCGACGCGCGCACGGATCTGCGCACCGCCCTGGACCACCTCCTCGCCACCGCCCCCCGGCACGCTCTCGACCTCGCCGGCCTGATCGGCTTCTTCTGGAGCGGCTGCGGCCGCCTCCACGAGACCCGCGGCTACCTGGAACAGGGACTGGCCGGGTACGGCGCGCGCGGTCCCGAACGGACCCGGGCACTGTGGGCGTTGGGCTTCACCGTGACGCTCCAGGGCGACTACGGGACCGCGCGCCGGCTGAGCGAGGAGTCCGCCCGAGCGGCGCGGGAGGACGGCGACAACGAGGCGATCGTCGCAGCCGCCTACCTCAGCGGCCTCATCTCCCTGCTGACCGGGGAGCCGCTCGCCGCGCAGCTGACGACCGACCACGCCCTGAACGTCGAACCCGGCCCGCCCTTCGCCTCGGCCGCCCGGCTCCGCTGCCATCTGATCAGGGTGTTCGCCCTCATCGGGCTCGGCGAACTACCCAAGGCCCACACCGAGGCGGCGGAGCTGCGCGACCGGTGCGTGGAGCTCGACGAGTGCTGGACCCGCACCTACCTCGACTATCAGCTCTCCATCGTCGCCCTCCTCGCCGGCAACCCCACCGCGGCTGCCCGGCACGCCCGGACGATGCTCGACGGCAAGCAGCTCCTGCGCGACAACTTCGGCATCGCTCTGGGCCTCGATCTGCTGGCAGCCGCCATCGCGGCGCAGGGCGAAGGCGAACGGGCGGCGGGGGTCTTCGGCGTCGGGCAGGCCTTCTGGCGCACCGTCGGCCATCCCCAACGGGGGACGCCGGAGTTGGGCCCGATCCGCGAGGAGTGCGAACGGACGGCGCGGGCCCGCATCGGTGACGACGCCTACGAGCGGGCCTTCCGGCGCGGCGCCTCCGCGAACCTCCAGACCGCCCTGGCCTCCGTCCTGGAAGCCGCCTCCCCGATCGAGGCCTGACCCGGCCCGCCCTCCCCGCGGCACCCGCGGTGACCGAGGGCGGACCTGCTCTCCCGCCCGCCCTCATGGCATCCTCGGCCCATGAGCGAGCTGAGGATCGTCCCGATGAGTGCGGCGCACGCGCCGGAGGTCCTGGCGGTCTACCAAGCCGGGATCGACGAGGGCGACGCCACGTTCGAGACCGAAGCGCCGGACTGGGCGGCCTTCGACGCGGCGAGGCTCCCGGCACACCGGATGGTCGCCCTCGACGGCGACGGCGGAGCCGTCCTGGGATGGGTGGCCGTCTCACCGGTCTCCGGCCGCAGCGCGTACGCCGGGGTGGTGGAGCACTCCGTGTACGTGGATCCCCGGGCACGCGGACGCGGGGTGGGCAGCGCCCTGCTCGAAGCGCTGGTCACGTCCACCGAGGCGGCCGGCATCTGGACCATCCAGTCCGGAGTCTTCCCGGAGAACACAGCCAGCCTGCGCCTGCACGACCGCGCGGGGTTCCGCGTGATCGGCACCCGCGAACGCATCGGCCGACACCACGGCGTCTGGCGGGACGTGGTGCTGCTGGAGCGGCGCAGCTCCGTCACCGGTTGACGAGCCGGTACGCACACCAGTGACGAGTCGGTACGAATCGGGCACCGGTCGCCGTCCCGAGCGCTCGGGCGGACTCCCCGTCCACCCCCTGGGCCACACCTGCCCGGCCCCCCTGACCATCTGCGGGGGCCGGTCGCCGAAGGCCCAAAAGCCCCAGTTCAGGACGGTGGGGACCGGCAAAGAGGGCAAGGTCACAGTCGTGGGCCTGCCCTGCCTTTAGCGGCTGCCCTAGCCTTTCCTCATGACGGTCCTGCCTGATCACGGACTCCCCTTGGCCGACGAGTTCCCGGACGCTTCCCGCGAGCAGTGGCAACGCCTTGTCGAAGGCGTACTCCACAAAGCGGGCACAGCGGTCCCGGGTACCCCGGCCGAGGAAACGCTGTCCACCACGCTCCAGGACGGAATCGCCGTCCGTCCCCTGTACACCGCGCAGGACAGCGCCGCGGATTCCGGCTATCCCGGCTTCCCGCCGTTCACCCGCGCCGGACGGCCGGAGGGCACCGCAGGCACCGGGTGGGACGTGCGCCAGCGGCATGCCCGCCCCGATCCGAAGCGCACCAACGAAGCCGTACTCGCGGACCTGGAGAACGGCGTCACCTCGCTGTGGCTGCTCGTCGGCGGCGCCGGTATGCCCGTGTCCGGGATCCCGACGGCCCTAGAGGGCGTCTACCTCGACCTCGCGCCGGTCGTCCTGGACGCCGGCCCCGAGTTCGAGGCCGCCGCCAAGGAGTTGCTGAGCCTCTACGAGACGCGCGGGGTGCCGCCGCACTCGGCGCTCGGCAACCTCGGCGCGGATCCGCTGGGACAGGCGGCCCGTACTGGGCAGCACTCCGCTCTCGACTCGCAGCCGGCGGCCGCCGCCGAACTGGCCGGGCTGTGTCACCGCGAGTACCCCGGGCTGCGGGCACTGACGGTGGACGCGCTGCCCTATCACGGGGCCGGTGCCTCGGCCGCGCAGGAGCTGGGCTGCTCCATCGCCACCGGCGTCGCGTATCTGCGGGAGCTGACCGGCGCGGGGCTGACGGTCGACGCGGCCTGCGCCCAGCTGGAGTTCCGCTACGCGGCCACCGCCGACCAGTTCCTGACCATCGCCAAGCTGCGCGCCGCGCGGCGGCTGTGGGCCCGGGTGGCCGAGGCGAGCGGGGCGGCCACCACCGCGGGGGCGCAGCGCCAGCACGCGGTGACCTCGCCGGTGATGATGACCCGGCGCGACCCGTGGGTGAACATGCTGCGCACCACGGTCGCCTGTGTCGCGGCCGGTGTGGGCGGCGCCGACACGGTGACCGTGCTGCCCTTCGACGACGCGCTCGGCCTGCCGGACGACTTCGCCCGGCGGATCGCCCGCAACACCTCCTCGATTCTGATGGAGGAGTCCCACCTGGCTCGGGTCATCGACCCGGCGGGCGGCTCCTGGTATGTGGAGCAGCTGACGGACGAGCTGTCCCATGCGGCGTGGTCCTGGTTCCAGGAGATCGAACGCGCCGGGGGCCAGGCGGCAGCCCTGCGGTCCGGTCTGGTCGCGGACCGCCTCTCGGGCAGCTGGGAGCAGCGGTCCGCGGACCTCGCGCACCGCCGCGAGCCGATCACGGGTGTCAGCGAGTTCCCGAATCTCGCCGAACAGTTGGTGGAGCGCGAGACCGCGCCGGAGCCGGCCGGGGCCCTCGCGGGCGACGGCGGCGGACTGCCGACGGTCCGGCGCGACGACGCCTTCGAGGCGCTGCGGGCCCGCTCCGACGCGCATCTGGCCACCACCGGCGCCCGGCCGCGGGCCTTCCTGGCCGCACTGGGTCCGGCCGCGGCACACACCGCCCGCGCGAGCTTCGCCGCCAACCTCTTCCAGGCGGGCGGCATCGAGACCGTCCAGGACCCGGTGACGGTCGACGCCGCGTCGGTCGCCGAGGCGTTCGCCCGCAGCGGCGCCACCATGGCCTGTCTGTGCTCCAGCGACAAGCTGTACGCCGAGCAGGCCGCGGACGTCGCGGCCGCCCTGGTCTCGGCCGGCGCCCAGCGGGTGTTCCTCGCGGGCCGTCCGGGTGAGCTGCGAGAAACGTATCTTCGGGCCGGAGTCGACGAGTTCGTCTTCGCGGGCGGCGACGCTGTCGCCACCCTCGCCTCCGTCCTTGACCGCATGGGAGTGGCGTGATGCAGGGCAGCACGGGGCAGCCGGGATCGATCCCGGACTTCGCGGACATCGGCCTGGTGCCGGACGGTCCGGCCGGCGCCGCGCCCGGTGACGGCGTCACCGGCGACCAGTGGCGGGCGGCCGTGCGGGAGAGCACGGGCAAGGACGCCGAGGACCTGCTCTGGCAGACGCCGGAGGGCATCGGCGTCAAGCCGCTGTACACCTCCGACGACCTGGCCGGTCTCGACTTCCTGGAGACCTACCCGGGGATCGCGCCGTACCTGCGCGGGCCGTACCCGACGATGTACGTCAACCAGCCGTGGACGATCCGCCAGTACGCCGGCTTCTCCACCGCCGAGGAGTCCAACGCCTTCTACCGGCGCAACCTCGCGGCCGGGCAGAAGGGGCTGTCCATCGCCTTCGACCTGCCCACCCACCGCGGCTACGACAGCGACCATCCGCGGGTCACGGGCGATGTCGGCATGGCGGGCGTGGCCATCGACTCCATCTATGACATGCGGCAGCTGTTCGACGGCATCCCGCTGGACCGGATGAGCGTGTCGATGACGATGAACGGCGCGGTGCTGCCGGTCCTCGCCCTCTACATCGTCGCGGCCGAGGAACAGGGTGTGCCCCCGGAGAAGCTCGCGGGGACCATCCAGAACGACATCCTCAAGGAGTTCATGGTCCGCAACACCTACATCTACCCGCCGCAGCCGTCGATGCGGGTGATCTCCGACATCTTCGCGTACACCTCGCAGAAGATGCCGCGCTACAACTCCATCTCCATCTCCGGCTACCACATCCAGGAGGCCGGAGCCACGGCCGACCTGGAGCTGGCCTACACGCTGGCCGACGGCGTCGAGTACCTGCGCGCGGGGCTGGCGGTCGGGCTGGACGTGGACGCCTTCGCACCGCGGCTGTCGTTCTTCTGGGCCATCGGCATGAACTTCTTCATGGAGATCGCCAAGTTGCGGGCGGCCCGGCTGCTGTGGGCCAAGCTCGTCAAGGGCTTCGACCCCAAGAACCCCAAGTCGCTGTCGCTGCGCACCCATTCGCAGACGTCGGGCTGGTCGCTGACCGCGCAGGACGTGTTCAACAACGTGCCGCGCACCTGCGTCGAGGCCATGGCAGCCACCCAGGGGCACACCCAGTCGCTGCACACCAACGCGCTGGACGAGGCGCTGGCGCTGCCCACCGACTTCTCCGCCCGCATCGCCCGCAACACCCAGCTGTTCCTGCAGCAGGAGTCGGGCACCTGCCGGGTCATCGACCCGTGGGGCGGCAGCGCGTACGTCGAGAAGCTCACCCACGATCTCGCCCGGCGCGCCTGGCAGCACATCGAGGAGGTCGAGGCCGCGGGCGGCATGGCGAAGGCCATCGACGCGGGCATCCCGAAGCTGCGCGTCGAGGAGGCCGCGGCCCGGACCCAGGCCCGTATCGACTCCGGACGCCAGGCACTGATCGGCGTCAACAAGTACCGCGTCGGGACCGACGAGAAGATCGACGTCCTCAAGGTCGACAACTCCTCGGTCCGCACCCAGCAGATCGAGAAGCTGCGGCGGCTGCGCGCGGAGCGGGACGAGGGCGCCTGCCAGGACGCGCTGCGCGCGCTGACCGCGGCCGCCCGGGACGGGAACCGGCCCGGCGGCGGCCTGGAGGGCAACCTGCTCGCGCTCGCGGTGAACGCGGCGCGCGCCAAGGCGACCGTCGGTGAGATCTCGAACGCACTGGAGGAGGTGTACGGCCGGCACGTCGGCCAGATCCGTACCATCACCGGTGTGTACCGAGACGAGGCAGGAACGTCGCCCGGCGTGGAGCGCACCCGCAAGCTGGCGGACGCGTTCGCCGAGGCAGAGGGCAGGCGGCCGCGCATCCTGGTCGCCAAGATGGGCCAGGACGGCCACGACCGCGGCCAGAAGGTGATCGCCACCGCCTTCGCCGACCTCGGATTCGACGTCGACGTCGGCGCGCTGTTCCAGACCCCGGCCGAAGTGGCCCGCCAGGCGGTCGAGGCCGACGTCCACATCGTCGGTGTCTCCTCGCTCGCGGCCGGCCATCTGACGCTGGTGCCGGCGCTGCGCGAGCAGCTCGCCGAGGCGGGCCGGGAGGACATCACGATCGTTGTCGGCGGGGTCATCCCGCCGCAGGACATCGAGACCCTCCACGAGGCGGGCGCCGCCGCGGTGTTCCCGCCCGGCACGGTGATCCCGGACGCCGCGTACGACCTGCTGAACACCCTCGCCACCGCTCTCGGCCACGAGTTGTGAGCCGATGGCACCCACGATCGACATCGACGGCTACATCAAGGGCGTCCTCGACGGGTCGCGGCCGCACATCGCCCGGGCGATCACACTCGTCGAGTCCACCCGCCCCGCCCACCGCGAGCAGGCCCAGCGGCTGCTGACCGAGCTGCTTCCGCACTCGGGAACGGCCCGCCGGGTCGGCATCAGCGGGGTGCCGGGCGTGGGCAAGTCCACGTTCATCGACGCGCTCGGCACCATGCTCACCGGCCTCGGCCACCGGGTCGCGGTGCTGGCCGTCGATCCGTCCTCCACCCGGACCGGCGGCTCCATCCTGGGCGACAAGACCCGAATGGAACGGCTGGCGGTGGACCCGGCCGCCTTCGTGCGACCCTCGCCGACCTCCGGGACGCTGGGCGGCGTGACCAGGGCCACTCGTGAGTCGATCATCGTCATGGAGGCGGCGGGGTACGACGTGGTGCTCGTCGAGACCGTCGGCGTCGGGCAGTCCGAGACCTCCGTGGCCAACATGGTCGACTCGTTCCTGCTGCTCACCCTGGCCCGCACCGGGGACCAGTTGCAGGGCATCAAGAAGGGCGTCCTCGAACTCGCGGACCTCGTCGCCGTCAACAAGGCCGACGGTCCGCACGAGCGCGAAGCCGCCTCGGCAGCCCGGGAGTTGGCGGGCGCGCTGCGACTGCTGCAGCCGCTGGACGCGGGCTGGACGCCGCCGGTGCTCACCTGCAGCGCGCGCGAGAACAGCGGACTCGACGCCGTCTGGGAGCGCCTGGAGCAGCACCGGCGCGTACTGCTGACCGACGGCCGACTGGAGGCGAAGCGGCGCGACCAGCAGATCGAATGGACCTGGTCCATGGTCCGCGATCAGCTCCTCGCCCGCGTGCGCGAACACCCCGACGTCCGGAGTCTGGCGCCCGTCGTGGAACGGCAGGTCCGGGACGGCACGCTCACCGCGACGCTGGCCGCCGAACGTCTGCTCGCGGCCTTCCAGCCGCCGGACGGCGGCTGACCCGCTCCAGCGGTGTCAGGCGCAACCGGCCCTTCGGGACACATCGTCCGCGTCCACGTACAGCAGTGGTCTGTTGTTCCTGGCAAGCCACTGCCGGTACGTGGTCGCCGCGGCGGCCGCCTCCCGGTAGGCCGCGACCAGGTCGGCGTAGAGCGCGTCGACCTCCGCGGTTCCCACCACCCCGGCGGCCCCTTCGGGCAACACCCGGGAGGCCATGAAGAGTTCGACCGCTATCGGGTCGCCGCGCAGCGGCCGGATGGCCATCCCGTGCCGCGGCTGGGAGGTCGGCTGGCAGGGGGCGACGGCCTCACCGGCGGCGACCATGTCGGCGGCGGTCAGATAGTCCCCGTACGCCACTCTCGGCGTGAACCCCGATGCACGCAGGGCCCGTTGCACACCGTCCCACTCGCCGTCGACACTCGGGTCGACCATCCAGCGGTCGCCGGCGACGTCGGCCAGTGAGACCACGCTCTGGCGGGCCGCCGGATGGTGCGCGTGCAGGGCGATGAACTGCGGCTCCCGCGCGACGAGGACCCGCCGTTCGAGGCCGTCCGGGATCCGTAGCGGCGCGCCCTCGACCTCGTGGACGAAGGCCACGTCGAGCTGGTTCAACGCGACCATCTGCAGAAGGGCGTTGGCCGACACGTCAACCCGGATCGTGGTGTCCGCGTCGGGCAGCCTGGCGTGCACCCGGCTCACCCACCCGGCCATGGCGCGGCTCGCGGTGCCGCCGATCCGCAGATGCGGACCGGCGGCCCTGACCACCGCCGCCTGCGTCTCGGCCACCAACGTGTTCATCTCGGCGACGAGTGGCCGCGCCCGGCACAGGACCGTCCGCCCCAGCGGAGTCGGGCGGCTGCCCGTGCGCTCCCGGGAGAACAACTGGCCCCCCAGCGCGCTCTCGATCCGTCGGAGCTGCGTCGTCAAGGACGGCTGGGTCATCCCCAGCTGCCGCGCCGCTTTGCGCACACTGCCGGTATCGGCGATGGCGCACAGTGCGCGAAGGTGCCTCACTTCGAGCTCCATGAGCGGAGGATATGGCGGGATCCGCGCGTCGCACCAGGGTCCCGAATCGCAGCAATACCCGTCTTTCGCGTACGAGTTGGCCACCGGGTATCGGCGATGTTCCCGGCCTATCGGCTCCTGACATCATCCCCGGCGGTGGGCTTGAGCCCCACACTCACCGGCATCAGCAGTTCATCCCCCAGCCCCGGCCGCCGTTCCCCCCAATTCAGCTGTACCTGACAGCGGCCGTCGGCTTCTCGGAGGAGAAGGAGACCCCCCATGCGATACCCCAAGGTGCTGCTCACGGCAGCGCTGGGCATCGGCCTCGCTGCGAGTCTGGGCACCGTGCCCGCCATCGCCGCCGCCCCGCAGGCGGACCAGAGCTCGACCCAGGCCTCGGCGTCCTACGCCGCCTACGCCGGGTCGAACGAGAACGCGGCCGCCAACAAGGCGTTCTTCGACGCCGTGCAGCGGTCCGTCGCGGCCAAGCGCGCGGCGAACCCCACGCTCCAGACCGTCACTCTCATCTACAGCACCAGCAACGCGCCGTCGTTCAGGTCCCAGATATCGCGCAGCGCGCAGATCTGGAACTCCGCGGAGAAGAACGTGAAGCTCCAGGAAGGCAGCAACGCGGACTTCGCGTACTACGAAGGCAACTCCAGCCAGGGCTCGTACGCGAGCACCGACGGTCACGGGAACGGCTACATCTTCCTGGACTACCGGCAGAACCAGCAGTACGACTCGATCCGGGTCGTCGCCCATGAGACCGGGCACGTGCTCGGTCTCCCGGACCACTACTCGGGTCCGTGCAGCGAGCTGATGTCGGGCGGCGGCCCCGGCACCTCCTGCCGCAACGAGGTCCCGAACGCGACGGAACGCGCTCGCGTGGACCGGCTCTGGGTCAACGGCCTGGCCGCCGGGATCGCGGCGCGCGGCTGATCCGTCCGCTCTGATCCACCGACGTCCCCGCACCGAACCACGGTGCGGGGACCTTCCGGCGCCCGGCGCCACGCTCACGGACCGGCCGGGCGGCGGCGTACCCAGGCGAGAAGGACGACGGAGACGGCAGCGGCGAAGGCGCACCAGGTGGAGATGAACTCCAGCCGCCACACCACCGCGCAGATCACCGCCCCGACCGCGACGAGAGCGCCGAGCAGCCGCAGCCACCGGTCGCCGCTGATCAGCAGGGAACCGATGGTGGCGACGAGATAGCCCGCGATGATCAGCGACGAGCGCGGCAGGTCGAGGCCGTAGCCGACGGTGTGGCCGCGGACATCGGCGGTCACGGTCCGGGTGGTGAGGTAGTACGCGAGGGTCACGGCGGTGACGAGCCCCACGACGGCCGGGACCATCAGCGGCCACCGCGCGCTCCTGGGCGCGGCGAGCAGCACCCCGAACGGCACCCACACCGGCAGCAACGGCAGGGCGATGACGGCCCAGGCCGTGGTGGCGGGGCCCGCGCCGCCGCCGGAGCGCCAGACGACGGACTCGACGATCTGGTGGGCTCCGAGGATCAGCGGCAGCGCCGCGAGCGGCAGATCACGGGCCCGCCGCACGCTCGCCAGGCAGGCCACCCCGACCGCGGCGATACCGGCACCCACCGCGAGGTCGGCCGTCGCACTCCAGCACATGGCGTCACCCGGGGATCGGAGGGAGAAGTGGATCCAGGTACAACGTCCTCCACCGTACGGCCCGGGCGGCGCCGGATCGGTCAGGCGCCCAGGCGGTCGGCGTCCCGGCTGAACAGAAGGTGCTCGCCCAAACCCGGTACTCGCCGCCGGGGTCGCCGGACCTCGCTCCCCCGTCAGCCCGCGACGGCCACGGCCAGGGCGGCCTGGCATTCGGCGAGCCGGCACTCGACGGCGTCGCGGTCGGCGCCGGTCAGGTCGAGGGCGCGCCGGTAGTCCGCGATGGCGGCCCGCCAGTTGCCCGCCGCCTGATGGGCGAAGCCGCGGTTGTAGAGCAGATCGGCGTCGTCCCCGGTCAGTGACAGGGCACGGGTCAGGTCCTCGACCGCTGCGGCGTGGTCGCCGGCCTCGTAGTGCAGGACGGCACGGTTGGCCAGCGCCGCCGAGCGCAGGGGGTCGGCGGCGAGCGCCTCGTCGAAGGCGCGCAGGGCCTCCTTCGCGTCATCCTGTTCCATGGCGATCAGTCCCCGCGTGCACAGCAGGTCCGGTTCGCCCGGATGCAGTTCCAGGCCCTGTGCGAGCTGGACGGAGGCGAGTTCTGTTTCGCCGGCGTCGATGAGCAGGGAGACGAGGTTGACCCGTGCGGCGAGGTAGTCGGGTTCGAGTTCCAGCACGTACCGCAGGTCGCTGAGCGCGCCGTCTATGTCCCCGGCGGCCGCGCGGGCGTCGGCCCGGTTGTAGTAGAGCTCGTGGATGGGCGGGGTGAGGGTGGCCGCCGTGTCGTAGTCCGCGAGCGCCGCGTCCAGGTCGCCCCGCTTGTACTGCAGTGCGGCACGGTCGCAGTAGTACTCCGGGTAGTACGGGTCGAGTGCGAGGACGCCGTTGAAGTCCTCGAGCGCCTCGTCCAGACGGCCGAGGGCCACATTCACCTGGGCTCGGTTGTGCAGCAGCACGGAGCGGTGCAGCGACTGCTTTCCGGGCTCCAGCTCGCGGTCCAGCCGGGCCAGTCCCTCGGTGACCAGGCGCAGCGCGGTTTCGGGATTGCCCCGGCGCAGTTCGACCAGGGCCAGTCCGTTCTCGTGGAAGACGGTGTGGAAGGCGCGGTCGGCAGGATCGGGCAGTTGCTTGGCGATGGCGATGGAGTTGTTGACGTACTGCTTCGCCAGATCCGAGTCCTGGCGCTCCTCGGGGTGGATCCGGGTGTACAGCATGGACAGGGCGTAGCTGGAGACCATGTGCACCACCGGGTCGGTGTACCGGCCGCGCAGCTCGCGGTAGATCGCCTCGGCCTCCTCGGTTCGTCCCAGCGCGCCCAGCGCCTGGGCAGTCTTGCCGCCGGCCACGCAGTACAGCCGCTCCTGTGTCACCGGGTCGAAGCTGTCACGCCCCTGCCGGCCGAGCTCGACGGCCGCGTCGTAGTACCCCATCCGGAGACAGTAGTCGGCGGCGGTCAGCAGGTCGCGGCACTCGTCGTCGGTGCGTCCTCCCGCGTGCGCGCGGTGGTAGGCGATGGCGCCGAGCCGCAGGCTCCAGTCGTCGTTTTCCTCCAGTTCGACGGCGCGGACCCGGTGCAGTCCGGCGCGCAGTCGCGGGTCGGCGTTCCGGTAGGCGGCGGCTTCCGCCGGGATGTCGCTGGTGCCGTCGGCGGTGATGTACGCCTGGAGGAGTTCGTTCTGGACGCGGGTGTCGGGCGCCGCGGACGCGGCCGGCAGCTCGGTGTGCCGCGCGTGGCGGTCCAGGGCCTGCGCCAGCGAGTCGGGGAGGTCCGGGGAGACACAGGTGCCGATCGCGAGGGTGAGGACCTCGGTCCTGGCGCGGCGCAGCAGGACCGTGATCAGTTCCTGGTCGGTGGGGTCGGCCGCGTGCAGGTTGTCGAAGAGGACCAGTTGCGGGCGGCCGGCCGTCGTACCGGCCTCCTGCGCCCACGCGTTGAGGAACTCCGTGAGGCCGTGGGCGATCCTGCGGGTGCGCAGGGGCGAGTAGTACCTGGTCCGCTCGGTCGGAGACGCCAGCGAGGTCAGTGTCTGCGGTGGCGCGTCGACGACGCCCTTGAGTTCGGGTGCGACCGACAGGATCTCGATGGCGTGCCGGGCGACCAGCGTGGGCCTGTCGCGCAGCACTCCGGGCACGATGGCGCGCAGCAGGCTGCCCGCCGCGGTGTACGGTCCGCGCAGCCGCCGGTGGCAGTCGACGGTGGTCAGGTGTCCGGCGGCGGCGAGTTCTCCGGCGGTCGCGGCCCGCACCGTACGGTCGGGTCCGCTGAGCCAGATGTGGCGGGGCGTCTGGCGGATGCTGCTCATGTGGGGCGTTCCTCTCTGCGGGCGCTCTTCCTGGCCGGCAGGAGGAACGGCAAGACGAATTGCGCGAGGATCACGGTGACCGAGCCGATGGAGTCCCAGAAGTGCACGTCGGTGCCGCCGTCGCCGGTCAGCCCGGCCGCCACCCGGGTCACGAACTCCGCCAGCGCCGGGATGATGGCCAGGGCCGCCCAGCCGATCAGGAGGACGACGCCGCCGATCATCGCGGGCGCGTAAAAGCGCGCCACCGCGGCGTCGCGCGGCGACCAGGGTCCGGCGTCGGCGGGTCGGGGGTGGACGCCGGGCACCCACCTCCATTGGCGGCGCAGCCGGGCGGTCGCCGCTTCGTGCAGGTCGGTGCAGCCCAGCACGGTCGTCACCATGTAGTACAGGTCGGTGCGCAGGAAGAAGAAGAACTGCCAGGCGATCCTGAACAGGGTGGGGAACGCGAACGCCAGGGCGACGCGGCCCGGCCAGGACAGCCCGCCGGTGGCAGCGTCGGCCGCCGCGGCCACCGTCAGGGCCGAGAAGAGCAGGACGTCCGCGAGGACCCCGGCGGTGAAGGGCAGATAGCGGCGCCGGCTCGGTACGCCGAGCAGCCCGTCGAGATGCGTCTCCAGGACGAGGAAGTACATCCGCCGGCCGACGGTCATCCGGGATCCGACGCCGAGCCGGCGGGCGGCCAGGACGTGGAACATCTCGTGCCACAGCAGACCCGGTATCTGGCCGAGCAGCAGCACGAGTTGGGTGAGCAGGAGGGAGTCCGCCAGGAAGATCGCGTGGGGGTGCGGGCGCGCCTGCGGTTCGCGGACCATCGCGACGACGCCGGCGGCGGTCAGCGTGGCGAAGAGGATCCAGGCCGGGGGCGAGAACAGCCAACGTCCCAGCCGCTGGTGGCGCACGTCGACCAGGCGTGCGGTGTCCTCGCCCGCCGAGCGGACGAAGCCGCAGTCGTCGAGGGTGCTGAGGAAATCCGTGATGTCGACCGGTTCGCCGTAGGTCTCCTGGTACCAGCGGGCGGCCGCGGTGGTCTCCATACCGTCCATGAGGCGTCGCAGCAGCTCGGCGCCGTCGGCCGGAAACGTCACGTAGGACTCGATGTCCGGGCGCCCCACAGTGACCTCGTCGCGCTCGGCCACGAAGGTGAGTTCATGGAATTCCGGATGCGGTGCTGTCATCACGTGTCTCCTGCAACGGCCTGAGCCCGCGCGCGGGAGGGCTTCCCGCACACGGGCCAGCAGCGGAACCTAAGTCAGCACCAGGGCCAGGTCCCGTACTGGGACGAAGCCGAGGTCAGCTTGACCGGGCCGTTCTTGCGGACAGTGATCTTCTTCATGTCATCACCTCCTCAGGCGGATGGTGATGACCGTGGTGGGCAACACTGCAGAACCACTCAGGTCCTGCGGGACCCCCAGCTCAGCGGCGAGCGCGGCTCGCCCGATATCCTCCACTCATGCGATGCGGAGTGTGCGGGTCGGAGCGGCTCAGTCCTGTGGGCGAACTGATATCGGGCGAGAAGTGGAAAGAGCGGCTCCAGCTCAAGTTCCCGCGCCCGGGCCTCTTCAAGTCCCGGCCCATTTACGACGCCGTGTTCGCGCGCGCCTGCCGGGACTGCGGGGCGCTGATCCCGTTCCTCAGCGAGACCGACCGACAGCGGCTCGACGCGGACGCGGACAGCCTGGAGGACGTCGAACCGTACTGACCGGTGCCGCCGGTTCCGGCCCGGCCGGGTGCCCCTATCCCGCGGGCCTGTCGAGCGGCGCGTCGTAACAGATGAAGCCGCGGAACCGCGCCACCTTGTCGTACAGGGCGCGGGCCTGGGCGTTGTCCTGCCGGGTGTGCCAGTACAGCCGCGGCACACCGCGTTCCCGTGCCGCCACGGCCACCTGCTCGATGAGCGCCCGCGCCGCGCCCTGGCCCCGTGCCGCCTCGTCGACGTACAGGTCCTGCAGATAACAGGCTCCGGCCGTCCAGAAGTTGGCGTGGAACAGGTAGTGGGCGATGCCGACGACCTCGCCGTCCACGCGGGCGGCGAGACCGTACAGCTCATCGCCGTTGATCAGTCGCTGCCAGGTCTCCTCGTACCCCGCGTCGGGCACCGTCGTCTCGTAGAACGTCTTGTAGCCACGCGCCAGCATTTCCCACTTCACGCGGTCCCACGGGCGCAAGGGACTGATCTCCACCATGGCGCCATCCTCTCAGCCGCTCAGTGCCTCGCGGCCGTGCGGGGTGGTCCACCCGGACAGGTCCGGGCCCTTGGGCACGATGCGGGACGGGTTCAGCCGCTCGTGGGTGGCGTAGTAGTGCCGCTTGATCTGGTCGAAGTCGACCGTGTCGCCGAACCCGGGCGTCTGGAAGAGGTCGCGGGCGTAGGCCCACAGCACCGGGTTCTCGGTGAGCTTGTTGCGGTTGCACTTGAAGTGGTTGTGGTACACGGCGTCGAAGCGCACCAGCGTCGTGAAGAACCGCACATCCGCCTCGGTGATCCGGTCGCCGACGAGGTACCGCTGCCCCGCCAGCCGCTCGGTGAGCACGTCAAGACGGCCGAACAGGGCGTCGAACGCCGCTTCGTACGCCTCTTGCGAGGTGGCGAACCCGCACCGGTACACACCATTGTTGACGTCGCGGAAGAGATCGCCCGCGACCGCGTCGATCTCGGCGCGGAGGTCCGGCGGGTAGAGGTCGGGCGCACCCGGCCGGTGGTGGGCGGTCCACTCGGTTTCGAGGTCGAGGGTGATCTGCGGGTAGTCGTTGGTGACGACCGTCCCGGTCTCGGTGTCGACCAGCGCCGGGACGGTGACGCGGCCCTGGTATCCCGGATCCGTCCGCAGGTACGCCTCGGAGAGGAAGCCGATCTTGAGCACCGGGTCACGGTCGCCTTCGTCCAGGGTGAAGCGCCAGCCCTGCTCGTCACGGATCGGGTCGACCACTCCGAGGCCGATCGCGTCCTCCAGGCCGAGCAGGCGCCGCACGATGATCGCGCGGTGCGCCCACGGGCAGGCGAGCGAGACGATCAGCCGGTAGCGGCCCGCCTCCGGCGCCCGGCCGCTCGAACCGTCGGCGGTGATCCGATCGGTGAAACGGTTCGTCTGGCGGGTGAACTCGCCCTTGGTACCTGTCTCACGCACGAACTGAGCTTCCATGCCTCCGACAGTACCCAGTGCACCGCCCGCCCACCACGATTCAGCGCGCGACGCGGAACGCCCGGCCGGCCTCGGTCGCGACGGCTCCGCTGCGGAAGAGACCGCTGCTCGGAGCGGTGTCCGAGGCCGGAAGGCCGAACCACGCGTAGCGCTGCACATAGGGCAGAGCCGCCAGCATGGCGGTGGAGGCGGTGACGAAGGAGGCCTGCTGCTGCGGGGTGGGGAACCGGGTGCCGTGCGAGAAGTCGATCAGGGCGTACTCGGTCAGCCAGATCGGCTTGTGGTAGCGGTCATGGACGGCCTGCAGATACGACTTCAACTGGCTGACGGCGTTGGGGGTGGAGAAGTCGCCGCCGTACCAGTGCAGCGCGATGAAATCGACGCGGTAGCCGCGGGCGGAGGCTCCGGACATGAAGCGGTCGAGCCAGCCGCCGGGCGTGTCACCGCCGTAGGCCACGGCCGGGCTGCCGAGCGTCCGGCCGGCCGTCACGAGCCGGGGCCACAGGGACAGCGCCTGCTCCACCGTCATGTTGGACTGCGCGGCCATGTCCGGTTCGTTGAAGCCCAGGAGGTACGGGCTGGCGGCGCGGGCCTGGGACAGGGCGGTGTCGGTGACGGAGGCCGCGCCCCAGATCATCGGGACGAAGCCGGCCGTGCCGGAGCCCGCGATCCCCTGGTGCTGCGTGGACCAGGTGTAGTACCAGCTCGCCCCCGACTGGGTCAGCGCCTGGTCCACACCGGGGAACGTCCAGACGCCCACCCCCTTCTTCGCCGACCGCGCTGCGGGAACGGCGGCCGGCGGGACCGGGCGCCGGGACGGGGTGCCGGCGGGGGTGGGCGTGGCGGTACGGGAGGGCGTGGGCGCCGCGGAGGGCGTGCCGGACGGCGCCGCGGACGACGGGGGGACGGGTGCCGACGTGGACGCCCGCGGCGCGGGGGCGGCGTCGGCCGCGAGCGGACCCGGAGGGCGAGCGGTCAGGTGGCCGGCGACCAGCACGCCCGCGACGATGACCGCCGCGGCCGCCAGCGCCGCCGCACCGGCGACGGGAGGGCGCCGGAGCACCGACCGCGGGCCGCGCGGTGGCCGCGAGTGCGCGGCGCGCGGCCGGCCGGACGCACCGCTCTGTCCGGACGGGTGCGGAACGGCGGTGTGCGGAACGGTGGTGTGCGGGGCGGCCTCGTGCGGGACGGCGGCATGCGGTGACGTAGCGGGGAGTACCTGCGCTGCCAGACCGGACGGGGGCACCAGCAGCGGCAGTCCGCCGAGCAGCCGGTTCATGGGCAGCAGTTCGCCGATCTGTCCTCCGCAGGCGGCGCAGCCGCGTACGTGCCGGGCCAGCCGCTTGCGCCACAGGGGGCTCGGTGTTCCGTCCCAGTCCCGGGTGAGTGCGCCCAGCTCCTGACAGCAGCCCGGTTGCCCGATCTGGTGGAGCGCGCGCACCACCGAGCGGGCGGTCTCCATCTGTTCCTTCATCCGCTGGACGCGCACCGCGGCATGGCGGCCCGACAGGCCCAGGGCGACGGTCAGTTCGGCCCGGTCGAGTTCACCGGTCTGCTCCAGCCACCACAGGGCGAGCAGCTCCTGGTCGTCGCCGTCCAGCCAGCGGGTGGCCTCGGCGACCTCGCGGCGCTGGTCGGTGAGGCGCAGCCGCAGGATTGTGAGCGCGGCGAAATCGGAGCCCGGATCGGGCAGTTGCTCGGCCGCCCGCAGATCGGCGCGGCGGTGGTGCGCGGCCCGGTGCTGCTGCTCCCGGTCGCGCACCTGGTGCACGGCGATGGCGACCATCCAGGAGCGGAAGGATCGCGGATCCCGCAGATCGGGCAGTCCGCGCACGATGCGCAGCAGCGTCTCCTGGACCACGTCGTCGACGTCGCTGTGCCCGTTCAGGGCCCGTCCGACGATGTTGTAGACGAGCGGGACGCAGTCCGCGAGCAGCTCGTCCAGCGCCCGCCGATCGCCGCCCCGGGCCGCGATCACCGTGCCGGTGTCCGGTCCGCTCCGGTCGCTTCCTCGCATCGCGCTTCGCTCCCTGTCGTTCGCCGTCGTCCCGCCCGCGGGCCGTCCGTCGGGGGTCGGCACCTGTCCGCCGTTCAGGAGACTCCCGCACGGCGACGGGACAACAGAAACGTGGGACTTTCCCCGCCGGGCGGCGCCGCCCCAAGTGTGCGACAGGGAGGGGCGTCAGTCGCGCTTCGGGGTCACCCGCCCGGGTATGTAGTGCTGCGGCAGGTGCCGTTCGCCCGCCGGGGGAAGGTTGCGGGGCGGTGTGTGGACGGTGGGCGCGTCCAGCGGCAGCCAGCCGCTCTCGCGGCGCCAGCCCGCACGCGCCCGGGGGTGGAAGCGGCCCTCGTGCGGCACGAGCCGCATGCCCTGGTTCACGAGGTGGCCGAACGCCCGCAGCCTGCGCTCGTCGCGCGGGGTCCAGTCGTAACCCAGCCGGTCCCGTACCGCCTGCGGATACATGCCGACCGGGCGCCTGCTCCTCCTCGAACCCTTCGCGGATCCCGTACTCGGGGAGCACAGCCACTGGCTGATGCCGTCCTTCACCGACCTCATCGACGGCCGGCTCGCGGACGGCACGGACGGCTCCGGCCGCCGGATGACCGCCTACGCCCTGGTCGGCGGCCTGGCCAACCTCTTCGCCGGCTGGCTCCGCGGCACCCTGGACGTACCGCGCGAGCGCCTCGTCGACCACAGAGTCCAACTGGTCCTCGCGGCCCACACGGCGACAACCCGGCCGGACCGCACCCGCGCGGAGTCCCCGAAGGCCTGACGGCGGCCCGTTATCCCTTCGTGCAGGCGACGGACAACCGGCCCGCCGCGTCCGCGAGGGGCGTCACATCCGGGCCCTTGCCGTCCTTGGCATGGTCCTTGGCGCTGCCGAGGGCGGCGGACAGATCGTCGACGGCCTTGCGGACGTCCACGTGGACGCTGTTGCCCCCGACCTCCTGGAGGTCCTTCTCCAGCTTGGACAGGGAGGCGGAGGTGTCCTGGCGGCGGCTCTGCTCCGACACTTGGCCGATATTGGTGGCCGTCGACTGCAGGTCCTGCACATCCCCGGCGATCCGGGCGGCGATCTTGGCGCAGTCGAGCGCCTTGTCCATCCCGTCGCAGGCCGCGACGACAGGTAGGGCCAGGAGCACCGAGAGCGCGGCGAGCAGCGGACGTCTCAACCTTTGGGGCATGTGCGGGACTCCTCCCCGAGGGGCACGGCGAACTGCCCTGTCCACTCTCACATCGTGGCCCTCGAGCGGAGCTCGAATGGCATGTTCCGCGTGATGGGATCGGGACATCCGGCAGATCGCGGCCGACGAAGCGGACGTGCCGTTCCGCCGCGGCGGGTACCACGGGGGCCGGGGCCCCTTCCGCTCAGGCCACCGCCTCGGCGATGAGGTCGTCCTCGGTGGCGCCGCGCCGCCAGTAGCCCGTGAAGGTGATCGCCCGCCGGTCGAACCCGCGCTCGGAGACGAGGTGTCGCCGCAGCGCCTTGACCGTCCCGGACTCGCCCGCGATCCAGGCGTACGGCCTGCCGCCGGGCAGCTCCGCGCCGCGTACCGCGTCCAGGACGGGCGGCGCGTCGTCACCGATCAGCCAGGTCACCACGGTCTCCGCCCGGCTGGGCAGTTCGCGGCGGTCGTCGGCGTGCGGGATCTCGATCCAGACCTTCGCGGGCAGGTCGGGCGGCAGCCAGGCCAGGATCCCGGCGACGGCCGGCAGGGCGGTGGCGTCCGCGGTGAGCAGGACCGAGCCGGTGCCCGGCGGCGGACGGAAGTCAATGCCCGCGTTGTCCTCCTCGACCGCGCCGAGGATGGTGACGCGGTCGCCGGGGCGGGCTGCCAGCGCCCAGCCGGAGGCCGGACCGGTGTCACCGTGCAGGGCGAAGTCGACGTCGAGCTCGGCGGGTTCGCCGCGCATGTGCCGCGCCTCGCGCAACTCCCGGACGGTGTAGGTCCGCATGATGCCGCGGACCGCCGGGTCGAGGGCGCGCCAGGCCGCGAACCAGTCGGGGTCGGACGGGTCGGGCATGACCGGGGCGTCCTGACCGGGCCGCGGCAGGAACAGCTTGAACCGCTGGTCCCGGCCGCCGGAGGCGAGCAGCTCCAGGTCGCCGCCGCCGAAGGTGACCCGGACGACGGTCGGTCCGAGCCGGGCCGTCCGCAGGACGCACAGGGCGAAGAAGCGGAAGGGCAGGGCGCTCATGCGACCTTCACCGCCTTCTCGACCGCGGCGGCCAGCCGCTCGATCAGCGGGGCGGCGCCGGCGTAGGAGAAGCGCGGTTCGCTGGCCCAGGGGGTGATCTGGCCGGCCTTGACGGCGGGGAGTCGGGCCCAGGTGGGCTTCGCGGCGAGGTCCTTGGGCTGGAGCGCGGCCGTGCGGTCGTCGAGCAGGATCAGGTCGGCGGGGTACTTTTCGGCGTTCTCCCAGCTGAGGTTCTCGAAGAAGCCGCCGGTGACCTTGCCGGGCGTGATGATGTCCAGGCCGAGGGAGCGGAAGTAACTCAGGTCCGCGTAGACGCCGGGCGTGGAGACGTAGAGCAGGTCG
This sequence comes from Streptomyces sp. NPDC045021, assembly GCF_056432645.1. NCBI lineage: Bacteria > Bacillati > Actinomycetota > Actinomycetes > Kitasatosporales > Streptomycetaceae > Streptomyces > Streptomyces sp. NPDC045021. The sequence continues at coordinate 139,271 of NZ_JBWKIQ010000007.1, forward strand.
GCGCTGCCGGAGGCGGCGAGGACCTTGAGGCCGCCCTTGGCCTTGGCCGCGCGGCGCAGGGTCTCGGAGGCCTTCTCGAAGCGGGCCTTGGCGTCGATGACCTTCGCGGCCTTCAGGTCGGCGCCGAGGGACGCGGCGAGTTCGGCGTAGCGCCGGATCGGCTCGGTGAGGGAGACGTCGGCGACGGTGAAGGCGAGGCTGGGAGCCAGGGAGAGGATCTTCTTCTTGCTGTCGTCCGGTACGTACCACAGAGCGTCAGGCTGGTACATGTTGGTGACCAGCAGGTCGGGGGCGAGGGCCGCGTACTTCTCGACGTTGAACTCCCCCCAGGTGTTGCCCAGGACGGTCACCTTGGTGACGTCGAGGTCGCCGGCCTGGGGGTCGGCCTTGCCGTCCTTGAGCTTGGTGGGGCCGAAGACGCCGACGCACTCGACGCCGAAGTCGTGAAGGGCGGCCGCCGCAGCGGTGAACGCCACCACTCGCGCGGGGGTGCGGTCCGACTTCGCCGTCGTGCCGCGGTCGTCCCGGAAGCTCCACGGTCCCGCGGCTCTGCTCGGCTCCGCGGAGGTTTTTCCGCCGCCGCCACCTCCGCAGGCGGCAACGAGCGCTCCGAGACCGAGGGCGCCTGACGCGGTGAGCAGGGCGCGGCGGGAGGGGGACGAGGAGCGGGGGGTGTGCATGGCGTGCGCTTCTCTCTCGAGGAGTCGATATGAGGGTAGGCTAACCTAACTTGCATGTTGGTAGACAGTCCCGCCCACACACCGGCGGCCGAGAGAGCCACACCCCGGCGGCGCGATGCGACACGCGCCGCGGGCCTGCTCGCAGCGGCCGTTGTCCTGCTGCTGATCGCGGTCGCCAGCGTCGCGACCGGCGCCAAACCGATCCCGCTCGACCAGGTCTGGCACGGGCTGTTCCACAGCACCGGAACGAGTACCGATGTCGTCATCCGCGATCTGCGGGTGCCGCGCACCCTGCTCGGGTTGCTGGTCGGCGCCGGGCTCGGACTGGCGGGCGCCGTCATGCAGGCGCTGACCCGCAACCCGCTGGCCGACCCCGGGCTGCTCGGTGTCAACGCCGGCGCGTCCGCCGCCGTGGTCTCGGCCGTCAGCTTCCTGGGCGTCACCTCGCTGACGGGATATGTCTGGTTCGCCTTCCTCGGCGCCGCGGCCGTATCGGTCCTGGTGTACGCGCTCGGCGGCAGCCGCGGCGCGACCCCCGTGCGGCTGGCGCTGGCCGGCACGGCCCTCACCGCCGCGCTCTACGGCTACGTCAACGCCGTCGAACTGCTGGACACCGCGGCCCTGGACACCATGCGCTTCTGGACGGTCGGTTCCCTCGCGTCCGCATCGATGACCGTGGTCGCGCAGGTCGCGCCGTTCATCGGCGCCGGGGTGCTCCTCGCTCTCGCCCTGGCCCGCCCGCTCAACGCCATCGCACTCGGCGACGACACCGCGCGGGCCCTGGGCGCCTCGCTGACCCGTACCCGCGTGCTGGCGATGACCGCCATCACCCTGCTGTGCGGGGCCGCGACCGCCGCCTGCGGGCCGATCGTGTTCATCGGTCTGATGGTGCCGCACATCGTCCGCTCGGTCACCGGCCCCGACCTGCGCTGGACGCTTCCGTACGCCGCGATCCTGTCGCCGGTCCTGCTGCTCGGCGCGGACATCGCCGGCCGGCTCGTCGCCCGGCCCGGCGAACTGCAGGCCGGCATCGTCACCGCCCTCATCGGCGGGCCCGTCTTCATCCATCTGGTACGCCGCCGAAGGATGGCCCAGCTGTGAGAAGTTCCGTACTGCGCACCCGGGGCGGGCTGTCGGTCCGCCTCGACACCCGGGCCGTCTGCGTCGTCCTGCTGCTCGCCGCCGTGGCGGCGGCGGTCGCGGTGGCGCTCATCGGCACCGGCGACTACCCGATGTCACCCGGCCAGGTGCTCCGGTCACTGACCGGCGGCGGCAGCGCCGCCCAGGAGTTCATCGTCAACGAGGTACGGCTGCCGCGCGTCCTGGTCGGGCTGCTCGCCGGCGCTGCCCTGGCAACCTCCGGCGCGGTCTTCCAGAGCGTTTCCCGCAACCCGCTCGGCAGCCCGGACGTGATCGGCCTCGGCCAGGGCTCCGCCGCCGGCGCGCTCATCGTCATCGTGCTCCTCCACGGCGGGACGTACGCGGTCGCGGGCGGAGCCGTCGCGGGGGCGCTGGCCACCGGGGCAGCCGTCTATCTGCTGGCGTGGAAGCGCGGCATCCACGGCTACCGCCTCGTCCTGGTCGGGATCGGCGCGGCGGCCGTGCTCGGTGCGGTCAACGGCTATCTGCTCACCCGGGCCGACTTAGTCGACGCCACCCGCGCCGTCGTCTGGCTGACCGGATCGCTCGACGGCCGCGACTGGACCCAGGTCCGGCCGCTGCTCGTCTCCTGCGCGGTCCTCATCCCGCTGGTGCTCGGCCACGGTCGGGCCCTGCGGATGATCGAGATGGGTGACGACGCCGCATACGCGCTGGGGGTCCGGGTGGAACGCACCCGGCTGGTGCTGATGCTCGCCGCCGTCCTGCTCACCGCGGCCGCCACCGCCGCCGCCGGCCCGGTCGCCTTCGTCGCGCTCACCGCGCCCCAACTCGCCCGCCGGCTCACCCGCTCCCCCGGCCCCAACCTGCTGCCCGCCGCCTTCATGGGCGCCGCCCTGCTGGTCGGCGCCGACTGGGCGGCAGGGCGGCTGTTCGGCGACGGCCGGCTGCCGGCGGGTGTGCTCACCGGGATGTTCGGCGGCGGCTATCTGCTGTGGCTGCTGGTCAACGAACGCAAGGCGGGCCGGATATGACACCCGCCCCGAGCCCTGTCACCCACCCCGCCGGGAAGGACCCCATGCAGCACCGTGCCGGAGCCCCGCGGCTCATCGCCGACGACCTCACCCTCGCCTACGACGAGCGCGTCATCGCCGAGCACCTCTCGGTCGCGATCCCCGACGGGTCCTTCACCGTCATCGTCGGGCCCAACGCCTGCGGCAAGTCGACCCTGTTGCGAGCGCTGTCCCGGATGCTCAAGCCCGCTGCCGGGTCGGTGCTGCTCGACGGGCAGCCGATCGGAACGCTCCCCGCGAAGCAGGCGGCGCGGATCCTCGGGCTGCTCCCCCAGACCTCCGTCGCCCCCGACGGCATCACCGTCGCCGACCTCGTCGCGCGCGGCCGCTATCCGCACCAGGGGCTGCTGCGGCAGTGGTCGACGGCAGACGAACGGATCGTCGCCGAGTCGATGGCCGCCACCGCGGTCGGCGACCTCGCCGACCGGTATGTCGACGAACTCTCCGGCGGACAGCGCCAGCGCGTCTGGATCGCCATGGCCCTCGCCCAGCAGACGCCTCTGCTGCTCCTCGACGAGCCGACCACGTATCTCGACATCCAGCACCAGATCGAGATCCTCGACCTCTGCGCAGATCTGCACGAACAGAAGGGCCGCACGCTCGTCGCCGTCCTCCACGACCTCAACCACGCCGCCCGCTACGCCACGCACCTCATCGCCCTGCGGGACGGAAGGGTCGTGGCCGAGGGCGCACCGCGGGACATCGTCACCACGGAGCTGGTGGAACAGGTCTTCGGGCTCCGCTGCCAGGTCATCTCCGACCCGGAGACCGGCACCCCGCTCGTCGTCCCCGCCGCGCGCCGCACCCGGACGGCAGGTGCGGCGCCCGCGGCGGTGCGCGGCTGAGCCCGTGCGGGGAGCCGATCAGGGTCCGGTCACTCGTCCGGGACCCAACTGCCGTGGAAACCGAGCGGTACCCGCGCCGGCAGATGAATGCGGGCGACCGGCTTGCCGGTGAAGTCCTGCGCGGCCAGGATCACCAGGTCGGACGCTCCGCGATCCGGGTTGTACACATACGCCAGCGTGTACCCGTCGTCCTCGGCCGCCGTCGGATGCGGATCGCAGCCGTGCCGCGGGACGAAGACCGCCTCGCCGGCCACGGCGTTCTTCGGCAGCCGGTGCACCTGCGAGGCCCCGCGGACCAGGTCGTGCTTGATCAGCGCGTTGCTGAAGGACTCGTCGGGCGGGACGCCGTCGACCGTCTGGTAGGCCGTGAACATCTCGGCCGCCGCCGCCGAATAGCCGTACCGGTGGCGCCGGGAGACCATCGTCTCGTTGACCCGCGGGAACTCCTGCGGACGGTCGTCGAGTTGCGCGAAGCGCACCTGGCCGTGCGCCAGGTCGATGGTCCAGCGGTTGAGGGACGGGGTGCCGGTCGACGCCGGGCCGTCGGAGCCCCGGCCGTCGACATAGAAGGGCGCCGGGAAGGTGGTGATGTCCACGACCACCGAATCACCCTCGTCGTAGGCGTTGAGGGTGTGCGAGTGGAAGTAGGGCGGCACCTCGAACCAGCGGATCCGCCCGCCGTCACGCGGCAGCACCCCGACCCGTGACGGATGGTTGTCGTTCCAGACGTACGGCACCAGCTTGCCCGCCTCGGCTGCCGCCGGGTCGAAGGTGACGGGAATGTCGAAGACGATCACGTACTTCCTGGTGAGCGCGAAGTCGTGCATCATCGGGCTGTCCGCCACCGGGATCCGGGTGGTCCTGACGACCCGTCCGGCGTGGTCGACGACGAGATGCCGGACGTGGTCCCACGTCGGGTAGTAGGTGAGGGCGTGCAGTTCACCCGCGTGGGCGTCGTACTTGGTGTGCGCGGTGAACGGGCCGTTCAGCGTCCCGCCGAAGTCGTGCGTGCCGACGGTGTTCAGTTCCTCGTCGAGCTCGTAGGGCAGCGGCCCGCTCTCCTGCAACGCCAGCACGCGGCCCTTGTGCGCGATGACGTGGGTGTTGTTCGCGAAGTCGTTCTCCGGCACCGGCCCGTGGTAGGGCTCGCCCAACTTCTTGGCCACGCCCGACGAACGGATCCAGCGGTTGCGGTACCACTCGGCGCGGCCGTCCCGCAGCCGGACACCGTGCACCATGCCTTCGCCGAGCATGTAGTGGTGCGCCCGGGGGTCCTCGAGACCCAGCACGTTCGGGCCGTTCCGCAGATAGCGGCCGTTCAGTTCGCGGGGGATGCGGCCGGTGACCGGCAGGTCGAACGCTGTCACCTCCTTCGTCACCGGAGCGAAGGCGCCCTGCAGGAACGGGAAGCTGCTGCCCCCGCCGCCCGCTCCCGCCGCCGTCGCCGCGCCGGCCGACGGCAGGCCGGCGGAGCCGCCGCCCACCAGTTGCGCCGCGAACCCTCCCGCCGCCACGATCGCCGCGCTGCGGACAACATCCCGTCGAGTGTGACCAGTCATCGCTGAACTCCCCGTGCTCGGTCGTACGAACTGACACGAACGAGTCTGAGGTCGGAAGACGGCCAGGTCAGTGGGGTTGAGCACCCGGCGATGGTGGTGCCAGACCCCCTATCGGCGGGTCGGTCCGGCTCCGCGCCGGGACGGGGGTCCACTCAGGCCGTGCAGAAGGGACGGGCGGATCGAGTCGAGCCCGCACTCGGCGAGGTTCTCATCACCGCGCCGCCCGGATGCCCGCGCTCGGCGGTCAGGCGGCACGGCCCGGTGCGACCGCCGCCCGGTCCTGCGTCCGCGCGGGCGCGACATCGGCCGGCTGCAGTGGCCGGGTGCCGAGAATGTCGGCCACGACGTCCGCGGACGATCTCATGACATCGATGATGAACCGGCGCCGCGGTACGCCGAGATGGCGCAGCGCCGAACCGTGGTCCCAGGCGACGACGGCGGTGGCCCCGAGCAGCAGCAGTCGCCAGCCGGTCAGCGCGAGGACGCCGAACGCCCTGGGCAGGCCCCCTAGTGCCTCCCGCAGTCTCAGGCAGTGGAAGGGGACGTGCCGCCGCTCGTCGGCCAGTATGCGCGCCGCGACATCGCTGACCAGCGGGTCCTCGGTGCCTTCGCTGACCGCCCGGTAGTACCGCAGGGCAACGACCTCGGCGATCATCAGGACCAGCAACTCGAGGCGCAGACCCAGGAGTCTGCGCAGCCGGACGAAGACCGAGTCGCTCCAGTGGGCCGCGATGGTCGGCATCCCACCCGCCCCGAGCAGCAGCGCCAGCAGTCTCGCGTGGTTCTGCTCCTCCGCGACGAACAGCCGGACCGCCGCGGCGTAGTCGCGGTCTCCGGCCTCGTCCGCCTTGCGGATCAGATTCGCTCCGTCGCCGTCCTCACCGACCTGGAAGCGCTGCAGGCTGCGCGCGAGCGGCCCCGCCAGGCTCGCGCCGCCCGCCCAGTCCGGCTCACCCTTCGCGCGCCGGCGCTCGAGTTCGGCTTCGAACCCCCTTGTCCAGCCGGCGAATGTGTTCACGCTCATGCTGCCCCGCCTCATGTGAGATCTCTGGTGCGATGGCGAAGAACATAACATTGAACGTGTTCAAATCCTATGGCGGACCGGGACCGGCGCACACGGAAAGGGCCCGGCCGTCCATCGACGGCCGGGCCCGGGGGAATGGTGATCAGGTGCCGTAGACCTCGAATTCGTAGATCCGGGCCGCGGTGTCGGTGTTCTGGGTGGGAGTGATGATGTCGAGACGGGCGTAGCGGGCGGTGGCGGTGAACGGGTTGCTGGTGACGTCGGAGGTGTTGCCGCGCACCTGGGCCACCGGGGTCCACGTACTGCCGTCCGCGGAGACCTGGAGATCGAAGTCCTTGGTGTCCCAGCCGGCCGACTCCCCGCCCGCGCCGGCGTGCCGCACGGTGATGGAGCTGAGCGCGTGCGATCCGCCGAGGTCGACCTGCAGGGTCTTGGTTCCGGTGGCACCCGAGCACCACTTGTCGGTGTTGCCTCCGGAGACGCTGCCGTTGACCGCCTTGTCGGGCGTCTCGCTGGTGTTGCAGGAGGCGGAGCCGGTGGCCGGCCGGTTCAGTGCCAGATTGCTCTGGCCTCCGCCGCCGCCGTAGACCTCCAGTTCGTAGATCCGTACGGCGGTGGCGCCGGTGTTGCCGGGTGTGGTGACGGCGAGCTTGACGTAGCGGGCCTGCCGGGCGGGGATCGAGTTGTACGTCCGGCTGGACCGCGAACCGGTGACGGTCGTCGCGATGGACCACGTCGTGCCGTCGGTGCTGGTCTGGATCTGGTAGGCACCGGTGTTCCAGGCGGTGTTCTCACCGCCCAGTCCGGCGTGCTTGACGACGAACGAGGACACCGACTGCACGGACCCGAGGTCCACCTGCATCGCCGGGCTCGCCGAGTTCGTGCACCACTTGCTGTTGTTCTTCAGCGTGCCGTCGACGGCCTTGTCCGCCGACTCCGCCGCGGCGCAGGGGGCCGCGGCGGTGGTCACCGGCTTGCCCTGGGCGAGGTCGGTGCCGAGTTCGGGCGCTGCCGGGACCGAGGTGCCGCCGTCCTGGAAGGACGGGGGCACGTCGTTGGCGCCGGTGCCCCAGGTCGCGCTCGGCGCCGCGCCCATCGTGTAGTTGAGCGTCCCGCCGCTCGCCACGTCCGGGTAGCGCAGGTAGCTGTGGCTGGTGGCGGCGCCGTTGACGCTCAGGCCCTGGACGTAGTTGCCGGAGCCCGAGGAGTTGATGGTGATGTCCCCGGCGGCCCGCTGGATCGTGATCGAGGGGAACGTGGGCCCGTGCACGGCGAGTGTGTCGGCGCCGGGGGTGGCGGGGTACATGCCCAGTGCCGCCCACACGTACCAGGCGGAGGTCGCGCCCAGGTCGTCGTTGCCGGGCAGCCCGCCGGGTCCGGTGGTGAACGACTCGGTCATCACCTTGCGCACCGCGTCGGAGGCGCCGGACGGGTGCCGGGCGTAGTCGTACGCCCAGGGCACTCCGTGTTCCGGCTCGTTGCCGATGTAGTAGTAGGGCCGGCTCTGCCCGGCGTTGACCTCGGTGAAGTGGTGGTCCAGGCGCTGCACCGCGGTCTGCCGGCCGCCCATCGAGTTGATGAGGTCGGCGAAGTCGTAGGTGACCATCCAGGTGTACTGGGCCGCGTTGCCCTCGGTGAAGGTGGACTGGCTGGCCGGGTCGAGCGGCCAGGGCCAGCTGCCGTCGCTGTTGCGCGGGTGGACGAAGGCGGACTCGGTGTTGAACGTGTTGCGCCACCACTGGGCGCGCGTCATGTGCGTGTTGTAACTGCTGGTGTTGCCCAGCGACTTGGCGAACTGCGCCATGGCGAAGTCGGAGGCCGAGTACTCGAGCGAGTCCGACGGGTCGCCGTTGATGTAGTGCAGGCTGGTGTACGTGGACTGGCGGCCGCGGATCGCGGTGCCCTGGGTGGTGCCGCCGCTGGAGGACTTCTCCATCAGCGTCAGCGCCGCGGCGGTGTCGAAGTCCCGTGCACCGAAGGCGTACATGCTGCTCACGATGATGGGACCGGGATCGCCGTTCATCACGAAGTCCTCGTTGGTCTGCTGCGACCACTTTGGCAGCAGACCGCCCTGCTGGCCGTCCAGGACCATGGACTTGGCGATGTCACTCGCCTCGCTCGGCGCGATCAGCGCGACGAGGGCCGCCCAGGAGCGGTAGATGTCCCAGCCGGAGTAGTTCTGGTAGACGGGGTGGGCGGAGTTGTGCACCGCACCGTCGAAGCCCCGGTAGTCACCGTTGACGTCGCTGGAGATGTTCGGGCTCTGGAAGACGTGGTAGAGCGAGGTGTAGAACTTCTGCAGCTCGGTGGCACCGCCACTGGAGATCTGGACCCGGTTGAGGATCTGGTTCCAGGAGGTGTCCGCCGCGGTGCGCACGGCGTTGAAGTCCCAGCCCGCGTTCTCCGTGGTGAGGTTGGTCTTCGCGTTGGCGACGCTGACGTAGGACAGGGCGACCTTGAACTGGACGTTCTGGTTGGCCGTCGTGTCGAACGTGACGTAAGCGCCGGTGTTGGTCCCGTTGGCGCTCGCCGAGCCCGCGGTGACCGTTCCGCCGCTCCAGGTGCCGAAGCCGGTCGGGGCCTTGTCGAAGCGGATGTCGAAGAAGATCTGGTACGTCTTCGACGAGCCGCAGAAGCCGCCCGCGGTGACGCTGCCGCTGACCTCCGAACCGCTGACCTGGACCGAGCCGCTGCGGTTGCCGGTGGCGCTGCGGCTGGTGTTGATCAGCAGCCGGGAGGTGGTGCCGGCGGGGTAGGCGAGCTTGCCCATGCCGGTGCGCGTGGTCGCGGTCAGCTCGACGTTGGTGGCGTACTTGTCCAGCCGGGTCTTGTAGTAGCCGGGCGCGGCGGACTCGTTCGCCTTGGTGTAGCCCGAGGCGTAGCTGGTCCAACTGGTGCCGGGCGAGGCGCCCAGCGCTCCGGTGACCGGGAGGATCGGGAGGTCCTCGTTGTTGGAGCAGCCCGCGCCGTCGAAGTGGGTGGCGCTGAAGTCCTCGATGGTGGTGTCCGAGGCGCGGTAGCCGGACGGGGAGGCGGTCGGGGTGTCCGGGCTCAACTGGACGCCGCCGAACGGGACCACCGCGCCCGGGTAGGTGCTTCCGCCGGCCCCGCCCGGCACCGGGTTGGGCGCGGTGCTGTCGTCGGTGCCGATGAACGGGTCGACGTACTGGGTCGGGTTCGACACGGCGGCGTGCGCCGGGGGCGAGGCGAAGGCGACCGCGCCGACCGCGGTCAGCAGCAGGCAGGAGAAGGCCACACCGAGTCTCAGCAGCGGGGTGGCCCGGTCGGGGGGCGGATTGGCGCCCGGGGCACCAAAGTGCCGGACGGAATGCGATCGGAGCACGGAGAACCACCTTGTCGTGGGGGAGGCCGCTCGCCGCGGGGCCAGCGTCCTGAAGGCACGGAGGATGCTCGAAGTGCATGTGAACGTTATCAATCGAAACAGGATTCTTGACGTGTCCCTGATTCCCTGTCAAGAGTGCTCACTGAGCCGCGAATCGCGAGATTGTCCGGAGCTGGGCGGCCAAAACGCGCCTGTGCGCAGAGTATTGACATGACATCAGGCCACCTCCACAATCCGGGAATCGCTGAGAACGTTACCAATGCACGGGGAGGCCTCTCGATGGCAGAACCACTCCTGGAGGCGCGGGGGGTGACCAAGCACTTCGGTCACGTCCAGGCTCTCCAGGGCGCTGACTTCACCGCCTGGCCCGGCGAGGTCGTCGCACTCATCGGCGACAACGGCGCCGGAAAGAGCACTCTGGTCAAGACGCTGTCCGGCACCATCAGACCGGACGGCGGGCAGATCCTGGTGGACGGCGCGCCGGTGCGGCTGACCAGCCCGCTGGACGCCCGGCGGTACGGCATCGAGACCGTGTACCAGGACCTGGCGCTCGCCCCGGACCTGGACGCGGCGGCCAATCTGCACCTGGGCCGGGAGCTGTTCAGGGGCGGTCTGCTCGGCCGGCTGCATGTGCTCGACCGGGCGGCGATGCGCCGGTCGGCCGTCGCGGCCTTCGCCGAACTCGGGGTCGATCTGCAGGATGTGGGCGTCCCGGTCGCCTCCCTGTCGGGCGGCCAGCGGCAGTCGGTCGCGGTGGCCCGGGCGGTCGCCTTCGCCAATCGGATCATCTTCATGGACGAGCCCACCGCCGCACTCGGTGTGGTGCAGCGGGGGCGGGTGCTCGACACCATCCGGCGCGTCCGGGACCGCGGCATCGCCGTCGTGCTGATCAGCCACAACATGCCCGAAGTGCTGTCGGTGGCCGACCGCGTCGAGGTGCTGCGGCTGGGCCGCCGGGTGGCGCGGTTCACCGCCGCGCAGACGTCGGTCGAGGAGCTGGTCGGTGCGATGACCGGGGCACTGGACCCGGCGGCGAACGGTGGCGGAGCGTGAAGTCGGAGATGGCGGGACAGGACATGACGGATACAGGAAAGCCGCGGATGGAGAAGGCGGCGGCCGGCGACCCGGCGCCGGCCCAGGACGGCTCCGCCGTGAATCCGCGGCCGCGGATCGCCGTACCGGGATGGGCGAAGCGGATCGCGGCGGTCAACGAGGCCTGGACGTTCGGGGTCCTGGTCCTCCTGGTCGCCTTCTTCACCATCGCCGCGCCGGGCACCTTCCTGACCACGTACGACATCACCCAGATAGCCACCAACGCCGCGATCTACCTGGTGCTCGGCGTCGGCATGACCTTCGTCATCATCGTGGCCGGGATCGATCTGTCCGTCGGATCGGTTCTCGTGCTGGCCGCCGTCCTCTCCGGCGAGTACACCGTGCACCACGGTGGCGCCGAATCGGGCTGGGGCACCATCACGATCAGTGCGCTGATAGCCCTGGCCACCGGGCTGGTGTGGGGCGCGGTCCAGGGGCTGTTGGTGGCCAAGGCCAAGGTCCCGCCGCTGATCGTCACCCTCGGCGGCTTCGGAGCGGCCCTGGGCCTGGCCCAGATCATCACCGGCGGGCAGGACCTGACCGGGGCCGTGTCGGGCAAGCTGCAGCACACCATCGGGTTCGGCAAGCTCTTCGGCCAGATCCCCTGGCTGGTGGTCATCGCGTTCGCGGCCACCGTCCTGTTCGGCCTGGTACTCGCCTACACGCGGTTCGGTCGCTACACCTACGCGATCGGCTCCAACGCGGAGGGCGCGCGCCGGGTCGGTATCGCGGTGGACCGCCATCTCATCCTGGTCTACGCCCTGGCCGGGCTGCTGGCGGGGCTCGGCAGCGTGATGTGGCTGGCCTACTTCGGCACCACGTCCATCGCCGGCCACTCCACCGACAACCTCAAGGTCATCACCGCGGTCGTGCTCGGCGGCGCCAGCCTCTTCGGCGGGCGCGGTTCGGTGCTCGGCACGGTGATCGGTGTCTTCATCCCGGCGGTCCTGACCACCGGCCTGATCATCATCGGCGTCCAGCAGTACTGGCAGGACGTCGCCATCGGCGTGGTCCTGGTCCTCGCCGTCTACCTCGACCAGTTCCGCAGGCGCAGCCGCGACCGCGGCTGACCGCGGTTCCCCCGCACTCCCCGTCGGGCCGCACCCTCACAGAAGGATCTCCGCCATGCACAGAGCCACGAAGTTCGCCGGATGCTGCGCGGTGCTGGCCGTGTTGGCCACCACCGCCGGCTGCAGCAGCGACGACAACGGGTCAGGTTCCGGGAAGAAGACCATCCAGCTGATCACCGGAGTCAAGAGCGACCCGTTCTACATCACCATGGCGTGCGCCGCCCAGGCCGAGGCCGCCAAGGTCGGCGTCGACCTCAAGACGAACGGTTCGGCGCAGTGGGACGTCGCGGTGCAGCGGCCGATCATCGACTCGGTCGCCGCCACCCACCCGGACGGCCTGCTGATATCCCCGGTGGACAGCACCGCGTTGACGCCCTCGCTCCAGCAGATCCAGGGCGCGGGCACCAAGGTCGTGCTCGTGGACACCTCGGTCACCGAGTCCTCGGTCGGTGTCTCCCGGATCTCCTCCGACAACGAGGCCGGCGGCAAGGCCGCGGCGAAGGCCCTCGCCCAACTGATGGGTGACAAGGGCTCGGCCATCGTGATCAGTGTCAAGCCCGGTGTCTCCACCACCGACGCCCGGATCAAGGGCTTCACCGAGGAGATGCAGAGCAGCCACCCCGGGATCACGCTCCTTCCCGTGCTGTACGACAACGACCTGCCGGCCACGGCCGCGTCGCAGATCCAGGCGACCCTCGCCGCGCACCCCGACCTCGGCGGCGTCTTCGCCGGCAACACCAACACCGCCCAGGGCGTCTCCACCGGACTGCAGGCCGCCGGTAAGCAGGGCAAGGTCAAGGTCGCCGCGTTCGACGCGGAACCCGACGAGATCACGGCACTCAAGAACGGCACCCTGGACGTCCTGGTCGCCCAGGACCCGGGCGGCATCGGCACCCAGGGCGTCGATCAGGCGCTGGCCGCGATCCAGGGCAAGAAGGTGACCGCGCAGATCGGCACTCCCATGGTCGCCATCACCAAGCAGAACATGACCGACCCCAACATCACCAAGTACTTCTACAAGTCCGCCTGCTGACCCTCGGGCCGGTGGCGGGACCAGGCGATCACCCGGTCCCGCCACCGGTCCCGGCGGCTTGGGTGGGTAACGTTGGCGCCGCCGGTGCCCGGACCGCACGCGGGGAGTGCGGAGGGTCCCGCCGGCCATCAACCACGCGTCGGATTCCGGCACCGCACCGGAACCCGTCGATGAGGAGGCCCGTGAAGCGCCCGACGATGAAGGACGTGGCCCGCGCCGCGGGAGTCAGTCCCATGACGGTCTCCCGTGTCATATCCGGCGAGTCGGCTGTGTCCCCGGACACCACGGCCCGAGTCGAGCAGGCGGTGCGGAAGCTGGGGTACCAGCGCAACGACAACGCCAGGAACCTGCGGTCGAAGAACCTGGGGACGTCCACCATCGGGCTGGTGGTGGACGATCTGGCGAACCCGTTCTACGCCCTGATGGCGCGGTCGGTGGAGGACGAGGCGCACCGGCGCGGCTATCTGGTCCTGGTCGGCAGCACCAACGACGAGCCGCGCCGCGAGCAGGAGGTCGTCGCGGCGTTCTGTGCCCGGCAGGTCGACGGGCTGATCCTCGTCCCGACCATCGGCAGCCACGCATTCCTCAAGCAGCCCATGGAGGGCGGCACCCGGGTGGTCTGTGTCGACCGCCCCGCCAAGGGCCTGGCGGTCGACACCGTCACCGTCGACAACCGCGCCGGCGCGAACCGGGCCGTCACCCATCTCCTCGACCACGGGCACACCCGGATCGCCTACCTCGGCGACCGGTTCGGCATCTGGACCCAGCGCGAGCGCTACGCCGGCTATCTCGAAGCCCTCGCGGCCCGGGGTGTGACGGAGGATCCCGAACTGGTCCGGCACGAACTGCGTTCCCGGCCCGACGCGGCCGCGGCGCTGGCGGAGCTGCGCGCCCTGCGCCACCCGCCGACCGCGCTGTTCACCAGCAACGACCTGATCACCATCGGCGTCATGGACGGTCTCGGCCAGGCCGAGGGCGGCCTCTTCGACCGGATCGCGATCGTCGGCTTCGACGACTTCCCGCTGGCCGAACGGCTGAGCCCGCCGCTGACCGTGGTGAGCCAGGACCCGGTGGCGCTCGGCGGCACCGCGGCCAACCTGCTCTTCTCCCGGATCGAGGGCGACCGTTCGGCGCCGCGCTCGGTGATCCTGCTGACCCGTTTCATCGTCCGCGGCTCCGGCGAGACACCCGCGGCCGGGGTCCGTCCGGTCTGACGTACCGGGTGCGGGCCGCCCCTCAGCGAGGTACGGCCCGCACCGGTCCACCGCCGGGCCCCCACGCCGACACCCCGGCCCTGGCCGCCGCCTGCCGGGCCGGGGCGACCGCCGCCGACGCCGTGCTGCAACTGGCCTTCAGGACCGATCCGCTCGGTGATCCCGCCATGCTCGCCTCGGCCAAGCGGATCGTGACGTTCTACCTCTCCGACGTGGTCACCGATCCGGCGTACCGGCGCGCCTGACACCGTTGGCTCTCCCGCGGCGGGCCTGCGCGGTTCCCCGGACCGGACGGTCGGCGTCACCGTTCCCTACGGGCCCGCACGACGCGCGCGTGGCCCGCGTCGGCCACCTTGATCAGTTCGGCGCCGTGCGCGCCGTCCAGTTGGCCGCGCCTGGCGTACCACCGCAGCGGACGCAGCGGGTTCGGCGCCCGCCACCAGAACACCTCGGGGACGATCACCCCGACCGTGCTGGTGACGATCACGACGGCGGCGGTGACGAGCAGTCCCGCCGTGCCGTGTCCGAGGCCGGCGAACGCGGTCGGCGTTCCGGCGACCGCGCCCGACGCGGCGCGCATGAGACGGGCGTTCACCGGGACCACCGCCTGCGCGGTGCGAACGAGCTGCGAACACCGGCGCCGCGTCGCGGTGCCGTCTCCGTCTCCGTACGGATCACCGACCAGGAACTCCTGGCCTGTCCGCATCAGTTGCCGCGGCCCCGCCAAGGGAACGGTAGGTCAGACCCTGGCCGGCTCGGTGGTCAAGGACTCCATCGCGGAGGGACGGAACCCCTTGGCCACGAGCCAGACCGCCAAGGTCATCTCATAGACGAACACCGGGAGCGCGCAAACGGTCCCCCACAGGGAGATCTGTTCGTAGACACCGAATATCACCAGCACCGCCGAGCCGAAGATCAGCGGGCCGCCGACGAGCCCCAGGACCGCGATGAACCGCGGAACCAATCCCGACCGGTACAGGAACCAGCCCATCATCAGCGTGCTCGGGCCCAGCGCCAGGTTGGGTCCGAACAGGAACGTCCAGTCGTGCTGCGCCACCAGCAACCTGCTCGCGGTCAGATACGACGCGGCGTCGGGTGATTCCGCTCGCGCGAACTCCTGGCCCAGCGTCACCACCGACAGGAGGCTGATGATCCCGAGAATGATGATCGCGGCCTCGAGCAGCCGGAAGCAGACGTAGCCGAGGGCCACGGTTTCGTTGCGTCGCCTCACGATGGGAAACATGAGAATCGAGATGCCGATGACCGAGAACACGCACACCAGCTCGAGCAGTGCGCCCGACGCCACTCTGGACACCTGCGCGGACCCCTCGGTGACGTATCCGGAGTGATCCAGTATCGGTGCGTACTGCAGAAGGCCGACTATGGACGTCACCGCCGCCAGGATGAACAGAACCCCCGTGGCTGTGGCCGTCCGTCTGTGCGTACTCATGTTTGCGCTCCCTTAGGTGTGCCGATGATCGAACGTGCCGGCGGGCGCTGCGTCAGCCCTGCCGCGGCCGTTTCCCGTGGTGGCCACACTGCTGGTCGCCCGCGCCGAAAACCTCCCCTCCCGGTCGGAAGGGCCTCCACCCTGGGGTGGAGACGAACCGAGCCTTCCGGGGGGTCTGCCGCCACCGACGGCCACCTACTCTGAGCCCATGACCACACCACCACCCCCGCCGGGGCGACAGGCAGAGGTGCCTTCGCCCTTCGCCGTCCGGGCACCGGTCTGGCGCTACGTGCTCGCGGCGGGCCTCGGGGCCGTCGCCTGGATCGTGCATGCCGCCGTGCTGCTGTCCGAGCCGCTGAGCCGGGCGCGGGCGGACCGCGTGGGCACGGCGCTCGTCCTGGACCTCGTCCTCGGCGCGGTGGCGCTGGCGCTGTTGACCTTTCGGCATCGGCACCCGACGGCCGTCGCCTGCCTGGTGGTCGCCGCGGCTCCGCTGTCGGTCTCCGGCCTGGGGGCGATGACGCTGGCCGTCGTCTCGATGGCGACCCACCGGCGGCGGGGGTGGATCGTCGTGGTGGGAGCTCTCGCGGCGGTCGGCGGGGTCGTGTCCGCGGGCCTGTACCGTCCATGGCTCTCACCCGCCGTCGACGGCGGCACGTCCTCCGTCCTCGGCAACGTCCTGGTGCTCCTGCTGATCGTCGCGGCCGCCGTGGCCACGGGGTACTACGCCGCGGCCCGCCGCGAACTGCTCGCGGCACTGCACGAGCGGGCGGTGACCGCCGAGCGGGAGCGGGCCCTCGCCTCGGGCGCGGCCCGCGATGCCGAACGGACCCGGATCGCCCGGGAGATGCACGATGACCTGGCGCACCGGATTTCCCTGGTGGCCCTGCACGCCGGGGCGCTGACGTTCCGCGAGGACCTCAGCCGGGCCGAGACGGCCGCCACCGCCCAGACCATCCAGTCCAACGCACAGCTGGCGCTCGTCGAACTGCGGCAGGTGCTGGGCGTCCTGCGGTCCGGCCAGCCGGCCGGCGGCGCGGAGCGGTCACAGCCGACGCTCGCCGAGCTGCCGGCGCTGCTGGCCGATGCCCGGGAGGCTGGTTCCGTCGTCCGGCTCGACACCTCGGGCCTGCCCGAGGGCGCCGGACCCGACCTGTCCGGCATCACCGGGACGCTGTCGCTCACGTCGTTCCGGGTCGTACAGGAAGCCCTCACCAACGCCCGCAAGCACGCCCCGGGTGCACCGGTCGCCGTGCGGCTGGCCGGGACGCCCGGAGGGCAGCTTCGGATAGAGGTCCGCAATCCGGTCGGGCTCCCGGTCGGCGCGCCGCTGCCCTCGGCCGGGGTGGGTCTCGCGGGTCTCGGAGAGCGCGCGGAACTCGCGGGCGGCGTGCTGGAGTTCGGCGTCGAGGAGGACGGGGACTTCGCCGTCCGGGCGAGGCTGCCGTGGCCGGCGTGAGCACGGTCCGGATCCGGGTGCTGATCGTCGACGACGATCCGCTGGTGCGCGCCGGTCTGCGGATGATCCTGGGCGGAGCCCCGGACCTGGAACTGGTCGGCGAGGCGGCCGACGGGCAGGAGGCGCTCGACCTGGTCGCCCGCGAGCTGCCCGATGTCGTCCTGATGGACATCCGCATGCCGCGGATGGACGGGCTGGCCGCCACACGGCGGCTGCGGGAGCTGGGGACCGCCGCCCGGATCGTCATCCTGACCACCTTCGACACCGACGAGATGGTCCTGACGGCGCTGCGGCACGGAGCGGTGGGGTTCCTGCTCAAGGACACCCCACCGGCCGAGCTGGTCCTCGCGGTCCGGCGGGTCGCCGGCGGCGAGCCGAGCCTGTCCGCCGGCGTGACCACCCGCCTCATCGCCGCCGTCACCGCGTCGCCGGACACCTCACGGCGTCGCGCCGCGCTCGCCCTGCTGGATCGGCTGACAGCCCGCGAACGGGAGGTGGCGATCGCGGTCAGCGAGGGTCTGACGAACTCGGAGATCGCCGCCTCGCTCTACATGGGCGTGGCCACCGTCAAGACGCACGTCGGCAGCGTGTTCGCCAAGCTGGAGGTCTCCAACCGGGTCCAGGTCGCCCGCTGCGTGCACGACGCCGGAACCGGAGCCGCTTCAAGCGGGACCGGTCAGGGCTCGTGCGTGTAGAACACGAAGTACGTGGCCGCCACCGCCACGATCCCGAAGGCGAGGCCCATGCCGGTGGCCCGCCAGACGCTGACACCGGTGAGGCTGTGCAGGAAGCCCATCGAGCAGCCGGTCAGTACCCCGTAGGCGGCGGCGCGCAACTCGCGCGGCAGCGCCTTCTGCCACCTGCCGAGCGCGAAGCACAGCCCCGCCACGACCAGGCCGGACACCACACCGAGCACCACCTGGCCAACGGTGAGCTGCCCGCCCGCGCGCAGGATGAATGCCGCGTAGAAGCCGTAGATCACGCCCAGCGTCACGGGCAGTGCCAGCCCGAGCGCGCCGTGACGCCGTACCGGCACCGTAGAGGAGACGGCCATGACGGAACTCCTTCCGCTGTCTCCTTCCAGGGCACACCCGCGGGTGCCGCACGGCAAGTGGATCTACGGCGCAGCAGCAGGAGCCCGCAAGCAGCGGCACGTCTCAGACGGCCGCGCGCTGCAGCCGGCGGAACGTGAAGACCACCAGAGCCGCCGTGGCGAGCAGCAGGAGACCGGACTCGATGAGCTGGATCGGCATGAAGTGCGAGACCGGGTGATACTCGCCGTAGAGGGTGCGGGACGCCTGGCACGCACGGTCGTCCCCGCACTGGCGGAACGGGATCTTCGAGCCGTCCGGCAGCACCGTTCCGTTCGACACCAGCCAGGCCCCTGCCGGCTGCTGGAAGAAGTCCCCGCCACTTCCCCCGATCTGTGTCTCGTGGACGAGGGGATGCAGATGGGGACGCAGCGCGTGAAGAGCCAATTCGACGGCCGCCAGCGCCACGCCGGTTACCGCCATGGCCGGCAGCGTGCGGCGCAGCAGCATCCCCGCCACGGTTCCCAGGGCGAGCGCGAACAGCGCCGTGGCGACCGCGACCGGACCGATCACCGGGTAGGTGACCGCCGCGAACGGTGAGTCGAACGAGAAGGACCTCCGGTATCCGTCCGTCAGCCAGAACCAGCCGGCCAGACCGGCCAGGGTCCCGGAAACGAGCAGGACGATCAGACCTGCGCCGCCCAGCCGGACGGCGAGCCAGCGGCCGCGCGACACCGACTGCGTCCAGATGAGCCGGAGCGTGCCGTGCTCGTACTCCTGGGCCAGCAGCGGGGCGCCGAGGAACAGGCCGATCAGCAGCGGGAGCACCGCAAGGGCCGGCTGGACGATCGTCGTGAAGCGTTCCGTGTGCGAATGCAGTCCGTCGATCAGCTCAAGGCAATCCGGCCTCCTGCCCCACGAGGCCGGTTCGGTGCATCCGGCACGCCGCATCTGGTCCATACCGTCAGAGATGGTGAGGTGTTCCGCCAGCAGCCATCCCGCGCCGAGCGCCACCACGGCCAGGCCGAGCCAGACGGCGCCCCGGTTCTGCCGCCAGACAAGCCAGATCAGACCGTGGAGTCGTCCGGTGGCCTGCGGCCGCCGCACTGCCGTGGCCGTTCCGCCGAGGGTGTCCGTCGTCATGACGTCACCGCCGCTTCGAGGACACGCGCGCTGTCGGTGGACATCGGCGGTGCCTGCGGTGAGCGCAGATAGCCGAGGAGCAGTTCCTCCAGGCTGGGTTCGCTGCTCTGCCACCTGCCGGAGACCGGTCCTTCGGGACGGATCAGTGCGGTGATCTGGCGTCCGCTGTGCCGCGTTTCGACGACGGTGTGCACGGCCATCTCCGGCGGTACGCCGGTTCCGGTGTGGGCGCCGACCAGGATCCGGTGTGCTTCCACGATCTCCTCCACCTCACCCGCCAGTCGCACCCGGCCGGCGTCGACCAGCAGCAGGAAGTCGATGACGCCCTCCAGTTCGGTGAGGATGTGCGAGGACATCACGATGGTGGTGGTGTGCTCGGCGGCTTCCGACATCAGCGTGCCCATGAGCTGGTGGCGGGCGAGCGGGTCCATGTCCGACATCGGTTCGTCGAGCAGCAGCAGCTCGGGGCGCTTGCCCAGCGCCAACGCCAGTGCGACGCGGGTGCGTTGCCCGCCGGAGAGCGATCCGATGCGCGTTCCGGACTTGAGGTCGCCCTGGTCGACGATGCGCTGGGCGCGGTCCTGGTCCCAGCCCGGATTCAGCTCGCGGCCCATGCGCAGCGTCTCCGCGATCGTGAAGCGCGGGTAGAGCGGCTTGTTCTGGCCGACGAACGCCAGCCGGTGGCGCTGCTCCGGGTCGTCCGCGGGACGGCCGAACGTCCGGATGGTGCCGGCGGTCGGTCGCAACACTCCTGCGGCCAGGGCGAGCAGTGTGCTCTTGCCCGCTCCGTTGGGGCCCACCATGCCGCACACCCGGCCTGCCGGGATCCGGAAGGCGCACTCCCGCAGCGCCCACTCCCGTCGGTAACCCATGCCCAGCCCGGCCGCCTCCACGGCGGCCGGCCCGTCTTCTTCCGGATCCTTCATGCGTCCCCCTCGGTGTTCTGTGCGGGTGCGTCCGGGGCGACCCCGGTCCCGTAGCGCTGTTCCAGCACGGAGGTCACCAGTGCGGTGACGTCCTCGCGTTCCAGTCCGGCCGCGCGCGCCCGGTCCACCCAGCCGACCAGTTCGGCGCGCAGCGGGCCGTCCGCCTCCGCCCCGGGCCTGGCGAGCGAGCGCCGGACGAAGGTGCCCAGCCCTGGGCGGGGTTCGACCAGCCCCTCACGGTCGAGTTCGCGGTAGGCCTTGAGAACCGTGTTGGGGTTGATCGCGGTGGCTTCGACGACCTCCCGTGCGGTGGGGAGTTTGTCGCCCGGCTGCAGCAGGCCCAGCCGCAGTGCCTGCTTGGTCTGCAGGATGATCTGCTGGTACGTGGACACGCCGCTGCCGCGGTCGATGCGGTACTCGATCATGCCCGCATCACCCTTTCACTAGTTCAGTAGTGGAATAGTGTTGCAAACGGCTCCGCACGTCAACTGCCCGGCGCCCGGCCCGATCGGTGACCGCCCCCACCGGGACTCGACGTGGAGTGCGGTCGGCGCAAGGCGCGGCCCGGCCGTCGGCGCTGGGCCGTTCGGGTCGCCGCGGTTCGGTGGCGTGCGCCGCATGGGCGACCCGGCTACCGCAGCCGATTGGCCGGGGCCCTCCCTGGTACCCCTTCTCCCATGCGTCCTCCCCGCAGCACGGCCCGCCGGTTCGGGGCGCTGGCGCTGGCCGCCGTCCTGCTCGGCGGGTGGCCCCAGGCGGCGGCGTCCGCCCCGCGCCCCGGCGACTCCTCCGGTCCCGCCGCGTCAGCTCCGGGTGCAGAGCCCGAAGCGCTGGAACCGGCCCTCGACGCCACAGTCGAGGCCGCGCCCGCGGAGAAGCTGGTCGACACCTATCGCGCAGGCTGCCCGGTGGGGCCGGACGATCTGCGGCTGATCCGGATGAACTACTGGGGCTACGACGGGGCGGTCCATCCCGGCGAACTGATCGTCCACAAGGACGTCGTCGATCCCGTGGTGGAGGTCTTCACCAAGATGTTCGCCGCGCGTTTTCCGATCGCGCGGATGCAGGTGATGGCCGACTTCCACGGCGACGACGAGGCCGCGATGCGGGCCGACAACACCTCGGCCTTCAACTGCCGCCAGGTCACCGGGGACCCAGGTACGGAGTCGCAGCACTCCTACGGCGACGCCATCGACATCAACACCGTCGAGAATCCCTATGTCGACATCAATGGCCAGGTCCACCCCAGCGACGCCGCAGGGTTCCTGGATCGCACGCAGTCCGTACCGGGGATGATCAAGCCGGGCGATGTCGTCCACAGCGCCATGCAGGCCATCGGCTGGCAGTGGGGCGGCCGCTGGGAGAACCCCGACTACCAGCACTTCTCCCGGAACGGCCGCAGCCTGTGACCGGTGCGGACCAGTTCGGCGGACCCGCTCACCGGGCCCGGGCCGGGACGGACGTGGCCGGTTCCTCGCCCACGACCTGTACGTCGCTGTCGCGCAGCACCTGACCGCATCCGTCGCAGACCAGGAGCGGTACGAAGTCCGCGCCGCAGCCGAGGTGGGTGGAGAGCAGGGCCGGGCCCTCGGGGGCCCGGAACCAGTTCTGTCCCCAGTCGATCAGCGTCATCACGACCGGGAAGAAGGCGCGGCCCTTCGCGGTCAGCCGGTACGACCCGCGGCCCGGTTCGCCCGGCAGGGCCTCCAGCACGCCCAGCGAGCAGAAGGTCCGCAGCCGGTCGGCCACCATCGCCGGCGGGGCGCCGAGCCGCTGTTGGAACTCGCCGAACCGGTGCGCGCCGAGGAACGCCGCGCCGAGCAGCCCGACCGACCAGCGGTTGCCGATCAGGGACATGGTCTCGGGGAAGAGCCCCGCGCCGCCCTCCGCGCCCGCGGTGCTGCGCCGCCGGGTGGCGCCCGACGGGATGGAGCGTCCCGCGGCCCCGCTCGGGCCGAGCCGGCTGCTCACCTCGCGCGGGCGCACCGGCTGCGCGCAACCGCCGCACACCATGACCGGCTCCATGTGCCGTCCGCAGCCGCGGTGCCGCATCCACGGCAGCCGCTCGCTGTGGGCGTCGACCCAGCGGTACTCCCAGCCCCAGACGGAGACCAGCACCGGCCAGATCTCCCGCCCGCGCGGGGTGAGCGGATACTCGTAGCGGACCGGTCGCTGCTGGTACGCGCCGCGCGCCAGCAGCCCCATGTCGGTCAGCCGGGCGAGCCGGGCGGTCAGCACCGCGTTCGAGATCGGCATCCGGTCGTGCCAGTCCTGGAACCGGCGGACGCCCTGCAGCGCGTACCGGAGGATGAGCAGCGTCCACTCGTCGCCGAGCAGGCCGAGCGCCACCGCGATCGCGTTCTGCCCGCCGGGCGGCAGTTGGGTCGGTGCGCTGTCGTCCACTCGGCTCCCTCCGCGCTACAGGGTGGTCTTCCCGTCGTGCCAGCCCGGCAGCGAGGAGCCGGCCGCCCACGTCGAGTGGGTGCCGCTGGAGATCCGTTCCGGCAGCCGCACCCGGGCGATCGGCCCGTCGGTGAGGCGTGCGGCGTCGAAGACGAGGCACTCGGAACGATCGGCGTTCATGTCGGTCGTCAGCGTAACAAGGTAGCCGTCGTCCTCCCCGGTCGCGCCGGGTCGCGGGGCCATCGCGGTCTCGCTGCCGTACACCCCGTCGGGCAGCGCGTACCGCTCCTCGCGCCCGGTGTGCAGATCGTGCTTGACGATGCCGTCGAAGAGGAACCAGCCGGGGCGCTGGGTGGCGGCGTACGTGTACCGGTACGGCTGTCCGCCGAGGTTGGGGTTGATCATCCCGAACTCGGTGAACCGCTCGCTGAGCCGCTCCTCCTTCACCTGGCCGGTCACCAGGTTGAGCCGCCAGCGATGCAGCCGGGTCTGCATCCGCTCCAGCGCCAGGAAGCGGAACATCCGCTGGTAGACCCCTTGCCCGCGAGGATCGGCCGGCTCGGGGCAGCCCTGGTGGAAGCCGTCGATGACGATCTCGTCGCCGTCCTCGTAGGCGTTGGCGAAATGCAGGACGTACGTCGGATCGGCCTCGAACCAGCGGACCTCGGTGCCGTACCGGGGGAGGACGCCGAAACGGCTCGGCAGGTCGGGGTGGAAGCGGGAGGCGTACTTGCCCTGGGCGATCAGGGCCGGGTCCCAGAAGAGCGGGAAGTCGTTGAGGATCGCGTAGTTCTCGGTGAACGCCATGTCGTGCGGCAGCCGCGGGCCGGGCAACGGGACGTCGGTGAGGTGCTTGAGCCGGTTGTCCGGGCCGACGACCCCGTAGCGCAGATAGGGCGCTTCGGTGGCGTAGCTGAAGAAGAGCAGTTCACCCGTCCGGTCGTCGACCTTGGTGTGCGCGGAGACGCCCCAGTCGGGTGCCCAGGGCGATTTGCCGATGGTCTCCAGGGTGAGCGGGTCCAGCCGGTAGAGGTCGCCGCACTGCCAGAAGCTGCTCAGCGCCTGCCCGGCGTGGACCACGATGTCGGTGCTGGAGGCGTCCTTCATCCGGGTGCGCGCGCCCCAGCCGTCGGCGCGCAGCGACAGCGCGGGCCGCTCGGCGATGCCCGCCCAGAGGGCCTGGCCCGCCTCCTGCTCGGCGGTGAAACCGTCGGTGCGCACGAAGCGGTTGCGGTAGAAGGCCTTTCCGTCCCGGAAGCCCACCACATGGATCATGCCGTCGCCGTCGAAGGGGTGGTAGAGCGAGATCGCGGGGTGCACGGGGTTCTCGGTGTTGCGCAGATAGACGCCTTCGAGGTCGGCCGGTATCTCACCGGTCACCTCCAGATCGTCCGCCCGCCACTCGGTGGTCTGCGGCCGCCAGGGCCCGGTGCGGTACGGGTGGTCGTCGTCCGCCGGCAGAGTCGACAGGGCGCGCCCGACGATCTCAACGTCCATGGGTTTCCTCCCCTTCCACGACGAAGCCGACCGTGGTGGTCGTGCTCCCGCCGATGTTGAGTGTGGCGAAGCGCCGCGCTCCCTCGACCTGGAAGCCGCCGGCCCGGCCGGTGACCTGAAGGCTCGCGTCGAGCAGCATCCGTACACCGGTGGCGCCCACCGGGTGGCCGCCGCCGATCAGTCCGCCGCTCGGATTGACCGGAACGCGGCCGCCGATCTCCAGGTCGCCGTTCTCGACGGCCTGCCAGCTCTGTCCTGGCGCGGTGATACCGCAGTGGTCGATCGCCATGTACTCGGACATGGCGAAGCAGTCGTGCGTCTCCAGCCCGTCGACCTGGTCGATGCCGCCGATTCCGGCGCGGCCGAAGGCGTCGAGCATCGTCTGCCGCACATGCGGAAGGACATACGGGTCGGCTGCGCTGCGATCGGTCTTCTGTTGCAGGGGCAGTCCGGCCGTGCGGTGTCCCCACCCGGCGATCCGGGCCGGGTTCCGCGGGCGGCGGGCGGTCGGCGAGTGGTCGGCGAGCCAGCGGTCCGAGACCAGGACGACACCCGCGCCGCCGTCGGTCATCTGGCTGCACTCCTGGCGGCGCACCCGGCCCTCGATGACGGGATTGGCGTGGTCGTCCGCGGTGAAACTCGCCTCGGTGAGTTTCCAGTCGCGGGTCTGCGCCTTGGGGTTGGCGCGCCCGTTGCGGTAGTTCAGCTCGGCGATCGCCCGCAGGTGGGCGTCGTCCAGGCCGTACCGCGCCGCGTACTCGTCGGCCAGCGCGGAGAACATGTACGGCCACATGAAGGTCGCGTCCTGGCCCTCGTGCCCGGTCCAGGCCGCCGCGCCCAGGTGCCGGGCCGCCTCGTCGCCCGGCACGGTCTTCTCCAGCTCCACGCCGATGACGAGCGCGCAGTCGTAGCGGCCCGACTCCAGATCGGCCATGGCGGAGAGGATCGCGATCCCGCCGGAGGCGCAGGCCGCCTCATGGCGCGAGGCGGGCACGCCCCACAGCCGGTCCTCGACGGTCGCGGGCATGCCGCCGAGCTGGCCCTGACCGGTGAAGAGCTGTCCGAATGCGTTGCCGACGTGGATGACGCCGATGTCCTCGGGCTCCACTTCCGCGTCCCGCAGCGTCCCGTCGACCACCTCCCGTACGAGATCGGAGAACTCCAGCCCGGCCCGTGCCCAGTTGCGGGCGAAATCCGTCTGATGGCCGCCCAGCACCCATGTGTTCATCCGTCACCTCCGATGCGATGCTACAACTAACAGAGTTACTCGAGAAGGGGACCGCGATGGACGACGTCTACGTGCTCGACTACGTACGCACCCCACGGGGCAAGGGCTCCCGGCGCGGCGCGCTGCACGGCATCAGTCCCGTCGAGCTCACCGTCGGCCTGCAACACGCCCTCACCGCACGGGGTCTGGATCCCGCGCTGGTCGAGGACGTCGTCATCGGCACTGCGTCCCAGGTGGACGAGCAGGGCGCCGACCTCGCACGGACCGCGACGTTGCTCGCCGGCTGGGGCGACGGCGTTCCGGGCGGGACCGTCAACCGCTTCTGCGCCTCGGGCATCGACGCGGTCGCCCAGACCGCGGCCCGGATCCGGGCGGGGGACCTGCGGACCGCCGTCGCCGGTGGGGTGGAGAGCACGTCCCGGGTCCCGATGTTCAGCGACCGCGGCCCGCTGTTCTGCGACCCGGAGACCATCCGGCGGGTGGGATCGGTCCACATGGGCATCGCCGCCGACCTCAACGCGACCCTCGACGGCTGGACCCGCGCCGAACTCGACACGTACGGGCTGGAGACCCAGCGCAAGGCGGCTGCCGCGTGGGAGGCCGGGCACTTCGACGCGAGCGTGATCCCGACCGGCGGCCTGAAGCACGACGAACTGATCCGCCCGGCCACCACGCCGGAGTCCCTGGCCGCGCTGGAACCCGCGTTCGCGGTGCTCGGGGCGGAGGGACAGGACGCTCTCGCGCTCGCCGCCCACCCCGAGGCCGGCCGGATCGAGCACCTGCACACCGTCGGCACGTCACCGGCCCTCGCCGACGGCGCCGCCCTGCTCCTGCTGGGCGGAGCGGACTCGGGACGGCGCCCCCGCGCCCGTATCGTCGCCTCCGCCACCGCGGCCACCGACCCGGTGATCATGCTGACGGCCGGGCAGACCGCCGTGGAGCGGGTCATCGCCAAGGCCGGCCTGCGCCCCGCCGACATCGACGTCTTCGAGTTCGCCGAGGCGTTCGCCGCACTCTGTCTGCGGTTCCGCCGCGATCTCGGCGCGGGGCCCGACCGGCTCAACCCCAACGGCGGGACCATCGCGATGGGCCACGCGTTCGGCGCCACCGGAGCCATCATGGTCGGCGGATGCGTCGAGGAACTGGAGCGCCGTGCGGGCCGGTACGGCGTCGCCGCGGTCAGCGGCGCCGCCGGCCTCGGCGTGGCCGTCCTGCTGGAACGCGTTCCGTAGCGAGGGCGGCCGGCCAACGTCACCGCCACCGCCACCGGTCAGAGGCTGTCGCGCAACACCCGCTTGAGCACCTTGCCGACGGGGTTGCGCGGCAGCTCGTCGCGCAGCTCCAGCCGCTCCGGCAGCTTGTACGAGGCGATGTGCCGCTCCTTGAGATAGCCGACGAGATCGTCCAGCACCAGCGGGGACCGGGCGACCACCACGGCGCAGGCCTTCTCACCCAGCACGTCGTCGGGGTAGCCGACGACCGCGACCTCGGCCACCGCGGGATGCCCGGCGATGAGCTGTTCCAGCTCCGCCGGGGCGATGTTCATCCCGCCGCGGATCACCACGTCCTTGGCCCGGTCCACGTACTTGAGGAACTGGCCGCGGTCGCCCGCGATCTCGAAGACGTCGCCGGTCATGAGGTAACCCCGGTCGTCGAACGGGCTCGGAAGGTCGGTGCCACGCAGATAGCCCGCGAAGACCTGCGGGCTCTTGATCCGCAACTCCCCCGGCCGGCCCGGCTCCTCGATGTCCGCGCCCGTGGCGGCATCGACGATCCGTACCTTCGTCCAGCGGGCGCCACGGGTGGACCACTCGACGCCGGGCACGCCGTACCGGGGGAAGAAGCGCGCCCGCTCCTCCGGATCCGGCACGTCGTACGGGTCGGTGAGCATTCCCGTGCCCTCGTTCGACCCGAAGAAGTTGATGACGCCGATCCCGTACCGCTCCTGCCAGCCCCGGACCATCGCCGGGGAGAGCGGCGCCGAGCCCGAGCCGATCCGGGTGAGCGAGGAGATGTCGGTGCTCGCGAGGAGTTCGTCCCGGGCGAGCAGCATGGTCAGCAGAGCCGGGGGCGCGACCGTGTAGGTGACGCGCTCCTCGGCGATCTGCCGCAGGAACACCGGAAGATCGAACGGATGGTGCTGGACGAGTACACATCCGATCCTGAGCCACGGCAGGAACAGGCCGGCGAAGCCCGCCATGTTGACCATCGGAAAGGGATTGAGCAGCACGTCCTGCGCGGTCATCCTCGGCGCTTCCAGACACGTCCAGGCGATGGCCAGCCAGTCGTTGTGGCAGCGGGGCACTCCCTTCGGAGTGCTCTCGGTCCCCGAGGTCCAGCAGATGGTGACGCAGTCGTTCGGATCGACGGGGTGCTCGCGGGTGTACGCCGCGACGTCGGCCGGATCGTACGGCAACCGCAGTTCGGCGTCGAGCAATATCGTCCCGTCCGGAGCCTGATGGCCGACCCCGTCGGCCCCGTCGGCCCCGTCGGACGCGCCGTACGCCCCGTACGCGAACAGCAGCCGCAGCTGCGGGAGCCGGCCCCGCAGAGCGTCGACCTCGGCGGCGATCTCCCGCTCGCCGACCCGTACCGCCGTGATGAACGCCGTGAACTCCGCCAGCCCGCCCAGCTGCACCGTCTCGTGCTCGCGGTACTGCACCGGCAGCGGGGAGACGATCACGCCGATCCGCCAGCAGGCGAGATAGACGCAGACCAACTCGACGATGTTGGGCAGTTGGACGCCCACCACGTCGCCCTGACCGACGCCGTGCCGCAGCAGCACGGCCGCGAACCGGTCCACGTCCGCGTCGAGTTCGGCCCAGCTCAGCCGGCGCGCCGGCATCCCCACCAGATCCGCCTTGTTCAACGGGTCGACGAGCGCGAGCCTGCCCGGGTGCTGTCGCACGCGCTCACGCAGCAACGAGTCCGTGGTCTCGCCGTCCCACCAGCCCGCCGCGGTGTACTCGGCGACCCGTTCGGCCGGATGAAGTCTCCGTGCCCCCATGATGTCTCTCCCCTCCACCGATCGGACGGTCCGCCCGTGCGCCGGGCTACCGGTCCCGCAACAGCGCGAGCGTCCGCTCGCCTCCCGGGTCGGCGTCGGTACTCGACGCGACGACCGCGACCTCGTCCACCCCTGCCGCCGCGTACTGCGCGAGCCTGGCCCGTACCGCTCCCAGGTCGCCGACCAGCCCGACCGCGGCGGTCAGTTCGGCCGGCACCGCCGCGAGCAGATCTCGCGGATGCGGCCGTGACCGCGCGAACTCCACGACCTCCTCGAAGCCCGCGTCGATGAACATCTCGGCGTAGCCGGGCGCCGCTAGATAGCCGACCACTCCCCGCCGCAGTTGTTCCACCGCTTCCGGGGACGGGTCGACGGCGGCCGTCACCCAGGCGGCCACCCGCGGCGACGGGCGTCCCAGCGCCTCGGCCTCCGCCCGCATCCCCGCGACCAGTTTCGCCGCCGAGTCCGGAGTGAGGAGGTTCAACACCATCCGGTCGGCGAACGCGGCCGCCGTGCGGACCGCCGCGGGGCCGAAGGCGGCCACCGTCAACTCCGACTTGGGTGCCGGCAGCCGCAGCCGGTAGCCGCTGGTCCGCACGATCTCGCCCGCCGAGGTGGTCCTGTCCCCGTCCAGCAGCCCGCGCAGCGCCGTCGCCGACTCCCGCAGCGCCACGCCGCTGCGCCGGTGCGAACGGCCGTGCCACTGCTCGACGACGACCGGGCTGGAACTGCCGATGGCCACATCGACCCGCCGCCCGGTGAGCGTGGCAACCGAGGCGACCCCGCGGGCGATCGTCATGGGGTCCCGTACGGCGAGCGGGCCGACGGTCAGCGGGATGCTCCGGGTACCCAGCCCGACGGCGGTCGCGAGGGCGAACACGTCGTACGTGGCCATCTCGCCGAGCCACAGCTCCTCGTACCCGTTCCGCTCGGCGGAGACCGCGGTCAGCAGCGCCTCCTCCGGCGGCCGGTCCTGCCAATAGCCCAGCGACACCGACAACTTCACGCGCTTCAGCCTCCCCGACCGCAGCCCACGAACCCCACGAATCCACGATACGCCGACGCTACAATAAGCAGAGTTACTAGGCCACCCTCCCCGCAGCACAGAAGCACCGCGCGCGGCCGCGCGTGATCGCTCGCAGCCGCCGGACAACCATCGGGCCCCGCGGGCCGTCCTACTCGGCATCACTCCCTGAGGACCGAGGCCGCCACCATGCCCTTCGCCCGCGCGACCGCGACGACCCTGCTGACCGCGGCCCTGCTTTTGGCCGCCGCCCCGTACGCCCTCGCGGACTCCGACATGTCGATCTCCGTCGACCCGTCCTCCAGCCGCCAGCGGGGCCGGGAGACCACGTTCACCGTCGCCGTTTCCGAGTCGGACCTGAGCCACGGCAAGGGGACGTTCACCCTCCAGTCCCGCGCCTTCGTCAAACCGGTCACGGTCACGAAGGGCCAGTTCCACGACGGCAAGGGCGGTCAGCTGTACGCGAAGGCCATGGGCATGGTGCTCTGCGACATCGAACCCGGTCCCTACACCGTGGAGTTGAAGGACGGAGCCGGCGACCAGGCCGTGGCCGCCCTGACGTTGACGGTGGTGCCCGAGATGGACCCCGGGAACCAGTCGTTCTGCGACGACCCGTCGACCGGCTACGACTCCGTCGCCGACAAGACGAGCGAGGCCGCGGCCGACGACAACGTGGGGCATGACGGTATCGGCGTCGGCACCGTCGTCGCCGGCGGAGTGGGCATCGGCCTCATCAGCTCCCTCGCGACCGGCTTCGCCATCACCCGATGGCAGCGGCGGCCCGGGCGGCGCCCCCAGGTCTGACGCACCGAACGTATCGCAGGGGCGGTCACGCCAGTCCCGGCCGCGATCCGATGTAAAGAATCATAGACATCGTGTCAGCTCTGCCATACATTCATGCCATGTCATACGACGAGAAGAACGCCTGGGTCTACGCCCTGGTCGCGATCGGCGGCTACGCGGGCTACCTCGCGGTCGTCCTCGGCAGGGCGCAGGGCGTCCCGCTCACCACGGTCGCCTACGTCATGCCGATGATCCTGGCCATCAGTGCCGCGACCGCCGCATCGATCGTGGGCCACATCGTGATCGCCGCCGCCTGGCCCAAGGAGGCCGGCAGGACCGACCAGCGGGACAAGGAGATCCATCGGCACGGCGAGTACGTCGGCGGAATCGTCCTCGCCGTGGGCGTCGTCGTGCCGCTCGGGCTGGCGATGGCGGAGATCGACTACTTCTGGATCGCCAATGCGATCTACCTGGCGTTCGTCCTGTCCGCGCTCTGCGGAACCACGGTGAAGCTCGTCGCCTACCGGCGGGGGCTCTAGCCGTGGGAAAGCCGACCAAGGTCACCAATGACATCCGGCGCCTGCGGTTCGTGAACGCCGAGATGACCCAGGCGGACCTCGCGGACCGCATCGGCGTCACCCGCCAGACCGTCATCGCCATCGAGCAGGGCCGCTACTCGCCCTCACTCGAAATGGCGTTCCAGATCGCACGGGCCTTCAAGGTGCCGCTCGGCGAGGTCTTCCAGTATCCCGACAACGATCCGGACGACGAAGGAGCTACACCATGAAGGCGGTTGTCCAGGACACCTACGGATCGGCCGATGTCCTGAAGCTCATGGACATCGACCCACCCACGGTCGGCGACGACGAGGTGCGGCTGCGCGTGCACGCCGCGAGCGCCCAGATCGGGGACTGGCATGTCATGACCGGCCTGCCGTACCTGATCCGGCTCTTCGGCTACGGAGTGCGCAGACCCACGGCCCGCGTCCGCGGCACCGATGTCGCGGGGAGCGTCGAAGAGGTCGGCGCGAACGTGACCCGGTTCCGGCCGGGCGACGAGGTCTTCGGCACCTGCGACGGCGCCTTCGCCGAGTATGCGTGCGCCCGGCAGGACCGCATCACGGCCAGGCCGGCGCAGCTCACCGCCGAACAGGCCGCGACCGTACCCACCTCCGCGGTCGCCGCACTGCAGGGACTTCGCGACCAGGGTCGGCTCCAACCGGGACAGCGGGTCCTGGTCATCGGCGCCGGAGGAGGCGTGGGGACGTTCGCGGTGCAGCTGGCGAAGGCGCTCGGAGCGCACGTCACCGGTGTGTGCAGCACCACCAAGGTCGACCTGGTCCGATCGATCGGAGCGGACGACGTCATCGACTACACGCTCGACGACTTCACGGACGGGCCGCGGCGGTACGACCTCATCCTCGACACCGCGGGCAACCGCCCCCTGTCGCTCCTGCGGCGCGCTCTCACCCCCACGGGAACTCTCGTCATCGTCGGAGCCGAGGGCGACGGACGGTGGCTGCAGGGCTCGGACCGCCAGCTCCGGGCGATGCTGCTCTCCCCGTTCCTGCGCCAGAAACTGCGCGGGCTGATGTCCGTGCAGCGCGAGGAGGATCTGCGGTTCCTGGCGGAGCTCGTCGAGGCCGGCAAACTCACTCCGGTCATCGACAGGACGTACCCACTGAGCGAGATTCCCGATGCCATGCGCTATCTGAAGGAGGGGCACACCCGCGGCAAGGTCGTCATCACCGTCTGAACCGCGCTCGGCGACCGGAGTTCAGCCGATCTCGTACTCGAACCAGATCCGGTGCGTGCCGTCCTCGTCGACCGCCATTCCGCCGGCACCGGAGATCCCGGTGAGGTCGCCGGTACCGCTGGAGGGCACGATGGTGAAGAACTCCGCGGTGCGGGTGGTACCGGTCGTCGTCGCCGAGTGGGCGAAGTTGAAGGCCCCGTCCCGGCCGTTCAGAGAGCCTTCGAAGGACTCCATCGCCACGTAGGTGCCGACTCCGGTCGTCTGGTCGAACGCGGCGGTGAACAGGGTCGCGGCGCGGCCGACGATCTCCCCCTCGAAGCGCTTCTCCATCGTCGCGACACCCACCGGCACCCCGGTGGTCACGGCCGGGTTCGGCGCCAGTTCGGTCGGGACGAAGGTTTCCACGCTGAAGGTTCCGGCGGCTCTCATGGACACGACCTTAGAGGCTCGACCCCGACCCGGGCCGGAGGACACCGGAAGTGATCGGAGGGCACCGGGCGCCCATGACAGCTGCGCCGACGCTGCTTAGGATGAGAGCAAGACATCGCACGTCAGTCACCGGCCGGGTGAGGCGCGGAGGTGTCTGTGAGGTGCCTTTTGGAGGCATTCCACTGTGTCAGTCGAGTTGAACCACACCATCATTTTCGCCCGCGACAACCGGGCGTCCGCCGAATTCCTCGCCAACATCCTGGGGTTGAAGGCCGGAGCGCAGTGGGGACCCTTCGTTCCCGTCGAGACCAGCAACGGCGTCACCCTGGACTTCGCGAGCGTGGGCCAGGAGAAGATCGCCGCCCAGCACTACGCCTTCCTGGTGTCCGAGGAGGAGTTCACCGCGAGCTTCGACCGCATCCAGCAGGCCGGGCTCACGTACTACGCCGACCCCGGCCTGAAGAAGCCGGGCGAGATCAACCACAACGACGGCGGTCGCGGCGTGTACTTCCTCGATCCGGACGGCCACGGCATGGAGCTCATCACCCGCCCGTACGGCAGCGGCGGCAAGTAGCCGCCGCGACATGACCGGGTAGGACCGCGGCCGGGCCCGCCATGGCGGCGGACCCGGCCGCGGTGCGCGTCACACGGAGAAGCCGCTCCGATTCCGGTGTGACGCAGACCACGCCGAACGAAGAGGTTTGGTTTCGGTGGGTCCGGGAAGCCGAGTGTTCAGAGGCCCCCTTACCTCGCAGTCCCGGCCCGGCCAGCAATCCCCCCCTGCTGGCCGGGCCGAGCTGCGTCCGCCGCCGTCCGGCGAGTTCCGCGCAGGTCAGGAGGGCACCCACTGGCCCTTGCCCAGGGCCACTATCCCCGCGGCGGAGACGGTGAAGTGCCGGGCGTCGTGTTCGTGGTTCACCCCGATCGTGGCTCCGGCCGGGACGACCACGTTCTTGTCGAGGATCGCGCGGCGGACGACGGCGCCGCGGCCGACCCGTACGCCTTCCAGCAGGACGGACTCCTGCACGACGGCGCCCTGTTCCACGATCACGCCGGGGGCCAGGACGGAACCGGTGACCTGGCCGCTGATGATGCACCCCGTGCTGACCATCGACTCGCCGGCGATCCCGCCGGCGACGAACTTCGCCGGCGGCCGCTGGGCCTGGTTGGTGAAGATGGGCCACTGCCGGTTGTAGAGGTTGAAGACGGGTCGGATCGATATCAGGTCCATGTGCGCTTCGTAGTAAGCGTCGAGTGTTCCCACGTCACGCCAGTAACCGTGGTCCCGCTCCGTCTCACCCGGCACTTCGTTGTCGTCGAAGTCGTAGACCTGCGCCTGACCGCGCTCGGTGAGCAGCGGGAGAATGCTGCCGCCCATGTCGTGCACGGAGTTCTCGTCCTCGGCGTCGTGCTGGAGCGCGTCGATGAGGACCTTGGTGGAGAAGATGTAGTTGCCCATCGAGGCGAAGACCCGGTCCGGGTCGTCCGCCAGGCCGGGCGGATCGGCGGGCTTCTCCAGGAAACCGTCGATGCGCGAGCTGCGGTCCGCCGTGGTGATGACGCCGAAGGCGGACGCCTGCTCGCGCGGCACGCGTATGCCGGCGACCGTCACGCCCGCGCCGGCCTCGATGTGGCGGTCGAGCATCTGCCGCGGATCCATGCGGTAGACGTGGTCGGCGCCGAACACCACGATGTAGTCGGGCTGCTCGTCGTACACGAGGTTGAGCGACTGGTAGATGGCATCGGCGCTGCCAAGGTACCAGCGGGGGCCGAGACGTTGCTGCGCCGGGACGGGTGTGACGTAATCGCCCAGCAGGCCGGTCATCCGCCAGGTGGTCGACACATGCCGGTCCAGGGAGTGCGACTTGTACTGCGTGAGCACGCAGATGCGGTGGATTCCGCCGTTCACCAGGTTCGACAGAACGAAGTCCACCAGCCGGTAGACCCCGCCGAATGGCACCGCGGGCTTGGCCCGGTCCGCGGTCAGCGGCATCAGCCGCTTGCCTTCGCCCCCTGCGAGGACGATGCCCAGCACGTTCGGTCGTCCGCTCACCCTGACCCCCTTCGTCTCCGGCTGCCCGCTGGCAGCCGGTCACTCCAGTACCGACTCGTAGACCTCCACGGTCCTGCGCGCCACCGCGTCCCAGCCGAATTCCCTGACGGCCCGCTCCCGCCCCGCCTCCCCCATCGCCCGTGCGCGGGGGGCGTCGGTGACGACCTCGTTGACTGCGGCTGCCAGCGCGGCCTCGAAACCGCGCGGATCGGCCTCCTCGTAGGGCACCAGCAGCCCCGTACGGCCGTCCTCCACCACCTCCGGGATGCCTCCGACGGCCGAGGCGACCACGGCCGTGCCGCAGGCCATGGCCTCCAGATTGACGATGCCCAGCGGTTCGTAGACCGACGGGCAGACGAACACCGCCGCGTGCGCGAGGAGTTGGACGACATCGGGGCGCGGCAGCATCTGCGGGATCCACACCACATCGCCGCGGCGTTCTTGCAGCTCGGTCACCAGGGAGCGGAACTCGGCGTCCAGCTCCGGGGTGTCGGGCGAGCCCGCGCAGAGCACGACCTGCGTGCCGGGGGCGAACTCGCGCGCCGCGCGCACCAGGTGCGGTACGCCCTTCTGCCGGGTGATGCGGCCGACGAACAGTACGTACGGCCGGGCTGGGTCGATACCGAGGCGCTCCAGGACGTCGACCTGCGGGTCGGGCCGGTACAGGGCGGTGTCGATGCCGTTGTGCACCACGTGGACCCGGTCGGGATCCACGCTCGGGTAGCAGGCGAGCACGTCGGCGCACATACCGTGGGACACCGCGATCACCGCGTCCGCCGCCTCGGCGGCAGTGCGTTCGGCCCAGCAGGAAACGGCGTAGCCGCCGCCCAGTTGCTCCGCCTTCCAGGGGCGCAGCGGCTCCAGGGAGTGGGCGGTCATCACATGCGGGATGCCGTGCAGCAGTTTGGCGAGATGGCCCGCCATGTTGGCGTACCAGGTGTGCGAGTGGGCGAGGTCGATGTCCGTGACGGCGGCCGCGATGGCCAGGTCCACCGACAGGGTCCGGAGCGCGCTGTTGGCCCCGTCCAGTCCGGCCGCCGCACTGTGCCGGACGAGGCCGGAGGCCCTGTCCGCGACGTCGTCCGCTCCCTCGACCGCGGTGCCTGCGGCGCTCCAGCTGTGGACGGTGAGATCGACGAGCCCGCGCAGTTCACGGGCGAGGAACTCGGCGTGCACTCCGGCTCCGCCGTACACGTCCGGTGGATACTCGCGCGTCAACAGCCCGACCTTCACCGTGTCCCACCTCTCCGCCGATCACCCGGTGTGCCGGGCGTTGCCGTCCCGGCCCGCTCCACTCCGGCATCGGCGGGGCCGGCCCGGGATGCGCGATCGGTGCAGGCCTCGTAGCCCTCTTCTGTACCGGATCGTCAGGCGGCAAACGTCGCGGGGCCCGACTCCTGCCCGCCCAGGGCAATCCACCGACACCGCGCGGTCAGTGGCGGGCGACCGGCGGCGGGCGGCTTGTCCCGCGACACGGCAATGGTCCGGTGGCCCATGGAGTGCGCCCTCTCGCGTCGGGCACGGAGAATGGCGACAATGCCGAACGACGCGGAACGCCTCGCACCACGGGCACCGGCCCACGGTGGCGGGACGGACCGCACCCGGAGGAGACCCAGATGCCGCACGAGCGCGCCGGACAGCCCGCACTCCCCGCCGACCTGGTCGACGTGGCCCGGCTGGTGACCGCGTACTACACGCTGCGACCGGACCCGGGCGAGGTGGGGCAGCGGGTCGCGTTCGGTACCTCGGGCCACCGCGGTTCGTCGCTGGCGATCGCGTTCAACGAGGACCACATCGCGGCCACCAGCCAGGCGATCAGCGAGTACCGCTCCGGCCAGGGCACCGACGGGCCGCTCTTCCTGGGCGCGGACACGCACGCGCTGTCGGAGCCGGCGCGGGCCACCGCGCTGGAGGTGTTCGCCGCCAACGACGTCACCGTGCTGATCGACAGCGCGGACGGCTACACCCCCACCCCGGCGGTCTCGCACGCCATCCTGGTCCACAACCGCGGCCGCACGTCGGGGTTGGCGGACGGTGTGGTCGTCACGCCCTCGCACAACCCGCCGGCCGACGGCGGCTTCAAGTACAACCCGCCGAACGGCGGTCCCGCCGGTTCGGAAGCCACGTCATGGATCCAGGACCGGGCCAACGAACTGATCGCGGGCGGCCTCAAGGACGTCCGGCGGATCCCCTACGCCCGCGCGCTCGCCGCCGGCACCACGAGCCGCTACGACTTCCTCACCCACTACACCGACGACCTGCCCGCCGTCGTGGACCTGGAGGCCGTCCGGGCGGCCGGCGTGCGGATCGGCGCGGACCCGCTGGGCGGTGCGTCGGTCGCGTACTGGGGCCGGATCGCCGAGCGCCACGGGCTGGATCTGACGGTCGTCAATCCGAACTCCGACCCCACCTGGCGTTTCATGACGCTGGACTGGGACGGGAAGATCCGCATGGACTGCTCGTCCCCGCATGCCATGGCCTCGCTCATCCGGCGGCGCGACGACTTCCAGGTCTCCACCGGCAATGACGCGGACGCCGACCGGCACGGCATCGTGACCCCCGACGCCGGGCTGATGAACCCCAACCACTATCTCGCCGTCGCCATCTCCTACCTGTACGAGCACCGCGGGCAATGGCCGTCGGACGCCGGGATCGGCAAGACCCTGGTCTCCTCGTCCATGATCGACAAGGTGGCGGCGGGCCTCGGCCGGAAGCTGGTGGAGGTGCCGGTGGGCTTCAAGTGGTTCGTGGACGGGCTGCTGGACGGCTCGTTGGGCTTCGGCGGGGAGGAGTCCGCCGGGGCGTCCTTCCTGCGCCGCGACGGATCGGTGTGGACCACCGACAAGGACGGCATCCTGCTGGCGCTGCTCGCGGCGGAGATCATCGCCGTCACCGGCCGCAGCCCGTCGCAGCACTACGCCGACCTCACCGCACGCTTCGGCGAGCCCGCCTACGCCCGGATCGACGCGCCGGCGACCCGCGAGCAGAAGGCCGTCCTCGCCTCGCTCTCCCCCGAACAGGTCCCGGCCGGCGAACTGGCCGGCGAGCCCGTCACTTCGGTCCTCACCGCGGCACCCGGCAACGGTGCGTCCCTGGGTGGCCTCAAGGTCTCCTCCGACAACGCCTGGTTCGCCGCCCGGCCGTCCGGCACCGAGGACGTCTACAAGATCTACGCGGAGTCCTTCCACGGGCCCGAGCACCTCGCCCGGGTGCAGGAGGAGGCGAAGGCCATCGTCTCCAAGGCCCTGGGCGGCACCTCGGCACAGGCCTGACGGCACCCGGCCCGACGGGCACCTGTCCTGACTCTCCGCGCCCGACCGGAGTCACCCACCGCTGGTGTTCATCCACCGGCTGACGAAGGGAACCACCCTTGAGCGGCAGCGGACTGTCCGGCGAACGGCTCGACCGGATGCGCGACGTCATGTCCGGCTACGTCGAACGCGGTGACGTACCCGGACTCGTGACGGTGGTGTACCGGCGCGGCGAGGCACGGGTCGAGGCGCTCGGCACGATGGACACCGGTGGCGCCCACCCGATGCGCCGCGACTCGATCTTCCGGATCGCGTCGCTGACCAAGCCAATCACCGCCGTGGCCGCGATGATTCTGGTCGAGGAGTGCAGGCTGCGGCTGGACGAGCCGGTTGACCGGCTGCTGCCGGAACTCGCCGACCGCAGAGTCCTCAAGCGGCTCGAAGGGCCGCTCGACGACACCGTTCCGGCGCGCCGGCCGATCACCCTGCGGGACCTGTTGACGTTCCGGCTGGGCATCGGCGCGGTACTCGCTCCCCGGGGGACCCACCCGATCCAGCGGGCGATGGACGAGGC
Organism: Streptomyces sp. NPDC045021; assembly: GCF_056432645.1. NCBI lineage: Bacteria > Bacillati > Actinomycetota > Actinomycetes > Kitasatosporales > Streptomycetaceae > Streptomyces > Streptomyces sp. NPDC045021. The sequence goes on from NZ_JBWKIQ010000007.1 coordinate 177,315, forward strand.
CGGCCTCTCTCCCAGTCCGAACCCGCCGGCGATCGGTCCCGACGAGTGGATGAAACGGCTCGGCGCGCTGCCGCTCGTCCACCAGCCGGGCGAGCGGTGGATGTACCACACCGGTTCAGAAGTGCTGGGGGTACTGATCGCACGCGCCGCCGACCAGTCGTTCGCGTCCTTCCTCACAGACCGGATCTTCGATCCGCTCGGCATGCGGGACACCGCGTTCCGCGTGCCGCCGGAGAAGCTGGACCGGCTGCCGCCCAGTTACCGGGCGCTCCCCAAAAACGGGGAACTCGCCCTTCAGGACGACCCCGCCGACAGCCGCTGGGGGCGCCCGGTGGCGTTCCCGTCCGGTGGTGGCGGACTCGTCTCGACGGCCGACGACTACCTGGCCTTCTGCCGGATGATGCTGGACCGGGGACGGCACGGCAGCGAACGCGTGCTGTCCCGGCCCTCGGTCGAACTCATGACCAGTGACCATCTGGCCCCGGAGCAGCGCACCGGAACCCGCAGCTTCCTCGGTCCCGACGAGGGCTGGGGTTTTGGCGTCTCCGTCTCCGTCCGGCGCGTCGATCTGGCGACGACCCCGGGCCGGTTCGGGTGGAACGGCGGCACGGGCACCTCCGCCTACACGGACCCGGGGGAGGACCTCGTCGGAATCCTGCTGACGCAGCGCCACATGGATTCCACCACTCCTCCCGCCGTCTTCCAGGACTTCTGGACCTCGGCGTACCGGGCGATCGACGACTGAGCCGCGGGGTCGTCACCCCGCAGCCGCGCCGGCCCTCCGCTTGCTCACTCAGTACCTGGCCGACGTGGGCAGCCGGGACCTACTGGGTTACGGGCTCGCTCTGCTGCGGGGCGTCGACGGCCGCGGTGATGGTGGTGCCGGCCGGGACGGACTCGTAGTAGACCGAACGGGACTGCTTGGAGCGCAGGGCCGCGGACTTGCGGACCAGGCCCTCGAGCGCGGTGCGCACGCTCATGATGGTGACGGCGCGCTCCGGCGTCGAGATGGCCGTGGCGACCTCCGCCGCCGAGGCCGGTCCGCCCTGCTTGACCAGGTAGTTCTCAACCACCTTCACGAGCTTGTCCGCCTTGGGGGCGGCTGCCTTGCTGTCGGCCGCCTTCGGAGTGGCGGACTTGGCCGTGGCGGTCTTCGCCGGCTTCGCGGTCGTGGACTTGGCCGTGGCGGCCTTCGTCGTGGCGGCCTTCGCCGGCTTCGCGGTGGCGGTCTTGGCCGTGGCGGCCTTCGTGGTCGCGGCCTTGGCGGGCGCGGCCTGGGGAGCGTGCGCGGCGTCGGCCACAGCGCTCTTGGCGTCGTTCTTGCGGCCGCGGCCGGCACGGCCCTGGGTCGGGACCGCCTTGCGCGCGGTACGACGCCTGGCGCCGGGCACCTTCGCCGTCTTCGCGTGCGACGCGACGTGCGTTTCCGGCTCGCTCTTCAGCGGTTCGGCCTGCTCGGAGACGGAGTGCTGCTTCTTCGCGCCGACGGCGCTCTGCATGCTCAGCAGCATCTCGCGGTCCTGGACGAGGACCTCCAGCTCCTTCTGGAGAACCTCGATCTGCGCGAGGACGCGGTCGCGGTCACCTTCGTTCTGCCGCAGATCGGCGGCGACGCGGGCCTCGTACTCGCCCTGCAGACTCTGGCTCTTGGACATGACGTCCGACATGAACACCACTCGCCTTTCGTTGCTCACTTCGCGTCATTGATGACCGTGATGGTAGCCATCAACGTCTGGGGGGATATTCGAAACGGACGCTCACATCACGTCCCCATGGTCCGGGCCGGACCGAGCTGCACCGACATCCGTATGAGTAAGACCATCCCAGTCAACGTCCGCGAAAGCCAACTCGGTTCCCCGGATCCCGTCCGGGAGGTTACATCTTTCAGGCGCGGGAGGATAGAAGCTGGGGTCAGCGTTGACCTGGAAGTGTGCCCGCTCCGGCGGTGAATTCCTTTCCGCTCGCGGCGAGTTGCCCCACTCGGCCGGTGAGCGTCCGGCCGGCTCCAAGGTGTCCGGCGTTCGCGCCGCACGGGAGAAACTCGGCGAACAGTTCGAGTTCGCTCTCCTCGTCGCCGACGCGGAAACGGCCCTCGCACACATGCCTTCCCGGATCCGGGCAGCTGCCTGAGGAAGGGCAGGACCGTGGAGTGACGCGAGTGAATGGGCACATCGTGTTCGAGCGTTTGCACAACTTCCGGGACCCGGGTGGATACCGCGCCGCGGACGCGGGCACCTTCCCCCGGGGACGTCTCCACCGGTCCGACGCGCTCGCGAAACATGTCTCCGATCGGCACTCGGCCTTTCGCCGCTATTTCCCACGGATAGGGCTGCGGCAGGAGTTGTTCGGCCGGGACGGGCAAGAAGCCGCCTATGAGACCAAGCGACGGAGTGGCCGCGCGACGCATCGCCGTACCGCTCGTGATGCATGGTGTGCTGCTGGTGGGCTTCGGCCTACTGCTCACCCGGTGGCTGGTGAAGGTCCCTCCGCTGACCGGGGAGGACGGAATCAACCGGGCTTTCGCCGCGCACCGGTCGGCGGGCTGGAACAGCGTCACGTCGGGGCTGTCCGAGATGGGCAGCACCCGGACCGTCGTACTGATGACCCTGGTCTCCGTGGCCCTGCTTCTGCTGCCGCCGCGCGCACCGCGAAGACGCGAAGCGCTGTTCCTGGGCTCCGCGGTGGCCCTGCAGTCGCTCGTCTTCCTCATGGTGACCGCGAGCGTCGACCGGACCCGTCCGGATGTGGCGCACCTGGACGCCGCCCCGCCGACGTCGAGCTTCCCCTCCGGACACACCGGTGCCTCCATGGCACTCTACGGCGGTCTGGCCGTTCTCGTCCTCGTCCGGCTCCGCAGGACCTGGCGGTACGCGGCGGCCGCTGTTCTGTTCGCCGTTCCCGTGCTGGTCGCGGTGGCACGCCTGTACCGGGGGATGCACCATCCCACCGATGTGCTGTGCGGCCTGCTCAACGGGGCAGGGATCCTGCTGATCGTGGGGCGTTCGCTGCTGCCGGCGCGCGCCCGGCCGCAGGTGCCGGGACAGGCGCGGCCGGCCACGCCTCCGGACGCCCTGGTCGCCCGGCACGGACGGCGGGCCGCCGTCGTGGTGAACCCGACCGTCGTGGACGACGCGCTGCACGACGCGATCCGTCGCACGCTGGGCCGGTACGGCTTCCAGGACGTCTCCTGGCACGGGACGACGGAGGAGGATCCGGGGAACGGAGCGGGACGGCGGGCCACGCTGCGAAAGCCGGACCTGATCGTCGTGTGCGGCGGGGACGGCACGGTGATGGCCTGCGCCGACGGTCTGGCGCACAGCGGGATCCCGACCGCGGTACTTCCCTGCGGCACCGGCAACCTGCTGGCGCGCAACCTCGGTTACCCCCTCGATCCGCTCGCCGCACTCGTCGCGGCGCTGGAGGGCACCGCCCGCCCCATCGACCTCGGGATCGCGGACGGCGACGGCATCTCCGGAGTCCGGTTCGCCGCGATGGCCGGCGCCGGATTCGACGCCGCCGTCGTCGAGGACGCCTCGTCCCGGATGAAGGCGGGCATCGGCTGGGCCGCCTATCTGGTGTCCGGGGTGCGCCATCTGCGCGACCCCGGGATGCGGCTGACGCTGCGGCTCGACGACGGACCGGAACTCGCCCGGCGGGCACGGATGGTCCTGGTGGGCAACGTCGGCACGCTGCAGGGCGGTGTACCCCTGCTCCCCGACGCGCGGCCGGACGACGGACGGTTCGACATCGTGCTGCTCAACCCGAAAGGACCGCTCGGCTGGCTGCGGGCCGCCGGCCATGTGCTCACGCGACCGCGCGGCGACGGTACGTCCAGGACACCGGGTCGCGGCGGACGGTTCGCCGACGGCGCGCTGGAGTACTTCACCGCCCGACGGATCGAGATGATCTTCGAGCGGCCCCAGGCGCGGGAGCTGGACGGCGAACCGGTCGGTGCCGGTCTGCGGCTGGCGATCGAAGTCGATCCGGGCGCCCTGCTGATGCAGCTGCCGGCGACGTCAACGGTGACCCCGCCGAAGGCCGCCGCACCCGCGGCAGCGGGCGGCATCGAGGAACCGGCAGCCCTGACAGGAGCACACGATGGGTACGGCAACGCGCGTTCCACAGACCCGCGACATCACGGGCGACGAACTCTCGGGTGATGACGCCTGGGCCACCCTGCGCCGTTACGGCGGCTGGAAGCTGGTCCGCGACGCCTTCCTGCGCTTCCGGTACGCCGACGGCTTCAGCCACGCGCGGGCGCTGGCCCTGCAGACGGTCCTGTCGCTGGTGCCCTTCGCCATAGCCGTGGTCGGTCTGTCCACCGTCCTGCACGCCGAGGGCATCGGACGGGTGGCCGAACTCACGGTGCTGCGCATATCGAGCGGACCGAGTTCCGACGTCGTCAAGAACGCCCTCACCGACAGCCGCCGTCACGCCGACCAAGGAGGGCAGCTGGCGCTGTGGTTCGGCCTGCTGTTCTCCCTCGTGAACGTCACCACCGCGATGAGCCAGATCGAACGCGGCGCCAACCGCATCTACGGCGTGGAGCGCGACCGGCCCTTCCACCTGAAGTACCGGCGTGGGCTGATGATGACGCTGCTCGCCGGACTGCCCCTCGGCATGGGCTCCATCCTCATGGTCGGCGGCGCGGACATCGCCGGTGCGGCGGCTCAGGTGTACCACTGGACGCCCGACCAGACGACGGCCTGGAACCTGCTGCGCCGGCCGGTGGGCATCCTTCTCGCCCTGCTCTCCGCCTCCGTCATCTTCCGCAGCTCGCCACGCCGCCGGCAGCCCGGCTACACCTGGCTGGCCTTCGGCGCCGCCGTCTATCTGGCGCTGTGGACCCTGCTGACCTGGCTGCTCAGCCTGTACGTCGAGTTCAGCACCTCGTTCAACTCGGTGTACGGCCCGTTGAGCGCCTTCATCTCGCTGCTCCTGTGGTCCTATCTCACGGCGATAGCGCTCTTCATGGGCATCGCCTTCGCCGCCCAGTTGGAGGCGGTCCGGGCCCGGGTCAAGGAGCCGGTTCTCCAGGATCCGGGAGTCTGACCGTGCGGCGCCGCTGCCCGGCCGGGCGAACACCTGCTGCCGGGACTGATGAATCTCCGTCGGAACGGGTAGCCGTCACGGGCATGACGGCAATGTCGCGGTTCCCCGGAAACCTGGTCCGCCGGCTGCCGGGCCCGGACGAACGCCTCGGCGTACGGCTGCTGGCGACGGCGGTGTTGTGCGCCGTGGCCACCGTGCCGTTCGCCTTCGTCCTGGTCCTGGTGGAAGCCCACTGGGGCCCACTGCACCGCGCCGACCGGGGCGCGGCCGAGAACCTGCACCGGGCGGCGCTCGACCACCCGGGCTGGGTGACGGTGCTGCGCTTCCTCACCAACGGGGTGTGGTCGCCCACCGTCATGCGCCTGCTGGTGGCCGCCGTGGTGGTGTGGCTGCTGTACCGCCGTGCCTGGCGACTGGCGGCCTGGGCCGCCGTCACGTCCGCCCTCGGCTCCCTGGTGGGCGTACTGGTCAAGACGGCCGTCGAACGCGCCCGCCCGCAACTGCCGGACCCGGTGGCGCACGCCCCGGGCTACTCGTTCCCGTCCGGCCACGCCATGACCGCCACGACGTCCTGCGGTGTGCTCCTGCTCGTCCTGCTGCCCCTGGTCCCCCGGGGCCTGCGGGCACTGCCGTGGGCGGCGGCGGTGGTCTCCGTGGTGGGCGTCGGCTACACCCGGGTCGCCCTGGGGGTGCACTGGGCGAGCGACGTGGTGGGCGGCTGGCTGCTCGGGCTGGCCGTACTCGCCGCCACCACCGCCGCGTTCCAGACCTGGCGCCGGGAGGCGGGCCTCGCCCACACCTCACCGGCGCAGGGCCTGGAACCCGAACTGGACACCCCCGACACCGCCCCCGAGCCGGCACTCGACCTCGGCCACCACTCCTCGGACCGCACCGCGCCCCCGCCGACGGACAGGCAGCCGTGAGCGCGGGATGTCGCCCGGCGGGGTCCCGGCGTCTCGCGGGCGCGCTCGCGTAGGGTCATGTGGTGGCCTTGTTCCGTGTCGAGTGCTCTTCCCCGCTGCCCGTCGACGAGGTGTGGCGGCGGCTCACCCGCTGGGAGCGCCACGCGGCCCATGTGCCGCTGACCAGGATCACCGTCACCACCCCGCCACCCACCGGGCTCGGCACCGTCTTCGTCGCGCGAACGGGCCTGGGTCCCGTCGGGTTCGACGACACCATGGAGGTCGTGCGCTGGGAGCCACCGGCGCCGGGTGGCACGGGCCGGTGCCGATTGGAGAAGCGCGGCACGGTCGTGCTGGGATGGGCCGAGATCGAAGTGGGCGGGACGGACACCGGATCACGGATCGTGTGGCGCGAGGATCTGCGGGTGTGGAAACTACCGCGGCTGTTCGACAGTCTGACGGCCCGGTCGGGCCGGCTGATGTTCGGCCGCGCGATCAGCGGACTGCTCACGGAGGCGTAGTCCCCCGGGTGCCGCGCCGGCCCGGCACCGGCGACGAAGGCGACAGAGACCTCAACGACGGCGGAGAGCGGCGATGAACGAACGACTGGTCGTGGTCGGCAGTCTCAACATGGACCTGTCGGTCACGGTGCCCCGTCTCCCCCGGCCGGGGGAGACGGTGTCCGGCGCCGACGTCGTCCGCGGGCCTGGTGGCAAGGGCGGAAACCAGGCCGTCGCGGCAGCACGGCTCGGCGCGCGGGTCCGGATGGTCGCCCTGCTCGGAGACGACGCCCACGGTGGGCAACTGCGGGCGGCCCTGGTGGCCGAGGGCATCGACGACAGCGCCGTGGGCACGATCCCGCAGAGCGCCTCCGGGCTCGCGCTGATCGTGGTCCAGCACGACGGCGAGAACACCATCACCCTCTCCCCCGGCGCCAACCACCACCTCGACGCAGTCACCCTGCGGACCCTCACCGACGGGACCGTCGCGAACCGCGCCGACACCGTCCTGCTCCAGCTCGAAGTGCCGCTGCCCACCGTCCTGGCCGCGGCCCGCGAGGCCCGCGCCGCCGGGGCGCTGACCGTGCTCAACGCCGCTCCGCTGCCCGGTCCCGGCCCACTGCCGGCCGAACTCCTGCGTGAGATCGACGTCCTGATCGTCAACGAGACCGAGGCGACCGGGCTGCTCGACACCCGGGACGGCTCCCCGGACAGCTCCGAGGACAACTCCGCGCGCCAGGACGAGGAGTGGCCGGCGCGCGCCGAGCGCCTCCGTCGGCTGGGCCCCACAACCGTCGTGATCACCCTGGGCGCCGCCTGCGCGGTGGCCGCCGATGGCCGGGGCCGGTTCACCGAACCGGGCTTCCCGGCCGACGCGGTGGACACCGTCGGGGCGGGCGACGCCTTCTGCGCCCAACTGGCCGTCGCGCTCGGCCTCGGCCGCCCGCTCGCCGAGGCCGTCCGCCGGGCCTGCGCGGCCGGCGCCGTGGCCGCCACCCGCCGCGGAGCGCAGGACGCGCTCCCCACCCGGGCCGAGGTCGACTCGCTGCTCGCGGAAGCGGCGCCGCGCGCGGAGGTCACCGGCGAGCAGCGCGGACGCGGCGGACCACCGCCGGGATCTCCCCGGTGATCACGGTCCGAGGCAACGGTCTAGCCTGGGAGCGACCCGAGTCGGGTACTCCCGAACGAAGGAAGAGGCATGAACGGCGTCACCGAATTCAGCAACGTCTCCCCGACCACGCTCGCCGACGTTCTGGGGCGCGAGCAGGTCATGGACATCGGCATTCGCCCGCTGTGGCCCTCGATCCCACGCGTTGCCGGCCCGGCGTTCACCGTGCGGTGCCCTCCCGGCGACAACCTCATGCTGCACGCAGCCATCTACCGCGCCGAACCCGGCTCGGTCATCGTCGTCGAAGCGGGTGACGTCGACTACGCACTCGCCGGCGGGAACGTCTGCGCCGTCGCTCAGCGCCGGGGAATCGCGGCGTTCGTGGTCGACGGTGTGATCCGCGATCTCGCCGAGGTGCGCGAGATGGGCTTTCCCGTCTTTGCCAGGGGCGTCATCCCCGTCCCGGGGACCAAGAAGGCCGTTGAGCCGCTCAATGGCACGGTGCGGTGCGGCGGCGTCAAGGTGAGCGCCGGTGACATCGTGGTCGCCGACGAAGAGGGCATCGTCGTCACTCCCGCCGCCCGTCAGGAGCAGGTGCTCCTCGACGCTCGGCGGAAGGTGGCCAAGGAGGCCGACGAATCCCTCGACGCCTGGGAAGCGGCGCATCGCGCCCGCATCGACACGATCCTGGGCGAGAACGGCTTCCAGGACTGATCGGGGCTGCCCGGGACTGCTCGGCTCAGGGGACGTCGTGCCGCGGCGCGCTGCGCGTGCCGCGGTCCAACTGGTGCGTGTGGTGCGCGCGGTGCTTCCGGTGCCAGTGGGGGCGGTGGACGGAAACGACCGCGGCACGGCGCGTCAGGGCTCCGAGGCAGATCAGCGTGACCGTCCAGGTGCCGACGAAGGTGTAGATGAGCGTCGGCGCGTCGGCGCGCACCGCTTCGATCAGCAGGACCAGGGAGCCGGCGGCCAGACCGCCGAGCAGTGCCACCAGCCAGCGGACCGGCGGGCGTCGCACCCGGCGGGAGGCGGGGGCGACCCAACTGGCCAGCCGGCGCAGGAGCCGGCCCTCACGGCGGAAGTTGACCTCCATGCTGCGGAGGATCCGGCGTTCCTCGTCGGTGAGTTCTACAGCGCCCATCGTGTGGGTCCTCCCCCATGCGGCCGAGCGGACTGGTGGCGCGGTGGGTCACGCCGCGCCGTCGCACACTTCGTGGTGGCAGGTCCCCGGCCGGTTCAGCTCCGCTGCGGGAGCGGAGGACCGCCGGCCGGCCGGAGAACTCTGTACTGAAGCCGCTTCCCCGGGGGCGGGGCGGCAAACACCCGTGGCACAACAGGGCGTTGGGACCCGAGTGCGGACCTCGGCGCGCGGCCGACTCGGACGGTCAGCGGTCCGACTTCTCCTGCGGGATCCGCTCCAGCAGCCCGCGCAGGTCGTCCGCGTGCTCCTCCTCCTGCGCGAGGAGTTCCTCGAACACCCGGCGGGTGGTGGGGTCACCGGTGCCGAGCCACTGGGCGATCTCCGTGTAGGAGGCGATGGCGACACGTTCCGCCACCAGGTCCTCCTTGATCATGTCGATCAGGCCGAGGCTCGCGTCGTACTCGGCGTGCGACCGCTTGGTCAGGGTGTCCGGGTCGAAGTCCGGCTCCCCGCCCAACTGGACGATCCGCTGGGCCAGCTTGTCCGCGTGCGCCTGCTCCTGCTGGGCGTGCTCCAGGAACTCGGCGGCGACGGGTTCGGAGTACAGGCCGGTGGCCGTGAAGTAATGCCGCTTGTAGCGCAGCGTGCACACGATCTCGGTGGCCAGTGCCTCGTTCAGCACCTGGATGACCCGGTTCAGGTCGGCGCCGTAGGCATCCGTCACCGGACCCTTCTCGATCTCCTTGCGTGCCCGGCTCCGGAGAGTTTCGATGTCGGTCAGGAACTCCGCCATGTCGTTCAACCGTCCTTCGTGGTCTGCGGCCAAGGCGGACGGGAGACCCGTCCACGCGCTGCGCGTACCCGGTCATTCCACGGGGTACGCCCTCGCGGGCAAGAGATCAGCCACCCGGCCCCGGCCCACGGCGGCCGTCAGCCGATGTTGCACTTGCGGGCGGTCAGCGGCGGGCCGTCCACCGCGCAGTGCATGCGCGGCGCGGGCTGCTCCTCGTCCTGGGGTACTCCCGGTTCCTCGGCCGGCGGCGGGGCGGTGGTGCGGATCGTGGCGGCGGCCAGGGCCGCGCCGGTGGCGAGGAGTGCCGCCGCGATGACCAGCGAGAGGTGGAATCCGTGCGCGAACGCCTCGGGGTCGTCGTAGCTGCGGCCCGACAGTCCGGTGACGGCGGGGAGCGCGGCGACGGCGATGAGGCCGGCCGCGCGGGCGACGGCGTTGTTGACCCCCGACGCCACCCCGGCGTGCTCGGCGCCGACGGCGTCCAGGACCGTGGCGGTGAGCGGGGCGACCAGGACGGCCAGGCCGAAGCCCAGCACGACGACGGCCGGCAGGACGTCCCGCACGTAGTCGGCGTCCGGTCCGACGCGGAACATCAGCAGGACCGCTGCCGCGCAGATCAGCGGGCCGACCGTCATCGGCAGCCGGGGCCCGATGCGCTGCGAGAGCCGGCCGAAGCGCGCGGAGAGCAGCAGCATCATGATCGTGATCGGCAGCATCGCCGTCCCGGCGGCGAGCGGCGAGAATCCGGAGACGACCTGCAACTGGACGGCGAGCAGGAAGAAGACGCCGCCGAAGGCTCCGTAGACGGCGAACGTGACCCCGTTCGCGGCGCTGAACTGCCGTGAGGAGAACATGCTCAGCGGCAGCATCGGGTGGGCCTGGCGCGCCTCGGCGACGAGGAAGCCGGCGAGGGCGGCGACGCCCAGCACGGCGCTGACGATCACCGTCGCCGATCCGGTCCCGTGCTCCGGGGCGGCGATGATCGCGTAGGTGATGCCCGCCAGCGCGACGGAGCTGAGGGCCGCGCCGAGCACGTCGATCCGGCCGGTGGCCGCCGGATCGCGGGTCTCGGGTACGTGCCGCTGCGAGATGAGGACGACGGCGACGGCGAGCGGGGCGTTGATGAGGAACACCCAGCGCCAGGACGCCGCCTGGACGAGCCAGCCGCCGAGGAACGGGCCGATCGCGGTCGCGACGCCGCCGAAGGCGGACCAGGCGCCGATCGCCCGCGCCCGGTCCTCCGGGTGGAAGGACGCCTGGATCATGGCCAGGCTGCCGGGCATCAGCAGGGCTCCCCCGACGCCCTGCAACGCCCTGGCGGCCAGCAGCCAGCCGGCCGAGGGCGCCAGCCCGCACAGCAGGGACGCGGCGGCGAACCACAGGACGCCGATGTTGAAGACCCGGCGCCTGCCGTACCGGTCGCCCAGCGCTCCGCCCAGCAGGATGAGCGAGGCCAGCGCGACGGTGTACGCCGTCACCGCCCATTGCAGGGTGCCGAAACCGGCGCCGAAGTCACGGCCGATCGCCGGCAGGGCGATGTTGACGACGGTGGCGTCGATGCCGGCGAGCGCCGATCCCAGGACCGAGGCCACCAGCACCCATCGCCCGGCGGCCGACCCGACGTGGATCTCGCCGGCCCTTCCGGATCCGCCGGCCTTCCCTGTCCCGTCCGGTTTCCGGCGGGTCTCCTTCGACATCGAGAACATGGCCGGGCCTACCGTCCTGTTCCGGGCAGCCGGCACGGCGCCGCGCCGGCGGTCGTCCGACGGTCCGCGCCGGTGGCGGGTGCGGGCCCGCGGTCCGGGAACTCGATCGGGTCCGTGATGACCGCCTCCCAGGTCCGCGCTGCGCGATCCGGCGGGCCGGAAACCCGGCCGGCACGACTCACGCTATGTGCGCCGATCACCCACGGCAAGCGGTCCGGGGCCCGGACTGCGACCACCCGCGACCGGCGGCCCCGTTCCGGTGCTGCGTCAGGCGTCGATGTCCCGCAGGCGCTCCATCTCCCGCCGGTCGCGCTTGGTCGGGCGGCCCGTTCCGCGGTCGCGGTGGCCGATCGCCAGGATGTCCTCACGGGCGGGCGGCGGCGGACTGTTGTCGACGAAGCACTCCGCGGCGACGGGCGCCCCGACGCGCTTGCGCACGATGCGCGAGACGACCACGATCCGCTCGGCGCCCTCACCGCGCAGCCGTACCTCGTCCCCGGATCGCACCGTGTGGGCCGGTTTCACCCGTTCGCCGTTGACCCTGACGTGGCCGGCGCGGCACGCCGCGGCGGCCATCGACCGGGTCTTCGTCAGCCGTACGGACCAGATCCAACTGTCGACCCGTACGGTCCCCTCGTCTGCAGCCATGACACGACCTTAAACCGGTCCGTCCTCGGGTCGGCGCGGACCGGCACGGCCGGTACGGGGTCAGCCGCCGCCGACCGCCCCGCTCTCCAGGGCCACCCGCCGCAGCCCGGCACGGCGCCCGGTCGCGCGGGAGGTCCGGCGGGACGGGACCGCCGCGCGCCACAGCCGTACGCACGACAGCAGGGTCGCGGCCGCCAGCAGGCTGTTGCGTGCCACCAGGACGGCGACGCCCTGCCAGGAGCTGTTCAGCACGGCGCCGAAGAACAGCGGGAAGTCCACCGCGGTGACGGCGGTGGCGAGGAGCAGCAGCACCGCCACCGGGCGCTGGGTGGTGCCGCGCACCGTCAGGCACACCGCGGCGAGCGCGATCAGCCAGATCAGGTACTGCGGGCTGATCACCCGGCTGGTGGAGGTGAAGAGCAGCACCGCCGTCAGCGCCGCGTCGTACACCGTGGCCTCGTTCCAGATCCGGGCGCGCCAGCGCCACAGCAGCAGCCATCCGAAGGCCACGGCGGTCAGCAGCAGGGAGGCGCGGGCGACGGTGGAGACGTACGGGCCGAGGAACTCGAACGAGCCGTAGTGCAGCTTGACGCGGCCGGGCCAGCCGCCGAGCCGGGCCAGGTGCAGCAGGGTGCCGCCCATCGACTCGACCTCCACGCCCCGGTTGCTCTGCGAGGACAGGAATCCGAACGTTCCGCGGAAGCCGAGCGCCAGCACCGTCAGCAGCACGGCGGCGGACGCCAGGACCGCGCTCCAGGCCTGGCGGGTGGACCGGCCTCTGGGGGTGCCGAGCACGACGAGCGCCGGCCAGACCTTGATCATCGCGGCGATTCCGGCGAGGGCGCCGCCGAACCACGGGCGCCGGGTGAGGGCCAGCAGCGAGACCACGGCCAGCGCGGTGACCGCCACGTCGAATCGCGCGAAGGGCAGTGCCAGCAGCAGGGGCAGGCCGCCCGCCCACAGCCAGGCGCCGGCCGCGCTGCCGCGCTCGCCGGCGGGGCCGGTGCGCGCGGCGCGCACCAGGGCCAGCACCACCACCGCGTCGGCCAGCACCATCAGGGCGACGAACCCCTGCAGGTACGTGGCCACGGGCAGCAGATCGGGCGCGAGCATGACCAGCCCGGCTCCCGGCGGGTACTGCCAGGTGACGTCGCCGGCGGGGAACGATCCGGCTTCCAGCTCGCCCGCCCAGCGCGCGTACAGCCGGTGCACCTCTTCGGCGATGTCCCCGTGGCCGGTGCGCAGCATCGCCAGCATCACCAGCCGTGACGCCACCCAGTAGGCGGCCAGCGGCCACCACCGGGAGTCCATGCCGCTTCCAGCAGGCGTCGTACGCTCCCGGTCCGTTTCGCACGCGCATCCCGTGCACTCGGCCTCACCGCACGACGCCACCCGAACCTCCACAGTCCACGCCACCCGCCAACCACACCACCCCAGACGCTAAAACATCACAAAACCCGCCAATTGACCAACACGCTGAAATCGTTCACCAAAGCTCAGCCTGCCGAGCCGGACAGGCCGCCCTGGTCCGCCACCAGGCGTTCCAGGAGCGTGACAGCGTGGGCGGAGCCCGGCAGGGCGGCGATCTCCTTCCGCAGGCGTTCGGCGGCCAACCGGTAGGAGGGGTCCGCCAGTACCTCGACGACCGCCTCGCGGACGAGGTCCGAGGTGGCCTCCACCGCGTCGAGCACCTGGGAGACTCCCAGCGCGGCACAACGGGCCGCGTTCTGGGGCTGGTCGGCCCCCATCGGGATCAGCACCGACGGCAGACCGTGCGCCAGCGCGCCGATCACGCTGCCGGAGCCGCCGTGCGAGACGACCACGTCGCAGTGCGGCAGCAGCGCCCGCTGGGGAACGAACCGCTCGATGCGTACATGGGCGGGCTGCGGTCCGAGCTCCTCGGGGTCGATGTCCTTGCCGACCGTCACGACCACGTTGATCGGGAGCTCGCGCAGTCCCTCCAGCACGCGCGCGAAGAGGTCGCCGGACTCCACGTTGAACACGGTGCCGAGGGTGAAGTAGACGGTCGGGGCGTCGCCCAGCTCCTCGATCCACGCCGGCACGGCCGCATCCGCCACGGCGTCGAGACCGCGCGGCCGGAGCGCCTGCCCGGTGGGAGGCAGCGGGAACTCCGGGTTGCGGAAGCCGGGCGGGAAGGGCGCCAGGACGAGGTGGCGGCCGAGCATGTCCAGACCGGGGTCGGCGGGCAGGCCGTGTGCGGCGCGCAGTTCGTTGAGTGGCTCCGCGATCAGGTGGTGCCGTACGAAGGAGCCCTCGGCGATGACGAGCACGCGCGCGTACGGCAGCCCCAGGCGCTCGGCCACGACCACGCTGCCGAAGTCCATCTCCTCGCACACCAGCAGATCGGGCCGCCACGCGGCGTACAGGTCGACCCCGCTCCCGGCGCGCTCACGCGCCATGCTGCCGGCGAAGGCCTCCCGCAGGACCCGGTCCTCGCGCTCGCCACTGACCGCGAGCAGCGGACGCCGCTCCGCCTGCCACTCGTCGCCGGTGTCCGCCTCCAGGACGGCGAACCCCGCCGCGGCCACCGCCCTCGCCATGCTGGGACGACAGGAGAACGCGACGGTGTGGCCGGCCTCCCGTGCGGCGTCCGCAATCGGGATCAGCGGTTCGAAGTGGCCGTTTCCTCCGACGAAGGTGAACAGAATGCGCACCGTGGCGTCCCTTCTCGCTCGCGAAGGTCGACATCATGCCATTGCTCCGCGAGGGCGAGACGGGAACGACCGGGAACGACCACGAACCGGCCCGTTCGGCATTACTCGGCGGGATCGGGTTCCACCAGCAGCCGGGCGTAGTTGGCCGCCGATCGCTGGTAGCGGGGCAGGTGGCCGGCGAGCGCCGTCAGCGCGATCGACACCGCTTCGCGCTCGCGGCCGGTGTCCGCCAGGGCGAGGGCGAGGAAGACGGTGACCGCGTCGTCCAGGTGGTCGGAGCCCGCGTCCCGCTCGGCCGTCAGCAGGGCGACGCTCTCCGACGCACGGCCGAGGTTGCGCAACGAGCTGGCCAACTGGATCACGGCCCGGCGCCGGCGCTCACCCGACAGCCCGACGCCGAGCGCCTGCCGGTACAGCGGGACCGCCAGGTCGGAGTGACCGGTCGAGTCGAACGAGGCGGCCCGTTCGAAGATCGCGGCCGGATGGTCCGGCGGCAGCTCGGCGGCGAGCTTCTCCATCCGGGCCAGGAAGTCCTCCTCGCTGCGACTGTCGATGGACGCCCACAGCTCCGCCGTCCGCTGCTCCCACCCGGCGTCGGTCCCGGCCGTCGCGTTCGTCGCACCGGCCGCGTTCGTGGTGTCGTTCATGTCGTGCTCCCCTCACGGTCGCCCCGCCGATCGGCGGCGCTGCTCATGCGGGCCATCCTGCGAGCATTGCTAGGCTCCTCACCAGTCATTCGGCCCGTACCGAATCACTCACCGGGACACTCGACCCCCGCGGGGAGCACACCATCGCCGTCACTCTGCGGTTCAGCCCTGCCGACCTGCGGCGATGCCGCTTCGCGGTCTCTCCGGCGCTGGAAACCCTCGCCGCGATCCGCGTCGCCACCGGGGAGCAGGGTCCCGGCCACCACCAGCGGTGGCTGGACTCCGTCCGCCCCCGGCTCGGCACGCTCGACCTGCGGCCGATCACGCTTCTGCAGCCCCGGCGCGGCTACACCCCCGATTTCCTGTCACCGCCGCCGACCGGTCCGCTCGCCACATTCGACGAGGACCTCGCCCGCATCGCGGCGACCCCGCCGGAGCAGGTCCGCGCCGAGATCGTCCGCTCGCTCCAGGAGAGCCCGGGAGCGGCGGACAGCGAGATCGGCCGGCTGCTGCTCGGCGAGCCGGCCGGCGTTCTCGATCTGCTGACCCGGCTGGTCCGCGAGGCGTGGCACGAGCTGGTCGAACCGGTCTGGCCGCGGGTGCGCGCCCTGCTCGACGCCGATGTCGGTTTCCAGTCCCGGCGGCTGGCCGAGGGGGGTCTCGACCGGCTCTTCGCCGAGCTCCATCCGATGCTGCGCTGGCACGACAACGTCCTGACCCGGGAGTTCGGCGACGACGACCGGCGCGACCTGCACGGCGAGGGGCTGGTGCTGGTGCCCAGCGCCTTCAAGTGGGACGAGGTGGTCATCGTCGTGGACCCGCCCTGGCAGCCCACCGCCATCTACCCGGTCCGCGGCCTCGGCACCCTGTGGCAGCCGCCGCGCGGCACCGGGCATGCCGCGCTGGCCCGGCTGATCGGCCGCACCCGGGCGGCGCTGCTGACGGGTCTGACCGAACCGGCCTCGACCTCCGCGCTCGCCCACCGCCACGCCCTCGCGGGCGGCACCGTCTCGGAGCACCTCTCGGTCCTGCGGGACGCGGGCTTCGTCGTCGGCGAGCGCCACCGCCACGAGATCCGCTACCGCCGCACCGAACTCGGCCACGCGGTGGCGGAGCGAGGGCACGGCAGTAGCTAGCGCCGCCCCGACGTCGGCCGGCGCGTGCGGTGTCAGGCCGTCGGGCGCTCGTAGAGCCGGTTGAGCCGGTGGTCCAGGGCGACCAGGTCGGGATGGCGGGCGACGAAGCGCTTGCCGCGCTCCCGCTCACGGACAGCGTCGCGAACGCTGCGCCGGGCCGCCCGGTGGAGCGCCGCGGCGAAACGGACGGCCGGTTGCCCGGCGGCGGCCAACTCCGCGGCCACGGCACGGAACTCCGCATCGACCTCGGCGAGATGGGGACCGCGCCGGTCGGCCGCGTCCTCGACCGCGAGCCGGGCCTCGGCCCGGTCGATGCCCAGTCGTACGGCAAGCCGGAACGCGATCGTGTCCAGAACACGCTGCTGCTCGGGCGTCATGGAACCAGTGTTGCGCACGCACCGCCGCCGCGATAGCGTGCGCGACCCTCTCGTACGGGGGCAGGACCGCACGTCAGTCCTGGGGCGCGCCGTCCGGAGGGTCGATCCGCCGGGCTTCCTCGGCGCGGCGGCGCAGCGTGTTGCGCCGATATCCGGCCACGGCGATCAGCACGCCTGCGGCAAGGCTGACCGCGACCCACAGTCCGAGCCACTCCAGAACAGTGATCACCAGCGACGCCACCTCCTTGTCTCGCCGGCTGCGCAGGGGCAGCCGGCGGCGGGTGAGGCGAACCCGCCATACGACGCATTGGTCGCGGATCATGCCGAACCGCCTTGAGGGGAGTGTCCCAGCCTCCCGACGCCGGGGAGAACCGATTCCCGCAACGGTCACTCCTGCGGGGGCGGTTGTTCTCAGACCTCCACGCCGTATTCCGCTCCCGACCGCTCCTCCTCGTAGCGTTCCCGCAGTTGGCCGGCGTAGCGGCGCAGGCTGTCCGGGCTCAGCGGCTGACCGCCGCGGCCGGAGACCTTGTAGCGGACGAAGAGGATCTTCGCGAGGTCGTCGAAGGTCGGGTACTGGCCCAGGGCGTCGGTCAGTTCGACGAACGCCGCGTAGATGGTGTCGAGGCGCGAGGCTCCGGCCACCGGCCCCTGCTCGGGCGCCGGCTCCGGCGCGGACCCGTGCTCCGGCGCCGGATACGCGCCGGGTTCGCCGGACTCGTCCGCGGGCAGCACCGGCACCGGCGTGAACCAGAGGTTCTCGTACCCCTCGTCCCCCTCGTCCTGCGCGGGCTGCCCCGGGTGGGCCCGGCCGTCGACGCTGTCCGGGCCCGGTGCGGCGGACTGCTCGTGCCGGGTGGCTCCGGCTTCCTGGTCTTCCGCTCCCGCGGTCGCGGGGGTGGCGCCGTCCGGTCCGCCGACCGCCTCGTGGCCGGAAGCACCCGCGGTGACAGCGGGCAGGGTCGGGATGGTGATGCCGGCGGCGGCGAGGCCGAGGGCGGCGGTTTCGGCGAGGGGGATGCCGTAGCGGGCCAGTCGCAGTGGCATGAGGGCTTCGACGGGTGCTTTGCGGCGCCAGGCCCGGCCGTAGCGGGCCTGCAGGCGGGCCTGGTAGACGAGGCGGTCCTGCTCCAGGCGGATGACCTGGTCGTAGGAGCGCAGCTCCCACAGTTTCATGCGGCGCCACAGCTTGAAGGTGGGGAAGGGGGCCAGCAGCCAGCGGGTGAGGCGGACCGATTCCATGTGCTTGTCGGCCGTCAGGTCCGCGACCCGGCCCACCGCGTGGCGGGCCGCCTCGACGCAGACGACGAAGAGCACCGGGATGATGCCGTGCATGCCGACCCCGACCGGGTCGGGCCAGGCGGCAGCCCCGTTGAACGCGATGGTGGCCGCGGTCAGCAGCCAGGCGGTCTGGCGCAGCAGCGGGAACGGGATCCGCATCCACGTCAGCAGCAGGTCCAGCGCCAGCAGCACCACGATGCCGGCGTCCACACCGATCGGGAAGACGTTCGCGAACCAGCCGAAGCCCTTGTTCTGCGCGAGCTCCCGCACCGCGGCATACGATCCCGCGAAGCCGATCGCGGCGATCACCACCGCACCCGCGACGACCACACCGACAAGAATCCGGTGCGTCCGGGTCAAACGTATCGCGGGCACCCGCGACCCTCCTGTAGGTGTCGTACATCAGTTCTGCGGTGCCCAGAGTCTCATGGGCGGGGCCGACCGGAACTGACCCCCCTGCACGAGCCGTGCCCTGCCCCTCGGACACCCCGCCATGAGCCGGCTCCCGCACCGCCATCGGCGGTGCGGGAGCCGGTCACAGGTGCCCGCTTCGGAGCGCGACCTCAGCGCGGGACGGACAGCGAGAGCCCGAACCGGCCCTCCTCGTCGGTCCACCAGTGGCGCAGGTCGAGCCCGCAGGCGTCGAGTTCCTCGCGCAGGCCCTCCTCCCGGAACTTCGCCGAGATCTCGGTGCGCATCTCCTCGCCCGGCTCGAAGGTGGCCGCGAGGTCCAGCTCCGGGATCTTCACGGTCTGATGCGAGCGGGCCCGCAACCGCATCTCGATCCACTCGTGTTGCCGGTCCCACAGCGCTATGTGGTCGAACTCGCCCGGGTCGAAGTCGGCGCCGAGTTCGCGGTTGATGACATGCAGCACGTTCTTGTTGAACTCCGCCGTCACCCCGGCCCCGTCGTCATAGGCGGCGACGAGGGTGGCCTCGTCCTTGACCAGGTCCGTACCGATCAGCAGCGCGTCACCGGGGGCGAGTCCGGCGCGGACGGCGGCCAGGAAGTGCGCGCGTTCCACGGGCAGCAGGTTGCCGAGGGTGCCGCCGAGGAAGGCCACCAGCCGCGGCCCCTCGGCCCCGGGCACGTGCAGGTCGCCCTGGAAGTCGCCGATGAGGGCGTCGACCCGCAGCCCTGGGTACTCGGCGAGCAGCGCGTCTCCGGCCTGTTGCAGGGCCGCCTCGCTGACGTCCACGGGTGTGTACACCTTCAGCGTCCCGGCGGCGAGCAGGGCGTCGAGGAGCAGCCGGGTCTTGTCGGACGATCCGGAGCCGAGCTCGATGAGGGTGGCCGCTCCCGTTGCGGCGGCTATCTCATCGGCTCTGGTCTGCAGGATCTCCCGTTCCGCGCGGGTGGGGTAGTACTCCGGGAGCCGGGTGATCTCCTCGAAGAGCTCGCTGCCGCGGGCGTCGTAGAACCACTTGGGCGGCAGCCACTTGGGATCCGCGGTGAGCCCTTCGCGTACGTCGGCGCGCAGGGCGTCGGCGGTGGCGTCGGCGGGCAGGCGGCGGGTGAGCGTGAAGGTACTCAACGGTTCGGCTCCTTGAGCGTGGTGAGCTGGATCTCGCCGGGGGTGGCGACGAGCAGGGTCCGGTCCGGGACCCTGACCCAGTCGTCCGCGTCGTCGTGGGGTTCCGAGACGACGAGGACGGAACGGTCCGGCTCGTGGCGGTAGTAGAGGGTGTCGCCCCAGGTGGTGGCGGCGATGGTGGCACCGTCGGTGAGTAGGAGGTTGAGGCGCCCGCGGTCGTGCGGGGCGAGGTCGGCGACGGTGCCGGCGAGTGCGTCGCCCGGCGGCTCCCCGGCCCGCAACCGGTGCAGTGCGAGGGCCCAGACGAAGGCGGAGTCGCAGCGCGCGTCGAGGGAGAGCAGCTCCGCGGCGGAGAGTCTGGCCGCGGCGGGCTCCAGGGTCGCGGGCCAGCCGGTGAGCGCGCCGTTGTGGCTGAAGAGCCAGCGGTCGGCGGTGAAGGGCGCCGCGGCGTTCTCGCCCGCCGCGCCGCCCTCGGTCGCCGAGCGGACGGCGGCCAGCAGCGCGCCGGTGGTGACGACCCGGGCGAGGTCGGGGAAGGAGGCGTCGGCCCAGATCGGTCCGGCGCGGCGGTAGCGGGCGGGCACCGGATCGCGCTCCGCGTACCAGCCGACGCCGAAGCCGTCGGCGTTGACAGTGCCGTAGCGCTGCTCGCGGGGCGCCCAGGACTGCCGGTACAGGCTGTGCTCCGGCTCGGTGAGCACGGTGCGCAGCGCGACGGGCGGCCCGAGGTAGGCCAGATGTCGGCACATCAGTGACCGTCCTGGGAGCGCGCGGTGCGGAAGCCGGAGAAGATCTGCCGGCGTACGGGGTGGTCCCAGTTGCGGAAGGTGCCGCGGCAGGCCACCTGGTCGACGGAGAACGCTCCGCCGCGCAGCACCTTGTAGTCACCGCCGTAGAAGACCTCGCTGTACTCCGGGTACGGCCACGCGGCGAATCCGGGATAGGCCAGGAAGTCGCCCGAGGTCCATTCCCAGACGTCGCCGATGAGCTGGCGCACGCCCAGCGGGGAGGCCCCGGCGGGGTAGCTGCCGGCGGGGGCGGGCCGCAGGTGCCGCTGGCCGAGGTTGGCGTGTTCCGGGCCCGGGTCCTCGTCCCCCCACGGGTAGCGCCGGGAGCGGTCGGCGGCCGGGTCGTGGCGGGCGGCCTTCTCCCACTCGGCCTCGGTGGGCAGCCGGCGTCCGGCCCAGCGGGCGTAGGCGTCGGCCTCGTACCAGGACACGTGCAGGACGGGCTCGGCCGCGGGCACCGGTTCCGTGACACCGAAGTGCCGGCGCCGCCACTGGCCGCCCTCCTGGCGCCAGTACAGCGGGGCGTAGAGGCCGGCCCGCTGCCGGTGCTCCCAGCCGGGGCCCGTCCACCAGCGGGGGTCGTCGTAGCCGCCGTCGGTGATGAACTCCAGGTAGGCGCCGTTGGTGACGGGTGTCGTGTCGATGTGGAAGGCGTCGACCTGGACGCGGTGGGCGGGGCGTTCGTTGTCCAGCGCCCAGGGTTCCGTGGAGGTGCCCATGGTGAACGGTCCGCCGGGCACCAGGACTTCGCGCGGCAGCGTCGCGGCGTCGGCCGGCGCGGCGGGGGGCGACGGTGCGGTGAGGACGGCGGGGCCGGTCCTCAGCTGATGGGTGATCAGCATGGTCTCGTCGTGCTGCTGTTCGTGCTGGGCGACCATGCCGAAGGCGAATCCCGCGTCGAGGAGGCCGCTGCCGTGCAGCGGGGTCTTCTCGATGAGGTCCAGGACGCGGCCGCGGACCTCATGGTTGTATCCGCGGGCCTCACCGGGCGGGAGCAGGGGCAGCCGGGGCCGTTCCGCGCGCGGGTGCTCGAAGGCGTCGTAGAGGGAGTTGATCTCGCTGGGAAAGATGGGCTCTTGACCGCCGACGGTGCGCAGCAGCCACAGCTCCTCCTGGTTACCGATGTGTGCGAGGTCCCACACCAGGGGCGACATCAACGGGGAGTGCTGGGCGGTGAGGTCCGGGTCGTCGACGCATTCGGTCAGGGTCCGGGTACGGTCGCGCGCGGTGGTCAGGGCCGCCGCGATGCGGTCGCGCAGCGCGTCCTCGTCCTGACGGGGGGCGGTGCTGTCGTTCACGCGCGCTCCTCCTTGTTCGGCGTGCCGGTCCGGGCCGCCGGCCGGCCGGCCGCGGTCCGGACCTGGTCGATCAGGTCGTCGGCGGGACATCGGCCGCGCGCGATGTAGCGCTCGGCGAATTGGGTGACGGTTGCCTGTACGTGCCCGGGCGCGCCCATCCCGGGCAGCGCGTCCAGGGCGGCCCGGAAGCAGGCGTCGGCCGCCCTGCGCAGGGCGGGGTCGGTCAGGCCGCGGCGGGCCGCGCGGACCCACAGCGGGTTGCGCGGGGCGGGCGGGCCGCCCACGCCCAGCGGCAGGAGGGCCCGTAGCGCCGTCTGGTGGGCGACGGGGTCGTCGAACAGGGCGGTGACCACGGCCAGCGGCACGATCCAGCCGTCCTCGCCGGGCTGCGCGTCGATCATGCGCAGTTCCAGGTGGCCCTGGGGGCGGACGGGCGGGAACAGGGTGGTCAGGTGGTAGCGCAGATCGTCGAGGGTGGGTGCGGTGCCCGCCGGGCCGCCGTTGGCGATCCAGTCACGGAAGGTGAGCCCGGTGGGCGCGGTCCAGGGCAGGCCGTCCTGCTGCCGTATGCACATCACCGGAGCGTCGAGGGCGTAGCCGGCCCAGGCGTCGCGTGGATCGCGGTCCAGGGGCGGGGCCAGGGTGCGGGCGGTGTCCATCAGGGACCACACGGCCTGGCGGGTGGACCGCCAGCCGCTGGGGCGGCCCTGGCGCAGCGGCGAGTTGGCGAACGCGGCGACCAGGACGGGACCCAGCAGGTGGGCCAGCCGCCAGCGGGAACGGAGGCCCTGCGGGCCGGGGGTGTCGGTGCCCGCGTCCACGCAGACCTGCACGGAGGCGGTGCTGCACATCATGGAACGGCCGGCGGTGCCGCCGCGGTCGAAGTACTCCTCCATCGCGACGTACCGCGGGAGGTCCAGGATGCGGCGGGGTGAGCGAAAGGGGTCGTGGCCGTGGCCTGCGGCGACGATGCCCCGGGCCTTGAGATGGCCGCGGACGGCGGCCAGGTCGGCCGAGGTCTCCTCGACGCATTGGGCGAGGGAGTCGGCGGGGCGGGAGCTGAGTTCTATCTGGCCGCCCGGCTCGCGGGTGAGGGCGGCGTTCAGCGGGAGTTGCTCGAGGCCGCTGACGGCTTCTGCCAGCCGGCCGGGGTCGATATGGAGGGCCGGGTCGTGCATGTCGTACAGAAACCATTCGAGCTCGGTACCGATTCTGGTCGGTGGTCCGGTCTTGAAACAGATGCCGTGTATGAACAGCTCGGCCTCTGCCTCGGTGACCGGCCCGGCGGAACCGGGCTGCCGCCGGGCCGGTCGCCTGGCGGTGCCTGCCATGTCATGGCGCATGGTGATGTCTCCCATCGGGCCGCTGTAGCGGCCGCTAACCAATGTGCCTCACTCCGGCCGATCGCGCTCACTTTTTCTTACGATATGTTCGAATATGTTCACTTTTTGGCCGGTGTTCTCTTGTGTCACATGCCCCCCGCATGCGTCACCGGCCCCCGGACCGTATGCCCGGCGCCTTTTCGGCGAAACGGACGATCCGGTCGGCCGCCTCGGCGAGCGCGGGCTCCGGCAGTGCGAAGTTCAGGCGTGCGTAGCCCTCCCCCGCGGCGCCGAACGCGGCACCGTCCGTCACTTCCACACCGCACGCCGCGAGCAGCACTTCGCGGACCCCGGCGCCCCGCGCGACACCCTCCGGCCGGACGTCGCCGAAGGCCGCCCCGCGCAGCCACAACAGGAAGGACGCCTCCGGCACGCAGTCGACCGCTCCGGGAACCGCGTCCGCCAACCGGGTGACGATCAGGTCCCGCCGGACCGTCAGCCCGGCTGTCAGTGAACGCAGCCACGGCTCTCCGTGTTCCAGCGCGACCGTCTGGGCGAGCGCGCCGAGCAGCCGTCCGCCCTCGAAGAAGCCGAAACCCTCCAGCGTGGCGACGACGCGTCGCCGCAGGTCCGCGTCGGGCACGAGGAGGAACGCGTCCGCCAGACCACTCACGTTGAACGCCTTGCCCACCGAGTGGACGACGACGGTGTGCCGCGCGAACTCCCCCGCGGCCGTTACGGCGGTGATGTGCCGCCGCCCCGGATGCACAATCTCGCAGTGCACCTCGTCGCTGATCAGCACCCCGTCGCAGCCGGCGGCCGCCGCGGCGAGCGCGTGCAGTTCCCCGGCGTCCCACACCCGGCCGGTGGGATTGTGCGGACTGCTCAGCGCCACCACGGCGCCCGGCGCCCGGCGGCACGCATCGGCGAACTCCTCCACGGGCAGCTGGTATCCGCCGCCCGCCCGGTCGAGCGGGATCTCCCGTACGGTCCGGCCCGCGGCACCGGCGACGGCCGCGAAACCGCCGTACTCGGGTGACGGCGTCAGCACCGGGCCGCGCGGGGCCGGGCCGGCCGCGGCGGCGTCGAGCACCACGCGCACAGCGGTGCGGGGACCGAAGGGCAGCATGACCACCCAGTCGGGATCGATCGCGGCCGCGTGGCGGCGGGCGTACCAGCGTGCGACCAGCTCCCGGGCGGCGGGATCGGCCCGCGTGTAGCCCAGCGCGTGATGGTCCAGCCGGTCCCGCAGGGCCGCGTACAGGGCGGGAAATCCCGGCAGGTCCATGTCCGCCACGCCCAGCGGGATCCGCCCGGGGTCCTGTTCCACGCCCGCGGCCAGCCACTTCACGCTCCGGGTCCCCGTCCGGTCCAGCCCGTGCCCGCCGTGCATCCGATCTCCTGCCGTCGCCGCCGACCTGTCCCGTCCGTCCTGCCTACCCGTCCCTCGAAGTAAACAGCGAAAAACGCTTGCCCCTGCGATCGAGAGGAGTAATTTTGATTACATGATTACAGCGAAGGATCGTGAGGCGGTACGCGGCTGGTTCGCCGGCCGCCTGCCGGAAGGACTGTTCACCGAGCTCCTGGACGTCACTGTCGACCGGGAGGAGATCACCGTCGTCGGCCGGATCCCCGAACCCGAACTGGCCGCGGACGTCTCGCAGGCGGAGCGGGACGCGGCCCAGGAGGGGCGCATCGCGGAGTTCCGCGGGCGCACCCGCGGCGCCCGCATGGAAGTGGCCCGCGAGGCCGAGGAGAAGTACGGGCGCAAGGTGTCGTGGGGCGTGCAGTGCGCCGACACCCGCAGTTGGTACACCACGGTCGCCGCACCGGTCATGACGCGACTGCGCCAGCCCGAGCGCCAGGTGCTCGACACCCTGATCGCCGGGGGCGTGGCCCGCAGCCGCAGCGACGCGCTGGCCTGGTGCGTCCGGCTGGTCCAGCGGAACGCCGACGAATGGCTCGGCGACCTGCGCGGTTCACTGGAGCACGTCGAGCAGGTGCGCGCACAGGGGCCGGACACCGACTGACACCGCCGTTCAGAAACCGACACTCCCTCGTGCCGGCGCCGTCCCGCCACCGCGGGACCGCGCCGGCACGCGCACGTCTCCCAGGCGCCGTTGACATGACTTGTCCGGCTCCCTAAGTTCAGGGGAACGAGTTAGTAAAGCTCCTTAACTTGAAACTCGGCACCCCTGCCCAGGCGCGAACCCCCCACGAGCCACTGGGAGACCCAGCGTGTTTCTCCGTCCGGCACCACACCGTCGACGGCAGGCCTCCGCGGCCGCACTCGCCGTCCTCGGCCTCGCCCTCGCACTCGTCCTCCCCGCCAACGCCGCTCCCCCGTCCGCCGGCGCCGCCCCCTCGGCGACACCGGTCACCGTGACCGCCCCAGGACCGGGCGCGACGACCGCTCTCACCGGCTACTCCATCCAGTCGTCCGCCAAGGTCACCGACTCCCCCGCGGCGGTCTCCACTCCCGGCTACCCCGCCGCCGGCTGGTACCCGGCCGGTCCGCGCTCCACCGTGCTCGCGGCGCTGCTCGCCGACGGCAAGTACGCGGACCCGTTCTACTCGCAGAACCTCAAAAAGATCCCCACCGCCGACTTCGCCGTCCCGTGGTGGTACCGCTCCGACTTCACCGTCAGCGACACGTCCGCGCGCACCTATCTGGACTTCAGCGGCGTCGTGTCGGCCGCCGACGTGTACGTCAACGGCGTCCGGATCGCCACCAAGGACGCGGTGGCCGGCGCCTACACCCGGCATGAGCTGGATGTGACCTCGCAGGTCAGGGCCGGCGCCAACACCGTCGCCTTCCTGGTGCAGCCGAACGACCCCCGGAAGAACCTGACCATGGGGTGGATCGACTGGCTCCAGCCGCCGCCCGACGAGAACATGGGCCTGGTCCGGGACGTCCTGGTGCGCCGCGGCGGACCGGTGGCGCTGCGGGACACGCATGTGGTCACCGCCCTCGCGCTGCCCTCCCTCGCCTCGGCCGACCTGACCGTGAAAGCGCAAGTCCGCAACGACTCGGCCGATCCGGTCAGCACGACCGTCGCCGGCACGATCGGCGCCATCACCTTCAGCCAGGACATCAGCCTGGCGGCACACCAGACCAAGGCCGTCACGTTCACCCCGTCCGGCTATCCCCAACTGCGGGTGAACCAGCCCGCGGTGTGGTGGCCGGCCGGCATGGGCGCCCAGTCGATGTACGACCTACGGCTGACCGCCACCGTCTCGGGCACCTCCTCGGACAGCGCGCAGGAACGCTTCGGGATCCGGGACGTCACCGCACCGGTGGACGGCAACGGCGCGCGCCAGTACTCCGTCAACGGCCGCAAGCTGCTCATCAAGGGCGGCGGCTGGTCACCCGACGTGTTCCTGCGCTGGGACCGGACGTACACCGAGGACCGGCTGCGGTACGCGCTGGACCTGGGCCTCAACACCATCCGGCTCGAAGGACACATCGAGCCGGACGAGTTCTTCGACCTGGCCGACCGGTACGGCATCCTGACGATGCCCGGCTGGGAGTGCTGCGACAAGTGGGAGGGCAACGTCAACGGCGGCGAGCCCGGTGACAAGTGGACGGCGGCCGACTACCCGATCGCCAAGGCGTCCATGGCCGGCGAGGCCGCCCGGCTGCGCGACCACCCGAGCGTCATCTCGTTCCTCATCGGCAGCGACTTCGCCCCCGACGCCACCATCGAGAAGAACTACACCGACGCCCTGAAGGCGGCCGACTGGCCGACACCCGTGGTCGCGGCCGCCTCCGACAAGTCCGCGCCACTGTCGGGACCGTCCGGCATGAAGATGAGCGGGCCCTACGACTGGGTGCCGCCCAACTACTGGTACGCCAAACGGGAGGGCGGCGCCACCGGCTTCAACTCCGAGACCAGCGCGGGCCCCGACATCCCCACCATGGACACGCTGCGCCGCACGCTCTCCCCCGCCGAGCTCGAAACCCTCTGGAAGGACCCCACCGCCCCGCAGTACCACCGCTCGCCGTCGTCGACCTTCAGCGACCTCAAGCTCTTCGGCAACGCGCTGACCGGCCGCTACGGCAAACCGACCGGTCTGGACGACTACGTCCGCAAGGCACAGCTGGCCCAGTACGAGGCCGTGCGCGCCCAGTTCGAGTCCTACGGCCGCAACGCCTCCGACAGCTCCAAGCCCGCCACCGGCGTCATCTACTGGATGTTCAACAGCGGCTGGACCTCACTGCACTGGCAGCTCGTCGACCGCTTTCTCGACCAGGGCGGCGCCTACTACGGCGCCAAGAAGGCCAACGAACCGCTGCACGTCCAGTACTCCTACGACACCCGCTCCGTGGTCCTGGTCAACAACCGGCACGCACCCGCGTCCGGACTGACCGCGCGGGTGAGCCTGTACAACACCGACGGGACCATGAAGTACGACAGGACCAGCACCGGACTGACGGTCGGCGGCGACGGCGCCAAGACCACCGCGCTCACCGTGCCCTCCACGGTGAGCGGCCTGTCCACCACCTACCTGGTCAAGCTCGTGCTGACGGACTCCGCGGGCGCCGAGGTCAGCCGCAACGTGTACTGGCTCTCCACCAAGCAGGACGTCCTGGACTGGAACAACACCGACTGGTACTACACGCCCACGACCGCCTACGCCGACCTCAAGGGGCTCAGCGCCCTGACCCCGGCCACCGTCACGGCGACGGCGCGCACCACCGCCGGAAGCGACGGTACGTCCACGACCTCGGTCACCCTCAGCAACACGGGAACGGGCAGGACGCCCGCGCTGTTGACCGACGCCCATCTGGTGGACAGCGCCGGAGCCCCGGTGCTGCCCGCGACCTGGTCCGACAACGAAGTCAGCCTCTGGCCCGGCGAATCGGTGACGCTCACCGCCTCGTACCGGACGGCGGACCTGCACGGATCCGCTCCCCGCGTGCGGGTCTCGGGCTGGAACACCTCCACCGCCACCGTCCCCGCGAACCGGTAGCCGCCGGAACGGACAGATGCCGCGCCCGGCCGCCGGTGGGAGTACGGCGGCCGGGCGCGGCGTCATGGCCCCGGAGGGCCGGACGGGTCTGCGATGACGGGATCTAGGGGTAGCTGACGAGGTTGGCCACGTTGTTGCCCGAGTTGGACGGGCCGCCGGTGGAGTTGATGACGTGGTTGATGGTTCCGGTACCGCCCAGGGAGACGGTCACCATGTCGTGGAACTTCACTCCCGCGGTGTTCGGGGCCTCGAAGGAGCGCTCCTCGACGACAGCGGGGTTGCTGCTGAAGTAGCAGTAGCTGCCGAAGCCCCATGCCTCATGGCTGGTGACCGAGTCCGCGACCTTGTACGCGGCGTAGCCTCTGGTGCCTCCGTTCATCCAGGCCGCCTGGTTGGGCGGATCGTAGGGAAGTTCGTTCTGGTAGAAGTACGTGCGGCCGCCGTTGCCGTTCCAGATGGTCTGGTACTGCTGGTAGTGCTCGACGAACAGGCCGTACATGGTGACGTTGTTGCCGTTCACCACCAGGCCGGTGGCAGCGGTGTTGGACGTCCATCCGACGCCGCTGCCGTGGTCGGCCCTCCACAGCCACATGTGGTCGCCGATGACGTTGGAGCTGTTGACCACCAGGCTCTGGGTGGCCTTTCCGACGCCCGCACCCCCGATCCGGAAGAACACGTCGTGCAGGGAGGTCGGATCGGCGGAGTGACTCTGGTTGGAACCGGCCGGGCCGACCTGCATGAGCGTCGCGGAGTTGACCGTGCCGGCGTCGATCAGCAGTCCGGCGATCTTCACTCCGTCGACGTCCGCGACCGACATCGCGGTCACGCCGTTGTCCGGGACCAGCGTGGCGAGTCCCAGGCCGAGGACGACGGTGTCGGCGCGGGTCACCCTGATCGTGTCATTGAGGTGGTAGACGCCCGGGGTGAACAGCAGGTTCTTGCCCTGCGCCAGCGCCGCGTTGATGTCTGCCGAGGTGGCCCCCTGCTTGACGATGAAGAACTGGCTGATGGGCAGCGAGGTCCCGGCGGCGGTGCCGTTGGACCAGGTGGTGCCCTGCGAGTTCGACCGCAGTGCGGGGACGAACACCTGGTAGGCGCCCGCCGCGTCGATGTAGAGGAAGGGCTTCTCGCGGGTGACGGGGGTCTGGCTCACCGTGGTGTACGGGGGGTTGGGGAAGGTGTTGGCGGGCGCGTTGGTGTCGCCGACGAAGACCATGTTCCAGTTGGATCCGGCCCAGCTGC
Source organism: Streptomyces sp. NPDC045021 (assembly GCF_056432645.1). NCBI lineage: Bacteria > Bacillati > Actinomycetota > Actinomycetes > Kitasatosporales > Streptomycetaceae > Streptomyces > Streptomyces sp. NPDC045021. Next base: position 206,440 of record NZ_JBWKIQ010000007.1, read on the forward strand.
CCCACTGGCTGTTCCGCGACAGCCACTGCTGCTGCGAACCGGACTGCACCTGGCCGTCGACCTTGGAGTCGGCCATGAAGCCGCCGCTGGACCAGCCGCCGTCGTCCAGTGCGAGATTGCCGCGCACATGCATGCGCCGGTAGGGCGCGGCCTGCGACACGGCCCACCGGTCGGTGCCCGAGCTGGGATTGACGGAGAGGTTCTCCGCCGAGCGCCAGAAGTTCTGCGTGGCGTTGCCCTGGAACCAGTCGGCTTCCGCGTGCACGCCGCCGTTGATGGTCACCGAGTCGGGCGACAGGCCGAGACCGGCCACCTGCGTGTAGAAGCCCACGTTGACGTCGGCGTTGTACGTGCCCGGCTTGAACAGCAGCGCGAAGCGGTTGGCGCCGAACTGGTTGGTCTCCTGCTGGCTGAAGACGGTGTTCAGCCGGCTCTGGACCGTCGAGGCGGACATCGACGGGTCGAAGACGGAGACGTTGGGGCCCAGGTCCGGCGTGCCGGGCGGGTTGTCGGGCGGGGTGCCGGTCGCCGGGGTCACCTGGAACGACTGAGCGGTGGTGCCGTTGCAGGCCCACTGCTGCAACTGGACGCTGTTGGACGTCGAGGCGCTCGGCACGTCCAGGCACTTGCCGCTGTTGCGGCTGACGAAGTGGTACGAGCCGCCGGTCTCCTCAACCGGCAGCCACTGCTGGTTGTTGCCGCCGCCGTAGGTCCACAGGTGGATCAGACCGCCGTCGGCGGTGGAGACGTCGGCGACATCCCACACCTGGGCGGCGTTGCCCTGGCTGTTGACCCGGACGTAGCCGTCGCTGGTGGCCTGGAACTGCCACTGCTGTGCGGCGGTGCCGTTGCAGGTGTACTGCTGCACGACGGTGCCGTTGGCCGTCGAGGCGGCGCGGGCGTCCGCGCACAGACCGCTGTTCTTGTTGGCGACGGTGACCGGCCCGGTGGGCAGGGCCGCCGCGGACGCCTTCCCGGTCGGCGCCAGAAGCGTCCAACAGGTCAGGGCGAGGACGACGAACGCCAACGCCAGTGGCACCGCCTTTCTGGCGGAGATCCGGTTGTTCGAGTGTCGTGCGGTCACGGAATCATCCTGTCGTTGGGGGGTGCGGCGGTCATCAGCTGGGAAGCGTCCACTGCTGGTTGGCCGACCCCGCGCAGTCCCACAGCTGCAGGCGCGTGCCGTTGGCGGAGCTCTGGCCGGTCGCGTCGAGGCAGCGACCGGAGGCGGGGTTCACCAGCGTGTTCCCGGAGCGGGTCCACTTCTGGGCGCCGCCGCCGGAGCAGTCCCACAGCTGGATCTTCGTGCCGTTGGCGGTGCCCTGGCCGGTGGCGTCCATGCACTTGCCGAGCGCCTTCAGGGAGCCGTCCGCCGCGACGGTCCAGTTCTGGGCGGCGGTGCCGTTGCAGTCGTAGAGCTGTACGGCGGTGCCGTTGGCCGAGTTCGCGGCCGCCACGTCGACGCACTTGCCGGCGATGCCGGTGATCCGTCCGGTGGGCTCGGTCCCGCCGCCGCCGTTGCTGCCCGTGATCGCGTTGAAGGTACGGGCGAACTGGTACGGGCTCTGCGAGGTGCCGCTGCAGCTGTCGGACAGGGTGCCGTTGCTGGCGCAGGCCTTGTCACGGCCCAGTGCCCAGAAGGACAGTTCCTGGATGCCGTGGCTTGCGGCGAAGGTCTCCAGCGAGGTGGCGTTGGCGGTGGTGAAGACCTCGTTGGTCGAGTCGTTCACCCCGATCATGGGGGTGTTGCCCTCCATGGCCCACAGCTGGTCGGAGCTCTTGGTGTTCCATATCTGGCCCAGCTGGCCGTGCAGGGCGGTGGCGGCGTTGATGGCGGCCTGGCCCATGTCCATCGAGGGCCCGTAGTCCATCGTCATGATGTTGACGACGCTCACGTTGAGCCCGCGGCTCTTCGCGTTGTTCAGCAGGCTGATCGAGTTGGACTCCAGCCCGGTGGGGTTGACCGGGAGGGTGTAGTCGACGGCGAGGGTGCGGCCGGCCGCCGCGTACTGCTGTTGCAGCGCGGCGAGCGCCTGGTTGCGGCGGTCGTTGGCGGCGGTGTCGTTGAGCGCACCGCCTTCGATGTCCAGGTCGATACGGGTCAGGTTGAGGGTGTCGACGACTCTCTTGTACTGCGCCTGGAGGGTGGAGACCGACGTACACGCCTGGCCGAGTTCGGTGCCGGCGGCGCCGCCGAAGGAAGCTATGACATCGCCGCCGGAGGCACGGAGGCTGTTGATCGCGTTGGTCCACCCGGCATCACCTATGTCGGTGTTGCCGTTGAACGTCGCGTTGCATCCGCCGCCGCCGATGACGAAGGCGAGCGTGAAGTACTTCAGGCCGGTGGCGGCCTGCGCACTGGCCATCGCCGAGGGCGAGTTCCATGTCTCGACGTACGGAGCCGCGTAGTGAGCGGGGAAACCGGGTCCGGGGTTGGCCGCGGCGTTCGCGGCCGGGCTGCCGCCGAGCAGCAGACCCGCGGACGTGATCGGGATCGCTGCGGCGACCAGGGTTTTCTTCAGGCGTGACCAGGGCATGGCTGTCCTTCGGAACGTGCGCCGGGAAGCGCGTGGGGGTGCCCGCCGCCCCAGGGGTGGCGGAGTCCTGACCGGTGGTGCGCAGGCCGCGGCACGGCGCCGATGTGGTGCGGCTCCGGGCGTGTCGCGGCCGGTTGGTACGGCCGAGGTGCGGCCGAGGTTCAGTCGCGTTTCAGTCGTGGTTCAGCCGTGGTGGGGCGAGCCGCCGGTGATCTGGTGGGGGGTCGGCGGCGGCCGCCAAAGGAGGCCGCGTAAGGAAGTTGCGGAAGTGCGGCTCCTTTTATCACCACTTAGTTCAAGGGGTGATTGAACTCGCGTGATCATGGTCGCGTCAAGGGTCTGGACCAATCAAATGGAACTCGTCCCACCACGGACTTTCCCGTGCCGCCGCGCCCGTGCGACGGGTGGTAGCCCTACCCGGGCCGGTCGGCGAAGATGACTCCTGGACGCCCGCCCCCTGCAGACAGGCCCTCTCATGAGCCCTTCACCTCAGTCATCCGGGACCACGACGTACGACGTCATCGTGATCGGCGCGGGCCCGACGGGCGAGAATCTCGCGGATCGCACCCGCGCCGCCGGCCTCACCACCGTCGTCGTGGAGAGCGAACTCATCGGCGGCGAATGCTCCTACTGGGCCTGCATGCCCAGCAAGGCGCTGTTGCGACCGGTGGCCGCGCTGGCGGGCGCCCGCGGCGTCGCCGGGTCCCGCGAAGCGGTGGGCGGCGGCCTCGACGCCGCCGCGGTGCTGGCCAGACGCGACGATTTCGCCTCCCACTGGAAGGACGACGGACAGGCCTCCTGGCTGGAATCCGTCGATGTCGACCTGGTGCGTGGCGAGGGGCGGCTCGACGGGCCGCGCCAGGTCGTGGTCCGCACACCCGACGGAACGGAGCGGACGCTGACCGCCCGTCACGCGGTCGCGGTCTGCACCGGCAGCCGCGCCGTCCTGCCGGACCTGCCCGGCCTCGACAAGGCGCACCCGTGGACGAGCCGGGACGCGACGTCCTCGCCCGCGGTGCCCGGCCGGCTGGTCGTGGTGGGTGGCGGCGTGGTCGGCGTCGAGATGGCAACGGCCTGGCGGGCGCTGGGCTCCGAGGTCACCCTCCTGGTGCGCGGCCCCCAACTGCTCCCCCGGATGGAACCGTTCGCCGGCGAGTCCGTCGCGACGTCACTGACCGAGGCGGGAGCCGTCGTCCGCACCGGCGTCGACGTCGCGGCCGTCCGCCGGGAGTCGCCGTCCTCGCCGGTGACCGTGGTCCTGGCGGGCGGGGAGGAGATCGAGGCGGACGAAGTCCTCTTCGCCACCGGCCGCGCCCCGCGCACGGACGGCCTGGGCCTGGCGACCGTGGGGCTCACCGATGGATCATGGCTGGAAGTCGACGACTCCTGCCGCGTCACCGCCGTCGACGGCGGCTGGCTGTACGCGGTCGGCGACGTCAACCACCGCGCGCTGCTGACCCATCAGGGCAAGTACCAGGCCCGCATCGCGGGCGCCGCCATCGGCGACCTCGCCGCGGGCCGCCCGCTGGACACCTCGCCGTGGAGCCCGCACACGGCCACCGCCGACGTGGCGGCGGTCCCGCAGGTGGTGTTCACCGAACCGGAGATCGCCTCGGTCGGCCTGACCGCCCAGGAGGCCGAACGCGCCGGGCGCCGGGTCCGCGTCATCGACCACGACCTGGGCCAGGTCGCGGGCGCCTCGCTCTATCAGGACGGCTACCGCGGCCAGGCCCGCATCATCATCGACCTGGACCGCGGCCACCTCATCGGCGCCACCTTCACCGGCCCCGGCGTCGGCGAACTCCTGCACTCCGCCACCATGGCCATCGCCGGCGAGATCCCGATGGGCCGCCTCTGGCACGCCGTCCCCGCCTACCCGACGATCAGCGAGATCTGGCTGCGGCTGCTGGAGGGCTCCCGGGAGTAGCCCGCCCTCGTCAGCGACCGAGGGCCTTGGCCGGCTGTGCCTTGGTCATCGACGAGCGGGCCCTTGATGTTGCGCTGCCGTCGGGGTGACGAGATGTTTTCCCTACCGGGTCGCGGGTTAGCCGAGACCATGAGGCCCGGCCCGGCCACACCGGCCACACCGTCCGCCCCGGCCGGTGACCGGGCTGCGACCCGCACGACATCGCTCCATCGCGATCGTCACCGAGTTGCTGACTCGCGTTACCGACAACGGAGGGCTGTGGACATGGATCGACCCCGGATCGTCGTCGTGGGAGGCGGATTCGCCGGGCTGGAGTGCGCGCGCCGGCTGGAGCATCTGCTGGGTCCCGACGAGGCGCAGATCTCGCTGGTCACCCCGTTCGGGTACTCGCTGTATCTGCCGCTGCTGCCGCAGGTCGCCTCCGGTGTCCTGACGCCGCAGTCGGTAGCGGTCTCGCTGCGCCGGGTGCTGCGTCGGACGGCCGTCGTGCCGGGTGGGGCGATCGGTATCGATCCGCGGGCGAAGATCTGCATCGTGCGGAAGACGACCGACGAGATCACCGATATCGCGTACGACTACCTGGTCCTGGCACCCGGCAGCATCACCCGCAGCTTCGACATTCCGGGGCTGGAGGAGAACGCGCGGGGAATGAAGACACTGGCCGAAGCCGCGTACCTGCGCGACCACGTCATCGCGCAGCTCGATCTCGCCGCGAACAGCGCCGACCGCGCGGAGCAGGCGGCCCGGCTGCAGTTCGTGGTGGTGGGCGGCGGCTACGCGGGTACGGAGACGGCCGCGTGCCTGCAGCGGCTGACGACCGCGGCCCTCAAGCGCTATCCGCGGCTGGACCCGTCGCTGATCAAGTGGCACCTGGTCGACATCGCCGACAAGCTCATGCCGGAACTCGGCGACGAGCTGGGCCGCAAGGCCATGACCATGCTGCGACGGCGCGGCGTCGAGGTGTCCCTGGGCGTCTCGGTCGCCAAGGCCGCGCCGGAGAGCGTCACCCTCACCGACGGGCGGGAACTGCCCTGCCGCACGCTGGTCTGGACGGCGGGCGTCGCCGCCAGTCCCCTGATGGGGACCCTGGACAGGGAGACGGTCAAGGGCCGCCTCGTGGTGACCCCGTCGATGGAGGTTCCCGGCCTGGACGGCGTCTTCGCGCTCGGCGACGCGGCCGCCGTCCCCGACCTCGCCCGGGGTGACGGCCAGATCTGCGCGCCCACGGCGCAGCACTCCCAGCGGCAGGGCAAGGCAGTCGCGGGCAATGTCGTCGCGGTGCTGCGCGGCCAGGAGACACGCCCGTACGTGCACAAGGACCTCGGCCTGGTCGTGGACCTCGGCGGGACCGACGCGGTCTCCCGGCCGCTGGGCATCAACCTCGCCGGACTGCCGGCCCAGGCCGTGGCGCGCGGCTACCACCTGATGGCGCTGCGGACCAATGTCGCGAAGGTGCGCGTGATGACCAACTGGATGCTCAACGCCACCGCGGGCGACGACTTCGTCCGTATCGGCTTCCTGGCCCGCCGCCCTGCCCGGTTGCGGGACTTCGAGTACACCGACGCCTATCTGACGCCGGACCGGATCCGCGAGCACACCGCCGCCCTGACCACGCGTTCCTGACCGCCTGAGGAGGCGATCAGGGCGCCGGCCTCATGACCGGCCCGGGCGGTCAGGCGGGTCTGCCGTACCAGTCGACGCAGACGACCAGCGCGTCGTCCTCGCCCTCCGGTGAGCCGCGGTGCGTGGTCAGTTCCCTCAGTACCGCCCGGGGCACGTCGGCCGCCGGCAGGAGCCGGGTGGCGAGTGCCGCGCGGGCCAGCGCCCGGTCGCCGTACGCCTCACCGCCGGCGTTGGTGACGGCGTGCACTCCGTCGCTGACGAACAGCAGTCGGTCGCCGGGCAGTGCCAGGATCGACTCGGGCATGTAGTGGGTGCTGTCGAACATGCCCAGCGGAAGCTGGGCGTCGAACACCAGCGGCCGTACCGTTCCGTCGCGCAGCACGAACGCCTTCGGCGATCCCGCGTCGACGACCTCCACACGGCCGGTGGCCAGCTCGAACCGCAGCAGCAGACACGACAGATGCCGGGTGCCGCGGTGCTGGGCGTACACCGCCTGATCGGCGAGCGCGGCCTGGTCGGACAGCGGCAGTCCGGCGCGCCGGGCATTGCGCAGCGCGCCCACACCCAGGCTGGTGAGCAGGGCGGCGTCGATGCCGTCGCCCATCCCGTTGGTGATCGACAGGGTGAGTCCGTCGGGTGAGGCGGACCAGTCGAAGTTGTCCCCGAACGTGTCGTACGCGGGCTCCAGTTGCGCACCGAGCGCGAACTCGGAGCGGGTGCAGGAGCGGGCGGGCAGCAGCTGCCACTGCATCTCCGCGGCGAGGGTGAGCCGGCCCAGCCGGCGCGCCTGGAGGTAGAGGTCGGTGTCGCGTTCGGCGACCACCACCTCGTGGGCGAGCAGCCCGGCGATCTCCAGCAGCTCAGCGGTGGCGTCCTTGTCCGGGGGCTGCGCGAAGGTGACGCTGAGCACGCCGAGCCGGTCACCGCGCGCGGTTACCGGCAGGTGCAGGACGCTGCTGCCGCCCCGCCGCTCGGCATACGGTTCCTGCGACCCGAAGGCCCGTCCCGCGCCCGATCCGTCCACCGGCAGCGGCGGGACGGTGTGCGGCGGGACCGTCATCGCCTGGAGGTGTCCCAGGCCGTAGTCGGCCATCAACAGTTCGGCGTCCAGGGCATCGTGGCAGCGGGCCAGGATCGGACGCAGCGCTTCCAGGAGGGCGGGAGGCGTCGCGGCGCGCAGCGCGCGCTCGGAGGCTTGGAGAGCGTTCACAGTGGGCTGGACACGCCTTCGGTCGGTGGGGCGGTACTCACCGGCGGGGGCCGGAAAGCTGGCAGTTGGGGTCGGACAGTGCGAAGGTGAAGGCTATGCACTCCTCCCGACCCATAACCCAACTCGAGGAGACGGCAGGCGCCGCCTCGGAGATCACCGAGCTCCTCGAGGTGTTGTGGGGCCGCGGGCGTGACGATGCTGCGGCCCCGGTGTCCGCCTCGCAGCTGCGCGTGATGTTCATACTCGCGGAGAACGAGGACATCAATCTCCGCACCCTGTCCGAGGCGCTGGGCTCGGCCCCGCCGTCCGTCAGCAGGCTCTGCGACCGGCTGCAGGCCGTCGGATACCTCGAGCGCGACCCCAGTCCCGCGAGCCGGCGCGAGGTGCGGCTGCGGCTCAGCGGGCGCGGGGTGAAGTTCCTCGACGAGCTGCGGGCCCGGCGCCGCGAACAGCTCTCACAGGTACTGGCCGCGATGCAGCCGGCCGCGCGGACGGCCCTGCTCAGCGGGTTGCGCGCCTTCCGGGACGCCGCCGGTTCCGAGGCGTCCCCGATCGCGGACCGCGACGTCTCCGCCCACATCGCGTAGGTACCGTCGGCGGCGCGCACGGTGTTCACCGCAGCCGGAAGCCGATGATGCAGGTGTCGTCGTCGGTGTCCGAGTTGCTGTGGGTGAGCAGCCGGTCGAGGTCCTCCTCCAGATCGCCGGTGGCAGGGCCGGCGTCGCTCAGCAGCTGCTCCAGCGACTGGTTGACGGTACGGTCCCGGCGCTCCAGCAGCCCGTCGGTGTACATCAGAAGGGTGTCACCGGACTCCAGGACGAGCGTTTCCTCCGCGTAGCGCGCCTCCGCGACGGCGCCCAACAGGATGCCCTTGGGCAGCGGCAGCACCGTGGACCGCGCGCCGCGGACGAGGACCGGCGGCGGGTGTCCGGCCCGGGCCCAGCGGACCACCCGGGTCGACGGGTCGTACAGCCCGCAGACCACGGTGGCGGTGACGTGTTCGGTGAGGCGGTGGGCGACGGTGTTGAGCCAGCCCAGCATCTGGCCGGGCCCGGCGCCGGTGGCGGCCAGTCCGCGCAGGGCGTTGCGCAGCACGACCATGCCGGTGGCGGCGTCGATCCCGTGCCCGGCGATGTCGCCGACCACCAGCAGTACCTGCTTGCTGGGCAGGACGACGGCGTCGTACCAGTCGCCGCCGACCAGATGGCCCTTCTCGGCGGGCCGGTAGCGGACCGCGACCTGCAGTCCCGACGCGTCGATGGGCGCGGGGGCCGCAGGCATGATGGCGCGCTGGAGCTGCAGGGCGAGCAGGTCGCGTTCGTCTGCGCGCTGCTCGGAATCGGCGAGCTGGTTCCGGGTGGCGGCCAGCGCGACCTCCGTCCAGTGCTGCGCGGAGACGTCCTGGTAGGCGCCGTGGACGGTCATCGGGCCGCCCTCGGTACCGGCGGCGGGTTCCGCGACCACCCGGATGTACCGGACGACTCCGTCGGGGCGCAGCAGGCGGAAGGCGGTCGAGGCGGGGCTGCGCTGGTGCAGCACCTCCCGCAGGAACCTGCCGATGACGTCGGCGTCGTCCGGGTGGGCGTGGTGCCGCAGCCGTTCCAGCGGAATCGGGGCGGAGTGCGGCGGCAGCCCGTAGATGTCGAACAGCTGGCTGTTCCATATGACTTCGCCGGTGGCCGGGGTCTCCTCGAAACCGCCGATCCGGCCGAGGCGCTGGGTGTGCTCGACCAATGCCGCCAGTCGCGTCGCCTCGTCATGGGTGCGCCACGTCACCAGCAGGTCCTCGCCGTACCGTCCGATGCCCAGCGCGGCGGTCGCGTGCGGCGCCGTGCCCTGGGTGGCGGCCGGCAGGGCCGTCCGTTCGGTGCGGAACGGCTCGCCGGTGGCGTGGACGCGCAGCGCCCGCTCGTACAGGCCGCCGTCCGCCGCCGCGAGCGGGTAGGCCTCCAGCAGCCGCCGCCCGGTGATGTCGGCGCGCGGGCGGCCGGCGAAGTCGGTGACGTGCCCGTTGGTGTACGTGATTCGGAAGTCGCAGATCCGGCCCTGGTCGTCCAGCAGCGGATGGAGGACCAGGGCGGGGTCGAGGAGGCCGTCGGCGAGGCCGCCGAGCCGGGCGGCGCCGGCGGACCGGGCCGGCTCGCCGCCGTCGGGCGCGGCGGATCCGTTCCCCTCCAGGGTGTGCGCGCACAGTCCGGCGAGAGCCGTGAGCTGTCGGTGGACGGCGCGCGGCAGCGGTTTGCCGGGTTCGGGCCAGCACACCTCCAGGACGCCGACCGTGCGGCCGGCCCGCTGCGCGGGAATCAGCGCCCGGGCGCCGTCACCGGTGCCGGACAGGCCGATGGACGCGGCGGAGGCCGGCGGCGCGCCGTGCCACAGCGCCCGCCCCGACAGCAGCGCCTGCTGGGCCAGCGTCCCGACCCGGGGCGGTACGTACCGCCAGCGGGTGGCTTCGGCGTCGGGGAATCCCGCACTGCCGGCGAGGGCGAGCGATCCGTCCTGCGCGGCCTGCCACACCGCGGCGGCGGTGGCGCCCAACGGTTCCAGAGCGTGGACCAGCAGCGACTGCGCGACCGTCTGCGCGTCGGTACCGCTGAGCGCCCCGGCCTCCGCGATCCGCAGCCGGACGGACGCCGGAGGCACCGAGCGGTCGGCCACGCCGTCCCCAGCCGCCGCCACGACCCGCGACAACGGGTCGTGCGCCGCTTCGTTGACGATGTCGGCGGCCAGCTCGGCGGTCGGCAGGCCGGCGCGGGCGGCGAGCTCCTCCAGGTGCCTGGCGGCCTCGGCGGGCCCCTCCAGACCGCGTTCGACCAGGATCCCCTTCGCCACGTCGAGCAGCCCCTGCGTGGCGGCCGCGCTCTCCTGCTCGTCGAGCCGGCGGCGCAGCCGCTCCACGACCGCCGCGAGGCGCTCCACGCCGGGCCCGCCCGCGTCGGCCACCGCGTGCAGTCCGGGTGGTACCGGCCGGCCGGTGTCCGGCGCGGTGTCCGGGGTGGGGTCGTCCACGAGCAGAGGTCCTTCGGGTCAGGGATACGGTTTTCGGCCGGAGGTCCGTCGCCGCCGCTGTCGGCGGCGTCCAGTGACGAGGGCGGCGTGATAGGGGTGGGGAGGGTCTACCGCAGCCAGTGCCGTATACAGGCCACCAGGGCGGCGGAGTCCACCGGTTTGGTGACGTAGTCGTTGGCGCCGGAGGCCAGGCTCTTCTCCCGGTCCCCCTGCATCGCCTTGGCGGTCACCGCGATGATCGGCAGATCGGCGTAGTCGGGCATCGCCCGGATCGCGGCGGTGGCCGCGTACCCGTCCATCTCCGGCATCATCACGTCCATCAGGATCAGGTCGATGCCGGGGTTCAGGTCCAGGGCGTCGATGCCCTTGCGGCCGTCCTCCGCGTGCAGGACCCGGACTCCGTGGAGTTCGAGCATGCTGGTGAGCGCGAAGACATTGCGGGTGTCGTCGTCGATGACCAGGATCGTCCGGCCGTCGAGCCCTGCGGCGTCCGCGCCGCGAGAGGTCTCCCGCAGGTGGTGGGACTTCAGGTGGCGTGCGATGCGCTCGCGCAGTTCGTCCAGCCCGGAGAGGACTTCCAGCGGACGGGTACGGGCCCGCTCGGCGAGCTGCCGCTCCCGCACCGGGTCGAGCCGGCGGGTCGGGTGGACGAGGACCGGAATCTCGCGCAACGCCGGTTCACTCATGATCACTTCGAGGGAGCGCAGACCGTCACCGTTCGCGTCGAGTGCCAGCACGACGCAGTCGTACGGCTCGGCGGCGAGTGCCTCCACCGCTTCCGCCGCCCCAGCGGCGCTGCGCAGCCGGACCCGGCCGCGCGGATCGGCCGGGCCGCGGCCGTGGTCGAGTTCGGCGACGACGCTCTCCGCGACGAGCGAGAGCAGCCCGCGCGGCTGGTCCTCGATGACGAGCAGCCGGCGCCGCTCGGACTCGCGCTCCCCGTCCCGGTCGGGGTCCGGCCGCCGGTCTCCGGCCCCGGCCCGGTGCCGCGTCGCTTCCAGGTCCGGTTCCGGTTCCGGGGACGACAGGACCAGCGGCTCCGCCGCCGCCTCGCCGGTCGCGGCCCCCTGCAGGACGGCGAAGTCGGGCCGGGCGACGGGCAGGTGGAACGTGAAGACGCTGCCCTCGCCGGGCACGCTGGCCGCCTGGATCGAGCCGCCCAGCAACTGGGCGATCTCCCGGCTGATGGACAGGCCCAACCCGGTGCCGCCATAGCGCCGGCTGGTGGTGCCGTCGGCCTGCTGGAACGCACCGAAGATCGCTTCGAGCTGCTGTTCCGCGATACCGATACCGGTGTCACGGACCTCCAGGGCCAGCATGGGCCCCTGGGAGGCCGCCACCGCCGGCAGGTCGCCGGGCGGGACCACGAAGACGCGCAGCGCCACCTCGCCCGCTTCGGTGAACTTCACGGCGTTCGACATCAGGTTGCCCAGGACCTGCCGCAGCCGGGCGTCGTCGGTGAGGACCTCCACGGGTGTACCGGACGCCACCTCGACCCGGAACTCCAGGCCCTTCTGCGTGGTCAGCGGGCGGAAGGTGGACTCCACGTAGTCCACGAGCTGGCGCAGCGGCACCCATTCGGGGGCGACGTCCATCCGGCCCGCCTCGACCTTGGACAGGTCGAGGATGTCGTTGATCAGTTGCAGGAGATCGGATCCGGCGGAGTGGATGACGCCGGCGTACTCGACCTGCTTGGACGTGAGGTTGTGGTGCGGGTTCTGGGCGAGCAACTGGGCCAGCACCAGCAGGCTGTTGAGTGGGGTGCGCAGCTCGTGGCTCATGTTGGCGAGGAACTCGGACTTGTACTTGGAGGCGAGCGCGAGCTGCTGGGCGCGCTCCTCCAGTTCCTGGCGGGCCTGCTCGATCTCCAGGTTCTTGGTCTCGATGTCGCGGTTCTGGGTGGCCAGCAGCGCCGCCTTCTCCTCCAGCTCGGCGTTGGAGCTCTGCAACTCCTCCTGCCTGACCTGCAGTTCGCTGGAACGGACCTGCAGTTCGGCGGCGAGCCGCTGCGACTCCCCGAGCAGCTCGTCGGTGCGGGCGTTGGCGACGATGGTGTTGACGTTGGCGCCGATGGTCTCCATCAGCTGGTCCAGGAAGTCGCGGTGGATCTGGGTGAAGCGGTGCACCGAGGCGAGTTCGATGACACCCAGCACCTGGCCCTCGACGACTATCGGCAGCACGATCAGGCTGGCCGGCGGCGTGTGGCCGAGACCGGAGGAGATCACGTAGCCGGCCGGGATGTCGTCGACGGCGATGGTGCGGCGGCTGCGGGCCGCCTGGCCGACGAGGGACTGGCCGAGCTTGAACCGGCTGGGCCGGTCCTCCGATCCGGGGCCCGACGGATAGCCGTAGGAGCAGATCAGCTGCAACTCGGTGCCCTCGGGGGTGTCCTCCGCGAGGTAGAACGCCCCGTACTGCGCGGCGACGAGCGGCGTCAGCTCATCCATGATCAGTTCGGCGACGATGCCCAGGTCCCGGCGGCCCTGCATGAGGGAGGAGATCCTTGCGAGGTTCGACTTGAGCCAGTCCTGCTCCTGGTTGGCCCGGGTCGTCTCGCGCAGGAACTCCACCATCGAGTTGATGTTGTCCTTGAGGTCGGCGACCTCGCCGGAGGCGTCCACCGAGATCGACCGCGTCAGGTCGCCCTCGGCGACGGCGCCGGTGACCTCGGCGATGGCGCGGACCTGCCGTGTGAGGTTCCCGGCCAGCTCGTTGACGTTCTCCGTGAGCCGCTTCCAGGTGCCCGAGACGCCCTCGACCTCGGCCTGGCCGCCGAGCCGTCCCTCGCTGCCCACCTCGCGGGCGACGCGGGTGACCTCGGCGGCGAACGACGACAGCTGGTCGACCATCGTGTTGATCGTGGTCTTGAGCTCCAGGATCTCGCCGCGCGCGTCCACGTCGATCTTGCGGGTGAGGTCGCCCTGGGCGACGGCGGTGGTCACCTGCGCGATGTTCCGGACCTGGCTGGTGAGGTTGTTCGCCATGGAGTTGACGTTGTCAGTCAGGTCCTTCCAGGTGCCGGCCACATTGGGCACCCTGGCCTGGCCGCCGAGCATTCCTTCGGTGCCGACCTCGCGGGCGACGCGGGTCACCTCGTCCGCGAAGGCGGAGAGCGTCCCGACCATGGTGTTGATCGCCTCGGCGAGCGCGGCGACCTCGCCCTTGGCCTCGACGCTGATCTTCTGCGACAGGTCGCCCTTGGCGACCGCCGTCGAGACCTGGGCGATCGAGCGGACCTGGGTGGTGAGGTTGCCCGCCATGACGTTGACGGAGTCGGTGAGGTCCTTCCACGTGCCGGACACCCCCGGTACGACCGCCTGGCCGCCGAGCCGGCCGTCGCTGCCGACCTCGCGGGCCACCCTGGTCACCTCGGAGGTGAACAGCGACAGCTGGTCGACCATGCCGTTGAAGACGGTGGCGATCTCACCGAGCAGCGCCGTGTCGCCGGGCAGCCGGGTGCCGAAGTCGCCGTCGCGTACGGCCGTCAGCCCGGCGAGCAACCTGCGGAGTTCCGGTTCACCGACCGGTCCGCCACGGTCGGCGGAGTCCGCCGCATGGTCCGGGTCCCGGTCGTCCGTGCGGTCCTGCGCACCGCCGGACCGGCCGCGCGGCGGCTTCACCCGCGCACCCGCGTCCACCATGTCGCCCATGCCAGTCCTCATCCCGCCATCACGTCGTCACCGCATGCCGAGCGGGTGCCCGAGGCACTTCCATCTTCATTGCCACATGACAAGTGTTGCTGTCACTTCGCAGGCTAGCCCAGCATCCCGCCTTCCCGGCCCACACGCCAGAACTTCTTCCCGCGCCACCTCCGGACGCAGGGGTGGCAGGGGTGCAATCCTTTGGTCCCGGGCGGGCAGACTCCCAGTCGAGCACAATGGGCCCTTGGGAACGGAAAACCGCACAGTGGTCGCGGGCGGGGCCGCTGCCGATGGAAGGGAAATAGGGATGAGCGCGATGCCGCAGGACGCGGATCGCAGCGGTGCGTTCGCGCACCCGGCGCTCTTCTACCGCGGTACCGACGACTACCTCGACGGAACCGTGCCCTTCATCACCGAGGGCCTCGATCGCGGCGAGCCGGTCGCCGTCGCCGTTCCCGGCCCGAACCTGGCCCTGCTGGAGAAAGCACTCGACGACCGCGCCGCCGAGGTGAAACTGCTCGACATGACGCGGGCCGGCCGCAATCCCGGCCGGATCATCCCCGGCGTGCTGCGGGCCTTCGCCGACGCGCACCCCGCCCATCGGGTGCGGATCATCGGCGAGCCGATCTGGTGGGAACGCTCGGCCACCGAGTACCCGGCCTGCGTCCAGCACGAGGCACTGATCAACCTCGCCTTCGCCGACCGCGACGTCACCATCCTGTGCCCGTACGACGCGGAGCGGCTCAGCCCGGCCGTGCTGGCCGACGCCGCCGCCACCCATCCGGTCCTCATCGACGACGCGGGCAGCGTCCCCAGCCCGGACTACGCCCCCGCGCACGTCGTCGCGAAGTGGAACGTACCGCTGCCCGAGGCCCCGGACGGGGCGCGGGCGCTCGCCTTCGACAACGCGACCCTGACCGAACCCCGGCTCGCCGCGTCCCGGTACGCCGTCGGCGCCGGCCTGGACCAGGACCGGATCCCGGACGTGGAGCTGGCCGTCAACGAACTGGCCACCAACACCATCCTGCACGGCGGCGGCTCCGGCACCCTGCGGCTGTGGACCGAGGACGGCCACCTCGTCTGCGAGCTGCGCGACCGCGGACATCTCACCGATCCGCTCGTCGGCCGGGTCCCCGTCGTGCGCGCCACCCCCGGCGGCCGCGGGATGCTGCTCGTCAACCACCTCGCCGACCTGGTGCGGATGCACACGACGGCGGCCGGCACGACGCTGCGCGTGTACTTCGCCCTCAGCCCGTAGACCGCCGCGGCCGGTAGGCAACCGCGGCCCCGTGGGCCACCGCGGATGCCTCCTGGCCGGTTACTCCTGGACCAGCAGCTGCCCCCGCAGCCGCGTCAGAGTCCGGTTGAGCAGCCGCGACACGTGCATCTGCGAGATGCCCAGTTCCGCACCGATCTCCGCCTGCGTCATCTCGGCGCCGAACCTCATGTTCAGGATGTGGCGGTCCCGGGGAGCGAGTTCGGCGAGCAGCGGTTTGAGGCAGTGGAGGTTCTCCACGAATTCCAGCGCGGGGTCGAGGTCCCCGAGCCGGTCGGCCAGCACGCCCTCGCCGCTGCCCTCCTCCTCACCGGCGGGGATGTCGATGGACCCGGCGACGTAACCGTTGCTGGCCAGCTGGCCCTCGGTGACCTCCGCCGGGGTCAGGTCGAGCAGCGCCGCCAGCTCGTCGGTGGTGGGCGCCCGGTCCAGCCGGCCGGCCAGCTCCTCGGTGGCCTTGGCGAGCTCCAGGCGCAACTCCTGCAGACGGCGCGGTACGTGCACGGCCCAACTGGTGTCCCGGAAGAAGCGCTTGATCTCGCCGGTGATGTACGGAATGGCGAACGTGGTGAACTCGACCTCGCGCGACAGGTCGAACCGGTCGATCGCCTTGATCAGACCGATCGTCCCGACCTGGACGATGTCCTCGCGCGGTTCTGACCGGTTGCGGAACCGGCCGGCGGCGAAGTTCACCAGCGATATGTTCAACTCGATGAGGGTGTTGCGGGCGTACTGGTACTCGTGCGTGCCCTCGTCGAGGGTCCGCAGCCGGTCGAAGAACAGCTTCGACAGCTGCCGTGCGTCCTTGGGCGCGAGCTTGCCCGGGCACTCCACTCGCGGCAGCTCCACCCGGTCCACGTCCGCCGCCGACCGCACAGCGGTCGGAGAGGTCTTCGTCACCACCGAGCCGGCCATCTTCGCCCTCCTCAGGAAGTCCCACCGTCGAGGCGTCGTCTACCCCGACACTGCGGGCACACACCCCGCGTTGCGGCGGGAGCTCAGGCGCTCAGGACGTTGGTGCCGAGCAGGGAGAACAGCAGGATCCCGATGATGATGCGGTAGACCACGAAGACGTTGAACGAGTGCTTGGCGACGTACTTCAACAGCCAGGCGATGGAGGCGTAGGCGACCACGAACGACACCAGCGTGCCCACGGCGAGGGCCGTCACGTCGACGCCACCACCAGTGGCGTCCTTGAGCTCGTAGAGCCCCGCGCCGGTCAGCGCCGGGATCGACAGGAAGAACGAGAGCCGGGTGGCGGCCAGCCGGTCCAGATCGCGGATCAGGCCGGTGGAGATCGTGGCACCGGAGCGGGAGAAGCCGGGGAAGAGCAGCGCGAGGATCTGCGAACTGCCCACGATCATCGCGTCCTTGAGGGTGATCTCGTCCTCACCGCGCTTGAACCTGGCCATCTGTTCGGCCACCCACATCACGACGCTGCCGCCGATGAGCGAGGCGGCCACCACCCACAGCGAGGCGAGCGGGCCGTCGATGAGGGGCTTGGCGAGGAGGCCGACGACGACGATCGGGATGGTGGCGTAGATGACCCACCAGGCGAACTTGTAGTCGTGGTTGCCGCGTTCGCTCTTGTTGGCGATGCCGCGTCCCCAGGCGCTCGCGAACCGGACGATGTCGCGGAAGAAGTAGACCAGGACGGCGGCGATGGCCCCGACCTGGATCACCGCCGTGAAGCCGACCACCGCCTTGTCGTCCACCGGAATGTTCATCAGCCCCTCGGTGATCTTGAGGTGGCCGGTGGAGGACACCGGGAGGAATTCGGTGAGCCCTTCCACCACTCCGAGAATGGCGGCTTGGCCGACGCCGATCGCACTCATTGGTCCCGTCCCTGGAATTCGCGTCGAATGACCGGCTTGGCGGCGCCGTTGTCAACAGTGGCCCTCACGAACACACCCAACGTCTACAGAATTGTAGACGTTGGGTGTGACTGTAGAGGACGGCCCACCCACCGGGCAGGCCGGGACCAGGGTAACGACGGTGCCAGGTGATCGAGAAGTCGTCCCCCGTAGACGCTGCCCCGGGCGTACCGGCCGTGCGGGAACACGGCGACCGTTCCGGAGGCGCCGGTGGTGAAGGGGACGGCGAGTTCGGTCCAGCTGCCGGACGACGCCCTCTACCCCTCGGCCCGATCCGGGAGCAGCATCGACACCATGGGGGCGTCAGCGGATCTGGCAGCCTGCGACGAGTGCGGCCGTAGCGATCGAACGGTCCGCGACCTCGGCCTGCGCGCACCCCTGGCCCTGTGCGACACCTGCTTCCGCGCTCTGCTGGAGGTACGGGTGAACCGTCAGCCGCTGCCCCTGTCCCAGATCCTGGACGACGTACGGCATTGCTCTCCGGGTCACGGGTAGGCGCGGTGTGCCGAGGACGACTCCCAAGGTCGTCCGGTCGTCGAGGAGATCTCATGGGAATCGAGAACCAGGTCGAGAACACTCCCGGCAAGCACTGAACACCGTCCCGTCGGGCACTTCCTGCCACTCACCCAAGGAGTACGACCATGCTGATGGCGCATCCCGCTGTTCTGCGCGACTTACTGGAGCGCTACGAGAGGCTCGCCGTGCAGGCACGGGACGACTCGGCCGGACCGCAGGACCGCCGCCGGCTCGAGGACACCGCCTACACGCTGTGTGTGATCACCGGCTTCCGCACGGTCGGCCGGGCGATCGAGGCCGCCAGGCAGCGGCTCGCCACCGAACCCGGAGCGGCGTCGGTCCCCCGGGCCGTGGCCTCGTAGATCCGCGTGACCGCGGGGCCGTCACAATGAGGGTGTGACACAGAACAGCGCACGCCCGTCAGTGACGGCCCGGCCCGCCTCGCCCTGCCCCTGCGGACTCGACGCGTCCTACCGCGACTGCTGCGGCAGGCTCCACAGCGGCCAGGCCACGGCTCCCACCGCGGAGCGGCTGATGCGCTCCCGCTTCAGCGCGTTCGCCGTTCGCGATGCCGCGTACCTGCTCAGGACCTGGCACTCCACGGCCCGGCCGTCCGGCATCGAGTTCGAGCCGGATCAGCAGTGGACCCGGCTGGAGATCATCGGGACGACGGACGGCAGCGCCTTCCACACCGAGGGCACGGTGGAGTTCCGCGCCCACTACCGCCTGCACGGGCACACCGACGCGCAGCACGAGGTGAGCCGTTTCGTCCGCGAGGACGGACTCTGGGTCTATCTGGGCGAGGCCACCGCGTGACGTTCACGATGCGGGCGTGACGTTCACGGTATGAGTTCGCCGAGCAGTTCGGCGAACTCCTCCGGGGTGATCACCGGATCCCGAGCTCCTCCGCCTTGGCCTTCTTTGAGCCGGCCTTCTCCCCCGCAACCAGCAGGCTGGTCTTCTTCGACACGCTCGACGACGCCCTGCCGCCCGCGCTCTCGATCAACTCGTTCATGGCCGTACGGGACAGCTCGGCCAGCGCGCCGGTCATGAGCGTGCGCAGCTTGTCACCCGAGCGGTGGGAGGCGAGGACGACGTCCGCGATGGCCAACCGGCGGCGACTGTGAAAATCGCTGTCCGATCACCGGAGCACGGTGATAGACATCCGGCGTGGAAAAGAATCTTGACTTCCCTGACCTGCTGCGACTGATCGATGAACGGTCGACCGCCTTCCGCGCCGCGGTCGCCGCCGCGCCCAGTCTCGACGCACAGGTGCCGACCTGCCCCGAGTGGACGCTGTTCGATCTGGTGAAGCACCTGGGTGGGGGAGACCGTTTCTGGGCCGCCATCGTCGGCGCGGGGCCTGCCGACGCTCCCCCGGCCGAGGCCGCCGCTGCGCGCGCCGCTCTGGAAGTGCCGCGGGAGCGTGAGGCCCTGCTGGCCTGGCTGGCCGCGTCGACGCAGCTTCTGCTGAGCGCCCTGCGCGAGGCAGGACCGGACGCCGGTTGCTGGGCGTGGTGGAGTGCCCTGCAGACGCCGCGGACCTCCGGCGGAGTCGCCCGGCACCGGGTCCAGGAGAGCGCGGTGCACACCTACGACGCCCAGCTCGCCGCAGGCGCTCCGCAGCCGCTGCCGGTCGAGGTCGCCCTCGACGGTGTCGAGGAGTTCCTGTTCACCTGCGTCGCGTCGCCCAGCGCCTGGCCGCACAAGCCCACGTCCTTCGACTTCCACACCGCCGAGGGCCGCTCCTGGCGCCTCACGGTCGACAGCGACGGCGCACGCTCCACCCGCATCCCCGCGCCCACTGCCGCGACCGGTGAGGACTCGGACGCAGCCGGCGCCTCCATCCATGGCACGGCCAGTGAGTTGGTCATCTACTTGTACGACCGTATCCCGGCCGACTCCTTGCACGTTGACGGAGACGCAGGACTGCTCGACCTGCTCCGCGCCTGGGAGCCGGAGGAGTAGGACGTAGCGGGGGCGATCGCCCGCGCCAGCCGGCGGTAGGTGGCATCGTCGAGGCGGGAGTCCCCGCCGCTGTAGTAGGCGGCGGACGCTGCGGTGGCCTCGGCGACGGCCCGCGTCTACGACTCGGCATCGGCCGGCTGGGCCGTGGTGATCTCGGTCATGAGGACATCGTGCCGCCCACCCTGACATTGCGCCGTGGCGACGTGGAAGAGTGGTCGCCATGAGCCCCACAAACCCCGCCGAAGCGGCGGGACCGGCCGACCGGGACGGCTCCGCCGGACCGCCCGACACCGGCGCCGACCACGAGGGCGGGGAGTCCGCGTGCTGGCTCGACCGCGTCTGCCCGCAGTGCGACGCGGTCGCCGACAGCGCCCCGCCCACGCGCTGTCCGCGCTGCGGCGCCGAGCTGCCCGGATAGGCGCTAAGCCGCGTCGCCCGCGGGCCCGACGGTGATGACGGCCGCTCTGCCCTCGGACCGCAGGGTCGCGGCGGCGGTCGCCGCGCCGGTACCCGTCCCCGGCATCAGCACCGCGTCGAAGCGGGCGAGCCGGTTGTCATCAGCACCGACGGGAAAGACGTAACCGGGGTCGATGAAGAACTCGACGTCGTCGGCCAGGGCGACGAGGAGTACGGAACCGTGCACGGGGACCTCGGCCGTATGCGTGCCGTCCACGATGCCGACCGTGGCCACCGCCCGTCCGCGCCGGGTCATCGCGTTGAGATTGACGATGGGGCCGCCCGTCAGCCGGCAGCCGGTGACGGCGTCGCCGGAGAACGCGAAGGGGCGCAGCGGAAGGGCCGGCGGGTGGGTGACGCCGTCGGTCGTCAGCACCATGCCCGCGCCGTCGACCACGGTGATGATCCGGTCGACTCCGGGGAGGGCGGAGTACGGTCCGTCCCCGACGACGTCGGCGAGGCTCACCCGCCAGTCGAAGTCGGCCATGCCCGCGCCCGCCGGGCCCGCGGCGATCTCACGCGTCACGCCGCCGCCGTTGCTCCAGGGCGTCGGCGCGCGATCGCGGGCCAGCAGAATCAGCGCTTCCATGCCGTAGATCGTCGCGGGGTGGCGGCGCCCACGTCAAATGGTCCGGCTCCTCGCAATCGGCTCAACCCTCGCAAGTTGCGCATCTACGGATAACCATCCCCACCTGCGACTTCGTTGAATGCAAACGGTGTTGCCGGGTAGGGGCGGCCCTCATGTGGTGTCACGCACCAGGTGACGCACGTGACTGAAGGGAACATCCATGTCGCAGCGCAGCACCTTCTCCCGCAGAGGATTCCTGCTCGGGACCACCACTCTGACGGGAATGGCGGTAGTGCCGGGGCTGCTCACGGCGTGCAGCCGCACCGAGACCGGGACGGGAGCACCGAAGGGCGACGGCGAACTGCTGGCGAAGCTCAGGAAACAGGGATACGTGCGGGTCGGATTCGCCGGCGAGGCGCCGTACGGGTTCAAGGACGGCACCGCGCTGGCCGGTGAAGCCCCCACCTTGCACAAGGAGATCTTCTCCGCGCTCGGGGTGGCCGAGCTGCGCCCCACGCTCACGGACTTCGGCGCCCTCATCCCCGGGCTGGCGGCGGACCGTTTCGACGTGGTCAGCGCCGGGATGGCGATCACGCCGGAGCGGTGCGACAAGGTCATCTTCTCGGAACCGGAGTTCATCTCCCCCACCGCGCTGATGGTGCGCAAGGGCAACCCCAAAGGCCTGAGCGACCTCGCCTCTGCCGCCGCCAAGGGCGCCACCGTCGGTGTGCTGACGGCCGCGGTCGAAGCCGGGTACGCCGCCGGAGCGGGTGTCGGGGACTCCAAGGTCAAGTCGCTGGCCAAACAGCAGGACGGGCTCGACGCGCTGGTCGCCGGACGCATCGACGCCTTCGCGCTGACCGGGATATCCCTGCGCTGGCTGGCGAAGACCAACAAGGGCGCGGACGTCGAGGTGCTCGAACCGTTCCTGCCGGAGCTGAAGGGCAAGAAGCAGTACAGCCCCGGCGGCGCCGTCTTCCGGCAGAACGCCGCCTCCCTGCGCGATGCCTTCAACGGCCAGTTGAAGAAGATCACCGGCGATCCCGAGCACTACGTCGCACTCATCGGGAAGTACGGCTTCACGAAACAGGAGGTACCGCCGGCGACGCTGCGGACCGCCGACCTGTGCAAGGGGTGACGAGCCAACCCGATGAGCGATTTCCTCACGCAGTTCTCCCGGTCCCTGCCGAGTATCTGGCAGGGCATCTCCGTCACTCTCCAGGCCACCGTGCTCAGCGCGCTGGTGGCCCTGGTGCTCGCCTTCACCTTCGGCTTCATGTCCCGCTCGGAGCACCTTCTCGTCCGGGGCCTGTCACGGGTCGTCGTCGAGTTCCTCCGCGGCACCTCCCTGTACGTCCAGCTGTTCTGGCTCTTCTTCGCGCTGCCGATCCTCGGGTTCAAACTTGAGCCGCTGGCCTGCGCCGTGGTGGCCTTCGGCCTCAACTACGGTGCCTACGGCTCCGAGGTGGTGCGCGGGGCGCTGAACGCCGTGCCCCAGGCGCAGTGGGAGGCGGCCGTCGCGCTCAATCTGAGCCCTTGGCAGCGGATGCGCCGGGTGATCCTGCCCCAGGCCTGGGTCCAGATGATCCCGCCGTTCAACAATCTGCTCATCCAGCTGCTCAAGTGCACACCGCTGATGTCGTTGATCACCATCTCCGATCTGACCTTCCAGATGGACCAGTTGCGCTCGACGACGGGCAACACCGCGGCCGCGTACGTGACCCTCCTGGTCATCTACTTCGTACTCGCCTACGCGCTGACGCTCCTGATGAACGCGCTGGAGGCGGTGGCCAAGGCCCGTCTGGGCCAGGGGCCCGGCCTGCGCGGTCTCCTCAAGCCGGCATCCGCCGGCGTCACCGATCCCGGCGGCCGTACCGCAGGGGCAGGTGGTGTGTGATGTGGGACTGGAACACCGCCCGCGAGGGGCTGCCGGTGGTCCTGCACGGTTTCGGGATCACCCTGCTCGCCACGGTGCTCGGATCCGTCGTCGCCATGGTGCTCGGGCTGCTGATCGCCGTGCTCCGCCGCGCGCCGACCCGATGGGTGACCGTGCCCGTCCGCGTCGTCGTGGAGTTCGTCCGCTCCACCCCGGTGATGATCCAGCTGTTCGCCGTCTGGGTGCTCGTGCCCAGCCTGGATCCGCTGACCATCGGTATCGCCGTCCTCGGCATCCACTACGCGATGTACACCTCGGAGGTGTACCGCGCCGGGATCGACGCGGTGCCCCAGGGGCAGTGGGAGGCGGCTGTCGCGCTCTCGCTGCCGCGCGGCCGGTTGTGGCGTGCGGTGATCCTGCCGCAGGCCGTCCGCAAGGTCATTCCCGCGCTGGGCAACTACGTGATCTCCATGTTCAAGGAGACCCCGTTCCTCTCGGTGATCACCGTGCAGGAGATGGTCCACGAGGCGAACGAATACGGCAGCGTCCATTTCGCCTATCTGGAGGCGTTCACCCTCGCCGCCGCGATCTTCCTCGTCGCGAGCTACCCGACCTCGATGCTGATGAGAAGGCTGGAGAAGCGCCTTGCTGAGTGACTCGAAGAACGACATCGAACCCCGCAACGAGAAGGACGACGGTCCCGGGGACGACACCCCGGTCGCGGACATGGTCCGCTTCGATCAGGTGGTGAAGCGCTTCGGCGACCACACCGTCCTGGACCGCCTCGACTTCGGGCTGCAACGAGGTGAGCGGGTCACGCTGATCGGGCCGAGCGGCTCCGGCAAGACCACCATCCTGCGGTTGCTCATGACCCTCGAACGCGTCACCGAAGGCACCATCCATGTCGACGGGGAGCCGTTCTCCCACATGCCGGGGGGCCGGGACAGACTCGTGCCGGCGAACGAGAAGTACCTGCGAGAACGCCGGCGCCGGATCGGCATGGTCTTCCAGCAGTTCAACCTCTTCCCCAACATGAAGGTGCTGGAGAACGTGACCGAGGCGCCCGTCCACGTCCTCGGCCTCAGCCGCGACGAGGCGGCCGAACGGGGCCGCGAGCTGCTGGACCTGGTGGGCCTCGCCGACAAGTGCGACGCCCATCCCACCCAGCTCTCCGGTGGCCAGCAGCAACGCGTCGCCATCGCCCGCGCGCTCGCCATGCGGCCGGACATCCTCCTGCTCGACGAGGTGACGTCCGCGCTCGACCCGGAGCTCGTGGCGGGCGTGCTGGACGTCCTGCGGGACATCGCCCTGAGCACCGACATCACCATGCTGTGCGTGACCCACGAGATGGGCTTCGCCCGCGATGTCTCCGACCGGGTGATGATGTTCGACCAGGGGCACGTCCTCGAAGCCGGGCCTCCGGACCAGCTGTTCGGGGCGCCGGAGCACACCCGGACCCGCGAATTCCTGAGCGCGGTCCTCTGAGCGAGCGCGGTCCGCGGCGAGAGCGCTGTCCGCAGGCGAGAGCCGACGCGGCACCGCGCCGTGCCCGTGCACGCCACCCCGCCCCGCCTCGGTTTCGGGGCGGGGTGGGACGTCGCGACGGCATCACGGCGTCTGACGGCGCCTGGGAGGCGGATGCGCGAACGCCCGCTGAAACGCCGCTTCTCGAATCCGCTCACACCGGGCCGGGCGTGCACGGACGGTGCCTCGTATGTACCCCTTTCGCCTCTGAACGGGAGGATCGGGACTGCATCTGAGCTTCCCGCTTCCCGGCCCGCGCGTCACCGTGCGAACACCGTCCGCCGGCGTGCGCCGTTCGCACGGGGCGTGAAATCCGTGCGCGCCCCCGGTCCGCCACCGGCCCGACCCCCCTGCAGCACAATGGACCGATGACACAGGGAATCGACGCGGCCACCGCCCAGGCCTGGGCCGCCCTCGGCGGTGCGGCGGAGCTGGTCGGGAGGGTGTCGTACATCGCGTCGAGCGGCGTCCTTCCCTCCCGGCTTCCGGTACGGGAGTTGGCCCGTGCGACGGTCGGGGTGTGCTCGTTGGCTGCCGCGGAGCTGTCCGCTCGCCGTTCCGGGGGATCCGTACCGGCGGTGCGGGTGGACGAGGGATCGGTGGCCACGGCCTTCGTCAGCGAACGGCATCTGCGGATCGACGGACGGACGCCGACGTCGTTCGCCCCGCTGTCCGGCTTCTGGCGGGCGGCTGACGGCTGGGTCAGGACGCACGCCAACTACCCGCACCACAGAGCCCGGCTCCTGGCCGCACTGGAGATCCCCGACGAGGGCGACGACGGCACGCTCGCCCAGCAGCTCTCGGACCGGCTGCTGACCCACCCCGCCCGATGGATCCAGGAAACGGTCCACGCGGCGGGCGGGCTCGCCGTGGCCGTGGCGGAAGGCAGCGGCGCGGAACTCCCCCTCGTCGAAGCCCGTCGGATCGGGGACGGCGCACCCCGGCCGCTGAGCGCGGCGGCATTGCCGGCCGACGGCGTCAGGGTGCTCGACCTGACCAGGGTCATCGCCGGACCGGTCGCCACCCGCACGCTGGCGCTGCTGGGCGCGGATGTCCTGCGCGTCGATTCCCCCGGTCTCCCGGAGCATCCGGACGCCCACGCCGACACGGGCTTCGGCAAGCGCTCGACGCTGCTGGACCTGGAGGTGCCCAAGGACCGGCTGCTCTTCGAGGAGCTCCTGTCCTCGGCCGATGTCGTGATCACCGGGTACCGGCCCGGCGCCCTGGACCGCCAGGGTCTGGCTCCGCGGGATCTGCTGGAACGGCGGCCCGGACTGATCGTCGCCCAACTCTGCGCCTGGGGCTGGGAAGGGCCGTGGGCCGGCCGCCGCGGCTTCGACAGCCTGGTCCAGGCCGCGACGGGCATCGCCGGGATCGAGGCTGCCGCCGACGGGCATCCCGGGGTGCTTCCCGCCCAGGCCCTGGACCACGGCACCGGCTATCTGCTCGCCGCCGCGGTGCTGCGTGCTTTGACCGACCGCCAGGACACGGGTGGCGGCCGGCACCTGCGGCTCTCCCTGGCGGGAACGGCCTCCTGGCTGACGCACGGCATCCGCCCCGCCGCCACCGACGGCGCCGCCTACGACCCGGAGTCGTGGCTGGCCGAAAGGCCCTCACCGTACGGCCGCCTCCGCTACGCCCTCCCTCCGATCAACTACGGCGGAGGCCCTGGCGACTGGGACCGGCCGCCCTCCTATTGGGGCTCGGACAGCCCCAGCTGGATCTGATCCCGTCCCGCCCGGTCGCATCACCGACGAAAGGACCACCGTGGCCCGTCCTCCGGCCGCCGATCCGTCCCGCGCCCTCGCGCCCGCGCTGGATTCGATGACGCTGCTCGCCGCGGCCGTGATCGTCCACGATGTCGGGAAGCAGCGGGTCGTGCTGCTGCAACGAGGTCCCGGGGCGAAGTACGGGCAGGGCCTGTGGGATCTTCCCGTCGGCAAGAGCGATCCGGGTGAACCCGTCACGGACACAGCCGCCCGTGAACTGCGGGAGGAGACGGGCCTCGTGGTCGACCCGTCGGCGCTCCGTGTCGCCCATGTCATCCACGGTGCGTGGGGCGTCGAATCCCCCAACGGCTTCCTCAGCGTCGTCTTCACCACGTACGACTGGTCGGGGGAGCCCGTCAACCGCGAGCCGGAGAAACACTCCGCGGTCCGCTGGTTCGACCTCGACGCCCTCCCCGCGGAGATGGTGCCCACCACGGGTCACGCACTGCGCTGCGTCCTCGCCGACGGCCCGCGAATCTCGCTGCACGGCTGGCAGGACCGTACGCCCGGCTGACAGCTGTCCCGATCCGGCGCGAACCCCTCCGACCTGGTCCGTCGCGAACGACCGCGCGGATACGGGGCATATGGGCAGCGACGTTCCGGTGGCCGATTCCGGTTCTGCCGGAACGCACGCATTGCACCACGCGCAACACGCGTTGCGGAGGTCACCGGACTCTGCTCCCCTGGAGCACCGCACAGCAGCGGACCGGCAACGCAGTATCGGGAGGTGTGTCGCGTGGAGGTCAACGCAGGCATGGGCAGGCGGGGTCTGCTCGCCGCCGCGGCGGCGGCTGCCGCCACGGTGGGACTGGGGTGCGCCCCGGGGGCGACCGCGCGGGCGGATCTGCCGGCGCGGAAAGCGGGGCGGCCGTCCGCCGCCGGGCCCAGGCCGCTCCATCTCGGCGTCTACACCTCCGTGAGCGGCGGCGGCAAGGGCGTCGCGCTGGCCACGTACGAGCCCTCGACCGGAGCGATTACGTCCACCGGGGTCGTCACGGGAGTCGGGGATCCGTCCTTCCTGGCCCTCGGCCCGGCCGCCGGCACGCTGTACACCGTCAACGAGCGCTCGCCGGGCGCCGTGACCGCGATAGCCCTGCACGGCGGCAGCGGCGGCGCGCCGAAGGTGCTGGGGTCGCGGCCCACCGGCGGCGACGGGCCCTGCCATCTGTCCGTTCACCCGGGCGGCCGATACCTGCTCAGCGCGAACTACGACTCGGGCAGTGTCGCGGTGCACCCGATAGGCCAGGACGGAAAACTGGGCGCGCGCACCGCGCTCGTACGGCACAGCAGCCCGCCGCCCGGACCCGGGCAGGACGGGCCGCACGCCCACCAGATCATCACGTCCCCGGACGGCCGCTTCGTCCTCGCCGTCGATCTCGGCAACGACACCGTCTACACCTACACGCTCGACGAGACGGCGGGCACGCTCCACCAGGTGTCCTTCGCGGCTCTGCGGCCCGGCGCGGGACCGCGGTCGCTGACGTTCCACCCCGGTGGCCGGTTCGCCTACCTCGCCAACGAGTTGGACAACACCGTCGTGGTCTGCGCGTACAACGCCACGACCGGGAAGCTGACTCCCGGCGCCCCGCAGCCCACCGGGACCGGGAGCGGCAAGAGCTATCCGGCGCAACTGCTGGTCACCGCCGACGGAGCGTTCGCGTACCTGGCCAACCGCGGTCACAACAGCATCACCCGCTACGCCGTCGAGAACGGCGGCGCGGCCCTGCGCCTGCTGGACACGGTGCCGGTGGGCGGCGACTTCCCCCGGCACATCGCCTTCGATCCGACGGGCCGGCTGCTCTTCGCCGCCAACCAGAAGTCGGCCACGGTCACCGTCCTGAGTGTCGACACCAAGACCGGGAAACTGACCCTGACAGGGCGGCCGTTCGCCGCTCCCGGCGTGGTGTGCGTACTGCCGTCGCCGTAATCCCCCAGATACCGCTGGGAGGTGCCCCCACAGCTACCGCCGGGCGGTGCCCCCAGGCGCCGCGGCGGCGCTCCGTCTCCCCGGCGAACGGGGCCCTCGACCCGGAAGCGCATCGCGCTTCCGGGTCGAACTTCTTGACATGTCCTGCCAGTACCGCTGTGATGTGGTTGCTTTCGTTCGACCCCGTTGAATTGTGCGCCATTTACCCTCGCATGGAGCCGCACATGCAGCCCGAACGTCACACCATCAGACAGCGTTTGGCAGCCCTGGCTGCCTCCCTGACACTCATCACGGGTGGTGGGGCGCTCGCCGCCACTGCCGCCGTCACCGTGCAACTGGCCACCGCACCACCTGCCGCGGCCGTCGACAACGGCCTCGCGCTGACCCCGCAGATGGGGTTCAACAACTGGAACTCCACGCACTGCCGGGCGGAGTTCAACGAGACGATGGTCAAGGGCATCGCCGACATCTTCGTCTCGCAGGGCCTGAAGGGCGCCGGCTACAGCTACGTCAACATCGACGACTGCTGGGCGCTGCCCAACCGTGACGCCTCAGGAAATCTTGTCCCCGATCCGGTGCGCTTCCCCAACGGCATCAAGGCCGTGGCGGACTACGTGCATTCCAAGGGTCTCAAGTTCGGCCTCTACTCCAGCGCCGGCACCAAGACGTGCGACACCCTCGGATTCCCCGGGGGTCTCGGCCACGAGCAGCAGGACGCCAACCTGTGGGCGTCCTGGGGTGTCGACTACCTCAAGTACGACAACTGCAACAACACCGGCGCGGACGCCCAGACCCGGTACAAGGCGATGGGCAACGCCCTCAAGGCCACCGGCCGGCCGATCCTCTACAGCATCTGCGAATGGGGCTCCAACCAGCCCTGGAACTGGGCCCCGAACGTCGGCAACTCCTGGCGCACCACCGGCGATATCAGCGACTCCTGGTCCAGCATGATCGGCATCGCCCACCAGAACCAGTCGCTCGCCCCGTACGCCAAGCCGGGCGCCTGGAACGACCCGGACATGCTCGAGGTCGGCAACGGCGGCATGACGGACACCGAGTACCGCACCCACTTCAGCCTCTGGTCGCAGATGGCCGCGCCCCTGCTGATCGGCAGCGATCTGCGCAGCGCGAGCGCGGCGACGCTCGCCATCCTCAAGAACACCGACGTCATCGCCGTCGACCAGGACAGTCTCGGCAAGCAGGGCACCGTCGTGACCAACTCCGGTGGAAAGGTCGTGATGACCAAGGCGCTGGCCGGAGGCGACCGGTCGGTGACGCTGACCAACGAGAACGGGTCCGCGCAGACGATCTCGACGACCGCGGAGGCGGCCGGTATCGGCGGCGCGTCCTCGTACACGCTCAAGGACCTGTGGTCCAAGCACACCAGCTCCACCACCGGGACCATCAGCGCCTCGGTGCCCGCGCACGGCACGGTGATGTTCCGGGTGACACCCGGCAGCCCCGTCCCGCCGCCGACCGGTATCAACCAGCTCAGCGACCTGCCGTGGACGTCGGCGACCAACGGCTGGGGCCCGGTCGAACGTGACCACAGCAACGGCGAGCAGGCCGCCGGCGACGGACGCACCCTCACCATCAACGGCACCACCTACGCCAAGGGCCTGGGCACCCACGCCCCCAGCGAGATCAGCTACTACCTGGGCGGCAGTTGCCGTTCGGTCAACGTCGACGTGGGTGTGGACGACGAGGTGTCCAGTCCGGGCACGGTGATCTTCCAGCTCTACCGGGACGGCACGAAGGTCGCGGACAGCGGGCTGCGGACGGCCAACGACGGTCCCCAGCATCTGAGCGCCGACCTGACCGGCGGAAACCAGTTGAAGCTGGTCGTCACCGACGGCGGCGACGGCATCAACTACGACCATGCCGACTGGGCCGACGCCAAGCTGGCCTGCGGCAGCGGTCCGGCCGCCGGCACCAGCGCGCTCAGCGACCTCAACTGGGCATCGGCGGCCAACGGCTGGGGCCCGGTCGAACGCGACCGCAGCAACGGCGAGCAGCCCGCCGGCGACGGACGCACCCTCACCATCAACGGCGCCACCTACGCCAAGGGCCTGGGCACGCACGCCGCCAGCACCGTCATCTACTACCTGGGCGGCACCTGCACGTCCCTGACAACGGATGTCGGCGTGGACGACGAGTCGACGACCAACGGCTCGGTGGTCTTCCAGATCTACCGGGACGGCACCAAGGTCGCCGACAGTGGCCTGGTCACCGTCAGCGATGCCGCAAAGCATCTGACGGCCGATCTCACCGGCGGCCTGGAGCTGAAGCTCGTCGTCACCGATGGCGGCAACGGCAACACCTCCGACCACGCGGACTGGGCACTTCCGCGCCTCACCTGCGGCTGATCCCCGCACCGGCGCGACCGGCCGGACGGGCCCGACCCGTCCGGCCGGAACCGCCCGAACGACCGGAGCCTGCCCGGCCTCCAGCGCACGGCCGGGCAGGCCCTACCATCTGCGCAACACGGTGATCGCGTCCCGCCGCCGGGCGGCACCGACGCCGAGGCCAAGGGAGCGCACATGTCCAAACAGCCCGCAGTGGGTACGCCGGCCCCCGACTTCACCCTGCCGGGGCTCGTCCTCGGCCAGGACGATGCAGTCGCCGCCGAACGGGCCGACTACGCGCTCGCCGGACAGCTCGGCAACCCGCTGCTGCTGGTCTTCTACCCCGGCGACGACACGGCCGTGTGCACCAAACAGCTGTGCTCCTACACGTCCGACCTGGACCGTTTCACCGGCCTCGGCGCCACCGTGTGGGGCATAAGCCCGCAGGACCTGGACAGCCACGAGTCCTTCGCCCGCAAGCACCGTCTCGGCTTCCCGCTGCTGGCCGACACCGACCGCACCGTGGCCAAGGCCTACGGCATCGCCGTTCCCGGACTCGGTCTGCGCCGCTCGGTGTTCCTGCTCGACGGCGAGGGCACCGTGCGCTGGAAGCACGTCGCGCTGGCCGGCCTCTCCTTCGTGACCACCGACGTGCTGGCGGAGCAGCTCGCCGCGGTGCAGGTCGGCTGAGCGTCGCCCGGCGGGTCCGCCGAACGCCGGACAGGGCGGCGGACCCCGCCCCATAATCGAACAGGCTCTCGTGCAACCACCGGGGGCGCCCAGGCGTCCACCCATCAACCGGTGGCTCCGCGGAAATCCCGCGCCGGAGCCCGCCCGAATTCGACGAGGTGCGCCCGACGATGTCCGACCCACGAGACCCCAGACGGTCAGAACCCGAGTGGTCCCTTCCCGGCTACCGCGCGCTGCGCGTCCTGGGACAGGGAGGCAGTGGCAAAGTGGTGCACGCGGTCGACGAGCGCAGCGGCGCCGAGGTCGCGGTGAAGTACCTGAACGAGGAGAGCCGGGCGCGGCCCGGCCTGCTCGGCAGCTTCCGCGACGAGGCCCAGCTCCTGCGGCAACTGGACTCCCCGCACGTGGTGCGCGTCTACGACTACGTGGAGACCGCCGAAGGCGCGGCGATCGTCATGGAGCTCATCGAGGGCGTATCACTGGGGGCGATGCTGCGGGCGAACGGCGCGGCCGTCCCCGAAGCGGCCCTGTCGATCCTGAAGGGGTCCCTGCTCGGTCTGGCGGCCGCCCACGCGGCCGGGGTGGTCCACCGCGACTACAAGCCCGGCAACGTGATGGTCGCCAACAACGGCATCTCCACACTGGTGGACTTCGGCATCGCCGTGCAGCAGGGCGCCGACGCCCCGAGCGCCGGCACGCCGCCCTACATGGCACCCGAGCAGTGGCGCGGCGAGCCCGCGTCACCCGCCACCGACGTCTACGCGGCGACGGCGACGTTCTTCGAATGCCTCACCGGTGAGCGCCCGTACACCGGGGCGACCATGGCCGAACTGGCCGTCCAGCACATCACCGCGCCGATTCCGGAGCACCGCGCGCCGGAGGAACTGCGGGCCCTGATCGGGCACGGGCTCGCCAAGGACGCCGCAGAACGTCCCCCGAGCGCCACCGACTTCCTCGCCGAACTCGAAGCGGCTGCCTGCACCGCGTACGGACCGGACTGGGAGCGCCGCGGACGGCGGGCGCTCGTCGGCCTCGTCGCGCTCTTCGTCGCCCTGCTGCCGAGCGCCCTGCGCGACGCCTCCGCGCCCCCGCCACCGGCACCGCCCACCCCGCCGGATCCGGGTGCCGCCGCGGGCCTGCCGTTCGGCGGCGGCAAGCCGCGGCGGCTGCCGCGCGGTCGCGTCGCCGCGATGGTGGGCGGCAGCGTCGCCCTGCTGGCCCTCGCCACGGCCGGCACGGTCGTGGCCCTCGCCGGCACCGGCAAGGCCCCGCACCACACCGACGGCCTCTCGGCACCGCCCTCCGTCACCACGGAGCTCACCGGAACCAGCGAGCCGCCCGGCACCACGTCCCCCGGCGGCACGACCGTCAGCCCGAGCCTCACACCGACAACATCAGCGTCCACGTCCACTACGCCGACACCGACGGACAGCACCACGGGCCTGACGACCCCGACCACGACTCCCCCGACGACAGCTCCGACGGACCCGCCGACAACGGCTCCGACAACAACGTCGACCACTACGTCGAAGCCGCCGCCCCCGGTGGTCAAATCCGTCGCGGTCGACAAGTTCGGGGCAAGCGGTGGGGCGACAGCCACGGCCTCCTTCTCCATCGGCAACGGCAGCACCGGTGCCTTCACCGTCACGTTGACGTGGTACGACGCGGACAGCAAAGGCAATCCCGTCGCGACGGACGGACCCTCCGAGACGTTCACGTTCAACGGGCAGTACAACTTCAGCAGGTCGCACACCTTCGACGGGCTCAACTGCAACCGAATGTGGGGTGTTCGGATCTCGACGAAGCCGGCCGCCGCTGACCAGAGCGCCGCCTACCTGTCCACCCCGGTCCGTGCCTGCGGCACTCCCCCGCGTTGACCGCCCAGCGCGAGCGCTACGGGACGGGGTTGCGCGAGTCGTAGCGCGCGAACCTCGGCTGCAGGGCCGCCAGGGTGATGACGACCGCGATGCACGCCAGTCCCCCGCCCACGATGGCCGTGCCGGGTGAGAAGAGGTCGGCGGCCGATCCGGCGAGGAAGTCGCCCAGCCGGGGGCCGCCCGCGACGACGACGATGAAGACGCCCTGGAGGCGGCCGCGCATGTCGTCGGGGGCGGCGGCCTGGAGCATGGTGTTGCGGAAGACCATGGAGACGGTGTCGGCGCAGCCGGCCAGTGCGAGGAAGACGAGTCCGAGCCACAGGTTGCGGGTGAGGCCGAAGACGGCGACGGCCGCGCCCCAGCAGGCGACCGAGACCAGGACGGCGAGTCCCTGGCGGTGGATGCGGCCGAGCCAGCCGGAGAAGAGGCCGCCGAGCAGCGCGCCGACGGCCGGGGCGGCTATGAGCAGGCCGACGGTCCTGGCGTCCCCGGCGAACCAGATGACGGCGATGGCCGGGAAGAGCACGCGCGGCTGCGCGAGCACCATCGCGGCCATGTCGGTGAAGAAGGTCATCCGCAGATTGGGCCTGCCGGCCAGGAAGCGCAGTCCGTCCAGGACGGAGGCCCATCCCCGGCGGCCGCTCCCGGCCTTCGAGGCATCGCGCTCGGGGGTCATCGAGGGCAGTCGCCACATGGCGTAGAGGGAGGCGGAGAAGGTGACCACGTCGATCAGGTACGCGGCCTGGTAGCCCCACAGGCCGACGAAGACGCCACCCAACATGGGACCTGCCATCGTGCCGAGGCCGCCGGCGAGCGAGGCCAGGGCGTTGGCGGCGGGCAGCTGCTCGGGCGGGAGCAGGCGCGGGATCATCGACGAGCGGGCCGGGGAGTTCAGGGCGAAGCAGACGGACTGCAGGGCGACGATCGCGTACAGCAGCCACACCTGCCGCAGGTCGAGCAGGGCGGCGCCCGCCAGGAGACCGGACAGGACGGTCGCGCCGCAGGCGCTGGCCAGGCCGAGTTTGCGGCGGTCTACGGCGTCGGCGATGGCGCCGCCGTAGAGCCCGAAGATGACGAGAGGGACCAGGGAGCACAGGCCCACCAGCCCGACCGAGAAGCTGGAGCCGGTGATCGCGTAGACCTGCAGGGACACCGCCATCGCGGTCATCTGCTGGCCGATCCAGGAAACCATGTTGCCGAACCACAGCCGGCGGAAGTGCGGGGACTCGCGCAGCGGGGTCAGGTCGGCGAGGACACGTCCGGCGGTACGGCGGGGAAACCGGGCGGGCGGCGTGGTGGCCGTGCCTGCTGCGGTCTCCCGGGGTTCCGCTGAATCTTCGGATCGCTTGCATCGGAGCACCCGGCACGGTAACAACCGCTGCCCCGGCTCCTGCGCGGCGGGGTCGCCCGCCCCACGCGACCCCCATGCCCACAACCCTTGAGATGCCCTTGAGTGACGCGCATGTGGACTGGGGTTCTCTTAGGGGTGACACAGGGAGGAAATCGGCTGGTCGCAACCGGTCGGCGGGCTTACTCTGAGCGGAACGAACAGGCACACAGGGCAGCACCAGCGCCCGCGGCCTGTCCCGGGAAGCGTCCACCCACCATGGCCGTCCTTCCGGCTCCGCACCAGGCGCCACCGCGTCCGCACCCGCTCGATACATATGCCCCACCGGGTGTCCGACGCCCGGTCGTAGGCCGCGTCGGCGCATCCGGTTCACTCGAAATGAATGGAGTGCGCGGTGACACCCGAGAAGACCAAGCAGCGCAACCAGGCCACACCCGGACTAGGTGAATGGCCTCCCCCGCTCAAGGAAGTGCGAAACCTCGACGTCTGGGCCCGGTCCGCGCCGATCAAGCTGGCGGGGTACGAGGACGACATGGCCGAGTCGCACATCCTGCGGAGCATCGACTAGATCGACGAGTTCGACCTGGCAGACGGACAGCCGCGGTCGCAGGTGGCGTGGGAGCGGATCCCGCGCCACCGCCGCGTGTGCAGGGGCAGGAGCGGGCGCGGAGCGCGAGCCCGGGACGCACGCTCAGGGCTCGGAACAAAAAGGAGCCCCGGCCAGGACGGGGGGACCGGGCCGGGGCAACACGGGGGAAAGGGGCGGTTTCTCGCCACCCTTCGAACTTAGTTTAACACTCAATGAGTGATCTTCGACTCCACTGGTTTCCTGCAATTCCGCGGTCTGACAGTTCCCCCTCCGCCCCTCCGGGAGCCCTACGCTCCGACGCCGGGCTGGAACACCCGGGCGGCCGGGGCGTAGTCGAACGCCCCGGGAGCCGGAGCCGCCGGTTCTATCGCACGCGCGGCTCCCGGCGGACGCGGCGGGATGTACAGGCCACCGAGCGCCTCGCAGAGCTTTCGGGCGTCGACCGGCAGATCACGCCGCCAGGCCATGGCCACGACCGGCGAGAACAGCGCCATCCCGGCGCCCAGCGAACTGTGCACCGAGAGCCGTACCAGCGTGCCGCCGCCGTGCGGGATCAGGTCGAATCCGTATTCGGGGACCTGCGTGCCCAGCGGGCTCCACATGCGCTGACCCCGGAACACGATGTGCCGGCAGGGCTCGTAGCCCGCGCACACCAGCCGGTGCTCCCGGTGCCGTCCGGGATAGCGGTAGCGGTACTCGGCGTTCGCACCCGGCGGTACGGGCTCCCGGTCGACTCCGGCCACACCCGAACTCCACAGCGAAAGGTTTCGGGCGTCGGCAAGGAAGTCGAAGACCTCAGGGGCCGGCCTCGACACGATCACGCTTGTGGTCACCCTCGGCATCGCAAACCTCCCCGTTGCCGGCTGGGCCGGCTTGGCTGTTGGCTCAGAGATGCGGGCGGCACGTCGGCGGCCCGGGAGCCACAGGACTGCAAGTTCTCTCTGTGACTCCTCACCGAAATCCTGCATCCCAAAAGCCCTCGTGTCGTGGCAATGCGGCCATTCGGGTGATCACGTGAGCGGGGGCGCCTACCGGCGCCGGGAACCGGGGCCTAGCCTCGAGATGTGGAGGACAAGCTGCCCGCGCAGTTCGAGCGCGGAACGGACGGACCCAAGGTCATCGTCGTCGGAGCGGACGGCTCCGACTCCTCGTGGCGCGCCGTGTCCTACGCCGCCGGCCTGGCCCGACGGCAGAACGCGTTGCTCGCCGTCGTCTATGTACAGCCGATCATCGTCACCGGCGCACTCCTCGGCGCCCCGGTGGCAGAGGTCACCACCGAGGTCGCCGACGAGCTGATGGCCGAGATCCGCCGTTCGGCGGAGCGGCTCCAGGGGATATTCGCCGTCCGCTGGGAATTCCACACCTTCCGCGGCGACCCCTACAACGGGCTGGTCACCGCGGCGGACCAGCTCACGGCCGACGCGGTGGTGGTCGGCGCCTCCGAGCACGCCGGACACCGCATCATCGGCTCGGTCGCCATCCGGCTGGTCAAGGCCGGCCGCTGGCCGGTCACCGTAGTGCCGTAGCCGCCACCGGTGCGTACTTGTAGCCGACGCGGCGGACGGTCACGATGCTGCCGCGGTGCTCGGCACCGAGCTTGCGGCGCAGCCGCGCCACGTGCACGTCCACGGTGCGGCCGTCGCCCACGTGACCGTACCCCCAGACCGTGGTGACGAGCTGGTCGCGGGAGTGCACGCGGTGCGGGTGGGCGACGAGGTGGGCGAGGAGCTCGAACTCCAGGTAGGTCAGGTCGAGCGGTCGGCCGTCCACCGCCGCCGTGCGCCGCTCGGCGTCGATCCGTACCCGGGCGCCGAGATCGTCCGCCGGTTCGGGGACCGCCTCCACCGGGACCGGTCCCGCCTCCGCGGGAACCAGGACCAGGTAGCCGACCATCCGCTGCTGACCGGGAACGGCCGGCAGCACATGACCGGGCGCCGGCAGCCAGGTGGCGCCGGGCGGCAGGAAGTCGGGGGCGGGCGGGACCTCGTCGGGGCGTACGGCGCGCAGCCGCGAGCGCAGCGGGGTGGGTGCCCCACCCGCCGACTGCTGGGAGCGGTTGACGGCAGGGAGGTTCAGGGACTGGGTGTTCGACATGGGTCGGCTCTTTCGCGCGAAGGGTCGTTGGACGACGTATTGCGCGGTACCGGAATCCGTACGGCTGACGGCGACGGCCGGAGGCCGTTGTCCGCAGGTCAGCGGGGAGTGCGGGTCCGCGCGGTGATCGCGCGGCAACACTCTCGGTCGAAGTGGTGTCCCTGCCGGGACGGCCAGAAGGGCTCGAGGTCGCTGCGACCTGTCGCGATGTCAGTGAGGCTGGCCATGGGCCCTATTGAACCAGAACCCACGCCCCGCGCGGCAGGGGGATGCCGGCGGAACGTGGATTCCGGTGCTTCACAGGGGACGCGGGATCCTCACATGGGAAGCGGAGTCGGATCGGGCACCGGTTCGGGATGCGGCATCGGCTCGGGCTGCGGCAAGGGTGCCGGGTCCGGCAGCGGCGGGCCGGGCGGCATGGGGCCCGGGCCGGGCGGCGGCACCGGGCGCGGGACCGGGTCCGGTTGGACGGGGTCCGGAGGCTGCGGCGTCGGTTGCGGATCGGGAACCGGGGGAACGGTCGCCCGGATGACGGTCGGGTCGGGATCAGCCATGGACTTCTCCTTCTCTTCGTGTCGTTGTATCGCTCTGTCGGTTTGTCGCTCTTGCTGACGCGGCCGCTGCCCGCGCCTACCCATCGGCCGGACCGCTACGCCCGCCCCATTTTTGGAGAAAGCCGGTTCCGCGACGTTTCCACCTATCCTCTGGATCATGACCTGGTTGCGCGCGCTGAAGGAGACCGGCCGCTCCGGGTTGCGCGTCGAGCGGACCAGGCTCGAACCCCTGGTGGCCGTCCGTGGTGCGGCCGGGGTCGCGATCGTGATCGGACTGGCCCTGTGGCTGTCCTCCCCCGCGGTGGCCGCGTCGTCCGCGTTCGGCGCCTTCGCCGCGGGCATGGCCACCTTCCAGCGCAGCTGGCGCTCCCGCCCGGTGCTCGCCCTCGCCGCGGGCGCCGGCCTCGCCATCAGCACCTTCCTCGGCTACCTGGCCGCTTCCCACCTCGTTGTCTTCGTCGTGCTGCTGGCCGTGTGGTCCTTCCTGGCCGGGATGGCGTGGTCGCTCGGCCCGACGTCCGGCATCGTCGCGGCCCTGACCGTCGCCGTCATGCTGGTCGTCGTCACGCTGCCCACGTCCGTCGTGGACGCCCTGGGGCACGCCGGTGTGATCGCCTTCGGCGGGCTGGTGCAGGCGGCGCTCATCCTGCTCTTCCCCATCCGCCGCTGGGGGGCGCAACGGGACGCTCTCGCGGACGCGTTCGCCGCCGAGGCGGCCTACGCCAGGCGGCTGCGCCACGATCCGCACGCCCCGTTCGATCCCGAGCCGCTGATGACGGCGCGCAGCGCGGCCGCGGTGACACCGTGGCAGGCCCGGCGCCGTCCGGAGGAACTGCACGGCAAGCGGGCACTGGCGGAGCGCATCCGGCCGGTGCTGGCATCGCTCGCCGACCCCTCGGTCGGCGCCGCGGTGGAGGGCCCGGAACGGGACCGGGCGCGCGAGCTGCTGGCGGCGGCCGCCACCGTGCTGGACGCGGTGGCCCGCGCGATCCGGCACGCGAAACCGGTGAAGCTGCCGAAGGAGGTCAACGCCTTCCTCGAAGTCCCGGAGCCGGAGGCAGAACTGACCGGTTCGGCCCGCCGGGCCGCCGCCCGGCTGATCAGCCTGCTCGCCGCCGCCGTGGAGAGCGCCAACGGCTCGGGCCCCTCCGACGCCACCGAGTCCGCACACCTGCTGCGCCCCACACTGCCGCGGCTCGTCCCGCTGGCAGCGCGGGCCATCCGCCATGAGATGCGCTGGAAGTCGGCGGTGTTCCGGCACGCGGTGCGACTGTCCGCGGTCGCCGCGACGGGGTACCTGATCGGCGCGGCGCTGCCGCTGGGCCACGGCTACTGGGCGCCGATGGCCTCGGTCATGATCATGCGCCCGGACTTCTCCCAGACCTACGCGCGCGGCGTGGCCCGCTTCGCCGGGACGCTGGTGGGAGTGACCGTCGCCACCGGTGTGATGCAGGCAGCGTCACCGGACGCTTATCTCTGCGCGGGCCTCGCCGTTCTGTGCGTCGCCCTGCTGTATCTGCTGATGCGCACCGGCTACATGGTCGCGCAAGCCTGCGTCTCGGCCTACGCGGTGCTGCTGCTGGGCATGGGCGGCACCCTGTGGACCCAGACGGTTCCCGAACGTGTCCTGCTGACGCTGCTCGGCGGAGTGCTCGCCATGGTGGCCTACGCCGTGTTCCCCGCCTGGGAGACACCGCGGCTGCGGGACCGGCTCGCGGAGCGGCTGGAGACCACGGCCGGATACACGGCCGCCGTCCTGGAGGGCTTCGCCGATCCGGCCAAACGGCGCTCCTCGACCGTACGGCAGGCGCTGCTCGAAGCCCGCGCGGCCAGCGTCGCCTGGGACCAGGCCGTCGCACGTGCCGACGCCGAACCCGTGCGGCACCGCGGACTGTCCCGCCGGGCCGCGCAGGACGCCGACACGGTCCTCTCCGCGATGGGCCGCGTGGGCATGCTCATGGAGGCCCATCTGCCCGGACGGGACGCCGACCCCCTGCCGTCCGCGGCGGCGTTCGCCCGCGTGCTCCGTGGGGCCGCCGCCGAATCGGCGCAGGCGGTGCGCGACGGGGCGCCGCCGCGCTGGGACGCGGTCCGGGCCGTCCTCGACGGCTGGCGGGCCGACACCACCCGGGAACGCATGGTGCGCCGCGGCGCGGAACTGCAGATGGAGACCCTCGACGAGTTCGAGGAGGCGCTGCGCTCGCGCTCCGGCGCTTCCCGGAACCCGGCCCTGTGACGGATCCGGCTCCCCTCCGGCGGGTTCGTCCGTAGGGTGGGCGGATGGCCGTCCAGAACTGGAAACTCGTCCTCGCGGCGGCGTCGGCGCTGCTCTCCCTCGCCGCTGTCGTGCTCGTCCTCCCGGCGCTGACCGGCGCCGTCGGCTGGACCACGGTCATCGGCGCGGGCGCGCTGGCGGCGGTGACGGGAACGGTGGCCCTGCTCTCCGACAGCGGCGAACGCCACAGCTGAGGCCGGTCCAGGGCCGGTTGCGCAAGATCGTCCGGCCAGGATGTGATGGGGCCATGGACTCTCGCACCCTGTACCTGTTCGGTTCGGCCGCCCCGCCCGTTTTCGATATCGCCCGGGTGATCGACGATGCGCAGGCCGACGGCTGGGACGTGTGTCTGGGCCTCACCCCCACCGCGGCCCACTGGCTCGGCGACCACCTCGACGGCCTCGCCGCGCTGACCGGCCACCCGGTGCGGTCGCAGTACA
The DNA here is from genome assembly GCF_056432645.1 of Streptomyces sp. NPDC045021. NCBI lineage: Bacteria > Bacillati > Actinomycetota > Actinomycetes > Kitasatosporales > Streptomycetaceae > Streptomyces > Streptomyces sp. NPDC045021. Next base: position 246,353 of record NZ_JBWKIQ010000007.1, read on the forward strand.
AGCTGCCGGGCGAGCCGGACGTCTGGCCCCCGGCCGACGTGATCCTTTTCGCACCGGCCACGTTCAACACCATCAACCAGTGGGCTCTCGGGATCACCGACCACTTCGTGGTGGGCGTCGTCGCCGAGGCCATCGGCAAGGGCATCCCCATGGTGACCATGCCCTGCCTGAACTCCGCCTACGTCCAGCACCCGCAATTCGAGCGATCCATAGGCGAGTTGCGGCTGGCCGGAGTGACGGTCCTCTACGGCGAGGGCGGCTTCGTCCCGAACCAGCCGGACCAGGACCAGCCGGCCGCCTACCCCTGGCACCTGGCCCTGGCAGCCACGAACAACGCCGCCCCTGCCGTCAGATGACCGGCCGGGCCGGCCTTGCGGACGCGACAGCCGTGTCCCCTTCGCGGGTGCGAAGGGGACATGGCTACGGCAAGCGGCTCGGTGTCAGCGGATCGGCATGCCCGACAGGGTGCGGGCGATGACCAGGCGCTGGATCTCGCTGGTGCCTTCGAAGATCGTGTAGATGGCGGCGTCGCGGTGCATGCGCTCCACCGGGTACTCGCGGGTGTAGCCGTTGCCGCCGAGGATCTGCATGGCCTGGGCGGTGACGGTCTTGGCGGTCTCGCCGGCGTAGAGCTTGGACATGGAGCCCTCGGCCGAGGTGAAGGGCCGGCCGGCCGCGGCCATCCAGGAGGCGCGCCAGACCAGGAGGCGGGCGGCGTCGATCTGGGTGCGCATGTCGGCGAGCTGGAAGGCGATGCCCTGGTTGTCGATGATCGGGCGGCCGAACTGGACGCGGGTCTTCGCGTAGTCGAGGGCGACCTCGTAGGCGGCGCGGGCGATGCCGACAGCCTGGGCACCGACGGCCGGGCGGGAGGCCTCGAAGGTGGCCATCGCCGCGTTCTTCACGCGCTCGCCACCGGTCTTGGCACGCTCGTGCGCACGGGCCAGGCGCTCGTCGAGCTTCTCCTTGCCACCCAGGAGGCATTCACCGGGGATACGGCAGTCCTCGAGGACGACCTCGGCGGTGTGGGACGCGCGGATGCCGTGCTTCTTGAACTTCTGGCCCTGGGACAGGCCGGGGGTGTTCGGCGGGACGATGAACGAGGCGTGGCCCTTGGAGCCGAGCTCGGGGTCGACGACCGCGACGACGACGTGGACCGCGGCGATGCCGCCGTTGGTCGCCCAGGTCTTGGTGCCGTTGAGCACCCATTCGTCCTTGGCCTCGTCGTAGACCGCGCGGGTGCGCATCGCGGAGACGTCGGATCCCGCGTCCGGCTCCGACGAGCAGAAGGCCGCGACCTTGACGTCGTTGACGTCGCCGTACATCTGCGGGACCCAGGTGCCGATCTGCTCCTCGGTGCCGTTGGCCAGGACACCGACGGCGGCCAGTCCGGTGCCGACGATGGACAGGCCGATGCCCGCGTCGCCCCAGAACAGCTCCTCCATGGCCATGGGGATGCCGAGGCCGGTGGGGTCGAAGAACTGCTGGGCGTAGAAGTCGAGGGAGTACAGGCCGATCTTCGCGGCCTCCTGGATGACCGGCCAGGGCGTCTCTTCGCGTTCGTCCCACTCCGCGGCCGCCGGGCGCATCACATCGGCCGCGAAGCCGTGGATCCAGTCGCGCACGGACTTCTGGTCGTCGTTGAGCTCGAGCGTGAAGTCGCCCATGTCCCCTCCACCTGGTTGTTACTTGCGGTAACATCAGTCTGTTACCCGCGAGTAGGGGATGTCAACTCCCCGCCGCGAACCCGGCCGCCTCGGCTGGGGTGTTACGTTGCGCAGAGTGCACGAAATCGAACAGACAGGGAGTACCGGGTGGACACCGGCCAGCGGCAGGACCAGCGGACGGCGACGGAGCGACGGCGTAAAGAGCTGCTCGAGGCCGCCGACCGCGTCGTACTGCGGGACGGACCCGAAGCTTCCATGAACGCCATCGCCGCCGAGGCCGGAATCACCAAGCCGATTCTCTATCGTCACTTCGGCGACAAGAGCGGTCTGTACCGGGCGCTGGCCCAGCGGCACACCGACGCGCTGCTCGGCTCGCTGCGCGCCGCCCTCGACTCAGGCAACGACCGCCGGGACCGGGTGGAGGCCACGCTGCACGCCTATCTCGCCGCGATCGAGAGCCGCCCCCAGGTGTACCGCTTCCTGATGCACCCGGCCGAGGCTCCGGGCGACGGGGAGAAGGGCTTCGACGGCGGCCGGCACTCCTCCTCGCTGCTGCGGCGGATGGGCGAGGATCTGGCCGAGGTGATCGCCGAGCGGCTCGACCTGGGCCCGCAGAGCCAGGATCTGGCGCGGGTGTGGGGCCATGGCATCGTCGGCATGATGCACGCGGCGGGTGACTGGTGGCTCAGCGAACGCCCCGTCTCGCGCGACCAGTTGGTCAGCCACCTCGCCGACCTGCTGTGGGGGCGGCTGGCCGCGGCCGGCGACCGGGCGGGCAGCCCGGGGCTGTAGAACCCCGTACCCGGAACCCGGCCGGGCGCTACTTCTGCTGTGCCCAGGGCGCCCGGCGTGCCGCGCGCAGGGCCCGGCGGCGGCGCAGCCCACCGAGGCGGTCGGTGAACAGGCCGCCGTCGAGGTGGTCGCACTCGTGCTGCAGGCAGCGGGCGAAGAAGCCGGTGCCGACGACCCGCACCGGCTCACCGCGGACGTCGAAGCCCTCGACCACCGCGTGGTCGTGCCGGGTGGTGCCCGCGTTGATGCCCGGCAGCGACAGACAGCCCTCGGATCCGGTGACGGTGACGCCGTCCACCTCCACCAACCGCGGGTTGACGACATGCCCCAGGTGCCGCACGTCCTCGTCGTCGGGGCAGTCGTAGACGAAGACCCGCAGGGCCCGACCGATCTGGTTGGCCGCGAGCCCGACGCCGTCGGCGGAGTACATGGTGGCGAACATGTCCTCGATGAGAAGGGCCAGTTCGGCGTCGAACGCGGTGACCTCGACGCACGGCGCATGGAGCACCGGGTCGCCGATCAGACGCATCGGACGGATGGTGCCGGTACTGCCGGGGATGGTGCCGCGTCGCATGCCGGCAAGCGTAGAGCCTGTACGTGGTGGGGCGGACGGTGCGGGGGCCGCGCGCGAATGTAGATAGGCTGCTCCGAGACCGAGGCCTCCCGGGTGTTGGATCGGCGTGGAGGGGCGGACACTCGGCCACCGCGAGGCTTGTGCAGGTGTGGGGGCCGGACGCGAGGAGGATGTTAGACGATGGCAGGCAACTCGGAGCCGCTGACTCCGCGGGCCAAGCTGGCCGTGACGGCGGGCAAGGCGGCGGCGGCGGTGTCCCGTGCGGCGGGCCGTGGCAGCGGATCTGTGATCGGCGGACGGGTGGCCCTGAGGGTCGACCCCGATCTGCTGGCGCGGCTGGCAGGACACCTCGATGTCGTGCTGGTGTCGGCGACCAACGGCAAGACGACGACGACCCGGCTGCTCGCGGAGGCGCTGCGGGCCAACGGCCCCGTCGTCTCCAACGCTCTGGGCGCGAACATGCCGGCCGGTATCACCTCGGCGCTGGCCGGCGGCGCGGACGCGCGCTACGGCGTGATCGAGGTCGACGAGAAGTACCTGGCCGGTGTCGCCCGCGACGTCGCCCCCAAGGCCATCGCCCTGCTCAACCTCTCCCGCGACCAGCTCGACCGCGCGGCCGAGACCCGCATGCTCGCCGAGCACTGGCGCGAGGGCCTGTCCGGCACGGACGCCATCGTCATCGCCAACGCCGACGACCCGCTGATCACCTGGGCCGCCTCCTCCTGCCCCACCGTGGTGTGGGTCGCCGCCGGCCAGGAGTGGAAGGACGACGCCTGGTCGTGCCCCTCGTGCGGCGGCGTCCTGCAGCGCCCCTCCGACGACTGGTTCTGCGGTGACTGCGGCTTCCGCCGCCCCACGCCGACCTGGGCGCTCTCCGGCGACCACGTCATCGACCCGTACGGCGCTGCCTGGCCCATCCGCCTGCAACTGCCGGGCCGGGCCAACAAGTCCAACGCGGCCGTCTCGGCCGCCGCCGCTGCCGCCTTCGGTGTGGAGCCGAAGGTGGCGCTGGAGCGGATGTACGCGGTGCAGGCGGTGGCCGGACGCTACGACGTCGTCACCTACCTGGAGCGCGAGCTGCGGCTGCTGCTGGCGAAGAACCCGGCCGGCTGGCTGGAGACGTTCTCCCTCATCGACGGCCCGCCCGCCCCGGTGATCCTGTCCGTCAACGCCCGCGGCGCCGACGGCACCGACACCTCCTGGCTGTGGGACGTGGACTACACCCGGCTCGCCGGGCACCCGATCTACGTCATCGGTGACCGCAAGCTGGACCTCGCGGTCCGGCTGGAGGTCGCGGGTCTGAACTTCCGCGTCTGCGCGGACGTCGACGAGGCGGTGCGCTCGGCACCCCCCGGCCGGATCGAGACCATCGCCAACTACACCGCCTTCCAGGACCTGCGCCGCCGCGTCGGCAACTGACCCGGACAAGGAGAAGCAAGCATGAGCGATTCCAGCCTTCGCCTGGTGTGGGTCTACCCGGACCTGCTGAGCACCTACGGCGACCAGGGCAACGCCCTGGTCGTGGAGCGGCGTGCCCGCCAGCGCCGCCTCAATGTCAGCCGGATCGACGTCCGGTCCGACCAGCCGATCCCCACCTCCGGCGACATCTACCTCATCGGCGGCGGAGAGGACCGGCCGCAGCGACTGGCCGCGGAGCGGCTGCGCCGCGACGGCGGACTGAACCGCGCGGTCGCCAACGGCGCGATCGTCTTCTCGGTCTGCGCCGGCTACCAGATCCTCGGCCACGAGTTCGTGAACGACCTGGGCCGCCCCGAGCAGGGCCTGGGGCTGCTCGACGTCGTCAGCGTGCGCGGCGACGGCGAGCGCTGCGTCGGCGACGTCCTGGCCGACATCGACCCCCGGCTCGGCCTGCCGCCACTGACGGGTTTCGAGAACCACCAGGGCGTCACCCACGTGGGCCCGAACGCGCGCCCGCTGGCGACCGTCCGGTTCGGCAAGGGCAACGGGACCGGCGACGGCACCGAGGGCGCGTACAACGACACCGTCTTCGGGACGTACATGCACGGCCCGGTCATGGCCCGCAATCCGCAGATCGCCGACCTGCTGCTGAAGCTGGCACTGGACGTGAACGCGCTGCCACCGGTCGACGACCAGTGGTACGAGGCGCTCCGCACGGAGCGGATCGCGGCGGCGGGCCAGCCGGCCTGACGCAGTGAGCGGTGTCCGCAGTGCGGGCGGCTGTGCGCCGTCCGCACTCGGCTGGCTAAGGTAACGGGGATCCATCCGGACGACGGGGTCCGGCCGTCCGTTTGAATCGCGGGATAGGCGAGAGCAATGCGTATTGGTGTACTGACGAGCGGCGGAGACTGCCCCGGACTCAATGCCGTCATCAGGTCGGTGGTGCACCGCGCCGTCGTCGATCACGGCGATGAGGTCATCGGCTTCCACGACGGCTGGAAGGGCCTGCTGGAGGGCGACTACCGCAAGCTGGACCTGGACGCCGTCAGCGGCATCCTGGCCCGCGGCGGAACGATTCTGGGCTCGTCCCGGGTGCAGCCCGCGCATCTGCGCGGTGGCGTGGAGCAGGCCAAGGGCCATGTCCGGGACCTGGGGCTCGACGCGATCATCCCGATCGGCGGTGAGGGCACCCTGAAGGCGGCCAAGCTGCTGTCGGACGCCGGCCTGCCGATCGTGGGCGTGCCCAAGACGATCGACAACGACATCGCCTCGACGGACGTGACCTTCGGGTTCGACACGGCCGTCATGGTCGCCACCGAGGCGCTCGACCGCCTCAAGACCACCGCCGAATCGCACCAGCGGGTGCTGATCGTCGAGGTCATGGGTCGGCACACCGGCTGGATCGCCCTGCACTCGGGCATGGCGGCCGGCGCGCACGCCATCGTGGTGCCGGAGCGGCCCTTCGACATCGGCGAGCTGGCCGATCTGGTCGGCAAGCGTTTCGCGGCGGGCAAGAAGTTCGCGATCGTCGTGGTCTCCGAGGGTGCCAAGCCGCGCGAGGGCTCGATGGAGTTCTCGTCCGGCGCCAAGGACATCTACGGCCACGAGCGGTTCACCGGGGTGGCCACCCAGCTGTCGGTGGAGCTGGAGCAGCGCCTGGGCAAGGAGGCGCGGCCGGTGATCCTGGGTCATGTGCAGCGGGGCGGCACGCCCACCGCCTACGACCGGGTGCTCGCCACCCGCTTCGGCTGGCACGCGGTGGAGGCCGTCCACAACGGTGACTTCGGCATGATGACGGCACTGCGCGGCACCGACATCAAGCTGGTGCCGCTGGCCGAGGCCGTCGAGCACCTCAAGACCGTGCCGGCCGAGCGTTACATCGAGGCCGAGTGCGTCCTGTAGCCGGACCCGTCCGCCAGCCGGCGGACGCTGTGACGGGCTGACGCCCGCTTTCGACGTACGGGGCCGCCCCCGGCCGCATCACCGGCCGGGGGCGGCTCTAGTCTGGTGCGGGCGCACGGGTCGAATCTGCACAATGCCGGACGGCGCGGGCGAGGCGGTTCGCACGACAGGAGAGAGTGACCCATGGACCACGGCGGACACGGCATGCCCATGGACTTGCCGCCGTTCACCCTTGGGCGGGGGCTGGAGTTCAGCGGCGACCCGGTGTTCCTGGCCGGCTGCCTGCTGGCGCTCGGGCTTTACGGCTGGGGCGTGGTGCGGCTGTGGCGGCGCGGCGACCGCTGGCCGGCCGGCCGGATCGTCGCCTTCGTCCTGGGCGTACTGACCGTGGCCTCGGTGATGTGCACCGCGATGAACGACTACGGCATGGTCATGTTCAGCGTGCACATGGTGCAGCACATGGTCATCAGCATGCTCTCCCCCATTCTGCTCCTGTTGGGCGCTCCGGTGACGCTGGCCCTGCGGGCGCTGCCCGCGACGGCGCACGGACGTGGCCGCAAGGGCCCGCGCGAGCTGCTGGTGGTCTTCCTGCACAGCCGCTACATGCGGCTCGTCACCCATCCCGCGTTCACGATCCCGCTCTTCATCGCGAGCCTGTACGCGGTGTACTTCTCGCCGCTCTTCGACTTCCTGATGGGCAGCAGGCTGGGGCACATCGCGATGATGACCCACTTCCTCGCCGTCGGCCTGGTCTTCTTCTGGCCGATCATGGGCGTGGATCCGGGGCCGCACCGCCCCAGCCACATCATGCGGATGCTGGAGCTCTTCGCGGGGATGCCGTTCCACGCGTTCTTCGGCATCGCCCTGATGATGGGCACCGAGCCGATGGTCACCACGTTCCTGCATCCCCCCGCGTCACTCGGGGTAGATCCACTGCAGGACCAGAGCGCGGCGGGCGGAATCGCCTGGGCGTTCAGCGAGATCCCGTCGGTCCTCGTGCTGGTGGCACTGCTGTTCCAGTGGTACACCTCCGATCAGCGGCAGGCGCGGCGATCGGATCGCGCGGCCGATCGTGACGGGGACGCGGAGCTGGTGGCATACAACGCCTATTTGGCATCCTTGGATGCTCGCGGTCGCGGCTGACACAGCTGACCTAGGGGAGGCGCGAGATGGGGGACCAGGTGCGGATATCGGGCGGGGCGCTGGAGCTGCCGGGTGGGGTGACCGTGCGGTTCATGCGCACGCTGCGCCTGCCCGAGACCGGAACGCATCCGCTGCCGCCGGGGATCGGCACGTTTCCGCTGCGCAGGGTGGCGGACTATCCGGACCGGGCGCCCGCCGAGTGGCTCACCCGCGGCGGCGTGGTGCTGCCGGTCTACCAGCGCGAGGCGATGTGGCTGAGCTTCTCCTCGCAGGTGCCGGTCGCCCTCCAGGTGGGCGTGGGCAAGGTGTGCGCGGTCTCGGGGCGGCCGTGGAGCGACCGGCTGTCGCAGGATCCGCAGAACTACGTGGTATTGCCCCGGCAGCCCTGGCTGGACGGCATCAACTCCGGATCCGGCACGATCCGGCAGTTCGTCGCGGTGCCGCTGGGCCTGGGGGCGACGGTGGAGGGCCAGGTCTCCGGTGAGGAGGTCTGGGGCGGGGTGCAACTGCAGGCCTTCGAGCTGCGGGACGAACCGCTCGCGGTCTGGCGCGCGGAGCAGGAGCGGCGCGCGTTCGCCACCCGCGGGCCCTGGGGTGTCGCGCCCGACGAGGAGGAGAGCATGCCTCCCATGGCGGGGTACGGAGCGGCGATGCCGATGGCGGCCAGGGCGGCCGCTCCGGCCGCGCCGTCGATGGGCCTGGGTGCCGGCGGCCGGATGCGCCAGGAGGTCTACCGCGACGAGCGGCTGCCGACCGACTGGCGGCTGGAGCCGTCGGGGCGGATCTTCGTCCATCTGGCGACCGCCCCGCAGTGGCGGCAGATCACCGGCGAGGCACCGCCGCCGTCCCCGGTGGACCGGGCGGCCTACAACGCCGCGGGCCTGCCCTGGTTCGACTACTACGACGCGGACGCCGACGATCTCGCCGCCGCGGCCCCGCTGGCGGACGTGAAGCCGGTGGGCGACTGGCTGGGCGACGACCAGCAGCCGTGGACGCCGGTCCAGCCCGGCCAGGTGAAGAAGTTGAAGGACGACGGCCAGGTGACCGACGGCGACTGGTAGCGCCGGAGGCGGCGGCCGGTCACCATGGAGACCGGGCCGCCGCCGGGCGGGACGTCCCGCGGTTCTCGGGAGGAGGGCGTCATGCCGACACCCGCGAAGGCGATGGCGGTGTGCACCGTGGCATCTCTGGTGGCGGTGTCCGCCTACACGGTGGTGCTGGGCGCGAACGCCTGGCTGTGGTTCAGCTGGGTGCTGCTGGGCCTGTGCACCGCCGGCGTGCTGGCCATCAAGCTGCCGCGCTGACGGCGGGGCCGCCCCCGCGACCTCCCCGGTTCACCCGAAGGGCCCTGGGCACCGGGAGCATCACTGGCTCCTCAAAACCGACACGGCGAAACGGCCGATACCGGTCCTCTCGCGCCCCGCCCGTATCGGCACTACTGTGCCTGGTCACCGGGGTGCGGGCGTTCCCCGGCGCGGAGGGGGGAAACGGCGGGCGTGTTCTACCACGTGCTCAAATACGTGATCCTGGGGCCGTTGCTGCGGCTGTTGTTCCGGCCGCGGATCGAGGGACTGCAGCACATTCCGGAGGACGGCGCCGCGATCGTGGCGGGCAACCATCTGTCGTTCTCCGACCATTTCCTGATGCCGGCGATCCTGCCGCGCCGGATCACCTTCCTGGCGAAGGCCGAGTACTTCACCGGCGGCGGCCTCAAGGGCCGGCTGACGGCCGCGTTCTTCCGCGGGGTGGGGCAGATCCCGGTGGACCGCGCGGGCGGCAAGGCCTCGCAGGCGGCGCTGAAGTCCGGGCTGGGCGTGCTGCGGCGCGGCCATCTGCTGGGCATCTATCCGGAGGGCACCCGGTCGCACGACGGCCGGCTGTACAAGGGGCGTACCGGGGTGGCTGCTATGGCGATCACGGCGCAGGTGCCGGTCATCCCGTGCGCGATGGTGGGCACCTTCGAACTGCAGCCGCCCGGACGCAAGCTCCCCCGGCTGGGCCGGGTCACGATCCGCTTCGGCGCCCCCATGGAGTTCAGCCGGTTCGTGGGCATGGAAGGGGAGCGGTACGTGGTGCGGTCGGCGACCGACGAGATCATGTACGCGATCCTGGCGATGTCCGGGCAGGAGTACGTCGACCGGTACGCGAACGAGGTCAAGGCCGAGCAGGCGCGCGGTGTCGCGGCACGGCTGCGACGGCCGTCGTGACCTCGTCGCCACCGCACCCGCGGCTGCTGCCCTAGCGGCCGTCGCGCCAGGGGTACTTGTAGCTCCGCATGACCCGGACATGGCCGAAGACGGAGCGGCCGGTGATGTGCACCACGGGGCCGTCCTCGTCCCAGTCGTCCTTGGTCCTGTCGTGTCCGCCGAGCTGGGAGCGCTTGCCGAACAGGGCGGTCCCGGTGTCGTAGACACGGGCGTTGTCGGGGACGACGATCTCGACCTTGCCGCAGAAGGAGCCTGCCTCGATGACGACCTCGCGCCGGGTGAACACCGCCTGCCGCAGGTCGATCACCACGGCGCCGAACCGGGCGTGCGCGACGGTGTGCGGCGGGACCGGCCACTGGCCGCTCCGCCGGATCTTGCTGAAGAGGGCGTCGACCGGAGCCGCGTCGGTGGGGGCGACCAGATTCGCGCCCGCCGCCGGTTCCGGCAGATCGCCGGTGATCGGCGCGAGTTCACCGCGGGTGCGCGCCGCGTAGGTGGCTTCCAGGCGCTCGGCGTGCTCGTCGGTGGTGAGCCGGCCAATGGCGAGCGCATCGGCGAGAATCGCGGCGGTCTGATCGCGTTCCTGGTCCGAAGCGCGCAGGTCGATGTCGGCGGAACGGGACTCCGCTGGGGTGTCGGACACCGGGCAACCTCCTGGTCGGACGCGGACCAGACTTACGCTATATCGCGACTGTCGCGTTCGCAAGGTCCGCGTCCGCCGACGCACCGCGGGCGGGCTTAACACGGGCCCCGGACCGGTCGGCGGGAGCGAAACCACTGGCTCCGCCGCAGGTGGGCGCCATAGGGTCGGGACCCGTGAACACGAACAGAACGCGGTGCCGGCCATGAGCGCCCGGCTGCGCGGCATCGCCCGGCACACGCAGGAGATCGTCACGGCAGGCCGGTACCTGGCGCCCAGCGGGCGGGAGATACCGATCGGCGCGGGCGTGGCCCGAGCGGTCGCCGGGACCCGGCTGTTCGGGCCGGAGCCGGTGGACGTGCCTGCGGCGCCCGGTCCGCCGGCGGCCACCGTGTTCGGCGTCACCGCCGAGAGCAGTCTCCAGGCCGCGCGCCGGCTGAAGAGTTCCGCGGACGAGCCCGTCGCCGTCCTCAACTTCTCCTCGGCCCGCAATCCGGGCGGCGGTTACCTCAACGGCGCCCAGGCGCAGGAGGAATCGCTGTGCCGCGCGTCGGCCCTGTACACCTGCGTGGTGAGCACGCCGGACCTCTACGCCGTCCACCGTGCCGACCGCGACCCCTTCTACACGGACCGCGTCATCCACTCCCCCGCCGTGCCGGTCTTCCGAGACGACCGCGGCGCGCTGCTGGAGGAGCCGTACGAGGTGGGGTTCCTGACCTCTCCCGCGCCGAACGCCGGGGTGATCACCCGCAATCTCCCCAACCGGGTGGACCAGATCCCGCGGGCGCTGCTCACGCGTGCCGGGCGCGTTCTGGAGGTCGCCGCCGCCCAGGGTTACCGTCGGCTGGTGCTGGGCGCCTGGGGCTGCGGGGTCTTCCAGTGCGATCCCGCGCAGGTCGCGGACGCCTTCCACCGCCATCTGACCGGTGCCGGGCGCTTCGCCGGCCGGTTCGACGAGGTCGTCTTCCCCGTGCTGGACCGGCGCGAGGACTCCCCCACCCGCGCCGCGTTCGCCGCGAGGTTTAATAAGTCATGACCGACACCGAGGACACGACGGACACGAACCAGCACGCGACGTACAACGGGCTGATCGCCCTGCTCGACGAGCACGGTGCGGTCTACCGGACCATCGACCACGCGCCGCAGGGCGCCACCGAGTTGGTCAGCGAGTTGCGGGGCAACGTGCTTGCGCAGGCGGCCAAATGCATCATCGTCATGGTCAAGCTCGGCAAGAAGACGACCAAGTACGTCCTCGCCGTCGTGCCCGGCGACCGGCGGCTGGACCTCGGCGCGGTGAAGGCGCTCTTCGGCGGGACGTACATCTCGTTCGCGCCGAAGGAGACCGCCGAGCGGCTGGCGGGCAGTGTCAGCGGCACCGTGCTGCCGTTCTCATTCGACGAGAAGCTGGAACTCATCGTGGATCCGGCGCTGCTGGAACACGACGAGATCTTCTTCAACGCGGCCCGGCTGGACCGTTCCCTGGCGCTGTCGGCCAAGGACTACGCGGAGATCGCCGCCCCGCGCATCGAATCCATCACGGAGGCACCCGCCGTCCCGGGCGGCAAGCGCAACATCGACACCGTCATGGACGCCGTCCCGGAGAAGTGGCTGCCGCACGTCCTGGCCCAGGTCAACGACTACGACGTCAAGGTCGCCAACGTCGAGGGCGAGTTCTCCGAGCACCGCCACGCGGACACCGACGAGTTCTTCCTCGTCCTCGCCGGCCGGCTGCGCCTGGAACTGCCGGACGGAACGGTCGAGCTGGGCCCGCACGAGGTGTTCACCGTGCCGCGCGGCACGCTGCACAAGCCGGTCGCCGAGCCCGGGACGCGGATCCTGATGTTCGAACCGCGGGGCACCGTCAACGCCGGTGACGGCAACGAGGGAACGACCGGCGTCGTCCTGTCCTGACCGTCCGTACCCGTGGCACGCGCCGTCCCGCATCCGCCGTTCGCGGTGCGGGTCCGGCCGCCGGGGGTCGTCAACGGCTGCCCGTACCGGCGTCGCCCCGGCCGTGCAGGAACAGGGCGCGGCTCAGGCATCCCACGGCCACCGTGCAGGCCGCCGTACGCACCATGTTGAGCGCGATCCACGTGTTCTCGAACTTGTCGCGCACCGCGGCCAGATCGCGGATGTGCGCGGGGTCCCCGGCCTTCGCGAGTTCGTCGTTGAGCGGGATGTTCGCGCCCATCGTGACGAGGAGCGCCACGACGTAGAGCGCCACCGACGCCAGCACCCAGCCGAAGACGGCGCGCCGCCCCAGCCGCCGCTGCTGGAAGGCCGCGACGCCGGTCAGCACCAGGGCGCCGAAGAACGCGAGGAAGAACACCGGGTTCTCGATGGCCACGTTGATGTTCTGCATCGCGGCGATGAACGTCCGGTCGTCACCGCGGCCCAGGCCCGGCATCACGGCGACGTCGAAGCTGAAGAAGAGACCGGCCATGAGCGCTGTGGCGACGGTGGCGGCGCCCAGGACGGGGCCGGCGGCGCTCTTGCGGGCGGGGACCGGAAGCGACGGCTGGTGGAACGGGGCCGGGGGCGTCATGTGGGTGTGCGGGGCGCCGTTGGTGTTCTGGGCAGCACTCATCAGTTCGCTTCTCCCTGCGGGGTGTTGGACGGTCGCGTTCGGCTGGTTTCTCATGGCTCCAGTCAAGTCCCCGGCGAGACTACGGACCATCGCTCAGAAGCGCACGCGCATAAGCGACCGTCCACGCGCGGGCGCGTGGACGGTCGCTGTCACCCCCGGATCCGTTACGGGCCGGTCGTCCCGTACACCTGCATCTCGTAGAGGGAGTAACCGTACGCGGTGCCCCGGGCGGTGCCGTTGAAGCGGACGTACCGGCCGGTGCCGGTGAGGCCGGTCAGGTCGTCGGTGGCGCCGTTGCCGGTGGTGGTCGAGTAGATCGTCGTCCAGGTCGTGCCGTCAGGGGAGGTCTGGATCGTGTACGCCTTGCCGTACGCGGCCTCCCAGAGGAGCTTGACGTGGCTGACATTCGCGGTGGCGCCCAGGTCGACGCGGAGCCACTGCGGGTCGGCGCCCTCCTTGCTGGCCCAGCGGGTGGTGGTGAGGTTGCCGTCGAAGGCGGCCGCCGCAGGGAAGGAGGTCGATTCGACGGAGGAGGCCGTCGCCGTCCGGCCCTGGGAGAGCAGCACCGGGCCGCCGCCGGGAGTGGTGACAGTCAGTGCGTAGCCGGTCGAGTGGGAGGCGGATGCCGAGGTTCCGGTCACCGTGAGGGCGGCGGAGCCGGCCGTGGTCGCCGCGGTGGCCGAGACCGTCATCACCGAAGTGCCGCCCGCGGTCACCGTCGAAGGCACGAAGCTCACGCTGACGCCCGACGGTGCGCCGGTCGCGGAGAGCGTCACCGGCTCCGCCGCACCGGACGCCACCGGCACGGACACCGTCGAGGTCGTGGACGCGCCGGCGTTCACCGAACCCGCCGCCGGGTTCAGCGACAGCGAGAAGTCGTTGCTGGCCGAGGCGGACGTGAACGCCCACTGGCTCGCGGTGCCGGAACAGCTCCCGGCGACCACACTGGCGCCCGAGGCCCGGAAGCACTTCTTCCCGGTCTGGATGTCGGAGATCGTGCCGCTCGGATTGATCGACCACTGCTGAGTGGGGCCGCCGGTGCAGGCGTTGAGGACGATGTTGCTGCCGGACATCGCCGCGCAGAGGTTGTTGATCACCATGAACGCGCCGTGGAAGGTGAAGCGCTGGGCCGCGGAGCCGTTGCAGGCGGCGGTCTTGAGGGCGGTGCCGGAAGTCGAGCTGTTGCCGGGATCCTCCATGCACTGCGCCGTCGAGCCGTTCTTGTACTGGCCGACCGTGGTGTTGGGCTGGGCGCCGCCGTAGCACTTGCCGGTGCTGGTGTTGAAGATCGGCGTGGCGTCGTAGGGCTCGTTGGAAGGGGGGTTGACGACGACCGGTTCCATCGTCGGGGTGTTGTCCGCGTTGTAGTGCGTCAACGCGTCCTCGCAGTCGATCGCGTTCATCGCGTTGCCGCCCTTGCCGCCCAGCCACAGGTCGATGTGGCGCAGCCCCGGGCCGCCGTTGGGCCCCTGGCCGCTCCAGTCGGCACCGCACTCCTGGCAGCTGTCCTCCATGATGAAGTACTTCCTGACCCGCTCGACCCACACCTTCGTGCCGGCCGGGAGCTCCGCCGTGGACGTCGCGAAGGTGATCGGATCCGCGAAGGTGCCCGTGCCGCCGGCGGTGTCGTGGATCTGCGGGTAGGAGATGTCGCCGCCGGGCGGCGTGTTGTCGTACCAGCCGTAGAACGTCAGGAACGTCTGTTGCGTCGTGGCCGCGGGGGCCGCGGAACTCGGCGCCGCGTTCACCAGTCCGGCGAACGCCGAGATGAGGACGAGACAGGCGGTCGCGAGGAACGCGACAAGAGCGCGCCGACTCATGGTGCGGCTCATGGTGCCTCCGTTGCCAGGGGGATCCAGCAGGGTCACCGCAGAGTCGGTCCGCGCGCCGGTGCAAGTCAATAGTCTGTTAGGAAAGTTATCTAACAATCTCTGGATGTCCGCTGTGGACGCCCAGCGGAATCAACTGGCCCGGCACCGCTCCGTGATGACATCCTGGCCAACGTGAACGGACCGGAGATCGACATCATTTTCGCCCCTGAGCTGCACCTCTTCGTACCGGCGGAGCGGCGCCAGGGCCCGAGCAGGGTCGTCACCGACGGCACCTCGACGCTCGGTCATGTCGTCGAATCGCTCGGCGTCCCGCTCACCGAAGCCGGCCGGCTCCTCGTCGACGGCCACACGGTCTCGGTCTCGCACATCCCAGGCGCCGGCGAGACCGTTCATGTCCAGGCCGTCGAGCGGCCCCAGCAGGTGCCGGGCGCCCCGCTCCGGTTCCTGCTCGACGTCCATCTCGGCACCCTCGCGCGGCGGCTGCGCCTGCTCGGCGTCGACGCCGCCTACGAGAACGAGGACATCGGCGACCCCGCACTCGCCGCCCTCTCCGCGAAGGAGCGGCGCGTCATGCTCTCCCGCGACCGCGGGCTGCTGCGCCGGCGGGAGATCTGGGCCGGCGCGTACATTTACAGCGACCGTCCCGAGGATCAACTCCGCGACGTACTGCAGCGCTTCGCACCCGCGCTCTCGCCGTGGTCCCGGTGCGTGGCCTGCAACGGGCCGCTCGCCGACGCCGACAAGGAATCGGTCCAGGACCAACTGCGGCACGGCACGCAGCGCTCGTACGACGTCTTCGCCCAGTGCGCGTCCTGCGAGCGGGTGTACTGGCGCGGTGCGCACCACGCCCGCCTGGAGGCGATCGTCGAGGAGGCCCTGCGCGAGTTCGGCGGCGCGGCCGCCTCGTCCGCGCGCTAGAGCCTGGTCGGCCGACCAGCCGGACCGGCTCTAGTCCGCCACGCCCTTGACCGTGATGACCTTGTCGATGTGCACACGGACGAGGAGTTCACCCGGTACGCCGTTGCGGGCTCCGTACACCTCGGCCTGGTCGGGGCCCATGTAGCGGTGGGCGATCCGGGTCGCCCAGTCGCGGACCTCCGGCAGAACCTCGCTGATCCGGGCCTTGCCCTCGATGACGACGAACGAGAACGGCGGACGGTCGTCGTCGACGCAGATGCTCACCCGGCCGTCACGGGCGAGGTTGCGGCCCTTGACGGTCTCCTTGCCGGTGTTGAAGACCACGTCGTCCCCGTCGAGGAGGAACCAGACCGGGGTGAGGTGCGGGCGCCCGTCGGCGCGGACGGTGGCGAGCTTGCCGGTGCGGGTTCCCGCGCTGATGAAGTCACGCCATTCGGCGTCGATCATGGTGGCCATGCCACCCATGGTGCCCGAAAGGGGCCGGTGCATGGCGCAGGGGGATCGCGGTGCCGGTTCGCGTATGGCCCGCCAGGGGCGGGAGAGCGCTCTCCCAGCAATGTGCCGACGACGGCGGACGCGGCCCCGGGCCCGGGCGCCCAGGCTGCGTCAGGCGGAGTGTCGGACCACGAGCGTGGGTTCGAAGATGACCGAGGTGATGCGTTGCTGGGGTGTCGCGATGCGGTCGAGGAGGAGGCGTGCCATTTCGGCTGCCATGTCCTCGACGGGTTGGCGGATGGTGGTCAGCGCCGGGCGGGACGCCGTGGCGGCGCTGCTGTCGTCGAAGCCGATGACCTTGACGTCCTCGGGGACACGCCGGCCGTGGTCGCGCAGCACCAGCAGAGCGCCTTGTGCCATCAGGTCGTTGGCCGCGAAGACGCCGTCGAGGTTCGGGTGTTCTGCCAGCAGCCGTTCCATGGCCGCCTCGCCGCTGTCCTGGGTGAAGTTGCCCTCCGCGCAGGGCACATACGGGAAGCCGTGCCGGGCCATCGCCTCGCGGAAGCCGGTCAGCCGGTCCTGGCTGGCGGGGACGTCGAGCGGACCGGAGATCGTCGCGACCTCCCGGCAGCCGCGCTCGACGAGCCGGTCGGCGGCCAGCTTCGCTCCGTCCTGGTGCGCGACATCGACGTAACTGATCGGGATCGGCCGGGCCGGCCGGGCGAACAGCACGGCGGGCACGCCCGCCTCGGTGATCTGCCCCGGCAGCGGATCGCCCGCATGCGTGGAGACCAGCATCGCCCCGTCGGCGTTGCCCTGCCGCAGATACGCCACCACCTGGTCCCGCGCCTGCGGGGTCTCGGCGAGCATCAGCACCGGGTGCATGCCCAGCGGGCGCAGGAACCCCACCACACCGCTGACGACACGGCCGAAGAACGGGTCGACGAACACCTCACTGCGCACCGCTTCGTCCTGCCCGCCGCCGCCCGCCCCCGACACCACCAGGGCGATGGCCCCGGTCCGCCGGGTCACCAGCGACCGGGCCGCGGTGTTGGGCACGTAGCCGGTCGCGGCGATCGCCTGTCTGACCGTCTCCTGGATGGCCGGGTCGACATTGCGCGTCCCGTTGATGACCCGGGAGACCGTCGCACGCGAGACACCCGCCACGCGGGCCACATCCTCCAGGGTGGGAGGTCCCGATGGTGCCGGTCGGAGGACTTCGCTCATGTCGGCCTTTATAGCATGGGCCGGAGAGCGCTCTCCAGGAGTCACTTCCCGGGTGGGCAGCGTATCGAACACCGCACCCCACCGCCCCGGTCTCGCCACAACCGGGCCTCCACCGGGCCTGCCCGCGTCGATCTTGCACCGCCGCCGCCCGGGTGGCAGTGTCGACAGTCGATGGACGACGGACCGGGGGCTGGAACGGTGAGCGGTACGCAATGGCCGGCAGCGGTCGACGAAGGCCTGTACCGCGTGCGCAACGTGGGCAGCAGCCTGTTGCTCGAGGTCGCCGACGGCCGCAGGAACAGCGGCGCGAACGTCCGGCAAGGCGTGGAGAACGGGACCGACGCACAGATCTGGCGGGTGGTCCCGATCCACGAAGGCAGCGCCCTCTACCACCTCGAGAACGTCCGCAGCGGCAAACGGCTCGATGTGGCGGGCGCCGCCCTCGAGAACGGGGTGAACGTTCAGCAGTGGCGGCCCAACAACTTCGGCGCCCAGGAATGGCTGATCGAGCAGCACCTCGACGCTCCCGGCACCGTCACCCTGGTCAGCGGCATCAGCGGTAAGACGTTGGAGGTCGCCGACGGCAGCAAGGAGGATGGCGCGAACGTCCAGCAGTGGGAGGACCGCGACGTCCCGTCCCAGTGGTGGACGCTGGAGCCGCAGTAGCCGCCGCGACACCCCGGCCCCGCCGGGTCGGTGCGCGCCGGCACGGACGCACACAGTGAACGGCTGTAGCCGTGAGTGAGTTCCCGGATCGGGAATGTGCGGGTGATGGGTCGCGTTGAGACGACCAGATGCCGAATGACAATGACAATCATTCCGTTCGGTGTCTGGAGACCATCGCACTTGGAGGGAAACCCCATGGCACGTAACGACGCCCGCCCGGTCATCACGCTGCGCTCGACGGCCGGCACCGGTCAGAGCTACGTCACCCGCAAGAGCCGTCGCAACAACCCCGACCGTCTCGTGCTGCGCAAGTACGACCCGGCCGCCGGACAGCACGTCCTCTTCCGCGAGGAGCGCTGACGCGGGGATCACGCTCCGCGAGCGAGGACCAGCCGTCCCACCCGTCCTGAACAACGGAAGGTATCTCCCATGAAGTTCGGCATCCACCCCGTCTCCCGCCCGGTCGTCTTCCGCGACCGTTCAGCGGACTTCGCATTCCTGACGCGTTCGACCGCGGACAGTGACAAGACCGTGGAGTGGGAGGACGGCACCGTCTACCCCGTCGTCGACGTGGAGACGTCCTCGGCGAGCCACCCGTTCTACACGGGCACGTCCCGCGTGCTGGACACCGCGGGCCGCGTCGAGCGCTTCCAGCGCCGGTACGGTTCGCCCGCGCCCGGCGCGGGCCCCACGAACTGAGCTCCGCGATCCGCTGAGGGGGGGGGGGGGGGGGGGGGGCGGGGGGGGGGGGGGGGGGGGCCCCCCCCCCCCCCCCCCCCCCCCCCCCCCCCCCCCCCCCCTCCCCCATGTGCGGCTTCCGCTACTTGCGCGGCTGCTGACGCGGCGCACCGCGGTACGTGCCGAAGAACCACCGGTTCCCCTCGGGGTCACGGGCTGCGAAGTCACGTGATCCGTAGTCGGTGTCGGTCAGCTCCATGATGATCTCGGCTCCCGCCGCCCGGGCGCGGGCGTACAGCGCGTCGGGCTCGTCGGTGACGACGTAGGCGCCGAAGGTGCCCGGTGCCAGGGCGACATGGTCCTCCGCGCCTTCCTCGGGGACGCTGCCGAGCATGATGCCGCCGCCGGGCGGCCAGTCGAGCTGGGCGTGGTCGACGCGGTCGCCCTCGCCGTACACGACGGTCTCCTCGAAGCCGAACGCCTCGACCAGGAACCGGATCAGCGGGCGCGCCTCACGGGCGCGCAGGCTGGGCCACACCTGCGGCGCGGGCGCCTTGTCGTTGTCGTCAGCGGCGGCGGTGGCATCGGTCGCACCTGCGGTATCGGTAGCGTCTGCGGCATCGGTGGCGTCTGTGGCATTGGTGCTGTCGGTGGCGTCCATGCGGGCCGGACCTCCTCGGTCGGTGTTGCGGCGGAGCTGTTTCAGTGCTCGAAGGCCCCGTTCTCCTCGTCCGTTGTCCACTCTGTCGCCGAGAGCGCGGCGACGGGTCGGACGTTTCGGAATTCCTCGGCCAGGGAGCGGAACTCGCGGGGAGGTGCGCCTGATCGAAGTAGCCGGATTCGACCGCGAGATCCTCAGGCGCTGCGGGTGCTCTTGCCGGCCGCGGACTTCGCGGCGGTCTTCTTCGCCGGCTTCGTCGCGGTCTTCGTTGCCGGCTTCTTGGCGGTTGTCTTGGTGGCCGTCCCGCCGGCTGTTTTCGTCGCCGCCGTCTTCTTCGTCGCGGTCTTCTTCGTCGCGGTCTTCTTCGTCGCGGTCTTCGCGGTGGACCTCTTCGCGTCGTCGGTCTTGGGTGCCGATTTCCGCGCCGGAGCCGCGCGCTTGGCGGCGGTCTTCTTCGCCGGCTTCTTGATGGGCGTGACGGTGGCGTCGGTGGCGTTGTCGGGGCGGTCGCCCCTGGCCTGGGCGACGCTGGCCTCCAGGGCGGCCATGAGGTCGACGACCTTGCCGCCGCCCTCGGATCCGTCGGCCGCGGACGGTACTTCGCCACCCTCGACCTTCGCGCTGACGAGGGCCTGGACAGCTTCGGCGTAGTTGTCGGTGTACTCGTCGAGGTCGGCTTCGCCGAGTGCGTTGATCAGGGTGTCGGCGAGGCCGAGTTCGGCGTCGGTGATGTTCACCTTGCCGGTCGGGGCGGCCTCGGATGTCGACTTGACCTCGTCGGGCCAGCGCAGGGTCTGCAGGATCAGCACGTCGTCATCGGCGCGCACCAGCGCGAGGTGCTCGCTGTTGTGCATGGCGAGCTTGCCGACCGCCGCTTTGCCCGACCGCTGGAGCGCCTCGCGCATCAGGACGTACGCCTTGTTGGCGGCGGCATCGGCCGGGGCGAGGAAGTACGGGGTGTCGAGCTTCAGGAAGTCGACGCTGTCGGCGTCGAGGAACCCGCTCACCTCGATGGTCTTGGCGGTCGGGAGCGGCAGGGCCTTCAACTCGTCGTCGGAGATCTCGATGAACTGCTCGTCGGCCGTCTCGTACGCCCGGCCGATCTCGGCCTGGGTGAGGACCTGCTCATCGAGTGCACAGACCTTCTGGAGGCGCACCCGCCCGTGGTCGGCTGTGTGGATCTGCCGAAAGCCGAGCTTGTGGCTGCTGACGGCCGAGCCGAGTTTGACGGGTACGGCGACGAGGCCGAATGACAGCGTGCCACTCCAGAGCGATCTCATCCTTTTGTCCCTAAATGTGAGAGATTCCATACTATGCCGATCACGGAGATCGAGGGCCGCAAGCTGACCCTCACCCACTTGGAGCGGATCCTGTATCCGCGGACCGGCACGACCAAGGGCGAACTGGTGCACTACTACGCCACCGTCGCCCCCGTCCTGCTGCCGCACCTGCGCGGCCGGCCCCTCTCGTTCCTGCGCGCCCCCAGCGGGGTGGACGCGACGTCGTTCTTCGCCAAAAGGCCACCGTCCGGTACCCCCGGCTGGGTGACGACGTCCGTCATCGAACGCAGCAGCGGCGAGGAGATGGAACAGGTCCAGATCAACGACCTGGCCACCCTCGTATGGGCCGCCAACCTGGCGTGCATCGAGCTCCATGTCCCGCAGTGGAAGGCCGCCACCCCCGGTACGGCGGACCGGCTCGTCCTCGACCTCGACCCCGGCGAGAACCGCACCGTGGTCGACTGCTGCGCCGTCGCACTCCTGCTGCGTGAACGGATGCGCGCCGACGGCATCGAATCGTGGGCGAAGACGTCGGGCTCCAAGGGTCTGCACCTGTACGCGCCGCTGACCGGTGCCTCGCCCGAGCAGGCGGCGGCCTATGCCAAGGCGCTCGCACGGGAGTTGGAGGTGGACCATCCCGACCAGGTGGTGTCCCGGATGACCAAGAACCTGCGCACCGAGAAGATCTTCATCGACTGGTCGCAGAACTCGGCGAAGAAGACCACCGCCGCCCCGTACACCGTGCGCGCCCGCGCCACTCCCACCGTCTCCACGCCCGTGTCGTGGGACGAGATCGCGGCGTGCGAGGACCCCGGGCAGCTCTCCTTCACCATCACCGACGTCCCTGAGCGCGTGGCCGAACACGGAGACCTGCTCGCCCCGCTCCTGGAGCGCAAGCAGGCCGGGAAGCTGCCCTCATGACGCAGCCCTCGGGATGCGGCCCCATGACTCGGCCTCATGACACGACCTTCATGGCGAGACCCTCATGATGCGGCTCTCGTGAACCGCCCGGATCCGGTCTCCCTGCGCCCGCCGGTCGAGGTGATGCGCCCCCGCACCGAGGCCGACATCCCGGCCGAGGACGCGCTGGCCGGCGGCGTCCAATACAGCCTGAAGCTGGACGGCTTCCGTGCCCTCGCGTTCGCCCTCGGCGACCGCACGGTCCTGCAGACCCGCTCCGGCCGCGACATCGCCACCGAGTTCCCCGACCTCGCCACCGCCCTCACCCGGGCGCTGCCCGCCGGGCTGGTCCTCGACGGCGAGATCTGCGCCTGGGCCGACGGGAAGTTCGCCTTCACCGAGTTGCTGCGCCCCGCCGCGCAGCGCCGCGCGGCGGGCACCGTCGTGGCGTACGTCGCCTTCGACTGCCTCGCCGTTCCCGGCAGCGACATCCGGGACCTGCCGCTCGCCGACCGCTGGAAACTGCTGCGCACGGCGCTGCGCGACCTGCCGCCGCAGGTGCAGACCGTGCTGGCGACCACGGATCGCGCCGAGGCGCTCGACTGGTACGAGACCCTCGTTCCGCACGGCGTGGAGGGCCTGGTGTGCAAGGGGCTCGGCTCCGCCTACCGGCCCGGAGCCCGGCCGGGGTGGATCAAGATCCGGCACGCCGAGACCGTCGATGCCCGACTGGTCGGCGTCGTCGGACCCGGACGGCGCCCCGACTCGGTACTGGTCGAGTTCGACGACGGGACCCGCGCGCAGACCTCACCCCGTCTCGACACGGTCTCCGCCGGGCGGATCGCGGAAGCGGTCGCCGGCCTTCTCGGTCCCGAGGTCCGGGACGAGGAAGGACTGCTCCTGCGCCCGGTGTCCGACGGCCCGTTGGTCGAGGTGCGTGTGCGCACGGGACGGCAGGCGACCGTACGATTCGTCCGGATCCGGGACGACGAGGCCTGAGCGGGCACACCGGGGCGACACATGGTCGGCGCTCGGCGCGAGGCGGCTCGATGCTCGGCGGCCCGGTGCTTTCGTGCGCCGACCGCGGCTATGAAGGAGTCTGCTCGGGGGTCTGTTCGCGGATCTGCTCGGCGTGGTCGCGGAGCGGTTCCGTGGGCTTTTTGAGCTGTTGCTTGTGGTCGCGCCAGCGCTCCATCATCGAGTGCAGTTCCTCCTGCAGGAACACGAAGAACTCCGCGGTCTCCTCAAGGCGGGCGCCGGCCTGGGTGTCGGGACCGAGCGCCTCGACTCCGGCGCGCAGGGTGTGCTCCCACCGGCCGATGATCGCGTCCCGGCGGGTGAACGTCTCGTACCACTGGTCGTTGTGCAGGCGATAGCGCTCGCGGCGGGACCCGGGGTCGCGCTCGCGGCCGATCATGCCGATCTGGGCCAGGTAGCGGACCGCGCCGGAGACCGCCGCGGGGCTGACCTGGAGGCGTTCGCTCAGTTCGGCGGAGGTGAGCGCGCCCTGCTCCGAGGCCATCAGGGCGGCGAAGACCCGGCCGGGCATGCGGGGCATTCCCGCCTCGACCATCTCGGCGGCGAAGCGCTCGACGAACGTCAGCACCCCCGCGCCGTCGCTGTGGCTCTGCTCCTGTGCCATGCCCGCCTCCCGATCGCCCGCCGGACCGCAGCCGCCCGGTCCGCTGTCGGCCGCCTGCCCGGTTCCGGAGTTTATACAATTCTCCATCTTCACAACTTTGTGAATCTACTGTACATTCAGAAACATGACGACGGCAATCAGCGTGGCCGGACTTCACAAGTCCTTCGGCCGCACGCATGCTCTGGACGGGCTCGACCTCAGCGTCCGTACGGGCGAGGTGCACGGCTTCCTCGGGCCGAACGGCGCAGGGAAATCGACCGCGATCCGTGTCCTGCTCGGCCTGTTGCGCCCGGACGGCGGCACCGCCCGCCTGCTGGGCGGAGATCCCTGGCGTGACGCGGTCGCTTTGCACCGCCGGATCGCGTACGTGCCGGGCGATGTCACCTTGTGGCGGAATCTCAGCGGCGGTGAGGTCATCGACCTCTTCGGCCGGCTGCGCGGGGGGCTGAACACCGACCGCAGAGCCCGGTTGCTGGACCGCTTCCAACTCGACCCCACCACCAAGGGCCGCGCCTACTCCAAGGGCAACCGACAGAAGGTCGCGCTCGTCGCCGCGTTCGCCTCGGAGGCGGAGCTGCTGATCCTCGACGAACCGACGTCGGGTCTGGATCCCCTGATGGAGGAGGTCTTCCAGGAGTGCGTGACCGACGCCCGCGAGCGGGGCGCCACCGTGCTGCTGTCGAGCCACATCCTCAGCGAGGTCGAGGCGCTCTGCGACCGGGTCAGCATCATCCGCCAGGGGCGCACCGTCGAGACCGGCACCCTGGACGAAATGCGCCATCTCACCCGCACCGCGATCACCGCCGAACTCAAGACCTCCCCGCACGGGCTGGCAGAACTGCCCGGAGTGCATGGCCTTGACGTCCGGGGACAGCGGGTCACCCTGCAGGTGGACTCCGATCAACTCGACGCCGTCCTGCGGCAGCTCGGCGAATCCGGGGTGCGCAGCCTGACCAGCCGGCCGCCGACCCTGGAAGAGCTCTTCCTGCGCCACTACCAGGCCGCGCCGGAAGCGGTGTCCCGATGAGCGCCGCCGACACCGTCATGAGCACCGCGCCCGCGGTGAGCACCACGCGCGCTCGCGCCGGCACCCTCGCGGGCACGGGTGTGCTGACCCGGCTGGCGCTGCGCCGGGACCGGATCATGATCCCGGCCTGGGTCTACGCCCTGACCGCTGCGGTGCTCAGCACCTGCGTCTCCCTGGAGAAGCTCTACGACACCGAGGCCGGGCGCATGGGTCTGGCCCGCAGCATGAACGCCAACAGCTCCCTGCGGGCGCTGTACGGGCCCGCCTTCAGCGGGGAGAGCACCGGTGCGCTCATCGCCTGGCGGATGGGATGCCTCGGCGCCGCCCTCACCGGCCTGATGAGCATCCTCATCGTGGTCCGGCACACCCGCGAGGAGGAGGAGAGCGGCCGCCAGGAACTGCTCAGCTCCGGCGTGGTGGGACGGCGTGCCCCGCTCACCGCGGGACTGCTGACCGCCCTCACCGCCAATGCCGCCCTCGCGCTGGTCGTCGTCGCGGGGCTGACGGTGCTCGGCCAGCCGGTCGCCGGATCGGCCGCCCTGGGCCTCGCCCTCGCGGGCAGCGGGCTGATGTTCGCGGGCGTCGCGGCGGTCACCGCGCAGCTCACGGCGAGCGCCCGGGTCGCCAAGGGCCTCGCCGGGGCTGTGCTGGGGCTCGCGTTCCTGCTGCGCGCCGCCGGCGATGCCGCCTCGGCCGACGCCTCGTCCCCTCTCGTGTGGGCCTCACCTCTCGGCTGGACCGAGAACCTCCGGCCGTTCGCCGGGGACCGGTGGTGGGTGCTCGGGCTCGTCGCCGCTTTCACCGCCGTCACGGCAGGGGCCGCTTACCTCCTGGTGGCCAGACGTGACATGGAAGCCGGCCTGCTGCCCGCCCGCCCCGGGGGGGCCACGGCCGCGGCGTCGCTGAACGGCGCGTTCGGCCTCGCCTGGCGGTTGCAGCGCGGCGCCCTGTACAGCTGGGCCGCCGGATTCGCCGTCGCGGGAGCGCTCTACGGCTCGGTGGGCAACTCGGTCTCCGACATGGTCAAGGAGAACCGGCAGGTCAGCGATATCTTCCAGCGTATGGGGGGTCAGAGCGGCATCACCGACTCCTACTTCGCCACCGCCATGGGGCTGCTCGGCAGCCTCGCCGCTGCCTATGCCGTGCAGAGCACCCTGCGGTTGCGTTCGGAGGAGACCGGCCGGCTCGCCGAACCCCTGCTGGCCAACGCCGTAGGCCGCGTGCGGTGGGCCTGCAGTCATCTGATGTTCCCGGTCCTCGGCACGCTCGTGCTGCTCGCGGTCGGTGGTCTCTGCGCCGGAGTGGCCTACGGCGCCACGATCGGCGACATCGGTGGTCAACTGCCCGTGCTGGTCGGTGCGGCGCTGTCCCAGGCTCCTGCGGTGTGGGTCACGGCTGCGCTGTCCCTGGTGCTCTTCGGCTGGATACCGAAGGCCTCGGCGGCGGCCTGGGCGGTGTTCGCCGCCTTCCTGCTCTGCGGCCAGCTCGGTCCTGTCCTGCACTTCCCCCAGCTCGTCATGGATCTCTCCCCCTTCACCCATCTGCCGAAGCTGCCGGGCGGGCACCTGGAGGCGGCGCCGTACAGCTGGCTCCTCCTGGTCGGTGCCGCGGCGGGCGCCGCCGGTCTGACCGGTTTCCGCCGCCGTGACCTCGGCGGGGATTGAAAGGAGTGAAGGGAGTGAACGCAATACGGCACAAGAGATGCGCCGGGCCGCTCGAACGCGCAGCCTAGGGGTATGGATCCAGAAGCGCAGCAGGTCGTCGTCTACCCGCTGGAGAACGGTGCACGGCGGGTGACGATCGGCGGTACCCCGGTCGGCCGCGCGTACTCACTGTCCGACATCGTGGAGTTCCTGCGCCGGGCCGGCCTGGACGATGTCGAGGTGGAGGATCACCCGCTCATCGAGTGGCGCGGCGGCGGGGCCGAGGTGCAGGCCCGACCCGAGTGACCGGCGGTGGCCTTCGCCCGGCGCGAAGCCCCCGCCCGGGCGAACCCCGGTACTGGAAAGGCAGTTTGGCCAGCGCGTCGGATCCCCGGTAACCCTCGGGCACCCCTTCGGCGAAGATGACGTCCATCTCGGTCCAACTGCCTTCCAGGACCTCCCGCTCACCGTCGTGGACGAGGAACCAGCCGCCGAAGGGCTCCATGGTGTCAGAGACTCCACTCAGGTACTCCGCGATCTCCGGGCTCGGGTTGATGACCTTGCGGATTAGGCATTCCCTGTACACGCCCTGGCCCGCGCGTCCTGGCCGGAGGGCGTGGCTCTACCCTGACCTGGTGCGCCACTTGATCGAATCGCCCCCTGCCGTAGCCCTCACGGCGTCCCCGCCGCATCCCGTCGCCTCCGCGGAGCGGCTCGTATGAGGTCGGACTCCGCCGCACGTACGGTCACCGACGTCCTGCAGCCCCGCAATGTCCTGCTCGCCGGGCTGGTCGGTGTCGGGACCGCCGCGGCGGGCAACCTGAGCGGCGCGGCCTGGGGACTGTTCGCCGCGCTGTGCGCCGGGATCGTCCCGGCCGCCTACATCGAATGGGAGCGCAGGCGCGGCACCTGGGGCGACCGGCATGTCGTGGACCGTACGCAGCGGGCACCGATCTTCGCCGTCATCCTCGGCTCCATCGGCGTCGGTTCAGCGGTGATGCTCCTGGCCCACGCGCCGACCGGCATCCTCATCGCGATGATCTCGCTGTGGGTGATGACCGTCGTCCTGCTGGCCGTGAACACGCTCTGGAAGATCAGCGTGGACTCGGCTGTGGCCTCCGCCGTCGTCGCGCTGCTCGCGGTCGTCGCATCTCCCTGGTGGCTTCTCGCGTACGCGCTGGTCGCCGCCGTCTGCTGGTCCCGGGTCGCGCTCACCTACCACTCGATCGCGCAGACCGTGGCCGGTACCTCGGTCGGCGCGGCGACCGCCGCGATGTTCGTGCTGCTCTAGCAGCGGAGCCGGAACGTCTGGCGGAGGACTGCCGCGGCGGCTAGAGGACCTTCACATTCACCGCGTGCGGGCCCTTGGGGCCGTCCCCGAGCTCGTACTCCACGACCTTGTCGTCGGCGACGGTGCCCTCGATGTTCTTGCCGTGGACGAACACGTCATCGCCGCCGTCGGCCGGGGTGATGAATCCGAAGCCCTTCCCCGGGTTGAACCACTTGATCTTGCCATTGAGCTTCGCCATCGCTGTGCCTTCGCCTCGCCTGGATGATCCAGCCAAGTTACCCGGTCCGCCGGGGTCCTCCGGGACACGCGGGCGACAGTCCGCCCCCACCGCCGGCCCGATTCGGCGTATCGCCCCGCCCGGTCCGGCGCCGTGGAAGGATTCCGGTCCATCGGCGCTCAGGGGGCGACATGGATGCCAACAGCAGGAATGTGCACGTCGACTTCGACGGTGAGCAGGTGACGATCCAACGGCCGGGCCTGCTGAGCAAGCGCGTGGAGCGGCTTCCGGTCGCCCGGATAGGCGCCGTGCAGTGGAAGGCCGCCGGCTGGACCGGCTACGGGAGCATCCGCTTCATCCTGGTCACCGACGGCACGGGCCGCCCTCGCAGCGGCCCCGCCCCGAGGGCCGAGACCTCGGTCACCTTCGGCAAGGAACAGCAGGCGGACTTCGAGGTCCTGTGCAGAGCCGTCGAGGCCGCGATCGGCAAGCAGGCGCAGGCCCGGGCCCCCAGAGCGGCCGCCGCCCCGCCGCCGGTCTCGCTGGCGGACGAGTTGGAACGGCTCGCGGGGCTGATGAAGCGCGGCCTGTTGACCCGGGCGGAGTTCGAGAGGGCGAAGCGGAAACTGCTCCGCTGACCGGATGGTCCGGTGGCCGGCCGCAACCCTTCCGGGAACGACCGGGAATGACCGGGGAACGACCTCGCCCCGGTCCACGAGGGACCGGGGCGGGGTGTTCTCACGGTGCCGGGTCCGGCCGAGTGGCTGTTACGCGGCCACCCGGCCGGGCAGGTTCGGCAACCGGGCGGTGCTTAGGAAGCGGCCGGCACCGGAACGGCGTGCGGGGTGCACACGACGTCGTGGCCGTCGAGCTTGCCGTTGATCAGGTAGTCGTCCACCCGCTGGTTGATGCACGGGTTGACCAGGCCGGTGACACCGTGCGAGCCGGCGCCGTTCTCCGTGATGAGCTGCGAGCCCTGAAGGCGGCGGTGCAGCTCGAGCGCCCCGGTGTACGGGGTGGCCGCGTCACGGGTGCTCTGCACGATGAGGACATCGGGCAGCCCGCGGTGCGACTTCACGTCGACCGGAGTCTGCTGCTTGACGCCCCAGGTGGCGCACGGCAGGTTCATCCAGGCGTTGGACCAGGTCAGGAACGGGTACTTCTTGTGGAGCTCCGTGTTGTCACGGTCCCACTTCTTCCAGCTGGTCGGCCACTTGGTGTCGGTGCACTCCACCGCGGTGTACACCGCGGTGCCGTTCTCCGACGTGATGTTGCCGGCGGTGTCGGACATGTCCGGTCCCGCCGCACCGACGAGTGCCTGGGTGTCACCCGCGCGGTACTTGCTCCACACACCCGCGACGGTCGCCCACGACGAGTCGTAGTACGCCGCGCCCTGGAAGAAGCCGAGCAGCTCGGCCGGGCCGACGACCCCGCCGATCGGGTTGGTCTTGGCGGCGGCACGCAGGGCTTCCCACTGCGCCTGGACCTTCGCCGGGGTGTCACCGATGTGGTAGACGGAGTCGTACTTGGCGACCCACGCCTTCCAGTCGTCCCAACGGCCCTGGAAGGCCACATCCTGGTCCAGGTTGTTCTGGTACCAGATCTGGTCCTCGTCCGGGTTGACCACGCTGTCCACGATCATGCGGCGCACGTGGGTCGGGAAGAGCGTGGCGTACACGGCGCCGAGGTAGGTGCCGTACGAGACGCCCAGGTAGTTGAGCTTCTTCTCGTGGAGGGCGGCACGCACCACGTCGATGTCGCGGGCCGTGTTGGCCGTCGTCATCTGCGAGAGCATCTGCGCGCCGGAACGCTCCAGGCAACCCTTGGCGTACTCGGCGGCGAGCTTGCGCTGCGCGTCCTTGTCCGCCTGGCTGTCGGGCACCGGGTCGGCCTTGGGGGCCTTCACGTACTCCTGCGGGTCCTGGCAGGAGATCGGCGCCGAGTGGCCGACACCGCGCGGGTCGAAGCCCACGAAGTCGTACGCCTTGGCGGTGTTCACCCACAACGCGGACTTGTTGACGATCCGGAGCGGGAACCGCATGCCCGAGCCGCCGGGGCCGCCGGGGTTGTAGAGCAGTGCGCCCTGGCGCTCGGCCGGGGTGCCGGTGCTTGCGGCCCGGTCGACCGCGATCTTGATGGTCTTGCCGAACGGCTTGGTGTAGTCCACCGGAACGGTGACATAGCCGCATTCGACCGGGGCCTTGAGGCCCCAGTCGGCCGGGCACGTGGCCCAGTCGATGCCCTTCTCAGCGGCACGGGCGGCCGCTATCTGCACGCCGATGGACTCGGCGAGTCCGCTCGGCTGGTGCTGGCCGGTAGGCCGCTTGTCTCCGGCGGTGGCCGCCGGAGCGGCGGCTACGGCGCCCGCTATGAGGGCGCCGGTGGAGACGAGCACAACAGTGCGTCTCAAGGATTTTCCTCCCCCTACTGACCCGCGACTTGTGGTCGCGGTGATCACAGAGATTCGAAAGGATCCTTTCTGCTATGCGGTGGCTGTGAACAGGTCACAGCGGCGATTCTTTACCAATACGTGACATGGCGTGCGACATGGCGGCCTCGGCGATCCCACGGATGTAAGCATGCGGAACGGAGCCGTCCCCCGCGAGTTCCGGCTGGAAGAGCGTGGCCAGGAAGAAAGGGTGCTCCGGCAGTTCGGCGATTCTCGGCTGCCCTTCGGTGTCGTGCCCGGTGAACCGCAACCCGTGCTCGCGCAGTTGCGGCAGCAGCTCGGTCACCGGGCCGTAGTCGCAGTGGAAGCGTTCCTGCGTCTGCCGGCTGCCGAGCAGCCGTTCGGCGAGCGAACCGGGCGTGGTGTGCATCGTCCCCTCGTGGCCCACGAGGGAGCAGGCGAGCGGGGCGATGAGCAGGTCTCCGTCGCCGTCGGGGTTGTTCTCCGCGTGCCGGGCGTCGCTGAGACCGCAGACGGTGCGGGCGAACTCCAGCAGCGCGTGCTGGAAGCCGCCGCAGGTGCCGAGGAACGGGATGCCCTCCTCGCGGGCGGTGCGGACCGCCGCCAGCGCGCCCGCCTCGCTGCGGTACGGGCTGCCCGGCAGCAGCCAGACGGCGTCGAACGCGGACACCGCGCCGGGCCGGGCGGCCTCCTCCGTCGGGATCCAGTACGCGTCGGCCGGCAGCCCGTTCCGCTCGCGCAGCGCGTCGAGCAGGACGGGGATGCGTTGGTGGGAACGGACGGAGGCGGAGCGGTCGCCCACCAGGGCGATCCGCGGGGCCGGGTACGGAGCGGGAACGGCGGGAGCGGCGGCGGGAGCCGCAGGTTCGGTGGTCATGGAGTTCATCCTGCGAGCAACCGGCCATCACGTCCAACGATGAAGATTGCACTACCCATCAGCAATACTGATGCTCATGGATCCGCATCTGCTGCGCACCTTCACGGCCGTCGTCCGGCTCGCGTCGTTCTCCGCCGCCGCGCGCGAACTGGGCTACACCCAGTCCGCCGTCTCGCAGCACATCGCCGCCCTGGAATCCGATCTCGGGGTGGAGCTGCTCGGCCGCCGGCCGGTGGCGCCCACCGAGGCCGGTACCCGGCTGCTGGAGCACGCGGGTCCGCTGTTGATGCGGATGGCGGCGGCCCGCGCCGAGGTGGTGCGCGCCGCGCACTCCCCCGCCGCGCATCTGGTGCTCGGCGCGTCTCCGCTGGCCTTCGGCGACCGTACGGCGCTCGCTCTCGCCCGGCTGCGGGTCGCTGCGCCGCGAACTGAGGTGACGGTACGGCTGCTGGAGCGTGCCGGAGTCGTCGCCGGCGTGGCCTGCGGCGATTTCGATCTCGGCCTGGTGGACGGCGCGGCGGCGCCCAGCGATCCGCTGCGGCTGCCCGACGCCGGCCCGCTGCACACGGCCGGCGTCGGCGAGGAACCGCTGGTCGTCCTCCTGCCGGACGGCCATCCGCTGGCCGCACGGGACGGCCTGCGGCTGCCCGACCTGATCGACGCGCTGTGGCTGGACGCCCCGGACGCGGCGATCCCGCTGGGCGAACTGCGCGCGGCCTGCGGCAACGGCTTCCGGACCGGGCCGCGTTACGACGGCACGGACGTACGGGCCGTGCTCGCCCTGGCGCGGGCGGGACACGGGCTGGCCCTGCTGCCGGCATCGGTCGCCGGGGCCGGCGGGGTGCCGCTGTCCGCGCCGCGGCTGGTGCACCGCAAGGAGTCACTGCACCGGGGCGACCCCGGCCCGACGGCCCTGCTGCTGACGGAGCTGCTCGGCGCGTCAGGATGACCGCACCAGCATGACCGATTCGGGATGAGCTCCCGGGGAACGCAGCGCGACTCAACCCGCGTTGGCCGTCAGCTCCATCCGTAGCGTTCGGTCAGCCGTCCCACCACGCGGTCGAAGCGCGGACGGTCCAGGGCGCAGGCCTCCCGGCGCATCCCGTCGGGGTGCACGCGCAGCACGCGGTCGAGGTCGACCCAGGACTCGCGGCCGGCCGAGTCCCACGAGCCGGTGCCGATCGGCACCCATTCGCGGTCCTCGTCATGGCGCTTGCTCGACAGCTGGACCGCCAGCAGTGTGCCGGTCGCCTCACGGGCCACGACCAGCACCGGACGGTCCTTCCCGCGTCCGTCGTTCTCCTCGAACGGCACCCAGGTCCAGACGATTTCGCCGGGATCCGGGTCGCCGTCGCGGTCGGGCGCGTATGTCGTGCGGACCGGTCCGACCTCGTGGGCCTGTGCCTCGCGCGTCGCGGTCGGTCCTTCGCGGCCGGGGGAAGGGGCCGGTACCGCTGCGTCGTTGATCGAAGTGCTCATCGGGCCACGCTAACGCGTCCGGCCGCGGCAGTCTCCGGGTGGTCCGCACCGAAGCCGTCACTGTTCGGCATCGCCGCGTCGAGCAGCCGGCGCAGGC
Source organism: Streptomyces sp. NPDC045021 (assembly GCF_056432645.1). NCBI lineage: Bacteria > Bacillati > Actinomycetota > Actinomycetes > Kitasatosporales > Streptomycetaceae > Streptomyces > Streptomyces sp. NPDC045021. The sequence goes on from NZ_JBWKIQ010000007.1 coordinate 278,564, forward strand.
GCAGGGCGTCGGGCGCCACGGCCGTGACCAGTACGGCGGGGCCGGCGAGCGGGGTGCGGACGGCCTGCCCGCTGTCGGGGTCCGCCGCGAGAATCCCGGCCGTCGGCGGATCATGGACGAACTCCGGTGAGACGACGAGGAGTTGGCCGACGGCCCGGTACCGGTGCAGGACCGCGGGACCGTCCCAGCCCGGGACGCCGGGCCCGAACGACAGCTCCTGGTCCAACAGGAGCCCTCCGGCGAGGTGCGCGGTCAGACGGGTGGTGAGCCGACCCGTCCGCTCCCCCGCGCGGCCGAGGACCTGCTCGTCGCGGTAGACGAGCCGGGCGCCCGCGGCGAGCTCGACACGGGTGGTCATCCGCAGGTCGCTGCCCGCCGCCGCGATGACCTGCTCGGGCAGCCAACGTAGGACGGCGTCCGGGCCGACGCCCAACCGCACGTCGTACGTGGCGGGTTCACCGGACGTGCCGGGCAGCGAGATGGTCGCGGCGGCGCTGGTCACCGTCAGCTCCGCGCCCGCGCCCACGTCTGCGGACAGCTCCAGCCGGTCGCCGCCCAGCGGCGCGCTCATCGCGCCGATGACCGTGACCTGGGTGCCGGAGCCGGTGGCCCGGGTACGGCGCAGCGCGAACGGACCGTCGCCGATGAGCACCGGCAGCACGGTCCCGCCGCGCCCGTCGGACACGGCGCCGATGCGGGCGGCGGCGCGCACTCCATCGGCTCGTACTCCGCCGGTACGCAAGCCGACAACAGCGGCGGTCATGCGCGGACCGCGGTCCAGGCGGCGAGCTGCTCGCGGATCCAGCCGGCGACCGGGGCGATGCCGCCCTCGGCGGTCAGGGCGGTGAAGACGACCGGGAGCTCACCGCGTTGGGTCCTGGCGTCGCGGGCCATGACGGCGAGGTCGGCGCCCACCAGCGCGGCGAGGTCGGTCTTGTTGATGACCAGCAGGTCGGAGGTGGTCACGCCGGGTCCGCCCTTGCGCGGGATCTTGTCGCCGCCCGCGACGTCGATGACAAAGATCTGCGCGTCCACCAGGCCCTTGGAGAACGTGGCGGTGAGGTTGTCGCCGCCCGACTCGACCAGGACGAGGTCCAGGGGTCCGACCGCGTCCTCCAGGTCCTCGACGGCTTCGAGGTTGGCGGAGATGTCGTCGCGGATGGCGGTGTGCGGGCAGGCGCCGGTCTCCACCGCGCTGATGCGCTCGGGGGGCAGGACGGCGTTGCGCAGCAGGAATTCCGCGTCCTCGCGGGTGTAGATGTCGTTGGTGACCACCGCGATGGACAGCTCGTCGCGCAGCTGACGGCAGAGCGCGGCGACGGTGGCGGTCTTGCCGGAGCCGACCGGTCCGCCGAGGCCCACTCGCAGGGCCCGGCGGGTGCCGTCGGGGCGCTGGGCGGGGGTGCCGTAGGCGTAGCGCTCGGGGTAGGTGTCCGGGTGGTCGAGGTGCATGGTCGGCTCCGGGGTCGGATGGCGGCGGATGGGTGGGAGGCGCGCGGTCGTCCCGGGGTCAGGAGGCGAAGAGGCGGACGGGCCAGGCCGCGTGCTGCTCGGCGTGGATGTCGAGCAGGGGTGCGGACGCTGCGGGAAGGGTGTGGATCCCCTCCGTCACGGCGCGGTCGGCGGCCAGTGCGGCGCGTTCGGCGACCGCGTCGAGTTCGGGGGCGAGGCGGGCCAGGACGGCGCCGACGGCGAAGGGGTCGAGGCCGAGCAGCCGGACGGCGGCGGTGGTCGGGCCGGTGACGGATTCGTACGCCGCCACATGGGCCGCGTCCAGCGGGGCGAGGCCCGCGGCCCGGGCGGTGACGCCGAGCACGATCGGCTGGTGGGCGCCGCGCGGTCGGGCGGCGGCGAGCTGGTCGAGTTCCGCGGCGGGCCAGGCGGCCCGGGCGGCACGCATCAGTTGTCTGCCGAGCTTGCGGGCGGTGGCGCGCAGCGCGGGTGAGGGGGTACGGGCGTCGGCCACGGAGTCGAGCAGCAGCGGGTCGAGGCCCGCGGTGGCCGCGGCGGCGAGCGCGGCGGCCACCAGTCCCGAGGTGTGCAGCCGGCCCCGGCAGAAGGCGGCGAGCGTGGCCGGGTCATGGATGAGCCCGGCCGTGACGGCGGCCTCGCCGCCTCCGGAGTGGGCGTGGCCGCCGGCCGGGAACCGCCCGTCGGCGAGCAGGATCAGCGCGGCCCTGGCGGCGGGGGGCGGTTCCGGCGCGGTCACCGGGGCACTCGCAGCCAGGGGCACCGGAGCACTCGCCATCGGAGTAACCGGGGCACCCGCAGTTGCCGTCGCCGGGGCACTCGCGGTTGCGGTCACCGGGGTACTCGACGTCATCAGAAGAGGAAGTAGCGCTGGGCCATGGGCAGTTCGGCCGCGGGGGCCGGTTCGACGACGTCGCCGTCGATGCGCACGGTGAAGGTGTCGGGGTCGACCTCGACGCGCGGCAGGGCGTCGTTCTCCCGCATGTCGGCCTTGGTCAGGGCCCGGGTGCTGCGGATCGGCACGAAGCGCTTGCCGAGGCCGAGCCGGTCCGGGAGCCCGGCGTCGAGCGCTGTGCTCGTGACGAAGTTGAAGGAGTTGGCGGCCGGGGCGCGGCCGATGGCGCCGAACATGGGCCGGGGCAGGACCGGTTGGGGAGTGGGGATGGAGGCGTTGGCGTCGCCCATCTGCGCATAGGCGATCTGGCCGCCCTTGATGACGAGCAGCGGCTTGACGCCGAAGAACGCCGGTTCCCACAGGACCAGGTCGGCGAGTTTGCCCTTCTCGACCGAGCCGATCTCCGCGTCCAGACCCTGCGCGACGGCTGGGTTGATGGTGTATTTGGCGACATAGCGACGAGCTCGGTTGTTGTCCGCGCGCCCGTCCCCCGGCAGTGATCCGCGGCGCTTCTTCATCACATGCGCGGTCTGCCAGGTCCGCAGCACGACTTCGCCGACTCGTCCCATGGCCTGGGAGTCGGAGCTGATGATGCTGATCGCGCCGAGGTCGTGCAGGAAGTCCTCGGCGGCGATGGTCGAGGGCCTGATGCGCGATTCGGCGAAGGCGAGGTCCTCGGGGACGGCCGGGTTGAGGTGATGGCAGACCATCAGCATGTCGAGGTGTTCCTCGACGGTGTTGACGGTGTGCGGGCGGGTCGGGTTGGTCGAGGACGGCAGGACGTTGGGCTGGGAGACGACGGTGATGATGTCAGGCGCGTGCCCGCCGCCGGCGCCCTCGGTGTGGTAGGCGTGGATGCCGCGTCCGGCGATGGCCGCGAGGGTGTCCTCGACAAAACCGGCCTCGTTCAGAGTGTCGGTGTGGATCGCCAGCTGGGCGCCGGTGGCGTCGCACACCGTCAGGCAGGCGTCGATGGCGGCCGGGGTCGCCCCCCAGTCCTCGTGGATCTTGAATCCCACGGCGCCGCCGCGCAGCTGGCTGTACATCGCCTCGGACGACACGGTGTTGCCCTTGCCGAGCAGTCCGATGTTGACCGGGTACGCCTCCAGCGCCGCGAACATCCGGGCCAGGTGCCAGGGTCCGGGGGTGATGGTGGTCGCCCTGGTGCCCTCGGCGGGGCCGGTGCCGCCACCGACGATGGTCGTCACACCGGCGGACAGCGCCTGGTCGACGATGGTCGGCGAGATGAAGTGGACATGCGCGTCGACCGCTCCGGCGGTGAGGATCCTGCCGTTGCCCGCGATGATCTCGGTCTCGGGTCCGATGACGAGGTCCGGATGCACGCCGTCCATCGTCTCGGGGTTTCCGGCCTTGCCGATCGCGGCGATGCGGCCGTCCCGGATCCCGATGTCCGCCTTGACGATGCCCCAGTGGTCCAGCACCACCGCGCCGGTGATGACGGTGTCGGGGGTGCCCTCCGCGCGGGTCGCCCGGGACTGGCCCATGGACTCGCGGATCACCTTGCCGCCGCCGAAGACCGCTTCGTCGCCGGAGCCGGCCGGGCCGCCGGACAGATCGCGCTCGATCTCGATCAGCAGGTCGGTGTCGGCGAGCCGGATCCGGTCGCCCGCGGTCGGGCCGAACAGGTCGGCGTATACGGCGCGGGTGAGTTCAGCCATCGAGGGCCCCCGCGGTCTCGCCGCGCAGCCCGGCGACGATGCGCAGCCCCCCGATGGGGACCAGTTCCACCGCGACCGGGATGCCGGGCTCGAAGCGCACGGCGGTGCCCGCGGCGATGGACAGCCGCAGGCCGTGGGCGGCCGCGCGGTCGAATTCCAGACCGGGGTTGGTCTCGGCGAAGTGGTAGTGGGAGCCGACCTGGACCGGCCGGTCGGCGGTGTTGAGCACCGTCAGCCGGGTGACGGGCTTTCCGGCGTTCAGCGGTACGGCCTCGTCCGCGTGGAGGATCTCTCCGGGGATCATCGGTGGCGCCTCCTCGTCAGACGATCGGGTCGTGCACGGTGACGAGCTTGGTCCCGTCGGGGAAGGTCGCTTCGACCTGCACGTCCGGGATCATCTCGGGGATGCCGTCCATGACGTCGGCCCGGCTCAGCACCGCGCGGCCCGAGGCCATCAGCTCGGCGACGGTGCGGCCGTCGCGGGCGCCTTCGAGGATGTGCGCGGTGATCAGCGCGATCGACTCGGGGTGGTTGAGCCGCAGACCGCGCGCGCGGCGCCGGTCCGCCACATCGGCGGCGACGTGAATGAGCAGGCGCTCCTGCTCATGGGGGGTCAGTTGCACGGCCACACCTCACAGTCGATCGGGTGCGGAACGTTAGTTCGGCGGAGTTTCACCGACGTTAACTCACGTTACGCGCGATGACGCTGGTCAGAGCCGTCAGCGTGTCGCGGACGGCCTGCGCGACCATGGCCCCCGCACGGTCTTTGCGGGTCCTTTGCACGGCCTTTGCCTGGCTTCGTCCGTTCACCGGAACTTCCTGTCCGGTTATCGCTCTTGACGCCTCGTCCGAGACAGCCGGATCATCATGTCCGCATCAAAAGAGACTTCTGGCCAGAAGACGCTCCTGCGCGCCGTGGTCGTCGCCGCGGCGTGCCTCGTTCGTTCCGCGCCCCCACCACGGAAAACGGAGCACCACGTGTCCACACGACTGACGCTGCGCCATGCCCTGACCGCCATCGGCGCGGTCACCGCGCTCTCGGCGGCCCTCATCGGCGCATCTCCCGCGGCCACCGCCGCGCCCGCCGTTGCCGCCCCGGCCGCCCCCGCGCCGACCCTCGCCGCACCGGACATCCCGGTCGCCAACGTCAAGGCGCACCTGACCCAACTGCAGTCCATCGCCACCGCCAACAGCGGCAACCGCGCCCACGGGCGCCCCGGCTACAAGGCCTCCCTCGACTACGTCAAGGGCAAGCTGGACGCGGCCGGCTACACCACCACGCTCCAGCAGTTCACCTCCAGCGGCGCCACCAGCTGGAACCTCATAGCCGACTGGCCTGGCGGCGACGCCAACCACGTGGTGATGAGCGGCGCGCACCTGGACTCCGTCACCGCGGGACCCGGCATCAACGACAACGGGTCGGGCACCGCGGGCATCCTGGAGGTCGCCCTCGCCGTCTCCCGCGCCGGCCTGCAGCCCACCAAGCACCTGCGGTTCGGCTGGTTCGGCGCCGAGGAGCTGGGGATGATCGGCTCCAAGTACTACGTCAACAACCTCCCGGCCACCGAGCGGTCGAAGATCGACGCCTATCTCAACTTCGACATGATCGGTTCGCCCAACCCGGGCTACTTCGTCTACGACGACAACGCGCCGCTGGAGAAGGTCTTCAAGGACTTCTTCGCCACCAAGGGCATTCCGACCGAGATCGAGACCGAGGGTGACGGCCGTTCCGACCACGCCCCGTTCAAGAGCGCGGGCGTGCCGGTCGGCGGGCTGTTCAGCGGGGCGGACTACACCAAGACCGCGGCACAGGCGCAGAAGTGGGGCGGCACCTCGGGCCAGGCCTTCGACGCCTGCTACCACCGCTCATGCGACACCTCGGCCAACCTCAACGACAGCGCGCTGGACAACAACAGCGACGCCATCGCCTACGCGATCTGGGCGCTCAGCACCGGGACCACGCCACCCCCCACCGGCACGGTCTTCGAGAACACCGCGGACGTCGCCATCCCGGACGCGGGCGCGGCCGTCACCTCGTCGGTCACCGTCAGCGGCATCACGGGCAACGCGCCCAGCGCCCTGCAGGTCGGTGTGGACATCAAGCACACCTACCGCGGTGACCTCGTCATCGACCTGGTCGCCCCCGACGGCAGCACCTACCGGCTGAAGAGCTCCAGCGGTTCGGACTCGGCCGACAATGTCATCACCACCTACACCGCCAACGCCTCGTCCGAGGTGGCCAACGGCGTCTGGAAGCTCAAGGTCCAGGACGTCGCCCGTGTCGACACCGGCTACATCGACAGCTGGAAGCTGACCTTCTGACGCACTGACCGTCCGCCGCTTCGAGCGCGCGCGGGCGCACACCGCACCCACCGCACCGACCGTACGACTACCGCTCCGACCGTCTCACTCGCGGCCCGGACGCCGATCCCCGGCGTCCGGGCCGCGGTGTTCGGCGGCGATGCCGAAGCGGCGGCGTTCGCCCGTGGCGGACGCGCGGGAGCCGAACGAGGAGACCGTGCTGATCACCTGCTCCTCGGTCGCCTCATCAAGATCGCGCAGTCGCTGCAGGTCAGCGGCGGAGACCAGGGCAACGAGCGGCTTGCCGTGGCGCGTCAGCACCACCTGCTCGCCGCCGTAGACAACGCGGTTGATGAGTTCCGCGAGCTCCGCACGCGCTTGTGTCACCGGTACTTCATGGGCCATGCTCCCCATCATATCGAGATGTACGTCCTGTACATTTTTTACGTGGAGGTGCCGCCATGATCCGACCCACCGCCCGCTACGTCCTGCCCGAGTTCACCGAACGCACCAGCTCCGGGACCCGCACCATGGACCCGTACTCCAAGCTGCTGCAGGAGCGCATCGTCATCCTCGGGACGCAGATCGACGACACCTCCGCCAACGACGTCATGGCGCAGCTCATCCACCTGGAGAGCTCGGCCCCCGGCCAGGACATCTCGCTGTACATCAACTCCCCCGGCGGCTCGTTCACCGCGATGACCGCGATCTACGACACGATGCAGTTCGTCACCTGCGACGTGTCCACGGTCTGCATCGGCCAGGCGGCCTCCGCCGCCGCGGTGCTGCTCGCCGCCGGCGCGCCCGGCAAGCGCATGATCACCCCGGGCGCCCGGGTCCTCGTCCACCAGCCGTCCTTCGGACAGGCGGTCCAGGGCACCATCGCGGACCTGGAGATCCAGGCCCGCGAACTGCTGCGCACCCGGGAGCAGTTGGAGGAGCTGCTGGTGCGCCACACCGGCCAGGAACCGGCGCGCATCAGCGCCGACATCGAGCGCGACATGATCCTCGACGCCACCCAGGCGCTCGCCTACGGGATCGTCGACCGGGTCACCCTCAGCCGTAAGACCAACGGCACCGCACACGGCATCCGGTGACACCGGTGGTGCCGGAACTCCCGCCGCTGCCGGCCCTGACGCGCTCCGAGGGCGAACTGGTCGACCGCTATCTGGAGATCGTGGACCTGCTGGGACGGATCAACCCGTCCCGCTCCCGCGACACCTACGGCGCACTGCGGGCCGCCCAGGCGCTGGTCGGCAGGGCGACGGCGCTGCGCGAAGCACTCGCGGTGATGCACGCCCGCGGCGAGACCGAGGTGCACACCGGGACGCTGGGAAGGGCGCTGCGCGTCCTGGACGGTGAGCGGCGCGCCTCGCTCGTCGCCGTTCCGCCCCCACCGGAGTGCTGAACAGCCTCCGGGGCGACATACGGCTGCACGTTCGGAGTAGTCACCCTTGCGCGTGACGGGTGGATGTTGCAGCACCGACTTGCAACGTCAGCCCGTCACGCTCGGTGTCTCCACCCCAGGTCAACCGGCGTGCGCCAGGGCGGAAACCGCGGCATTCGGCGCTCCGGCCACCCGAATAGGTGATTGGTGACGAGAGTCACATAAAGCCGTTTGTGCACCGATTCGGGTGCCTTCGTGAGTCATGCTCCCTTCGACGACAAGACCCCGCCGCCGTGGTGGGGCGGTCCGAGCGGACGCCCAATCCTGCCGCCGCCCGGATGCCCGGTCGACACAGCAACGGCAGGAACGGAGGACCCAGGCACGACGGGGCCGGCCCATCGGTATCCAGGCCGTCCCCTTGGGGTGAAGCCGCGTCAGCGGCCGGGATTCTTCGCCTGCCCGAACCCGACAGGTCATCCTTCGCAAGCGGACGACGAAGGGTTTCGCATGGCCACGTTCGGCATGTCCACACGTCTGTCCCGCATGGGGGCCGCCACGGTCCTCACCGCCGCCGCTGTCGCGGTCCCCGCCCTGCTGCCGGCCACCGCCACTCACGCCGACGCGGCCACCGTCTCCGCCAAGGCCCTGAGCGTCGCGGCGTCGAAGAAGGGCTCGCCGTACCAGTGGGGCGCCGCGGGGCCCAACCGCTTCGACTGCTCCGGACTCACCCTGTACTCGTTCAACAAGGCCGGCAAGAAGCTGCCCCGCACCACCGGTGCCCAGTACAACAGCACCAAGCACATCGCCGCTTCGAGCCGCCGCGCCGGCGACCTGGTGTTCTTCCACACGGGCAGCGACGTCTACCACGTCGGCATCTACGCCGGCAGCGGCAAGATCTGGCACGCCCCCAAGACCGGCACCCGGGTCCGGCTGGAGAAGATCTGGAGCAGCAGCGTCTGGTACGGCCGCGTCAGCTGACGCACCGCGGGGGTCCGGTGCTCCGGGCCCCCGCACGGGCGTTGGGCGGGACGGGTCGATATTCCCGGCAAGGGCGCACCCGGACGGCTATGTTGGCCCCGCTTGGGACCAACCCACCGGCCGAAAGACGCACATGACCTATCTCAACCCCGTCCGCCACATCACCTTCGACGCCTCCGACCCGTACCGCCTCGCCGCCTTCTGGGCCGAGCTCACCGGCTACGTGCTGGAGGAGTCCGACCCCGGCGACGACGAGGTCCTCATCGACCCGGGCCAACCGGGTGTACCCGGCATGCTGTTCATCCGGGTTCCGGAGGGCAAGTCCGCCAAGAACCGGCTGCACCTGGACATCCAGCCGCCCACCGGCACCCGGGACGAGACGGTCGAGCGGCTGACGGCGCTGGGCGCCGGAGTCGTCAGCGACCAGCGCAGGCCGGACGGAACGGGGTGGGTGGTGATGGCCGATCCGGAGGGCAACGAGTTCTGCGTCGAGCGCAGCGCCCCCGAACGGGCCCGGGCGACTCAGGCGGCCGAGGCAGCTCAGGCGTGACCCTTCGACAGATCCTGGACGACGTGGAGAAGGGCGTGCTGCCCGCCGCGGACGGCGCGGTGACCATGGTTCCGCAGCCCTCGGAACGCGACGCCGGGGTCTTCTCCTTCACCGCGCACGCCGTCGTGTTCGCCGATACCGACCACGACTGGATGCGCGGCCTGCTGACACCCGGCGACCTGGCCGCCCCGCTCAGCCCGGCATTCCTGAACGCCCTGGGCCGACGCGTCGGCCGGCGGGTGGAGAACATCGACATGATGGTGCTCGCCCGGCCGCTGCCGGGGCCGCCGGATCTTCCGCTGGAGCCGACCACCGACCGCGCCCACCCGCGGATAGTCCGCGCCCTGCTGCGCCGTGACGACGTACGGGCCTGGACGACGCCCGGCGGCACCGTACTGATCGGCCGGGGCGTCTGCGGCCGCTGGGAAGCGGCCCTGGAGGTCGATCCCGGCGCCCGCGGAACGGGCCTGGGCCGCCGCCTCGCCCGCGCCGCCCGCCACCTGGTGCCCGACGGCCGGCCGCTGTGGGCCCAGATCGCCCCGGGCAACGCCTCGAGCGTGCGCGCCTTCCTGGCCGCCGGATACGTCCCGGTGGGCGCTGAGGCGATCCTGGTCGCAGACCCCGGCTGACGTTCCCCAGGCACGGCTCCGGCGCGCCGGTCAGGCCACCGGGACCGCCCAGGGAAGCATGATCCAGACAGTCTTGCCGCCCTCCGGGGTGGGGGTCACCGAGAGCCGGCCGCCGGATTCCGCGGTGAGATGGCGGATGATGACCATGCCGCGCCCGTTGTCCTGCTGGACGGCGGCGGGCAGCCGCTGCGGCCAGCGCGGATGGCTGTCGGTGACCCCGATCCGCAGGTGCTCGGCCCGCTCCAACTGGACGTCCACGGTGAAGGTGGGTGACTGGCCGAGCGTGTGCAGCACGGCGTTGGTGGCGAGTTCGGAGACGATCAACCGCACGGCATCGACGGCCGGCGCGTCCTCGGGCATCCCCCAATCCGCCAGCAGCCCGCAAACGTAACGGCGCGCCGTGGTGACCGAGGCGGGGTCGCTCGGCAGGGTGACGGATGCTTCCTGGAGGTCTGCCATGGCGACGCTGTCCCTTTCCCGCCGTGCCCCGAGACTCCGTCGTGCGGGTTGCCCGCAGGGAGCCGCGGACGGCTACTTCGCGCCAGAGTGCCACCTATGGTGCCGCTATTGCGGCCGATCCACAGCGATATGCATATATCTGTCGCTCAAAGCGGTGAACCCTGCTACGCGAGAACGTATTCAGGCGCAGACTGTCGCACTGGTGACGGTCTGAAAAGTTCCTTCAGGAGGGGCGGCGCGAGATGCAACAGATCCCCGCGGTACGGCGCCGCAAGCTCGGAGCGGAACTCCGGCGGCAACGCGATCTGGTCGGGATGACGAGCGGCGAGGCGGCCCGCAGGGCCGGCTGGCACCAGTCGAAGGTGAGCCGCATCGAGACCGGCCGCAGCGGCGCGCGACCGGAGGACGTGGCCGTCCTGCTGGACATCTACGGGGTACGCGACCGTGAACTGCGGGACCTGCTGGCGACCTTGGCCGGGAAGGGTACGCAGCGCGGCTGGTGGCACGACTTCCGCGATGTGCTGCCCGCGGAGTACCGCGACTTCATCAGTCTGGAAACAGGTGCCTGCCGGGCGCGCACCATGGAGAACAGCGTGGTGCCGGGTCTGCTGCAGACCCCGGCGTACGCCCGCGCGCTCACCCGGTCGGTCCTCCCGCAGCTCGCAGCGCGGGAGGTGGACGCCCTGGTCGAGGTGCGGGTGGCCCGGCAGGCGGTGCTGGAGCAGGATTCCCCGCTGGAGCTGCACGCTCTTCTCGACGAGGCGGTACTGCGGCGCAACGTCGGCGGCGAACAGGTCATGGGGGCGCAGATTCAACACCTCGCGGAAGCCGCCAGGATGCCGCGGATACGGCTGCAGGTTCTTCCCTTCGCCGCGGGCGGGCACATAGGAGTTACGGGATCTTTCGTAATCTTCTCATTCCCGCTCATTGCCGATCTGGATGTTGTTGTTATCGACCATTTGACGAGTAGTCTCTACGTGGATCGGCAAGAGGATCTCAGGGCCTACAGCGCCGCGTTCGACCGATTGCGCTCCCATGCCCTGTCGTACGACGACTCATTGGCGTTCATTTCCGGGATCGGTTCCGGGAACAGCGCAGGCGCGTAAGGAGGCACCATATGTCGGTACTGCCTCGGTACGTTTCCTCCAACACAACTCTTTGTGCGGCCCGATGGCGGCGCAGCAGCTACAGCACCGCCGCCAACAATTGCGTCGAAACGGCCCAGTTGTCCTCCGGACTGCTGGCCGTGCGCGACTCCAAGAACCCTCAGGGGCCGGCGCTGCTGTTCGCGTCGGCCGTCTGGGACACCTTCGTAAGGGCGCTACGCGCGGGTGAGTTCGGCGGAACCGGCTGAATCCCCGGGAGCGGTACGGACGATCACCTCGACCGCCTCGGCGATCTGCTGATCCGTCAGATCGCCGCGGGCGGTCAACCGCAGCCGCGAGATGCCGTCGGGCACCGACGGCGGCCGGAAGCACCCCACCGCCAGGCCCGCGGTCCTGCAGTCCGCCGCCCACTGCAGCGCCTCGCCGGCCGACGGGGCACGCACCGCGACCACACAGGCGTCCGGCCGCGCCGAGCGCAGTCCCGCCGCGGTCAGCCGCTCGTACAGTTCGAGTGCCACAGCGCGGGCCCGCTCGGCGCGCTCCGGTTCGCGGCGCAGCAGGCGCAGCGCGCCGAGCGCCGCGCCCGCAGCGGCGGGCGCGAGCCCGGTGTCGAAGATGAAGGTGCGGGCGGCGTTCACCAGGTGCTCGATCACCCGGGCCGGGCCGAGCACCACTCCGCCCTGGCTGCCGAGCGACTTCGACAGGGTGGCGGTGACGACCACGTCGGGCGCGCCGGCCAGCCCCGCGGCCCAGGCCGCGCCCCGGCCGCCCTCGCCCAGGACGCCCAGCCCGTGCGCGTCGTCCACCAGCAGCGCCGCTCCGTGCTCGCGGCAGGCGGCGGCCAGCGCGGCGAGCGGGGCCGCGTCGCCGTCGACGGAGAAGACCGAGTCGGAGACGACGACAGCGGACCCGCCGTGCGCGTCCAGGGCCTTGCGCACCGCTGTCGTGTCCCGGTGTGCCACGACCTCGGTGTCGGCGCGGGAGAGCCGGCAGCCGTCGATGAGCGAGGCGTGGTTGGAGCTGTCGGAGACGATGAGCGTGCCGGGCCCGGTCAGCGCGGTGACGGCGGCCAGGTTCGCGGCGTAGCCGGAGGCGAAGACCAGGGCGGCCTCGAACCCGCAGAATTCGGCGAGCTCCGCCTCCAGTTCGGTGTGCAGCTCGGTGGTGCCGGTGACCAGCCGGGAGCCGGTGGAGCCGGCGCCCCACAGCAGGCAGGCGTCGGCCCCGGCCCGGGTGACCTGCGGGTGCCGGGCGAGTCCGAGATAGTCGTTGCCCGCCAGGTCCAGCAGTGCCGAGTCCGCCTGCCGCGGTCGCAGAGTGCGGACGAGGCCGGCCTCGCGGCGCCGCTCGGCGTGGGCGTCGATCCAGTCGAACGGGTCGCGGCTCATCGGGGTCCCTGGGGTCGGTGGGGCGGGCTGGGGCGGTTCTGCCCGGGGGTCCGGCGGTGCGGCCGGGGTGGTGCGGGTGGGCCTGGCAGCAACGTACTGGTCGGGCCGCCCGGACAGGGTGTGGTGATACACACACCTGTAGCCACCCCTGTTGTGCGGTCCATCATTGGCTCCGGGCCCCTCGGTGAGCCAGGATCGCCCCTATGGATCTGCTGAACACGCTGGTGGACAAGGGGCTGCGCCGAGAGCTGCCCACCCGGGATGAGGCGCTTGCCGTACTGGCGACCTCCGACGATGACCTGCTCGATGTGGTGACCGCGGCCGGCAAGGTACGGCGCCAGTGGTTCGGGCGCCGTGTGAAGCTCAACTACCTGGTCAACCTCAAGTCCGGACTGTGTCCCGAGGACTGCTCGTACTGCTCGCAGCGGCTCGGCTCCACGGCCGGGATCCTGAAGTACACCTGGCTCAAGCCGCACGAGGCGGCCGCCGCCGCGACGGCCGGGGTCGCGGGCGGGGCCAAACGGGTATGTCTGGTGGCCAGCGGACGTGGTCCCACGGACCGCGACGTGGACCGGGTCTCCCAGACCATCGAGGCGATCAAGGAGCAGAACGAGGGCATCGAGGTCTGTGCCTGCCTGGGCCTGCTCTCCGCCGGTCAGGCGGACCGGCTGCGCGAGGCCGGCGCGGACGCGTACAACCACAACCTGAACACCTCCGAGGCGACATACGGGGACATCACCACCACGCACACGTACGCCGACCGGGTGGACACCGTTCAGCAGGCGCAGGCGGCCGGGCTGTCCGCGTGCTCCGGCCTGATCGCGGGCATGGGCGAGTCCGACGCCGACCTCGTGGACGTGGTGTTCGCGCTGCGCGAGCTGGACCCGGACTCCGTGCCGGTCAACTTCCTCATCCCGTTCGAGGGCACCCCGCTGGCCGAGGAGTGGAACCTCACCCCGCAGCGCGCCCTGCGGATCCTGGCGATGGTGCGTTTCGTCTGCCCCGACGTCGAGGTCCGGCTCGCCGGCGGCCGTGAGGTGCACCTGCGCTCGATGCAGCCGCTCGCCCTGCACCTGGTGAACTCGATCTTCCTGGGCGACTACCTGACCAGCGAGGGCCAGGCCGGCCAGGCCGACCTCGACATGATCGCCGACGCCGGCTTCGAGGTGGAGGGCGCGGGCACGGTCACGCTCCCCCAGCACCGAGCTGACGTGGCGCAGGCGGCCGGCGGCTGCGGTTCGCACGACGCGGCCGGTGGCTGCGGCTCGCAGGGCCAGGACGCGGGATGCGGTTCGCACGCGGACGGCGGCGGCTGCGGTCCCTGCGGCGGCGGGGCGCAGAGCGCGCCCGAGCCGGTGGCGGAGCCCGTCGGGTCGCAGGACCAGGCGCCCGTCACGGCGGGCGCCGCCCGCACCGGGCTGGTCACCGTCCGCCGACGTGGAGCGGGAACGGACCTGGCGCCCAATGCCTGAGCCGCTCGCCGCGCCGCCGACGCCGCAAGCGCTGACGCCCGACGTGCTGACGCCGGACGTGCTGCTGGCCCTGGACCGGGAGCACGTCTGGCATCCGTACGGACCGATGCCCGGCCGCCAGGAGCCCCTGATCGTCGAATCGGCGTCCGGGGTCCGGCTGCGGCTGGCCGCCCCGGCGGAGGGCAGGACCGAGCTGATCGACGGCATGTCGTCCTGGTGGTCGGCGATCCACGGCTACAACCACCCGGTCCTCAACGAGGCCGCGCGCGACCAGCTCGACCGGTTCAGCCATGTGATGTTCGGCGGGCTCACCCACGAGCCCGCCGTCCGGCTCGCGGCCCGCCTGGTGGAGATCACCCCCGAGCCGCTGCGCCATGTCTTCTTCGCCGACTCCGGCTCGGTGTCGGTCGAGGTCGCGGTGAAGATGTGCCTGCAGTACTGGCGTTCGCTGGGCCGGCCGGCCAAGCAGCGGCTGCTGACCTGGCGCGGCGGCTACCACGGGGACACCTGGCAGCCGATGTCGGTGTGCGACCCGGACGGCGGGATGCACGGCCTGTGGTCGGGAGTACTTCCCCGCCAGGTCTTCGCCGACGCGCCGCCGTCCGGTTTCGGTGCCGAGCCCGACCCGCGCTACGTGGCGCACCTGCGGGAGCTGATCGGCCGTCACGCCGACGAGCTCGCGGCGGTGATCGTGGAGCCGGTGGTGCAGGGCGCCGGCGGAATGAACTTCCACTCCCCCGGCTATCTGCGGGTGCTGCGCGAGGCGTGCGACGAGCACGGCGTGCTGCTGGTCTTCGACGAGATCGCCACCGGCTTCGGCCGTACCGGCGCCCTCTTCGCGGCGGAGCACGCCGGCGTCTCCCCCGATGTGATGTGCCTGGGCAAGTCGCTGACCGGGGGCTATCTGACGATGGCGGCGACGCTGTGCACCACGGAGGTCGCCGAGGGCATCTCGCGCGGCGAGGTCCCGGTGCTCGCGCACGGCCCGACGTTCATGGGCAACCCGCTCGCGGCGTCGGTCGCCTGCGCCTCGATCGACCTGCTGCTGTCGCAGGACTGGGTCGGCGAGGTCAAACGCATCGAAGCCGGACTGCTCGACGGGCTGGCGCCCGCCGCCGCGCTGCCGGGGGTGCGGGACGTCCGGGTGCTGGGGGCGATCGGCGTCGTCCAGCTCGACCACGAGGTCGACATGGCCGCGGCCACCCGGGCCGCGGTGGGGGCGGGTGTGTGGCTGCGCCCCTTCCGTGATCTGGTGTACATCATGCCGCCGTACGTCACCGGGGACGAGGACGTGGCGCGGATCTGCGCGGCGGTCGTGGCGGCCGCGCGCGTGGGCTGAGCACCAGCGGCGAACGGGCGGGCGGGCGGCCCGTTCGGCATCGACACAAGGAGGAAGCGGTCACATGGCGGTACTGGCGGTCACGGGGACGGGCACGGAGATCGGGAAGACCGTGGTGACCGCGGCGGTCGCCGCGGCCGCACTGGCGCAGGGCCTGAGCGTCGCCGTACTCAAGCCGGCCCAGACAGGGGTCGCGGAGGGTGAGCCGGGTGACGCCGCCGAGGTGGCGCGGCTGGCCGGCGGGGTCACCGCGGTCGAACTCGCCCGCTACCCCGAGCCGTTGGCCCCCGCGACCGCGGCCCGGCGAGCCGGACTGCACCCGGTGCGTCCGGCCGAGATCGCGGAGGCGGCCGCGAAGCTGGCGGCCGTGCACGACGTGGTGCTGATCGAGGGCGCGGGCGGGCTGCTGGTGCGCTTCGACGAAGACGGCTCGACGCTGGCCGACGTGGCGAAGCTGCTCGGCGCCACCGTGCTGGTGGTGGTCCCCGCCGGCCTCGGCACGCTCAACACGGCCACGCTGACGACGGAGGCACTGGCCGCCCGCGAACTGCGGTGCGCCGGGGTCATCGTCGGCAGCTGGCCGGCAGAACCGGACCTGGCCGAACGCTGCAACCTGACCGACCTCCCGGAGTCGGCGGGCGTACCGCTGCTCGGCGTGCTGCCGGCCGGTGCGAGCACGCTCACGCCGGAGGAGTTCCGCGCCGCCGCGCCGGGCTGGCTGGCCCCGCAGCTCGGCGGCGTGTGGGACGCCGAGGAGTTCACCCGGACCGAAGGACGTGGCTGACCGCGGGTTCCCCGGCCGGGCGGGGTGCGAGAGCCGCCCGGCTAACCTCCCCAGCCGCGCAGCTCGTCCGCGATCCGGCCGACGCCCGCGGAGCCGTCCTTGACCAACCGGGCCAGGTCGCGGACCTGCTCCGGCGAGGTGGTGATCTTGAGTCCGCTGGCGACGAGGTAGGCGTACGCGACCGCCGAGGCGAACATCGCGTTGGACCGCTCCAGGGCGGGGACGTGCACGAGTATCTGCAGCAGTGCGGCGGCGCGGTCGTGCGGGTCTGGGTAGACGGGGGTGCCGAAGATCTCTGCCTGATGCCGGCTCACCGCCGCGAGCAGCGCGCCCCAGTCGGTGACCTGCGGGTCGCCAGGGGTGTTGTGCTCGGCGACCATGAGCAGCCAGGCCAGGTCGATACGCAGGCTCAACGGCTGCCTTCGCGCTCCGTGCCGAACTCCTCAGCGAAGACCGACTCGTAGCTCTTCATGAAGTCGGCCGCGGCCTCGACGAAGGTCCGTCCGCGTTCACCCGCGTCCTGCTGGACGAGCTCTTCGATGTACCGGTTCACGCTGATGCCCCGGCGCGAAGCCCGGTCCCGGGCCGTTTCGGCGGTGGACTCTTCCACCCGCACGTTCAACTGGGTCTTGGCCATACCTCCAAGCTAGCGCCGATCCGCTAGTAGCGGCAAGTGGGCGTAGCCGGATCCCGCCGGGCCGGCCGCTACCGCAGCGGCTTGGTCCAGCGCCGCCACTGCTCCTCGGGGCCGTAGCCCGCCGCCTTCCAGGCGTGGTGGGCCAGTTCGTTGCGCTCCAGGACCATCGCGTCCGCCCGCCGCCCGCCCAGCGCCGCGAACCGCTCCTCCGTCGCCTCCAGCAGCGCGGCGGCGATCCCCTGGCGACGCGCGTCGGGGTGCACGGCCAGCCGGTAGATGTGGCACCGCCAGCCGTCGAATCCGGAGATCACCGACCCGAGGAGCTCGCCGTCCCGTTCGGCCAGGAGCAGCGCCTGCGGGTCCCGGGCGATCAGCCGGGCCACGCCCTGCTCGTCGTCACTGATGCTGGCGCCCTCGGCCGCCACCTGCCAGAAGCCGAGTACGGCCGCGATGTCCGAGGGGTCCGCCGCGCGGATGAGGAGGTCGTTCATGCGGCGCAGTCAAACATTCGCGGGGAACCGCGGCCAGTGGTTTCCGTCCCACCGCGGTGGGACGGAAACCACTGTTCGGTCACGCCACGCCCAGCCAGCTCTCGGCGCCGAAGGAGCCCTTGATGTCGGAGGCGATGGTCTCGTGGTTCACCAGGAACCCCAGCTCGAAGACGGTGGTCTTCTCCGGCCCCCGGACCCGCATGCGCACCGGGCTGTCGCCCGGGTGGGCGCGCAGGATCCGCTTGAGCTCGTTGATCGTCGGCTGGTTGAGCTTGTGGGCCCGCATGAACAGCTGGACGGGAGGCTTCCCGCCGTACTCGGCGGACGAGATGTCCAGCTCCATCAGTTCCTGACCGGCGATGTTGATCGTTCCGTCGCGGTCGTTGATCCGTCCGGTCACCGCGACCACGGTGTCCGGGATCAGTGCGTGCTGCACGAGCTGGTAGGAGGCGGGGAAGAAGCAGATCTCCATGTTCGCGTCACGGTCGGCGAGATGCACGATCGCCCAGGCGTTGCCCTGCTTCGTCATCCGCCGCTCGACGGTGGTGATCAGCCCCGCGAGTTTCACCACGCCCTGCGTCTGCCCGGAGGCGATCAGATCGGCGATGGAGGTGTCGCGGTTGCGGGCGAGGATGTGCTCGGCCCCGTCCAGCGGGTGCGCCGAGACGTACAGGCCCAGCATCTCCCGCTCGGTCGACAGCAGCTGCTTGCGCGGCCACTCGTCCTCGCCGATCTTGAAGTCCAGACCGAAGCCGCTGCCGCCGCCGTCGTCACCGCTGTCGAGCGCGCCGAAGAGGTCGTCCTGACCATACGCCTCGGCCTTCTTGACCGGGATGATCGCGTCGATGGCGTCCTCGTGGACCGCGGACAGACCCTTGCGGGTGTGTCCGAGCGAGTCGAAGGCGCCGGCCTTGATCAGGGATTCCACCGCACGCTTGTTGAGCGTGGTGATCTCCGCCTTGTCGAGGAAGTCGCTGAACGCCGTGTACTTGCCCTTGGACTTACGGGAGGCGACCAGCGACTCGATGACGTTCGTGCCCACGTTGCGCACCGACTTCAGACCGAACCGGACGTCGTCGCCGACGGCGGTGAAGTCCGCGGTGGACTCGTTCACGTCCGGCGGCAGCACGTTGACACCCATCTTGCGGGCGTCGGCCAGGTAGATGGCGGCCTTGTCCTTGTCGTCGTCCACCGAGGTGAGCAGCGCCGCCATGTACTCGGCGGGGTAGTTCGCCTTGAGGTAGGCCGTCCAGTACGAGACGAGTCCGTAGCCGGCGGTGTGCGACTTGTTGAAGGCGTAGCCGGAGAACGGGAGCATGACGTCCCACAGCGCCTTGATGGACTCCTCGCTGTACCCGTTGCCCTTCATGCCGCCGTGGAACTTCTCCCACTCGGCCGCCAGGACCTCGGGCTTCTTCTTGCCCATCGCGCGGCGCAGCAGGTCGGCGCCGCCGAGGCTGTAGCCGGCCAGCTCCCGGGCGATGGCCATGATCTGCTCCTGGTACACGAGCAGGTGGAACGTGGTGCCCAGGATCGGGTCGAGTGCCTCGCGCAGCTCGGGGTGGATCGGCTCGATCTCCTGGCGGCCGTTCTTGCGGTGCGCGTAGTTGGTGTGCGCGTTGGCGGCCATCGGGCCCGGCCGGTACAGGGCGAGAACGGCGGCGATGTCCTCGAACCGGGTGGGTTCCATCAGCTTCAGCAGGGCGCGCATGTTGCCGCCGTCGAGCTGGAAGACGCCCAGGGTGTCGCCGCGCGCCAGCAGTTCGTAGGTGGTGGTGTCGTCCAGCGGGATGGTCTCGGTCTTGATGTCCACCCCCCGGTTCTCCTTCACGATCTTCAGGGCGTGATGGATGATGCCCAGGTTCCGAAGACCCAGGAAGTCCATCTTGACCAGCCCCATGTTTTCGCAACTGGGGTAGTCGAAGCCCGTGATGATCACGCCGTCCTTGTCCCGGCGGTGCATCGGGATCAGGTCCAGCAGGGGCGTCTTCGAGAGGATCACCGCGGCCGCGTGCACACCGGTGCCGCGGACCAGGCCCTCGATGCCCTTCGCGGTGTCGATGACGCGCTTGACGTCCGGCTCGTTCTCGTACATCTGCCGGATCTCGCCCGCCTCGCCGTAGCGCGGGTGCGAGGGGTCGAACATGCCGGTGAGCGGGACGCCCTTGCCCATCACGTCGGCCGGCATGGCCTTGGTGATGCGGTCGCCCATCGCGAAGGGATAGCCCAGGACGCGGGAGGAGTCCTTGACCGCGGCCTTGGCCTTGATGGTGCCGAACGTGTTGACCTGGGCGGTGTACTCCTCCCCGTACTTCTCGGTGACGTAGCGCACCATGCGGTCGCGCTGGCGGTCGTCGAAGTCGAGGTCGACGTCGGGCGGGTTGATGCGCTCGGGGTTCAGGAACCGCTCGAACAGCAGCCCGTGCTCCAGGGGGCACAGCTCGGTGATGCGGGTGGCGTACGCGACGATGGAACCGGTCGCGGAACCACGGCCGGGGCCGACGGGTACGTCGTTGTCACGCGCGTACTTGCAGATGTCGGCGACGACGAGGAAGTAGCTGGAGAACCCCATCGGACCGATGATCTTCATCTCGGTCTCGAAGCGCTCCATGACGGCGTCCGGGATGGGGTCGCCGTACCGCATCACCAGGCCGTTCATGACCTCCTTGCGCAGCCACGACTCCTGGTCCTCGCCCTCCGGCACCACGAACTGCGGCATCTGGTTGACTTCGGCGAAGACCTCGTCGTAGTCCTGGATGCGCTCGGCGATCAGCAGCGTGTTGTCGCACGCCTCGGGCAGCTCGGAGAACAGCTCCCGCATCTCGGCCGCGGTCTTGATGTAGTAGCCGGTCCCGTTGAACCGGAAGCGGCCCGGGTCGTCCTTGTTCTTGCCGACGCCGACGCACAGCAGCGTGTCGTGCGAGTCGGCCTCGCTCTCGTGCACGTAGTGCGAGTCGTTGGTCGCCAGGAGCGGGATCTTCAGCTCTTTGGCGATCTTGAGCAGGTCCTCGCGGACGTTGCGCTCGAGGTCCAGGCCGTGGTCCATCAGCTCCAGGAAGTAGTTCTCCCGCCCGAACATGTCCTGGAAGTCGGAGGCCGCCTGGAGGGCCGCGTCGAACTGGCCGAGGCGGATCCGGGTCTGGATCTCGCCCGACGGGCAGCCCGTCGTCGCGATGATCCCCGAGGCGTGCTGGGAGATCAGTTCGCGGTCCATACGGGGCTTGCCGTAGAAGCCTTCGAAGCTCGCGAGCGAGGAGAGCCGGAAGAGGTTCCGCAGCCCCTGCGCGTGCTCGGCCCACATCGTCATATGGGTGAAGCGGCCGCCGCCGCTGACGTCCTTGCTGCCCTCGCCGTCGTCCGAAACGGCCCGCTGCCCGCCGGGACCCCAGAACTCCGGCTTCCGGTTGCGCCGCGAGGACGGCGCCACGTAGGCCTCGATGCCGATGATCGGCTTGACCGGGCCCTTCTTCGCCACCTGGAAGAACTCGTACGCGCCGAACATGTTGCCGTGGTCCGACATGGCCACGGCCGGCATCCCCTCCTCCTCGATCTTCTTGAAGAGGATGGGCAGCTTCTGCGCGCCGTCAAGAAGCGAGAACTGGGTGTGATTGTGCAGGTGGACAAAGCTGTCGGACACCGGGCAGGCACCTCCGGGGCGGGTCGCGGGAAGCTTCCACCCTATCCCTCGGGACCCGTCCCG
This sequence comes from Streptomyces sp. NPDC045021, assembly GCF_056432645.1. NCBI lineage: Bacteria > Bacillati > Actinomycetota > Actinomycetes > Kitasatosporales > Streptomycetaceae > Streptomyces > Streptomyces sp. NPDC045021. The sequence goes on from NZ_JBWKIQ010000007.1 coordinate 299,829, forward strand.
GAAGCCTCGTCACGAGCCTTCCCGCATGATCGAAAACGCGGTGAAACAGTGACCTGGGGGGATCACGGAACGAGTTCGCGCGACACCGCCGGGTAGCCCGCGCGTGGCGTCGTCCGCGACCTGCCGAGCGCTCCGGAGCCCCCGCGCCACGCCGCGCCTTTGCCGTTCCTTTACTATGAGCGTGATCGAGTCCTCCTACGGAACGACCCCCAGGAAAGGTGTGAGCGTCCCTCCATGGACGAGCCTCCCAGTAGCCGGTGCCGTGCGGACCGACCTCCCCTGCCCGATCATGGGACGGAGGTGACCCGATGACCGAAGTGCTCCTCCTGGTGGTCGCTCTGTTGCTCACCCTCGCCTGCGGCGTCTTCGTCGCGGCCGAGTTCTCGTTGACGACCATCGAACGCGGTGAGCTGGAACGCGCGGAGCAGGCCGGTGAGCGCGGCGCCTCCGCGGCGCTGCAGGCCGTCCGCACCCTGACGCTGCAGCTCTCCGGCGCGCAGCTGGGGATCACCGTCACCGGCCTGGTGATCGGCATGCTCTCCAAGGGCTCGATCACCAAACTGCTCACCGGTCCGATGCGGGCCGCGGGACTGCCGGACTCCGCGGCCGCCTCCGCCGCGTTGGTGCTGGGCACGGCGCTGTCCACCGTGCTGCTGATGGTCGTCGGCGAGCTCGTCCCGAAGAACTGGGCGATCTCCCGCCCGCTGCCGGTCGCCAAGGCCGTCGCCGCCCCGCAGCGCGCCTTCACCACCGCCTTCGGCCCGCTGATCCGGCACCTGAACAACACCGCCAACCGGATCCTGCGCCGTATGGGACTGGAGCCCGCGGAAGAGCTGGCCTCGGCGCGCGGTCCGCAGGAGCTGGTGGCGCTGGCCCGGCACTCCGCCAAGGCCGGCACGCTGGAGGCCGACACCGCAGAACTGTTCGTCCGCACCCTGAACCTGGCGGAACTCACTGCGGAGAACGTGATGACGCCGCGCGTGCAGGTCACCGCGCTCGACTCGCACGCCACCGCCGAGGACGTCGCCGACGCGACCCGCGCCACCGGCCTGTCCCGCTTCCCCGTCTACCGCGGCACCCTCGACTCCGTCATCGGCACCGCCCACATCAAGGACGTGCTGGCCGTCCCCGCCGGGCGTCGCCCGCACTTCCCGGTCACCTCGCTGCTGCGCGAGCCACTGCTGGTGCCCGAGACACTGACCGTCGACCGACTGCTGGACCGGCTCGGCGGCAAGCAGTCCATGGCCGTCGTCATCGACGAGTACGGCGGTACGGCCGGTGTGGTCACCCTGGAGGACATCGTCGAGGAGGTCGTCGGCGAGGTCCGCGACGAGCACGACCCGCACGAGCTGTCCGACCTGACCTTCGTCGGCGAGGACGCGGACGGCCGGCGGACCTACGACGCCGACGGCGCGACCCGCACCGAGGACCAACTGGAGGAGATCGACCTGCACGCCCCCGAAGGCCCGTACGAGACCCTCGCCGGGCTCGTCGCCCAACGCCTCGGCCGGATCCCGGCCGTCGGGGACACCGTCGAGCTGGACGGCTGGCGGCTCGAGGTCACCGAGGCGGCCGGGCGGCGGGCCTCCCGCGTCCGGATCGTCTCACCGCCCACCTCCGACACCGGGTCGGCGCCGAACGGGGAGAGCGCCCGATGACCGTCCTGCAACTCCTCATCGGCGCACTGACCCTGATCGTCAACGCCTTCTTCGTCGGCGCCGAGTTCGCCATGATCTCGGTACGCCGCAGCCAGATCGAATCGCACGCGGAAGGCGGCGACCGCCGCGCCCGCAGCGTCATCTGGGGCCTGGAGCACCTGTCACCGCTGCTCGCCGCGGCCCAGCTCGGCATCACGGTCTGCACCCTGGTGCTGGGCATCGTCGCCGAACCGGCCATCGCGCATCTGCTCGAACCGGTCTTCCACGTGACCAACGTGCCCGACGGTTTCATCCACCCGATCGCCTTCGTCATCGCTCTGGCCGTAGCGACCTACCTCCATATGCTCATCGGCGAGATGGTCCCCAAGAACGTCGCCCTGGCCGCACCCGCGCGCAGCGCGCTCGCGCTCGGGCCGCCGCTGGTCGCCGTCACCCGGGCGCTGCGGCCGGTGATCTTCACGATCAATGCCTTCGCCAACACCCTCCTGAAGCTGCTGCGGGTGGAGACCAAGGACGAGGTCGCGGCCGTCTTCTCCGACGCGCAGCTCTCCCGCATGGTGATCGACGCCGGCCAGGCGGGGCTGCTGGACTCGCGGGCCATCGAACGTCTGCAGGACGCCCTGGAGCTGGGCCGCCGGCCCGTCGGCGAGGTGGCGCTGCCCACCGACCGCGTCGTCCGCGCCCCGCTCGGCATCACCCCCGAGGGGCTGGAACAGCTGTCCGCCCGATCCGGTTTCTCCCGCTTCCCGGTCGCGGAGGCCGACGGCCGGGTGCTGGGCTATCTGCACGTCAAGGACGCCCTGTTCACCGAGCCGCGGGACCGCCCCTTCCCCCGCGAGGCGCTGCGCCCGATCACCACGGTCAGCTCCGCCGGCCCGCTCGACGACGTCCTCACCGCCCTGCGCGCCGGCCGGGCCCATCTCGCCTCGGTCGTCGACGAGCAGGGCCGCAGCATCGGCTTCGTCACCATGGCCGACGTCCTCAAGGAGCTGGTCGGCCCGGCCGCCACCGGCAAGGACGCGGACGAGCCCGGCGCGCTGCCCGGCAAATGATCCGGCACTCGGCGAATGATCCCGCGCAGAAAAATACCCCGGACGCATTGACGTCCGGGGTATTGCATCGCGTATATTGAGTCTTTCATGTCTTCGCGCGTCAAAACAGCGCGGAGGAGTCTTATGTGGACACAGTACCGCGTCAGGAGCTGAATTGTCAACCGAGGAATTGCAGAATGAACAGCAATTCGTCTCACGGCTCTACGAGCGCCTCGACACGCTCCGCGAGCAGGCCGAGACCGCAGTCCAGGCGTCCTTCGCCCAGGTGGGAAAGGGTCTGCAAGCCCGCCTCGAACGCGATGTGACGGCCACCGAGCGGACCGACCGGCTCTCCGCGCTCAATTCCGTGGAGTCCGGGCTCTGCTTCGGGCGAATCGACTTCGCCGATGGCATACGCCATCACATCGGCCGTATCGGAATCCGGCAGGACGACGAGGACCGCACGCCGCTCGTCGTGGACTGGCGGGCCCCCGTCGCACGTCCTTTCTATCTCGCCACCGGGCATTCCCCGATGGGCCTGCGCCGCCGCCGGCACCTCACCACCCTCGGCCGCACCGTCACCGCGCTCCACGACGAGGTCCTGGACCTCACCGACGCGGTCCGCACCGGCCACGAGGACCCGAGCGGGGACGCGGTGCTCCTCGCCGCGCTCGGCGCCGCCCGCACCGGGCGGATGGCCGACATCGTGCAGACCATCCAGGCCGAGCAGGACGAGATCATCCGCGCCCCGCACCGGGGTGTGCTCGTCGTCGAGGGCGGGCCCGGGACCGGCAAGACCGCCGTCGCGCTGCACCGCGCCGCGTACCTGCTCTACGCCTACCGCGAGCAGCTCGCCCGCCGCGCGGTACTGATCGTCGGGCCCAACCCGGCCTTCCTCGGCTACATCGGCGAGGTGCTGCCCTCGCTCGGCGAGACCGGTGTGCTGCTGTCCACCGTGGGAGAGCTCTTCCCCGGCGTCGCGGCCACCGGCACCGACCGCCCGGAGACCGCCGCGATCAAGGGCCGGGCGGGTATGGCCGATGTCCTCGCGCGGGTGCTGCGCGACCGGCAGACCGTCCCCGACCCGGCCCTGCCCATCCAGCACGAGCGCGAGACGCTGCTGCTGGAACGGGCCACCGCCGAGGACGCCCGGCACTGCGCGCGCCAGACCCGGCTGCCGCACAACCTGGCCCGCGCCCACTTCGGCCGCTTCGTCCTCGACGCGCTCACCGCGCAGCTCGCCGAACGGCTCGGCACGGACCCGTTCGACGGCGAGAACTTCCTCGACCCGCAGGAGGTCGAGCAGTTGGGCCGCGAACTGAACGACAACCCTGCGGTGCACGCCGCCATCGACGCGTACTGGCCCTACCTCACCCCGCAGCAGCTGGTCGGTGACTTCCTGGCCGATCCGGTCCAGCTGCCCGCCGCGGAGGCCGAGTTGATCCGCCGCACCGGCGGCGAGTGGACCGTCGGCGACATTCCGCTGCTGGACGAGGCGGCCGAGCTGCTCGGCGAGGACGACCGGGCCGCGCGGGCCGCTGCGGCGCGGGAGCGGGGCGAGCAGGTGGCCTACGCGCAGGGGGTGCTGGAGTTGTCCTACGGCTCGCGCACGCTTGAGTTCGAGGACGGTGAGTCCGAGGTGCTGGCCGCCCACGACCTCATCGACGCGGAGCGCTTCGCCGACCGTCACGAGGAGGCCGACCACCGCAGCGCAGCCGAACGCGCCGCCGCCGACCGCACCTGGGCCTTCGGCCACATCATCGTGGACGAGGCGCAGGAGCTGTCCGCGATGGCGTGGCGGCTGCTGATGCGGCGCTGCCCGACCCGTTCGCTGACCCTGGTCGGCGACCCCGCCCAGACCGGCGATCCGGCGGGCTGCGACTCGTGGCGGCAGATCCTGGACCCGTATGTCGGTGACCGCTGGTGCCATGTGCGGCTGGGTGTCAACTACCGCACCCCGGCCGAGATCATGGAGTTGGCGGCCGGTGTGGCGCGGGCCGCCGACCCGTCGTACGAGCCGCCGCGCTCGGTGCGCTCGACGGGAGTACGACCGCAGGTGCACGCCACGGACGACATCGTCCGTACGGTCGCGGAGGCCGCGTCCCTGGAGACCCCCGACAGCGGCCGGCTCGCGGTGATCGCGCCGCGGGCGCTGCACGAGGCACTGGCCGGCAAGCTCCCGGGAGTGACGGCGGGCGAGGAGCCCGACCTGACGCAGTCGCCGGTGCTGCTCGACCCCCGGCAGGCCAAGGGGCTGGAGTTCGACTCGGTGATCGTCGTCGAGCCGGCGCTCATCGTCGCCGGCTCCGCGCGCGGGACCAGCGATCTCTATGTCGCCCTGACCCGTGCCACCCGGTCGCTCGCCGTGGTGCACACCGGCGGGCTTCCGGAGGGCCTGGACGAGTAGTCATCGGGGCCGCGGCCCCATATCCAGCAGCCCGGCCAGCAGGGCATCGGTGGCCGGGCGGAGCAGCCGTGCACCGTCCTGGGTGGCTTCCAGTCCCACGACCAGGGCGATGCAGATGTCCGCGGCGTCGGCCGGGTCGGGCGGACCGGTGCCCGCTTCGGCGAACACCCCGATCAGCAGGGCCCGCAGCTCGGTGGTGAAGCCGTGGCAGATGTCGCCGAACAACCGGGCCTTCTCGTCCAGCAGTTCGGCGGTGTGCGGGGAGTCCCCGGCGAGCTCCAGCACCAGATCGAGCTTGGCCGCCAGGATGCCCCGGATCCGTTCCGGGGCCGGGCCGTCACCCGCCGCCGCCCGCCGGGCCCGCTCGAGCGCCCGGGTGTGCAGGCGCTCGGCGAGCCGGCGGAAGGCATCGTCCTTGCTGCGGACGTACTGGTAGACCGCCGACCGGGACACCTCCATCGTGGAGGCGATGTCGTCCATGGTGGTGCGCCGTACGCCGTACCTGGTCAGACAGGTGTAGGTGGCGTCGAGCACCTCGGTCAGCCGGTCGTTGGCCATCGTGCGGTCAGCCCAGCGCCTTGAGGAGCTCGGCGGCGAGCGGCGCGGACGAGGCCGGGTTCTGCCCGGTGATCAGGTTGCGGTCGACGACCACGTACGGCGCCCACGCCTCGCCCTCCTGGAAGTCGGCGCCCAGCCCGACGAGCCGGTCCTGGAGCAGCCACTTGGCCTTGTCGGCGAGGCCCGCCTGGGTCTCCTCGACGTTGGTGAAGCCGGTCAGCCGGTAGCCGGCGAACGGCGAGGTGCCGTCGGAGCGCGTGGCGGCGAGCAGCGCGGCGGGGGCGTGGCAGACCACACCGAGCGGCTTGCCGGAGTCCAGGGCGGCGGTCAGCAGCCGGCCGGAGTCGGCGTTGACGGCCAGGTCCTCCATCGGGCCGTGTCCGCCCGGGTAGAAGACCGCGTCGTACTCGGCCAGTTCGACCTCTTCGAGCTTGACGGGCTTCTTCAGGACGGTCATCGCGGAGAGCTCGGCGACGATCGCGTCGGCGGCCTCCTTGCCGCCGTTCACCTCCGGCGCGAGGCTTCCCTTGTCGACGGTCGGGACGACTCCGCCGGGGGTGGCGATCACGACCTCGTAGCCGGCGCCGGTGAAGGCGCGGTAGGGGGCCACGGCCTCCTCGGCCCAGAAACCGGTGGGGTGCTTGGTGCCGTCGGCCAGCGTCCAGTGGTCGGCACCGGTCATCACGAACAGGATCTTTGCCATGTCACATCTCTCGGTGGGGGCGACGGTCCGACATTCCGTACGTGGAGTGTCAGATCGCTGTCGACCTCGAACGTAGGCCGCTGATCCATTGAAATCCAATAGAATCACCATCATGACCCATAGGAATCCCGATGGATCGGAGCTGTCTGGACCGGAGCTGCAGGGACCGGGGCTCGCAGCCGTGGACCTCACCTTGCTGCGGACCTTCCTGGCCGTGCACCGTGCCGGCTCCTTCACCGCGGGCGCGAAGCTGCTCGGCCTGTCGCAGCCGACGGTGACCACCCAGGTGCGCGCCCTGGAGGAGCGGCTGGGACGTCAGCTCTTCGACCGGCTGCCGCGCGGCGTCGCGTCCACGGCCGTCGCCGACCAGCTGGCGGCCGATGTCGCCGGCCCGCTGGACGCCCTCGCGGCAGTCACCGGCCGGGACCGCTCCGACCGCCGGATACCCGCGGACCCGGTACACCTCGCCGGTCCCGCCGAGCTGCTGTGCCTACGGGCGCTCCCGGCGCTGGCTCCGCTGACCGACGAGGGAGTGCGGCTGCGGGTCACCACCGGCCTCACCGACGACCTGCTCGAAGGGCTCCGCGCCGGCCGCTACGACCTGGTGATCTCCACGGTCCGGCCGCGCGGCCGCAGCGTCACCGCCGTCCCGCTCATGGACGAGGAGTTCGTCCTCGTCGCGGCGCCCTCGTGGGCCCGGCGGATCGGCTCCGGCAGCGTCGAGGCCGAGGGACCGGCGGCGCTGCGCGCCGCACCGCTGGTCAGCTATGCCGAGGATCTGCCGATCGCCCGCCGCTACTGGCGCCATGTCTTCGGTGCCCGCCTGTCCGCCCAGGCCGCCATCACCGTCCCGGACCTGCGGGGGGTCCTGGCCGCGGTCGTCGCCGGGGCCGGCTTCACCGTCCTTCCGCGCTATCTGTGCGCCGCCGAACTCGCCTGCGGGGCGCTCGTTCCGCTCCTCGAGCCCGAGGATCCGCCGATCAACACCGCGTACCTCGCCCAGCGCCCCGGCGCCGGCGAGCTCCCGCACGTCGCCCTGGTCCGCGACCATCTGCTGCAGGCAGGGCGTACCTGGTAGTCACGCCGCAAAGATTGGATGACTTCCCCCACCAACAGCCGGAGAGGCGCGGGGAATTGCCGTGGAGTGGCGCGTATCCGGCAACTTCTCTTGACGGGCGTCGCCGACCACCACTAGACATCGGATGAAAGTTTCTCGCTCTGTCACTGTCCCGTCCTGCGGATGAGCCCTGTCCCCGCATCAACGGAGATGCCCATGAGACGCTCAGCACGCACACTTCACCTGCTACTCGCCTTCGCGGTCGCCCTGGTCACGGCCATCGGTCTGACCGGCGGCCCGGCAACCGCCGCCGCCACCGCGCCGGCCGCCGCCGGCCCCGGCACCAACTACGCCTACGACGACCCCTTCAGCAGCGCCCGCACCCAGTGGTGGCGCGACGACCGGTTCGGCATGTTCATCCATTACGGCGCCTACTCCCAGCTGCAGGGCACGTACACGCGCCCGAACGGCACGGTGTGCCGGGACGCCGAATGGATCGAGCGCAACTGCGCCATACCCAAGGCGCAGTACGAGGACATCGCCGCCCAGTTCAATCCGGCGTCCTTCGACGCGAACGCGATCGCGAAGCTGGCCAAGGACGCGGGCCAGCGCTACATCGTGCAGACCGCCAAGCACCACGAGGGCTATGCGATGTGGCCGACGAAGGTCAACACCTGGAATCTGCGCGACCATTCGTCGTTCAGCAAGAGCCGCGACATCCTGGCCGAGATGAAGGCCGCCGCCGACTCCCAGGGGATCAAGTTCGGTCTGTACTACTCGATCTGGGACTGGCACAACCCGAACTTCACCGCCAACTTCACCCAGTACAAGAAGGACATGTACGCCCAGCTCAAGGAGCTCGTCGACAACTACCACCCGGCGGTGCTGTGGTTCGACGGCGAGTGGGCGACCGACAACCCGACCAACCCGTGGTCGACCGCCGACGGTGAGGCGCTGCAGAGCTATCTGCACGGGCTGGACCCCAACCTGGTGATCAACAACCGTGTCGACAAGCGACGGGTCGTGGACGGCGACTACGGCACCCCGGAGCAGGAGATCCCCTCGGCCCCGGTCGGCGGCCAGCTCTGGGAATCCTGCATGACCCTCAACGACCACTGGGGGTACGCCAGTTACGACACCAACTGGAAGTCCGCGACCGCGCTGACCCGTAACGTCGTCGACATCGCCTCGCGCGGTGGCAACTACCTCCTCAACATCGGCCCCGACAGGACCGGCGCGGTGCCCGCGGGGGCGGTCGACCGGCTGCACTCGATGGGCTCCTGGCTCTCCGCGAACGGCCAGGGCGCCGCGGTGTACGGCGCGAACGCGGCCAGGAACGTGGCCACGCCCTCCTGGGGAGCCGTGGCCTCGGCGCCGGGCGACAAGCTGGAGGCATCGGTCTACACCTGGCCGGGCGCCGGGAAACCGCTGCACCTGACCGCCACCGCACCGCTTTCCATCACCGGGGCGCGGGTGCTGGGCAGCAGTCAGCAGGTCACCGTGAAGGCCGCGGGTGACGGCTACGACATCACACCGTCAGGGGCTGCGGTCAACGCGATCGCCACCGTCATCGAGCTGACCTACGCCCCGCCGCAGCCGGTGAACGGCACCGGCACCGGGCTGACCGCGCAGTACTGGGACAACACCTCGTTCAGCGGAGCCCCGAAGGTGACGCGCACCGACAGGACGCTCAACTTCGCCTGGCGCTACCTCGGTTCACCGGACCCCGCCGTCCCGACCGACAACTTCGCGGCACGGTGGACCGGTTCCGTCCAGCCCCGCTACAGCCAGACATACACCTTCCTCACCGTCTCCGACGACACGGTGCAGGTCTGGATCGACGGCAAGCAGATCATCAGCAACACCACACCGCACGATGCCGCCGTCAACACCGGCACCGTGACACTGCAGGCCGGAAAGAAGTACTCCATCCGCGTCGACTTCACCGAGCGCACCGGCGAGGCAGCCATGAAGCTGCTCTGGTACGCCCCCGACGAGGCACAGCGCATCGTGCCGGTCGGTCAGCTCTACCCGTCCTGACCGCACGGCCGGGGTGCGGCGGCCACCGCCACGGTGGCCGCCGCACCCGCCTGTTCAGTCCTTCTGCGGGGTGAACGGAGTTCCCGTGCGGGAGGAGACGGCGAGGGTACGGACCTTGCCGTCGGCGCCGATCTCGATGACCGGTACGGCCTTGTCCTGGGGTGAGCCGTCGTTGGCGAAGGAGATGTACCCGCTCGCTCCCCGCACCGCGTCGACCCCGTGCAGCGACTGCCAGATCTGGATCATCTGGGAGCCGGTGACCCGGCCGTTGGACTCGGGGGAACGACCCGCCCAGCGGGCGCCGTCGACCGCCGCGCTGACGGCGTCGTACCCCATGATCGCCTGGCCGTCGTCGAGCGCCTCCAGCGGGAACGTCGCTCGGAAGTAGCCGCGCCTGCCGAGCGTTCCGGTCTCCGACCTCGCCTCGTCCGGGTACGCGTCGGGGCGCTTCTCCCAGGCCTCGGGGTGGGCGAGGCCGGTGTACAGCAGCCGGACGGTGCCGCTGCGCAGGGTCTCCTTGATCTCGCCGAATCCGGCGGCCTGGGCGACCTGCGAGGCGTCGTCACCGGAGAGGACGATGAGTTTGCGGCCGGAGCACGGCCGGTTCTTGAGCGGCGCCAGGAAACTGGGCAGGTTCACACCGCGCCCGGCGAAGTAGATGACATCGGGCTTGACCGCGCACAGGTTCGCCATCCGGGTCGCGAACGCCGTGGCGACGCCTTCCTGCGAGGAGTCGTACTGCTCGACCTGGCCGGCCAACCGCTCCTTCGGGAGGACCGACAGGAACTTCTCGCCCAGCGTGTGGCTGTACTGGTCGTCGCGACGGGCGTCCTGTATCACCATCACCTTCAACCCGGCGTACTGCGGCTGCTTCAGGAACGCGGCGGCGGCCGCGGCCTCGTCTGCGTTGGTCGGGGCGGTACGCACCAGACCCGGGATCGTGGCGAGAGTGTCCGCGGTGAGGACGGAGCCGACCGCGGCGAGCTGCAGCCCGCCGGTCTCCGCGGTGCCCGTGACCTTCCCTATCATCCGCGCGGTCGCGTCGGTGCTGGTGCCCAGGCCCGCCACGGCCACGATGTGCTCGGGACCGACACGCTCGCGGATCTCCTCCAGCGTGGCGTCCCGCTGTTCATCGGTACTGCCGCAGTTGGCCAGCAGCAGCCGGATGCGGGGGACGTCGCCTCCCTTGAGTGTGTTGTCCCGCTCGTACAGCGCGGCGTACGCGCCCTGGATCTCGTGCCGCACGGAGTCCGGGGTATTGGTGTCCTTGGGCCCGGGATCCAGCGGCATGAGATACACGATGCTCACAAAGGAACGGGAGTCGTTGTCCACCTTGACGTTCTGCGTGTGGATCAGGTCGGAGACCGCCGCCAGGTTGTCGGAGAAGTGGAACGAGCCGTCCGTCACGCCGACGCAGCTCCGGTCCGCCCCCACGTGCCGTACCCCGTCGGCGCACGAGGTGTCCTCCGGCCACAGCACCCAGGTGAGCGTGCCACCGACGAGCGCGAGCACCAGCACGGCCAGCACCACGTTCCACGGCCACCGCATCCACAGACGACGGCCGGTCACCCAATGCCCCCGGGTCGACATCACGCGCTCCTCCTCAGAAGGGATCAGACGGGATCGGACGAGTTCGAACGGGGCCGGGTCCGGTCCTCAGTCGGTGAACCGGGCCGCCTCGTCCAGCAGCGTGTCGGTGTCGGCGTCCGCCGCAAGCGCCAGCTGCCGGAACATGGCGCTGATCTTGTAGTTGAGTTCGGGGCGGCCCGGCGGGAGCCGGTTGCGCGGGTCGCCCGCGAGCCACAGCGCGGCCGCCAGTTCGGCCAGCGGACGGCCGGTGACCGGATCGGCGTACGCGACGGGCGCGTGCTCACGGGCCAGCTGACCCGCGTTGTGCGACGGCTGGGCGTCCATGAGCTGCGCGCGGTGCATCGGGGCCGCGGTGACGTAGTAGAGCTCCCGCAGCCAAGGCACCGCGTCGGCCGCGCCGAAGCCGCGCGCGAAGTGCGCGACCACGGCGTCGAGTTCATTCAATGCGAGCCGGTGGTAGAGGGCGTCCAGCGGGCGGCTGAGGCGTTCGTGCCAGGCTCGCAGCCCGTGATGCGCCTGCTGCCAGGCGGCGAGCCCGCCGGCCGGGGCCGCCGACCCGGCCAGCTCCTCCAACAGCAGCAGCCGCAACCAGGGATGCAGGACCGGCCGCTCCTCGGGGGCCTCGGCCGGGAGCAGATAGCCGGACGGACCGCGTCCGCCGCGAGTGTTGGCGTCCTCCGGGACGGGCGCGAACAGCCACAGCTGGTTGCGCAGTTCGAGCATCACGGTGTCCCGGGCATGCTCCGACAGGTCGTTGAGCAGCCCGGAGTTGACGGCCGCCGCGGGGGTCCTGGCCGCGGCGACCGGGACGGCGGCGGCCCGCTGGTCGACGGTCAGCCCGTCGAGCAGGTAGTCGCGGACGACGGCTCCGAGCGGCGGCCTGCGCACCGGGTCGCCTCCGTCGCCGGCAACCGGGGTGTCGAGCAGACCGTACAGATCGCGGTCGGAGACCCCCGCCGCGAGCAGCCCGCCGATCGCGGTGTGCACCTGCTGGACGCTCCACGGGTGGCCGTAGGTGAGCCGGTGCACCAGCGGGGTGGCGCGAGCGAGCCGCGTGGCGTGCACGGGATGACGTCCCGCCTCGAGCGACACCTCCACCTCGTACAGGTCGCGCAGCCGCACCGGGTACCACCACTCGGCGGGCGGAGCGTCGGTGCGCGGCCGCCAGTCGGCGTAGGAGGCACGGTCCGCGGGCTGGATGTACGGGTCGCCTGGTCGGCCGTCGGCGGGACCCGGCACCGCACGCGTGGTGGCGCTCGTCGCCACGATCAGCAGCGGGTCGTAGCGGTCGGGGTGCGACACCGCGTGCTCCGCACGCAGCCGGACCAGCAGGTCCAGGAAGCGGGTGCCACGGCTGTGGTCGATGTTGTCGAGCATCACCAGGCAGTTGTGGTCGCGGCGCGCATGCGTATAGGCGGCGCGCAGATCGGCGAGGAACGCCTCGCACAACCGCCGGTCCACCGCCTCCCGGTGCTCCTCCGCGGTGCTGCGGCTGCGCAGGTTCAGCTCGACCAACTCGTCCATCGCGGTGGGCGGCCCGAGCGTGCCGTACCAGTGGTACGTCTGGTTGAGGAAGGTACGGGTCGGCATGTACTCGAAGCCGCGCAGCAGCACGCCGATGATGAGGTCAGTACCGGGGATCGGTGACAGGCCGAGCGAGTCGACGATCGAGCTGATCCCCTCGCCGGCGTCGACCGAGGCGCCGCGGTTGCGGGCCTGCCGTAACGCCTTGCGCAGCTCGCGGGTGGCCTGTTCCCGGTCGGTCAGCGACAGTTCGGGCTGTACGGCGAGCAGGCCGAGCAGCAGCCGGGGAAAGCGCAGCGGCTTGATCCCGCTGTGTTTGCGCGCCAGCAGGAACGCCAGATGCACGGCCACCTCGTACGGCCGCTGTTCGTCCGCCGCCGCGAAGTCGACCCGGGCGGCCGGGGCCCCGCGCGTCACGGTCTCGAAATGGTCGAGCGCGAAGGTCTTGCCGCTGCCGGGCCGCCCCAGCAACGCGATCACCGGCAGCGCCCGGTCCGCCGTCCGGGGCGGCCGTGACCAGCATTCATGCACCAGTGCGTCGATCTCACCCAGGCCAGGAGGCGGCGCCTGCACCATGCCGGTCCCCCTCGCGGTGCGCGTGATCGCGGAGACAGCATCGTGCCACGAAGAGCCCTACGGGGGCAGGAACTTCGATGTTCCCGGCAACACCCAGTACCTGTGCGGCCACGCCCCGTACGACAGTGGGGCCCGGCGGTTTTCACCGCCGGGCCCCACATCCGTACGTCTGCTCGTCCGTCACCTCGTGTACCGCGGCTACCAGCGGTACCAGCGGCCGCGGCTGCCGGAAGCGCCGGAACCGCGCATCACGAAGCCGAGCAGCCAGACCACCAGGACGACGACCGCGACCCACCAGAGGATCTTGAGCGCGAATCCCGCGCCGAAGAGGATCAGCGCGAGCAGTAGGACCAGAAGCAGTGGACCCATGGTTATCAACCTCCTGACCAGCGCATGCCCCCATGTGAACCGCTCATGCTTCCGGATTTCCGACCCATTCCGAGAAGCCTTTCCGACCGTTCCGGGAAGCCTCTCCGACCGTTCCGGGAAGCCCGGGGCGCCTGTGGAGCGTGGAGTCGGGGATCGCGGGCAGACGAAGTGTCGTCGGCACCGGCGAACGCCAACCACAGGGAGATGCAACCTCATGGGCGCAGCAGCCAAGGCAAGTGGCCTACCGCTCACCGCCGTCGCGCCCGTGACGGCACCGGTATCGGTGACGGTGCCCGAGCTGCCCTGGGTGGAGAACGCCGGCAAGGTCGCCCCGGCCGACGCGCGAGCGCTGTCGAGGGTCTTCTTCGACCGGCTGCGGGTACTCGAAGAGGGCACCCACGACTACCAGTACGCGCGCAACACCCTGATCGAGTTGAACATGGCCCTGGTGAAGTTCGCCGCCCGGCGCTTCCGCAACCGGTCCGAGCCCTTCGAGGACATCGTCCAGGTCGGCACCATAGGGCTGATCAAGGCCATCGACCGCTTCGACCTGTCGCGCGAGGTGGAGTTCCCCACCTTCGCGGTGCCGTACATCATCGGTGAGATCAAGCGGTTCTTCCGCGACACCAGCTGGGCCGTCCACGTTCCGCGCCGTCTGCAGGAGCTGCGGCTGTCGCTGGCGAAGGCCATCGACGACCTGTCCGCGCGTCTGGACCGCTCCCCCACCACCGCGGAGTTGGCCGCCCATCTGGATCTGACGCCCGAGGAGGTCGTCGAGGGGCTCATGGCCAGCAATGGGTACACCGCCGGATCGCTGGACATGCCCGCAACCGAGGACGACGAGCGGGGCGGCGGCCTCGCCGACAGGATCGGCGATCTCGACCCCGGCATGGCGGGCGTCGAGAACCTGGAGACGCTCAAGCCCCTGGTGGCGCAGCTCAGCGAACGCGACCGCCGCATCCTGCAGATGCGCTTCGGCGACGAGCTGACGCAGGCCCAGATCGGCGAGGAGCTCGGCGTCTCGCAGATGCACATCTCCCGCCTGCTCGGCTCCGTACTGACCCGTCTGCGCAGCGGAATGCTCACCGACACCTGCTGATCCGGCTGCGGAACGGGCCCCGCACAGCGACGCATTGCCGACACGGTCGGCGGAACTCGTGACGCCGGCCGTCCGATGGCGCTCTAGAGTGATGCGATGGGACTCATACACCTCAGCAGGACCGGTGTCGCACGGCGGGTCATGTCATTCAGGTCCCGGCCGAGGCGGACCGCCGCGGTGGCCTCGATCGCCGCCTGGGCCGTCGCCGGCGCCCTGCTCGGGTCGGTCCCCGCGCACGGCGCCACCCCGTCGCCTGCTCCGCCGCCCCGCTTCCCGGTACCGGTGACGGTCGGTGCGGCCCGCCAGGTGATCAGCGTGCAGGCCCGTGGAACGTACGCGACCGTCATCGCCTGGCAGAAGACCGGCAGTATCTGGATCAAGCAGTACGTGACCACCGCCGCGCGGGTGGGCTCGCACGGCATCACCAACGGTGCCACCCGCAAGCAGGGCACGTACACGACGCCCACCGGCACCTACACCCTCACCCAAGGCTTCGGCGTCGCCGCCGACCCCGGCACCCGGATGCCGTACCACCGGGTCACCTCGGCGGACTGGTGGGTGGAGGACCCGGCCTCCCGCTACTACAACCGCATGCGGCAGGCCGCGCAGGGCGGCTTCCCGCTGACGGAGGCCGGCGACCACGGCAGCGAGCACCTGATCAACCACCCCGTGCAGTACCGCAATGCGCTGGTAATCAACTTCAACACCAACCCCGCCGTCCCGGGCCGTGGCGCCGGCATCTTCCTGCACGCGCTCGGCCCGCAGGCCGGGCCCACCGCGGGCTGCGTCGCGATTCCGCAGAGCGTCCTCACGAGCGTGCTGCGCTGGGTCGACCCGGCGCAGCATCCGGTGATCGCGATCGGCTGACCGACGGTTGCTACCGGCAGGTATAGGACGGTGTTCCCAGGGTAGGAGAGGCCTCAGTGTTCGGGCCCGAAAGGCCATCACGGGGGCAGGAGCAGCATGATCGGGATCAAACGGCGTACACCGGCCATGCCGCCGCCGGTGCAGGCCGCCGCCCATCACCGGGCAGCGCACTACGACGGCACGATCGGCAGTATCGGCGACGCCCGCCGGCTCGCGGCCGACTTCCTGCACCAGCTCACCGCCGAGTGGTACGCCCCGATCGGCGCGGACCGGACGCACGACATCCTGCTGGTGGTGAGCGAGCTGGCCACCAACGCCGAGCGCCACTCCGGTGGCCCCTATCTGGTGGAGCTGGACGGTGACGCCGGCGCCGTCCGCGTCACCGTGTGGGACAGCGACAGCACCCTGCCGCGCGTCTTCGCCCCCGATCCGCTGCGGATAGGGGGGCACGGCATGGAGATCGTGCTCCGGCTCTGCGACGGCCTGACGATGGAACGCGTACCGGTGGGCAAGCGCGTCTGCGCCCGGTTCGACCTCACGTAGGTCGCACGTCCGCTCGCCCTGACAGCGTCGCGCTTCCGCAGCAGCACGGACGGACGATGAGATGTTGCCGCCCCGATCACCCGAGGAGAGGCTGAGCTCGACGTCACCAGGTCTCCGTGAGCGCGGGCGTGACCGCGCCGGGCGTGGTGGACGGAAGGAGCGAGTCCCATGAGGGTCATGCTGAGGGCGCACCTGGACACCCAGGCCGGGAACGCGGCGTTCAAGAGCGGCAAGCTGGGGAAGGTCATGCAGGAGATGACGGAACGCCTCAAGCCCGAGGCGGCCTATTTCGGCCCCAGCGAGGGCGGCCGGTCGTGCACCTTCGTCTTCGACATGCAGGACAGTTCGCTGCTGCCCTCCATCGCGGAACCGCTCTTCGAGGAACTCGGCGCGAAGATCGAGATCCAGCCGGTGATGAACGGCGAGGACCTGCAGAAGGGTCTTGCCGCGGTGCGGAAGGGCTGAACCCCCGGGCGGCCGCCCGGCCGGGCCGGGCGGTGCTCAGGGCGGGAAACGCTCGGGGCAGACAGTGCTCGGGCGGACGTCGCTTCGGAGCGAGGGGTGCTCGCGCCGCCGCGACTACTGCCCGCGGTGGCGCCGGTAGTAGGAGACCGTGACCACGCCCAGCAGCGGACCCCAGAGCAACAGTGGCGCGTAGCAGGCGTCCATCACCACCAGGGCGAGTCCCGTCGGCGCGCCCTCGGCTCCTCCGAATCCCCGCGCGTTGGGGATCGACAGCAGCATCAGGGCGAGCGCGCCGAGGGCGGCCGGGATCACCGCGGCGAGCGGCGGGACACGCTTGCCCCCGATGACGGGGATCCAGCGCGGGACCACCTCGCCCCAGGGTTTGACCAGGCCCAGGGTGAGCATCGTCAGGGCCTCGATGCCCAGACCCATCGCGACGCACAAGACGGTGAACCAGCCGGGGACGCCCAGGCCGGTGGTGTCGAAGCCCACCGGGATGCCCGAGCCCATCATGATCCGCCATATCCCCGACGGGACGGCGGTGAGCGCGGCGACATGTGCGGCCCTGACCACCCATCGGGCGGGCGGCGGGCTCTGGCGGACGGCTGCGGGGACCTCGTAGGTGGCCATGCGACCAGGCTGTCGCCGTGGGCGCCCGACCGGATCATGCCCGCGGACGGACTGAGTCCCCCGCACGGGGGACGGGCGGCCCGCGGCATCGTCAGGCGGTGGGGCTCGCGCTCGCCGTGGGAGCGCCCGAGGGGCGCTGCGGAAGGAGGACCCGGCACGTCCGGTAGGCCTCGGCCGCCTTGGGGTCCGAGGTGTTGAAGCCGCGCGGGCCACCGCTGCCCGGGGAGGCGGAGGGCAGGACGACGCCGTGGTCCTTCAGACAGCTGGTGAAGGCCTTCATCGCTGTGCTGTCGCCGCCGAAACGACCGCCCCGGTTACCGCCCTGGCCGCCCTTCGGTCGCAGGGACGCACAGGCCTGCATCGCCTGCTGGCGGGCGGGATCGGCGGAGGCACCGCCACCGCCGAAGCCACCGAAACCGCCACCGGGTCGGCGGGTGCCCCCGCCGGCTCCCGGCTTGCCGGTACCGCCTCCCGGCCGCGCGCTGCCGCTCGGCCGCGTCGGCAGGGTGACGCCGTGCTGCGCGAGGCACTGGCGGTAGGCGTCCATCTGCTGGGCCGCCCCGGACGCCGATCCGGAGGCCGACGGCTTGGCCGCGGCGTTCGTCGCGGCCGTCGAGGAGGAGCAGGCGGCGAGCAGCAGGATGCCGGAGGCGAGAACGGCGGCGGCCGCGGCGGCCCGGAGAGCCGGTCGCGCGGTTGCCTGGAGAGTCGATCGCGCGGCGGACGGACGGCTGGTGGACGGCCGGGTGATGGACGGCCGGCCGGCCGACGGCCCGTTGGTGGTCCAGGTCATGGCCGTTGTCTCCTCGGAGCGTTGGACGGGGGCAGTGGTCTGCGACGTCAGGTGGGGCGCGGGTCGGGGACCCGCGGTGCCGGCGGCCCATGACTGAACCGCACGCAGGTGGGGGCTGCCAGGGGACTGGCTGTGAGTTCCCTGGCAGTCGGCGTCACGGCGGGGCCCGGTGAGCGCGGATCGCGGTCCGTTTGGTGGATCTTCATCCGAATGGCGTCCGTATGCGGTCGTTCGGACTCCCAGGGAACTCCCAGACTTCTCCCAGCAATTCAAAGGCGCGGACGGCCAGGATGTGCCGCCATGAAGGTGCTCCCACGACGGCGCAGGGCCGTCCTGATCAACTCGGCGCTCGGCGTTGTGGTCCTCGCGGGTGCCGGTGGCGCCTATGCGACGGTGAACAGCGGCAGCGACACCCCCGCACGAGCCGGTACGCGGACGGTGACGGTCGCCAAGGGCACGGTGCTGGCGACGGTCTCCGGTTCGGGGTCGCTGACCTCGCCCAGCGACGCCGGGGTGAACTTCACCACCGGCGGCCAGCTCACCGAGGTCGACGTCAAACCCGGCGACAAGATAGCCAAGGGCAAGGTGCTCGCCAAGGTGGACGCGACAGCGGCCAAGGAGGCGCTCGCCCAGGACCAGGCGTCGCTGACCGCGGCCCAGGCCAACCTCACCAAGGTGCAGGAGGGGCAGCCGAGTTCGACCACGACGGGTTCCGGGAACGGAACCGGCGGCGGGTCGTACGGCGGCTCGGGCCGTTCCCAGGGCAACGCGACGCCGACTCCGACCCCCACCCCGACGCCCACGGTGGATCCCGCTCAGCTCGCGCAGGCCCAGGCGCAGCTCACCCAGGCGCAGAACACCGTGGACGCGGCGCAGCGCGCGGTCGACGGAACGGTACTGAAGTCCCCGGTCGACGGCACCGTCGCCTCGGTCTCCGGCAAGACCGGTCAGTCGGTGTCCGGCACGGGCAGTTCCACCGGCGGTTCGTCCGGCAGTTCCGGCTCGGGATCCGGTTCCGCGTCCGGGTCGGGTTCGGGTTCGGGGAGCAGCAGTTCCTCGACCACGCCCACCGGATTCGTCGTGATCACCAATCCGACGGGTATGCAGGTGACGGCCAACTTCTCGGAGTCCGACACCCTCAAGCTGAAGCCCGGCCAGACGGCCACGGTCACCCTGAACGCCGAGTCCGGCACGGTGCTCAACGCCAAGGTGCTCTCGGTCAGTTCGCTGCCGGTGAGCAACGGATCCGGTTCTGGCGGCGGCAGCGGTTCGGGCAGCGCGGTGCAGTACGCGGCGACGCTCGCCATCACCAGCCCGACCGAGAGCCTGCGCACCGGACTCAGCGCCAACATCCAGGTCGTGACGAGTGAGGCCTCCGGGGCGCTGTACGTGCCGACGGCGGCGGTCTCCGGCACCGGCGCGAACCGCACGGTGACGGTCGTCAGGCCCGACGGCAGCACCCGGCAGACGCCCGTGACGGTCGGTGTGGAGGGCGACACCGAGGACCAGATCGCGAGCGGCCTGACCGAGGGCGAGCAGATCCAGATCACCACTGTCTCCTCGTCCGGGACCAGCGGCTTCCCGAGCGGCGCCTTCCCGGGCGGTCTCGGCGGTACCGGGCGGACCCGCACCGGCGGTACAAGTGGCGGCGGTACCGGTGGCGGCGGGTTCCGTACCGGCGGCGGGGGTGGCCGCGGATGACCCCGGCTCTGGGGCTGCGGCTGCGCCGCCGCGAGGCGGCGGCCAGCCCGCCCGACCCACGTGAGGACGGTCCCTGGGGGCCGGCGCCGGTGATCGAGGTGCGGTCGCTGCTCAAGACGTACGGGCACGGCGACGCGGTCGTGCGCGCGCTCGGCGGCCCACCGGACCCGGACAGCGGTACGGCGCCGGGCGTCGATCTCGTGGTGCGGCAGGGCGACATGGTCGCCGTGATGGGCAGTTCGGGGTCGGGCAAGTCGACGCTGATGAACATCCTCGGCTGCCTGGACGTGCCCACCTCCGGCCGGTACCTGCTGGACGGGATCGATGTCGGCGGCCTGGACGAGCACCAGCTCTCGCTGGTGCGCAATCGCAAGATCGGATTCGTCTTCCAGTCCTTCAACCTGGTGCCGCGCACGTCCGCGCTCGCGCAGGTGGAGCTGCCGTTGGCGTACGCCGGGGTGAAGACGGCCGAGCGGCGGCGCCGCGCGGTGGCGGCGCTGGCGCTGGTGGGTCTCGCGGACCGGATGGACCACCGTCCCAACGAGCTGTCGGGCGGTCAGCAGCAGCGGGTGGCGGTGGCGCGGGCGCTGGTCACGGCGCCCGCGATGCTGCTGGCGGACGAGCCCACCGGAAACCTGGACAGCCACAGCACCGAGGAGGTGCTCGCCATCGTCGACCGGCTCAACGCCTCGGGACGTACCGTCGTGCTGATCACTCATGAGGACGAGGTCGCCCGGCACGCCAAGCGCGTGCTGCGGCTGGTCGACGGCCAGGTCGTGGAGGACGTACGGCAGGCGCCGGTGGACGGTCCGCCGCCCGCGCTGCGGGATCCGGCGGCCTTCGCGGCCGGCTCTCCGCACGCCCCGCACTCCTCGCGCTCCGCGCACGCGCTGACCGGCGGAGGCAGCCGGTGAACCCGTTCGAGACGCTGCGCTTCGCCTTCGGCGGACTCGCGGCGAACAAGGTACGTTCCGCGCTGACCATGCTCGGAGTGCTGATCGGTGTCGCCGCGGTCATCCTGCTGCTCGCGGTGGGCAACGGCTCCTCGCAGGCGGTCAAGGACTCGATCGAGAAGTTGGGCACCAACTCCCTGACCATCTCCTCGGGCGCCGGCTTCGGCGGCGGGCGCACCTCGACGACCGTGAAGCCGTTGACGGTCGCCGACGCCAAATCGCTCGCCGACCCCGCCCAGGCACCCCATGTCCAGGCCGTCGCCCCGGAGGTCACCACCTCCCAGACCGCGCTGTACCAGGGCACCTCGCACACGGTCGGCCAGGTCGTGGGCACCTACCCGGCGTACTTCGAGGCGTCGAACAGCAAGGTCGTCAAGGGCGACTACTTCAGCGCCGACGATGTGCTCAACTCCCGCAAGGTGGCGGTGATCGGCGCCACCACGGCGACCGACCTGTTCGGCACCGCCAGCCCGATCGGCAGGTCGGTGGTGCTCGGCGGTACCCCGTTCACCGTGGTCGGTGAGCTGGCGGCCAAGGGCGGCACCGGCTTCCAGGACCCGGACGACGTCGTGGTCGCCCCGCTGCCGACCGTGCAGAACGCCTTCACCGGCTTCGGTTCGCTGAGCCAGATCCTGGTCGAGGCGAAGTCCGCCGACGCCACGGCTCCGGCACAGAACGAGATCACCGCCGTTCTGATGGGGCAGCACGGTCTCAAGGACCCTTCGGCGCTCGACTTCCGGGTGAGCAGCCAGGAGTCACTGCTGACCACCCAGGCGTCGACCAACAAGACCTTCACCGTGCTGCTGGGCGCGGTGGCCGCGATCTCACTGCTGGTCGGCGGGATCGGCATCACCAACATCATGCTGGTGACGGTGACCGAGCGGACCCGGGAGATCGGGATCCGCAAGGCGATCGGCGCCCCGCGTGGCGTCATCCTCGGGCAGTTCCTGGCCGAGTCGACGCTGCTGTCACTGGTCGGCGGCGGGCTCGGGGTGGCGGTGGGGCTCATCGGCTCCCACTTCACGATCGTCGGCATCAAACCGGTGGTCATCCCGGAGTCGGTCGTCGGCGCTTTCGCCATCGCCGTCGCGATCGGACTGTTCTTCGGCAGTTACCCGGCCAACCGCGCCGCGAGCCTGCGGCCCATCGAGGCCCTGCGGCACGAGTGAGCCGGCGGGTGCGACGCCTCGCGACGACGCCCCCAAGGTGACGATCACTCCCCTCGACCATTCCCCCCGACAGCACGGACAGGAGAAGCGGACATGGCCCGACGCCGCACCGATCTCGTGAAGGCCGACGCCGAGGATCCGGCGCCGTCCGACACCTACACCGCGTACGACCCCGGCTTCACCGAGCCGGACGGCGCCACCCGCCTGCCGGCCGTCCCGGGCACCGCCGCACCGCACTCCCACGGCTTCGAGGAGACCGGCCCGGCCGAGATCCTCGAGAGCCCGGGCCGTCGGACGGCGGCCCGGCCGGAGGACATCCTCGCCGAGCCGCCGGACGCCCGGGACATCTCGGCGGAGCTCAGCGCCCCGCCCCGGCGGAGCCTGCCCTGGCTGACGCTGCTGCTCTCCGGCGGCGTGGTGGCCGCGGCGGCGTTCACCGGCGGCGCGCTGGTGGAGAAGAACCACGTCCAGAACAATCCGGCCGCGACGGGTCGCAGCGGCTTCACCGCCGGAACGGGCGCCGCCTCGGGCCGCAACGGGACCGGCCGCACCTTCGGCGGCGGACAGGCCGGAGGCCAGAGCGGCGGCCAGAGCGGAGCGGGTGGCGCCGGTGGCCCGGCGGCAAGCGGCGGACTGACCATCGGCACGGTGAAGCTCGTCGACGGCAGCACGATCTACATCACCGACGCCCAGGGCGACATCGTCAAGGTCACCACCGCCGGCTCCACCAAGGTCACCGAGGCGAAGAGCGGCAAGGTCTCCGACCTGCAGCCCGGCCAGACCGTGACCGTGCACGGCAGCCAGAACTCCTCCGGCGACATCGCCGCGACCACCGTCACCGAGGGCGGCGCGAGCGGCGGCGGCTTCGGGGCCGGCCGGGGCTGATTCCGTCCTTACGCTCCCAAGGCGTACGGTGCATCGGCCCACCCCGCACGACCGGAACCGCAGAACGTACGCACCGCACGAGGGGCCGAGAGTCCATGGACACACCCGAAGCCAGCCTGCTGGTCGTCGACGACGAACCCAACATCAGGGAGCTGCTCTCGGCGTCGCTGCGCTTCGTCGGGTTCAAGGTGGTCTCCGCGGCCTCCGGCGCCGACGCGCTGGCGGCCGTCGCTCTGGAGCGGCCCGACCTGGTGGTGCTCGATGTGATGCTGCCCGACATGACCGGATTCGCCGTCGTGCGGCGTTTGCGCGAGGAATCGGGCCCGTACGCCAGGACCGCGTCGGGACCCGACCGCCTCCCGGTGCTCTTCCTCACCGCCAAGGACGGAGTCGAGGACAAGATCAACGGGCTGACGGCGGGCGGCGACGACTACGTCACCAAGCCGTTCAGCCTCGAGGAGCTGATCGCCCGGATCCGCGCGATCCTGCGCCGCACCGGCGGCCCCACCGACGACGGGCGCCTGGTGGCGGGCGATCTGGAACTCGACCCCGTGGGCCACCAGGTGCTGCGCGCGGGCCGGCCGATCTCGCTCTCCCCCACCGAGTTCAAGCTGCTCGCCTACCTGATGACCAACGCCGACCGGGTGGTGTCGAAGATCCAGATCCTCGACCATGTCTGGGCCTACGACTTCGGCGGCGACCTGAGCATCGTCGAGTCGTACATCTCGTACGTGCGCCGCAAGGTCGACTCCGGCGCGGACGGCGCACCCAAGCTCATCCATACCGTGCGCGGCATCGGCTACGTGCTGCGCCGGCCCCAGGGCTGAGCGGCGATGCGTGCCCGCGTCGCGAAGGCCGTCCGGCGGCCGGCCGTACTGCGTCCCTCCGCGCTGTCCCTGCGCTCCCGGCTGGTGCTGCTCTCGGTGGCGCTGGTCGCGCTGGGCCTGACGGTCAGCGACACGGTCGTACTCGGCTCGGTCCGGGGGCGGCTGGTGCAGCGCGTCGACCAGCAACTCGGGCGCTACGGCGAGTCCGTGGCCCGGCGGCTGGGCACCGAAGGCACCCCCGAGCCCCGCTTCCCGCGCGCCGGATCCACCCGCTCCTGGCTGCCGAGCCAGTACGTGGTCGCCTTCGCGGCAGCCGACGGCAAGGTCTCCGAGCAGTTCCGGCTGCCGGTCGCCGCCGGTGACCCGCGGCCGCTGTGGCCCGTGATGGACGCCGCAGCGCTCCGGGCGCACCTGGGCAGACCGTTCGACATCCCCAGCGACCACGGCGGTGGCAGCTGGCGCGTGCTCATCGTGCCGGTGAGCGGCAGGGCCACGCAGAACGGTGCCGGGGCAACGGCCGCGGGCACGCTGCCGTCCGGGGTGGTCGTGGCGGCCTCGCTGGACGAGGTCTCCTCGACTGTCGACCATCTGAGCGACGCCTTCCTGCTGATCGGCGGGGTCGTGGTGGCGCTGCTCGGGCTGGCGGGCTGGTTCGCGGTGCGCGCCGGGCTGCGTCCGCTGCGCCGTATCGAGGCCACCGCCGCCGAGATCGCCGCGGGGCGCCCGCTCTCGCACCGGATGCCCGCGGCCTCCCCGCGCACCGAGGCGGGGCGGCTGTCGAGCGCCCTCAACGGCATGCTGGCCCAGATCGAGTCGGCCTTCGCCGTCCGCGCCCGGTCCGAGGAGCAGATGCGGCGCTTCGTCGCCGACGCCAGTCATGAACTGCGCACGCCGCTGGCCGGTATCCGCGGCTTCGCGGAGCTCTACCGGATGGGCGCGCTGCCGGACGAGGCTGACGTCAAGCGCACCATGGCGCGCATCGAGAGCGAGGCAGTGCGGCTGGGCGGGCTCGTCGAGGACCTGCTGACGCTCGTCCGGATGAACGAGCAGCGCCCCGTCCAGCTCGCGCCGATGGATCTGCGCACCCTCGCGGTCGACGCTCTGCACGACACCACGGCGCTCGATCCGACCCGCGCCGTCTCCCTGACCGGGCCCGGCGGCGCGGGCTCGCCCCCCGGCGCGGCACTGGTACTGGGCGACGAGGCACGGCTGCGCCAGGTGGTCGCCAACCTCGTCGGAAACGCCGTCGCCCACACCCCGCCGGGCACCGCGGTGCGGATCGGAGTGGGCACCGTCGGCGGCAGCGGCGTGATCGAAGTCGCCGACTCGGGGCCGGGGCTGACGCCTGAGCAGGCGGCCCGGGTCTTCGAGCGTTTCTACCGGGTGGACGCCTCGCGCAGCCGCCAGGAAGGCGGCGGCGCCGGGCTGGGCCTGGCGATCGCCTCGGCGCTGGTGTCCGCCCATCACGGCGAGGTGGAACTGGCCACCGCGCCGGGCGCGGGCGCCGTCTTCCGCGTGCTGCTGCCCTCGGCCGCGGAGTCCTCGTCGGACTGATCTCATGGACCTCCAAGGGCTGTTGGTATGCGGCTCACGGGATCAGAGGGCTCCCAGGCCGCGGCGCAGAGCGAGTTCTCCGCCGCTTCGGCGTACAGGGCGGCGCCCAGCCAGGCGCGGGCGAAGTGGGTGGTGTCGGCGGGGAGCAGACGGCCGAAGGGGTCGCGGGCGCGTTGGGTGGCGGTCTGTTGCAGTGCGGCCAGGAGGTCGGCGGCGGTGGCGAGAGCGGAACGGCGCAGCTGGTGGGCGTCGGCCGACAACGATCCGGGGACGGCGAGGAAGCGACGCCCCGCCGCGACGACCTGTTCGAGACGCCGGTGCAGGAGGTGGAGCGGCGCCCGTTCCAGCGCTCCGCCACTGATGTCGGGACCGGTTGCCGACGGTGGCAGGGCGGGGAGGTCGGCGCGCTGGAGGCGGTCCAGGCCCATGTCGATGTGGTGTTCCGGATCGGCGGGGTGCGCGATCGCCAGCAGGTGCAGCCGGGGTTGGGGTGCGGGAACGAGACGGCCGACGATCCGCAGCCGCGCGCCGGGCAGTGCCTCCAGCATCCGGAGGTTGTCCCGGTGTGCCAGCGCCGGGTGGTCATGGGCCGCGGCGAGGCGGAGTGTCAGATCGCCGCAGGCGGCGAGGAGGCTGTCCCCGCCGGTCTCGCGTGCGGCGCCCAGAATCGTGACGTCGAGGAAGAGCAGATCGGCGCCCGCGTGCGAGATCTCCGCGCCAGGGGCGCGGGAGCGCAGCGCGCTCTCCACCTGCTCGGCAACCGGTCTCTCCCACAGGGCCGCAAGGGGTTCGTCGGTCCAGGCGGCTCCCGCCGCCCGCACTGCCTTGACCGCCGCTCCGGCCCCGAGCCGGCCGGTCGGCGAGACGGTCGCCCCCGACAGGGCGAGTCCGGCGCGGGACAGCTCCCGATGGGTGAGCGCGGTGTCGCCGAGCCGTACGGTGCGGTCCGCCGCAGCGGCGGCGCGGCCGGGGCCGCCCGGGGCGATGTCCGAGACGGTGTAGAGGCGGCCGTCGGCGGCCGCGGTCCAGGTGGTGGCTCCGGCGTAGCCGCCCGCGGTGATCAGCGGTTCGGTGAACAGCCCGTACAGGCGCAGGGATCCGTCCGGCACATAGGCCTGCCGGGCGGTGCCGCGCAGGGCGGCCAGTTCGGGGCCGGTGGCATCGGGCAACCGGTGGGCGGTGGCGAGGAGTTCCCGTACGGCCGCGGTCAGGTCACCCAGCCGGTGGGCCGGGTCGGCGGAACGCGCGGCGCGCAGTCCGTTGACGACGGAGACGGCCGCCGCGGCAGGGCGGGGCAGCCCGCCGAGCTTCGCGGTGTGGGCGGCCCGCAGCAACTCGGCCTGCAGGACGGCGCCGGCGCCTTCCACACCCGCGTCGAGAACGGCGGCTCCCGCCGCCCACAGGGCTCCGACGGCGGCGCGCTGTTCGGGTGTCGGGGTGTCCTCGGTACCCGCTGCTTCCGCAGTGGCTTCGCTGACCACGGCCTTGCTGGAAGGCGCCGGTACGTCCTCGGCCACGGGCGCCGCCGACGCGACAGCGGCGCGGTGCAGGCAGTCAGGGGCGAGCAGGCAACCGCAGCGGATCGCGTCCGCGGTGGTCACCACCCCGGCGGGGGCGTGGAGTTCGAGGCTGATCTCGTCGTCGACCGCGATCCGTACGGTGTCGCCGTCCTGGACGGCGGGCCTGGCGGAGATCTTGGTCGCGGCGGCGTCGAGCCGTTTGCGCAGCCGGGGCGGGAGGGCCCCGACGATCTCGGCGGTCACGGCGGGGGCGACAGCGGGGAGGTCCTGGCTCATGCGATCTTCTCCCCTACCCAGCGGGCGAGTTCGAGCGGGCTGAGGGCGGCGACCGGCATGCCGGCGGCGACGAGCTGGCCGGCGACACCGGTGGAGTACCGGGGACGTCCGGCGTCGTCCAGGCTCGCGCAGCCGAGTACATGGCAACCGGCCCCGACGAGGGAGCGGACCTCGGAGAGCAGCCCGCCGAGCGGATAGCCCTCCTCGAAGTCGCTGATGACGACGACCAGGGTGCGGGACGGCACCGTCACCAGCGTCCGCGCGTGCCGCAGTCCCGCGGCGATGTGGGTGCCGCCACCGACGCGGACCTCGAGGAGCAGCGAGAGGGGGTCGTGCACCTGGTCGGTGAGGTCGATGACCTCGGTGGAGAAGGCCAGGAAGTGGGTGGACAGGGTGGGTACTCCGGCGAGCACCGCGGCCGTGAGCGCCGACCAGATGGTTGAGGACTCCATCGAACCCGACACGTCGGTGACCAGGACCAGCCGCCAGTCGGCGGCGCGGCGCGCGCGGGAGCGGAAGACGGGCCGCTCGGGGATGACCTGGACGGTGCCGTCGGGGGCCCGGCGCGCGGTCGCGAGGTTGGCGCGCAGGGTGCGGTCCAGATCGAGCCGTCCGCCGGGGCGCCGGCTGGGGCGGGGCAGTGTCATGCCGGTCATGGCGGGCCGCAGGCGGGTCGCCAGCTGCCGGGTGAGTTCCTCGACGAGCCGGCGCACCAGCGGGCGGAGCGCGCCGAGCCGGGCCTCGGGCAGGCCGCCCGCGTGCTGAAGGACCGTCCTCAGCAGGTCCACGGAGGGCCGGACGCTGCCGGGATCGAGTTCGGTCAATACATCGCGGCGCCCGGACGCGGCCGCCGCCGCGAGCACCTCCTCGCGGATGCCGGGGCCGAACAGCGCGGCCAGTTCCTCGGACCATTCGCGGACGCCCGGGTACGGGGTCTGGCGGCCGCCGCGGTTGCCCCCGGCGCCGCCGGTGAGATCACCGCGCGAGCCCTCGCCGCGACCGCTGCCGTACAGCTCGTCCAGGGCGGTGGCCAACGGCGCCGCAGACGACGGCAGTTGGTCGGTGCGACGGCCGAGTACCAGCCGCCACCGGTCGGCGGGGGCCAGGGTACGGTCCTCGGGGGCCGAAAGCGACGGCGCTGAGACGGCCGGGACCGGCGGTTCTGCCGAGTCTGCCGATTGGGCCCGCTCGGCCGGGTCTGGTGACGGCGCCGCGGTGGGCAGCAGGCCCAGGCGGCCCAGCGTCTCGCGGGCGGTGAGATCGGCCCGGGTCCACAGCGCCAGCGCGGCCGGGTCGATGCCGTCCGTATCGGCGACCTGGCCGGCGTCGTCGCCGAGTCGCGCCTCCACCGTCGTCAACAACCGGTCGCGGGCGGCGGGACTGAGGGTGTCGAAGCCGCCGCGCAGTGCG
This sequence comes from Streptomyces sp. NPDC045021, assembly GCF_056432645.1. Classification (NCBI taxonomy): domain Bacteria; kingdom Bacillati; phylum Actinomycetota; class Actinomycetes; order Kitasatosporales; family Streptomycetaceae; genus Streptomyces; species Streptomyces sp. NPDC045021. The sequence continues at coordinate 328,034 of NZ_JBWKIQ010000007.1, forward strand.
GGCAGCCGGTCCAGGAAGGCACCGTCGCCGAGGTCCGTGACCCGGTTGAGGAGCGGGTCGAGGACGGGGGCCATCGTTTCCAGAAGCGGGCCCGCCGCGGTGAGCAGACCGGTGAGACGGGCGGTCAGAGCCGCCCGGGAGCCGGTGTCGGCGGCCGCATCCACCCAGGACGCGGCGCGGGTGCCGAAGGCATCGGCGTCCTCGTGCCCGAGCAGGACCCGTACGGCTCCGGCCGCGGCAGCCATGAGCGGCGAGCCGTCGGCGGCCAGCCGGGTGAGGGAGTCGGTGAGGCGGATACCTCCGAGGGCGTCCGCGCGGTGCGCGAGTTCGAGCAGCGCGCGGGCGTCCGCCGGGTCGTCGGAACCGGTGAGTCCGTCGACCTGGCGGACGGCGGCGGCGGTCAGCAGTTCATCGACGGCCGCCGCCCGCTCACCGCGTGCCGCGTCCACGCCGAGTCCGGCGACATGACCGGCCCGGATGCGGTCCAGCAGCGCGAGGGCGGAGAGCAGTTGGGGCAGCGTGCCGGTGGCGGGCACGCCCTGGCCCAGCTCCTCCAGCCGCTCGTCCGCCAGCACGGGCAGGCCGCACGACGCCGCTTCCGCCAGACCGTCGATGGTCTGTTCGGCGGTGGGACCGCCGGCGTCCTGTTCGGCGCGGCGGCGTTCGCGCAGGAGTCCTTCCGCCGCCTGGCCCGGGGTGACACCGCGGATGCCGGCGGCGGCGAGCATGGCGGCGGTGGCCGGGGTCCAGCGCACTTCCCACCGGGTGGTGACGGCGTCGCTGCCGCCCGCACCCGTCACGGCCGTCGCCGAGGCGTACGGAATGCCGCAGACCGTCAGCCGGCGCAGCAGCAGTTCGCGGCGGCGGTCGAGGTCCGAACGCAGCGGGTCCAACCGCAGGTCGCGGGCGGCCGCGGTCCCCGCGTCGGCGGGGCCGGGCAGGCCCAGGTCGGCGACCTCCTCCTCCACGGCCGGTGCCAGACCGCTGCGCGGCGCGTCCGGCGCGGGGCGGCCGGAGCGGGTGCCGACCAGCACCCGCTCCAGCGCCCGGGCGACGGCGCGCCCCCGCCCGAGGGGCTCGCCCTGGGTGAGCACCGTCTGCACGGCCTCGATGAGTTCACCGCGGCCGGGCGCGGGCAGGCCGCGCAGCCTGGCGAGGTCGCCTGCCAACCGGACGATCTCGCGGGCGTCCGCAGGACCTGACGGGTGGTCCTGCGCGCGCAGTTCGCCGCAGATCCGCACCGCGGTCCCGAGGAGTGCCTCGTCGATCGCGGCCGCGCTGCCCGCCGCCCGCAGGACGAGGTGCTGCCATTCGGGATCGCGGATGCCGGCCGGGTAGCCGGACCGCTCGTCCAGCAGCGGGTAGGTGTACGGGATGAGGGAAACCGTCCACCCGGGCCCGTCCCGAACCGGGTCGGCCGGCAGAGCCGGGGCGACTTCCGGGCTCAGCAGTGCCGGGGTGTGGAACGCGCCCACGACGACCGCGGCCCGGCGGCCGGAGGCCCGGACCTCGTCGAGCCGCGCGCGCATCCACCGTTCGCGGGCCAGGTCCGACGCCTCCACTCCCCCGCCCCGTTCGGCGTCGTGCCGCAGTGCCCAGCCTGTGAGCAGGGCGGCGCGGCGCAGCGCTTCCGGTGCGGAGCCGGGGGCGGCGGCCTCCACGAGGCGGTCCCACAGATCCTCTCCGGGTCGGCCGGTGAGCCGGGCGTTCAACGCGTCGCGCAGACCGGGCCCCGCGCTGCCCCGGCCGGGCGTGGAGCGGCGCTCGTGCCAGGCCGGATCGGACAGCGGCAGGTCGCACGCGACGACCGGGACTCCGTGGCGGGCGGCCCAGCGCAGGGCGGCGAGTTCGGGAGAGAAGTCGGCGAACGGATAGAACGCGGGTCCGCGCCCGTCCCCGCCGTCGGCGGCGGGGACGGCGGCCAGCGCGACCGGTGCGCGGGTGTCGGCATGGGCGAGCCAGGGCAGCCACTCCTGCATGTCCGCGGGCAGCTCGACGAGCAGCACCTCGGGCTTGGCGGCGTCCAGCAGTTCAGGCATGACGGCGGCGAGCGACGGCGCGTGGTGGCGGACGCCGATGAGATACGGGGCGTCGGGGCCGGTCAGGGCCTCCATCGCCTCGTCCGGTGTCATGGACGGCGTCACGGAGTCGGTCGTGGACGGAACGGTCATGGCGTCAGCTCTCCAGGACCGAGCGCAGGTCCCACAGCGTGCGCCAGGTCGCGGAACCCTGCTCGGCGCGGCGGCGTACCGCGCCGTCCCAGTAGCCCAGCAGCCGGGCGGCGTCGGCCGGATCGTCCTTGCGGACGACGCCCAGCAGATGGCCCGGGAGCAGGGACAGCACGTCACGGTCGCCGGGGAAGTACGCGGCGGCCAGGGCGAGGGACCCGGCCACCGACACGGCCTCGGCGGTACTCATCACCGTGGAGGGGCGTTCGACCTCCCACCCTTCGGCCGACCGCCCGTCCCGCAGATCGCGGAAGGCCGTCACGAGGGCTTCGAGGATCGCGTCGTCCACCTGGAACGGGGCGGCCGCGCGGGTGACGGCCGCGTGGGCCTGGCGGCGCACCAGGGCGACCTCGGCGTCCAGATCGCCGATGGGGCCGACGGTCTCGAAGTTGAAGCGCCGCTTGAGGGCGGCGGACATCTCGGAGACGCCCTTGTCGCGGAGGTTGGCGGTCGCGATGAGCGTGAAGCCAGGTGCCGCGTGCGCGAGGGCGTCCTCCCCGCCGGCCAGCTCCGGGACGGCGATGCGCCGTTCGGACAGCAGCGAGACCAGCGCGTCCTGAACCTCCGGCAGGCAGCGGGTGATCTCCTCGACGCGGGCCACCGCACCGCGCGTCATGGCGGTGAGGACCGGGGACGGCACCAGGGCCTGCCGGGTGGGGCCCTGGGCCAGCAGCAGCGCGTAGTTCCAGCCGTACTTGAGCTGGTCCTCGGTGGTGCCCGCGGTGCCCTGCACCACCAGACCGCTGGTGCCGCACACGGCGGCGGACAGCAGCTCGGAGAGCATCGACTTGGCGGTGCCGGGCTCGCCGACGAGCAGCAGACCCCGCTCCCCGGCGAGCGTGACCACGCAGCGCTCCACCAGAGCGCGGTCGCCGACGAACTTCTGCTCGACGACCAGCCGGCGCGGGATCCCGTCGGACGCCGGAGCGCCCTCGGGCAGTTGCAGGGCCTCGCCGTTGCTGCCCATCACGAAGGTGACGACGGCGCGGGGGGTCAGCCGCCAGGAGGGCGGGCGCGGGCCCGCGTCGTAGGCGGCGAGGAACGCCAACTCGGCGGCGTAGCGGTCCTCGGGCGGGGTGACCTGGCGGTCGGACGCCGGGGCGCAGGCGGTGTCAGTACGGGTGTCGGTGGTCATCGACGGCGGCCCTTCCGGGTGGCACGGGTGGTGAGTTCTTCGAAGGCGGGGGCGTCGCCGTCCTTCACGCGCCCCCAGGCGAGGGCGAACAGGTCGGGCACCGGCAGCAGCGGCACGGCCCGGGTGTGGTCGCGCAGCGGGTAGAGCCCTTCCTTCCAGGTCTCCACCGGCAGGGCGGGAGACTTGAAGTCGTGCCATCCGCAGGGCAGGAACAGGCTCCGGCCCGCGCGGGCCCGCTTGGCCTCCAGGACCAGGTCGGTGGCGGCGAGTTCGGCCCGTGCCTTCTTCAGCCGGGCGGGCTTCCAGCCGGTCCACCGGGCGCAGTCGCGGTCCGTCGGGTCGGGCAGGGCGAGCAGCTGCAGATAGACCGCGGCCGCGTCCTCGCTCAGGGCGTGGGTGGCGGCCACCTCGGCGACCAGTCCGGGTACGGAGCGGGTGGGGTCCTGCGCGTGTCCGGTGGAGTCGTCAGGGCCGGACCCGGCGTTGGCGGCCTGCTCCAGGTCGCTGCCGAACAGCGCCCGTACCGCGGCGAGGGTGTGGATCCGCGCGGGGCCGAGCAGTCCTTCGAGCAGCCCGAAGACGGGATCGTCGGCGCCGGTGAGGCCGGCCGTGCGCACCAGGGTCATCTCGTTGTCGCCGTACCAGGGGCGCAGTACAAGGCTCTCCCCGACGCGGGTGAGGCCGTCCGGTCCCGCGCCTCCGGTCGCGGGCAGGCCGTACGCCGTGCGCAGCGCCGCCGCGGTCGGGGTGCCCTTCTCGGTCCACTCCACATCCAGGTCGAGGACGAGTCCGGGGTCGGCCAGGCGGCGGACAGCGGCGAGTCCGGCGGGCAGATGGGCGCGCAGCGGGTGGCTGTACGGCAGTCCGTAGGCGAGTCCGCTGAGCGCGGCGACGGCGCCGGCGAGGTCCCCGCGGCTGGGCAGGGCGTCCGGGTCGTCCGCGACGAGGTCGCCGTCCTTGTCCCGCCGCATGGTGGTGGTGCGGCTCAGCCACGCGGTACGTCCGGGGTTGAGGACGGCCTCCGCAGCGTAGGTGCTGACGCCGTTCAGTGCGTCCGCCAGGTCCTCGGGCAGCCGGACCAATGAACCCAGGTGCTCGGCCCATACCCGGGCCGCCGCCGCGATGTCCGGTCCTGTCGACCACAGTTCGGCCGGGTCGGCGGGCAGCAGTGCGTCCAGCAGCGCCAGCCGGTTGTCGCGGCCGAGCGCGTTCAACCGCCGGTCGGCCCGTTCCGCCTGGCGGGCCTTGAGGCCGAGCAGGGAGAGTCCGGTGCCGTCCGTTTCTCCGGTGGCCGCCGCGACCAGCACGGCCGCCTGCGCGGGCCCGATGCCCGTGGCGGCGTCGAGCGCGAGCGCCGTCTCGGGCCGCCACGGGACAGGGCCTTGCTCGCGGACGAGGCGGATCAACGGCAGAAGACGCTCGTGCGGGAACGCCGGGTCGTGGCGCTTCTCCTCGTGGAGGGTGAAGTCGGCGATCCGGCCGAATGTCCCTTCCGGGTCGTGGTCGAGGGCGAGCCAGTGCACGCGGTCGTTGCCGCGGTGGACGTTCTGCCGTCCGAGGATCACCACCGTGCGGCCGCCGCGGCGCAGCACCTGGCCGAGCCGCTCCCGCTTGGTGCCCTCCTCGCACAGGACGACCTCGCGCAGGGCGCCCGACGGGTCCGCCAGCGGGCCGGTGGAGACCGCTTCGAGAAGCGTCAGCAGGGCCTCCCGGTGCTCGGCCGAGGTGCTGGGCGCGGCGGCTCGGTAGGCGAGGGGTCGCAGCGTGTTCAGGAACGGCAGCCAGCCCATCTCGGCGCCGGGAATCGTGTGGGCCTCGCCGCTCCAGCCGTCGCCGAGGGCCGGCAGCGGGGTGGGTTCGGGCAGCGGTTTACCGTCGGCGGGCTTCCCGGACAGGACGTGGTTGACCGACAGGATCTGCTGGAGGGCGGTCCACTCCTCCCCCTGGCCCCAGCGGATATAGCCGCCCGGTGAGGCGATACCGGCGGTAGCCGACCGCAGGGTCGTGTCGTCGCCGTGTGCGGGGCGATGCTGGGCATACATGCCCTCGGTCTGCGGTGTCTTCGGCTGTTTGGGCTGTACGGGTGCGACGAACGAGGCGGTGGCGACGACATGGTTGACGGCCGCCCGCACGATCGCCGTCACCCCGGTGAGCAGCCGCGGGTCGGTCAGCGCGGGAAGCGCCGCGGCGACAGCCGCCCCGGCCACCTCGTCCGCGGACGGACCGGTGTACGTCTCCTGTCCGGCGGCCGCGGCGCGGCGCTCCGCCAGTGCGGTGATCGCGGTGCTGAGCAGGGTCGCGACGTCCGCGTCCCTGACCGCGCGCAGGGCCGCCGAGCCCTGCTCGTCGCGCGGGCGCAGGGCGTGCCAGAACGCCGGCGGCGGAACGTATCCGGTGCCTGCCGCGTACTCCCCGCCCTGCTCGGCGACGGGGACCGATCCCAGGACGCCGGTGGCGGCGGATGCGGTGTCCGCCGGGTGGAGCTGGATCGTGTTGCCGAGCAGGGCCGCGACGGGGCCCGCTCCGCCCGGCAGTCGCAGGACACCCAGCGGGACGGGGTGGTTGCCGCGACCCGGAGGCACCGGGAGGGTGACGGTGCGACCGTCCGGTGTTCCGGCGGTGACCCGCCGCTCGTGGTCACGGCCCTCCGTCCGTACCCAGCGGCCGAGGACGGTGCCGTCCGTGCCGAACGGCGTGTTCTCCAGGCCGGGGAGCAGCGGCAGGACCTCGCAGTCCTCGGGCGAGAGCCGGGCGTCCTCCTGGATCCCGGACTGCAGGAAGGCGGGCAGCGAGGCGCGTCCGTGCGTGCCGCCGGCCGGGTCGTACTCGACCCAGATGTGCTCGCGGCCCTGCTTGCCCTGGCGCCAGTGTCCGGTTCCGTCGCCCAGCACGGGCCGGGAGGACGGCAGGGTCGTGTCACCTGCGTGCAGGGTGCGGCCGCCGGTGGCGCGGCCGCCGCCGGGCAGCGGCAGCGACGGGGAGCCGGCCGCCTGCGCGTTCCACCAGTACGGCAGCTGCTCGCCGCCGAGCGTGAACACGTCGGCGGGGCGGGCCGACCAGTAGGCGCGCTGCTTGCTGTCCTCCTGCCAGATGACGAGCAGTTCGCCGTCCGTGTAGCGGAAGTGCGGGCGGCGCCAGTGGTCGTGGTCGGTCGGGAGGCGCAGCTCGTGTTCCAGCAGCACCCCTTCGGGGCCGACGACGACGGCCCGGTGCCGGTTCGCGACGATGAGCGCGGGCCACGCTTCGGCGACCACGATCCAGTGGTTCTGGTCGGCCCGGCCGGCGTTGAGCTGTTCGTAGGTCTCCTCCAGGGCGGGCCAGCCCAGTTCGTCCACGATGCCCGCGCGCAGGGTGGCGGCGAGGATCGGGGCCAGGTCGTGTCCGGCGACCCGGGCGACGGCCGCCGCGTTGACCTTGGCGGCCACCGGTCGGAACGGCGCGATCCGGCTCAGTGCCGCGCGCGAGCCGGGCAGTCCCGTCGCCCCGGTGAACTCCTCGGCGCGGTCCCGCAGCCAGTCGTGGAGCACCTCGCTCAGGACCGGGTGGCCGGCGATCGCGTCGAGCACGGAGTCGTCCGCCCGGTGACCGTTGAGGCCGCTCAGCGCGTCGTACAGCAGCTCGCGGTAGCGGGGACGGCCGGCGACGGCCGTCAGGTCCCGGCGGCCGGGCGCGGTGTCGTTGAGCCAGCGCTCCAGGGGGAGGTGGACGGAGGTGCCGACGGCCGGTTCGGTGAGCGGGATACCCCAGGTCAGGCAGCCGTCGAGCAGGTCCAGGTCGGCGCCGGCATGCCAGCGCCCCTGGAACAGGTCGACGGGACGGCCGGCGGCGCGCAGCCGGGCGGCCATCCGCTCCACGAGCGTGAGCGTCACCGGGCACCGATCGGCGCTGGACGAGCCCTGCTTGCGGTGCAGGGCCCAGCGGCTGAGCCAGTCCGCCGGATCGACACCGGCCGTGGCGGTCTCGTCGGTGAGCAGGGTGTCGGCGCCCGTCTCGGCGAGCAGCGCGAGCCAGGACTCGTCTGCGGACCGGCCGCTGCCCAGGCCGGTCGGCAGGATCTCCAGCAGGCGGGCGCGGACGGCGGGTTCGTCGGCCGCGAGCGCCACGAGGGTCGCGCGGTACCCCGTCCAGAACGAGGCGGGTGCGCGCACGATGCTGGGTGAGGCGAGCAGGTCGGCTACGAACGCGGACTCGGCGGTCGCCCGGTCCAGCCCGGCGGCCTTGATGAGCCCGCGGGCGTCCTGCGGCAGGGCGGCGTACGGCGGCATGCCCGCGGCGCACCGTTCGACGGCCAGCTGCCGGAACTGCGCCCATGCCTCTGCCGGGTCGAGCCGGCGGGAGAGGTCCTGCACATGGTCCTTGAGCGCCTTGACGGTGAGCGCGCCGGCGAAGGCGAACTCCAGGAAGACGGCCCGCTGCCGGTCCTCGTCGACGGTGAGGCCGTGGACGCGCTCGGCGGCACGGGCCTTGCCGAAGAGCGTCGCGGCGTAGGGTGTTGTTGTCGTGCTGGAGGAAGATCCGCGCGGCCTGCTCGTAGAACGTCGGCAGGAAGTGCGGTACGGCTCGGCCGAGCCGGGTGGCGAGCGCTTCGAAGCCGTCCTTGGCGGCGCCGGCACGCGACTTGGCCTGCCGGGCGAGCCGCTCCATGTCCTTGACGAGGGCGAGTGCGTGGTGGCCGTTGGCCGGGTCGTTGACCAGTGCCCAGGCCGGGAAGCCCAGCGTCTCGCGGCGGACCTGCCCGATCTCGGGGGCATCGGGCTCGCGGACCAGTCCGAGGAAGTCCAGCGCCAGGTCCTCGGCCTCGCCGAGGGTGCCGGCCACAAGGCGCACCACGCGCCGGTCGTCGAGTGCGGGGTGCGTGTAGGTGCGGGCGGTGAGCGCGTCGGCGTCGTCGCGGGTGACGGTGCCGGGGCGCAGGATCGCACCTGCCTCCAGCAGCGCCGCGGCCCGGGTGGTGTCGTCGGTCTTCATGCCGCCTGCTCCTCGTCCTCGATGTCGCGTCCCGCGTACAGGGCCGCCGCCATGCGCATGCCTTCCGACCAGGCCACCGGGCCCACCTGACCGGCCGTCAACGCCCGTCCTGTGCCGTCGGTCCAGGTCAGCGAGCCGGTCTCGGTCTGCTCGTAGCTCTCGTAGTCGCCGATCCAGATCCGCGCCTCGACCGTTCTGCCGTCCTCGACCACCGGGCAGACCGCCTGGCCGCCGCGTGCCCGGTAGCCGAGCTGGGTGGCGCGGCCGTGCAGGAACCGCAGTTCCTTGAAGGTGCCGCCCGCGTAGTCGTCGACCGACGCGGTCTCCGCGTCCAGACCCGCCGGGCGGCGCCACACCTCGCGGAAGAGCTGCTGCACCCGCTGGTCGACGGTGAGTTCGACCGCGAACTCCCGCAGTTCTTCGAGATCTTCCAGCAGCACGGGGTGCGGTATGCGGACCAGCTCGGGGCTGATGCGCACGGTGTCACCGTCCAGGTCCACCAGGCCGAGGCCCCGGACGGGGTCGGCGTCCCGCAGGAAGCCGGCGACATCGCCGTCCTCGCCCATGACGACGAGGTCACGCAGGGCCGACTGCCAGGCGGTGTCCTGCCACACCTGGGCGATGGCCGCGACCGGGACGGGCAGCGAGCGCACCATCCACCGCTCGACGTCGGCGACGCACTGCCGTTCGTGCCGGTCCAGCCACTCCACCAGCTGCCGCAGCCCGACCACGGCCGGATCGTCCGCCAGCTTCGGCGGAACCGTCTTCAGCCGGCGCCCCGCCGCGTTGCGGCAGACCACTTTCCCGTCGTCGAGGGCGACTTCGTAGTCGCCGGCCGGAACCCACCCCATGTGCTGTCTCCTCGGTCAGACGGCCTGTTCGAGGACATCGCGCACCCCCGGTCGCAGCGCCGCCGCGATCAACTTGCTGCGACTCTAGGGGGAGCCTCGGACAACGCCTCCGGCAGCACCTGTGGGCCTGTGGACAACTCCCTCACCAGCGGCGGGCCGACATCATCGAGCAGCCGGGCGTGGCCTATGCCGCCGCGCTCCTTTGCCCGGACGGGCGGTATCTGCACACCGCGTCGGCGTCGGCCGGCGACGACGGGTCGGGGCACTTCCACGCCGAGGACGCCGAGGACGCCGTGGCCGCCCTGTCCGTGCGGGAGGCGGCGCGCGGCGGACCCGCCGTGGTCGAGCCCTTCTCCCTGAGCGGGCGCCGGGTCAGGATCGGCCCGATCGCCGGCGATGCCGACCGGTGGGCGACCTCGCTGATCTGCGAGCGCACCGGTCTCAATGCCGGAGTCATGGGCGGCACCCCCAGGGGATATGTGGTGGTCGCCCTGTGCCATCCCATGAGCGACGACATTCCCGTGCCGGGCGTCCACGGAGCGGAGATCTCCACCTGAAGCGTCTTCCGGAGCAGGATCGGACTGGCACTCCTCACGGCCTGACCACCACCCTTGGACCTTTCGCCGAAGGGTGGGGCAGTTACCATGGAGATTCGCATCATGAATTGCAAATGCCATGGAAATTCCCCTACCGTGTCGCACATGCAGTCCTACACGATTGGTCAGGCGGCGCGCCTGCTCGGTGTGAGCCCCGATACCGCGCGCCGCTGGGCGGACGCCGGCCGGGTGACGACCCACCGCGACGAAGGCGGCCGCCGACTGATCGACGGCCGGGACCTGGCCGCGTTCTCCATCGAGATCGCCCAGATCGGCACGGGCGAGGAGGACACCTCCTACACCTCCGCCCGCAACGCGTTCCCCGGCATCGTCACCGCGGTGAAACTCGGCGACGTCGCCGCGCAGGTCGAGATCCAGGCCGGGCCGCACCGGCTGGTGTCCCTGCTGACCCGCGAAGCCGTCGAGGAACTCGGCCTGGAGGTCGGCATGCGGGCCACCGCCCGCGTGAAGTCCACCAGCGTGCACATCGACCGCACCTGACCCACCGCTCCAAACCAGCGGCGTCGCCCGTCCCCGACGCGGCCTGCCCTACCCGCTCGAGCGACACCGGTCGGCCCGAACAGCCACGTCACCAGGGAGTTCAACCCTCATGCTCTTCGCCTTCGACAGACGCCGTGCCGCTGCCGCGATCATGACCGCCGCCCTGTTCGTTCCGCTCGTGGCGGCCTGCAGCAGTGACGACAAGAAGGACGCCGGCTCCACGGCGACCCCCTCCGCCACCACCACCGGAGCGCCCAAGGCCGCACTGACGGTACTTGCCGCCTCCTCGCTGACCGATGTCTTCAAGACCGCCGGTGCCGCGTACGAGAAGAGCCACCCGGGCACGACGGTGAAGTTCTCCTTCGCCGGCTCGCAGGAGCTCGCCGCACAGGTCAAGCAGGGCGCTCCGGCCGACGCCCTGGTCACCGCGGACACCAGGACCATGGACGGTCTGAAGTCCGACACCGGCACCCCGGCGATCATCGCCAAGAACCGCCTGGTGATCGCCACCGGCGAGGGCAACCCCCTGAAGATCACGGCCCTCAAGGACCTGGCCGACACCAAGTTCAAGGTCGTGCTGGCCGCGCCCACGGTCCCGGTCGGCCGGTACAGCAAGCAGGTACTCGACGCGCAGAAGGTCGTGGTCAAGCCGGTCTCGCAGGAGCCGAACGTCCGCGCCGTGCTGAGCAAGGTCGAGCTCGGTGAGGCCGACGCCGGCATCGTCTACGCCACCGACGCCGCCACCGCCACGAACAAGGTCGACGCGATCGAGATCCCCGACGCGCAGAACGCCGTCGCCTCGTACCCGGCCGCTACCTTGAAGACCTCCAAGAACAGCGAGGCCGCCGCCGCGTTCGTGGCATGGCTGAGCACCCCCGAAGCACAGAAGATCCTGCAGGCGGCGGGCTTCCAGCAGCCGTAGTCCTGTGAGGAGGCGGTAGCTCCCCCTACCGCGAGGGCTGTCCGGATCGGGGGACCGGACAGCCCTGCTCTCTGCCTTCACCTGCCCCGACCCCAGGAACCGCCGATGAGACGCCTCCACAGCCGAGCACGCGGCGCGCGCACCCCGGTCGCGCTGGCACTGCCCGCGCTGATCGCGATCGCGTTCCTACTGATGCCGCTGGTCGGCATCCTGTACCGCACCGACTGGGGTGACATCGGCACCCATCTGACCAGCCCCGACGTCACCACCGCGCTGAAACTGTCACTGCTGGTGTCGTTCTGGGCGCTGGGACTGTCGCTGGTGCTCGGGGTGCCGCTGGCGTGGCTGCTGGCGCGGGTCGACTTCCCCGGCAAATCGCTGGTGCGCTCCCTCGTACTGCTGCCGATGGTGCTGCCGCCCACGGTGGGCGGTGTCGCGCTCCTGCTGGGTTTCGGACGGCGCGGACTGCTCGGGCCCTGGTTGGAGAACACGTTCGGGATCGTGCTGCCGTTCCACACCTCCGGGGCGGTGGTCGCGGCGACCTTCGTGGCGATGCCGTTCCTGATCATCAGCCTGGAGGGGACCCTGGCGGGACTGCGCCCCAGCTACGAGGAGACCGCAGCCTCGCTGGGCGCCTCGCCGGTGCGGGTGTTCCTCACCGTCACGCTGCCCATGGTCGCCCCCGGACTGGTGGCGGGCGCGGCACTGACCTGGGCGCGCGCGCTCGGCGAGTTCGGCGCGACCATCACCTTCGCCGGCAACCTCCCCGGCACCACCCAGACCCTGCCCCTTGAGGTCTATCTGCTCCTTCAGGACTCACCGGAAGCGGCCACGTCCGTCTCCCTGTTGCTACTCGTGATCGCGATGGCCGTGCTGATCGCACTGCGCGGCCGCTGGGCCGGTGGGGCGGTGGCCCGCGAACACAGCTCCGCGCGGCCGGTGGACGACGGGCCGCAGCAGGCCGACGCCTTCGCGGACTCGCCCACCGCGGAGAAGCCGCCCGCGCTCGCGCCGAAAACCCTTGCCGCACCGGAGCGTTGGTCGCTGCACACCGACGTCACCGGCTTCAACCAGCTCACCCTGGACGCGGAACCCGGCACCACCATCGCCGTCGTCGGACCCAACGGCGCCGGGAAGACCACGCTGTTGCGCGCGCTCCTCGGCCTCACGCCCCGCGCGCACGCCGAACTGCGCCTCGGCGGCACCGACGTCACGACCCTGCCGCCGCACAAGCGCGGTGTCGCCTGGGTCCCGCAGGACGGCGCGCTCTTCCCGCATCTGACCGCACTGTCCAACACGGCCTACGGTCTGCGCTCCCATCACGTTTCGCGGGCCGAGGCACGCCGCACCGCCCGGCAGTGGCTCGACCGGCTCGGCGTCGGTCACCTCGCCCACCGCAAACCCGCACAGCTCTCCGGCGGCCAGGCCCAACGCGTCGCCCTCGCCCGTGCGCTGGCGGCCCGCCCCCGGCTGCTGCTCCTCGACGAACCGCTGGCCGCACTCGACCAGACCACCCGCGCCCACGTCCGGCACACCCTGCGCACCCACCTCGACGGCTTCGGCGGCGTGTGCCTGATCGTCACCCACGACCCGGTCGAAGCCGTCGCCCTGGCCGACCGCGTGCTCGTCCTCGAGGACGGCCGCGCTCTCCAGGACGCCTCCCCCGCCGAAGTCACCCGGCACCCCCGCTCCCCCTGGGTCGCCCGGATGCTCGGCCGCAACGCGTGGCCCGGTACGGCGACCACCGACGGCCTGGCACTGGCCGGCGGCGGACAGCTCGTCGTCGCCGACACCCTCACCGCCGGGGCGCGGGCCCTGGCGATCATCGCGCCGGAGGCCGTCTCCGTCCACCGCGACAGACCCGGCGGCAGCCCCCGTAACGTCTGGCCCGGCACGATCCGCGAGATCACCTCCGCCGGCAGCCGTCTGCGCCTCCTCGTCACCTCCGACCACGCGCCCGACCTCGTCGCCGAGATCACCCCCCAGGCCGCCGCCGAACTGGGCCTCACCGACGGCACGTCGGTCTGGACCAGCGTCAAGGCCACCGAGGTCACCCTCGTCACCCTCTGACGGACGGATAAACTGCGACGCCGTCCCCGTGGGCCGTTCCCACAAGGCCCAGGACCCCGCGGACACGGCAACGCGCATCACACCGACATACCGACATACCGACACGGCGGACCCGCCGGACGCGGCGAGGGAAGTGAACGGCGAAGGTGACACGACATGTGCTCATCCTGGGCGGCACCACTGAAGCGCGCCGTCTGGCGGCGGTGCTGGCCGCCGATCCCGCGCTGCGGGTGACCAGCTCGCTGGCAGGGCGGGTGGCCGAGCCGCGACTGCCCGCCGGCGAGGTGCGGATCGGCGGGTTCGGAGGGTCGGACGCGCTGGGCCGCTGGCTGGCCGAGCACGCCGTCGACGCGCTGATCGACGCCACCCATCCCTTCGCCGGCACCATCAGCTTCCACGCCGCGCAGGCGGCGGCCACCGCTGACGTTCCCCTGCTCGCACTGCGCCGTCCCGGCTGGGTGGCCGGCCGGGACGACCGCTGGCACCTCGCGGACTCCTTGGACGAGGCGGCCTCGATGCTCCCGGGACTGGGCCGGCGGATCTTCCTGACCACCGGCCGGACCGGACTGGCGGCCTTTGCCGGAACGACCGGTCTGTGGTTCCTGGTCCGCTCGGTCGATGCCCCGGAACCACCGCTGCCGGAGCGGGCGGAAATCCTGCTCGACCGGGGGCCCTTCACTCTCGAAGGCGAGGCGGAACTGCTGCGCCGCCACCGCATCGACGTCCTCGTCACCAAGGACAGCGGCGGACCGGCCACCGCGGCGAAACTCACCGCCGCCCGCGAGGCCGGTGTCCCGGTCGTCGTCGTACGCCGCCCGCCGGTGCCCGACGGGGTTCCCGTGGCCGCGACGCCCGAGGAGGCCGCCGCGTGGCTGCGCACCGTGCCGGTGTGACCGTCACGGCACCGGCGGCCGGGTCAGCGGCTCAGGCCCCGTCGTGGTCACCGGCGGGGGTCCGGCGCAGCAGATAGGTGTCCATGATCCAGCCCTTGCGCTCGCGGGCTTCGGCGCGCAGCGACTGGATACGGTCCGAGACGTCGGCCAGCCGTCCCGAGACGAGGATCTCGTCCGGTGTGCCCAGATAGGCGCCCCAGTAGATGGTGACGTCGGCACCGTCGTCCGGGAGGTGGGCGAAGGCCTGGTGCGCGTCGAGCATGACGACGACGTCGTCGGCTCCTTCGGGGAAGCCTGTGGACAGCTGCCTGCCGGTGGTGATCTGTACGGGCCGTGCGGGCCGGTTCAGCCCGGTGCGGTGTTTGGCGGCCAGCGCCGCGACGCTGCTGATGCCGGGGATCACCTCGTAGGCGAACTCGACCGTCCCGCGGCCGAGCACGTCCTCCAGGATGCCCAGGGTGCTGTCGTACAGGGCGGGGTCGCCCCACACCAGGAAGGCGCCGCACTGGTCGTCCGCCAGCTCCGAGACGATGAAGTGCTCGTAGATGTCGGCCCGGCGATGGCGCCAGTCACCGACGGCCGACGCGTAGACCGGGGACGGCGCCGTACGGTCCCGGTCCGGGTCCTGGGCCGACACCAGCCGGTGCGGGCGCGTCACATGCTGTTCGATGATGTCGTGGCGCAGTTGGACGAGATCCGACTTCTCCTCGCCCTTGTCCAGGACGAAGAACACGTCGACCTGATTGAGCGCCTTGACCGCCTGCAGCGTCAGATGGTCCGGGTCGCCCGCGCCGATACCGATGACAAAGATCTTCCTCACGGGATCGAGTCTGCACCATACGGTCGGGGCCCGACGCCGCCGGGGGCGGCCTGCGGGCGGCCGCCCCCGGCGGGCCGGGTGTCAGAACGCGGTCAGGGTGAAGACGACCTTGTCACCGGTCCTGATGCGGAACTGGCAGCCGCCCACGGGGCTCGGGGTGCCGTTGACGGAGATGTTCCAGTACTCGGTGGCGCCCGCGGTGTCGGCGGCGAACGAGCACGTACGGCGGGCTCTCCGACTCGCAGCGCGGAACGCTGCTCACGGTTGCAGGTCAGCGCCGGATTCCCACCGGCTTTCCCCTCCCGCGGACGCATGAGGTTGTCGGCCCCGCCGCCCGTCGGACGGCCGAGGCCGGTCGCATCGTACGACCCGCCGCGCCTCGCGCACACCCCTGTTCCCGTGCGTTCCAGGCAGCCGTGGGGCCGGGACGAGGCGGTGTCTCATCTCACCGTCCGGTAGATGAACAATGCTGACCCGACCGCGGTTTTGGCCATAAGCTGGAAGGTGCAGCTGGTTCGCCCTGTCCGCCAGACAGGCGCGTCGCAAGAGGGAACCCGGTGAGATTCCGGGACTGCCCCGCAGCGGTGAGTGGGAACGACCGCCGTCATACGCACTGGGACCCGAGTGGGGATCTGGGAAGCGACGGCCAGTAGGTGTCTCGTGTCCGTACGAGACGCGCCCGCGAGTCCGAAGACCTGCCACTGCCCGCGCGCCCCCAACGGCGCACGGTGATTCCGGTGACCTCGAGGGCGGGTCGGAGTACACATCAGGCGGGCACGTGCGGCGTTTCGGCGCTTCAGCGACGTGGTTCCCGTCCGGTCTGTGGTCCCTTCGCGCCGTCGACTCTCCCGGGGTCGTATGGGAAATACTCGCGAAGGAGAGTTCCATGACCAGCACTTCCTCCACCGCACGGTCCACCGTGCACGGCTACCCCCGGCAGGGCCGGAACCGGGAGCTGAAGAAGGCGATCGAGGGCTACTGGAAGCGCACCGTCAGCGCCGACGCCCTGCGGAACGCGGCCGCCGAACTGCGCCGCACCAACTGGCGCCGGCTCGCCGACGCCGGCATCCAGGAGGTCCCGACCGGCGACTTCTCGTACTACGACCATGTCCTGGACACGAGCGTCATGGTCGGCGCGATTCCCGCCCGGCACCGCGCCGCGGTCGGCGCCGACGCCCTGGACGGGTATTTCGCGATGGCCCGCGGCACGCAGGACGTCGCGCCGCTGGAGATGACCAAATGGTTCGACACCAACTACCACTACCTGGTGCCCGAACTGGGCCCGGACACCACCTTCAACGCCGACTCCACCAAGCAGGTCGCCGAACTGAAGGAAGCACTCGCGCTCGGCCTCACCGCGCGCCCGGTGCTCGTCGGTCCGATCACGTACCTCCTGCTGGCCAAGCCCGCGCCAGGCGTCGCGGCGGACTTCGAACCGCTGACGCTCCTCGACCGGCTGCTGCCCGTGTACACCGCGGTGCTCGCCGATCTGCTCGCCGCCGGAGCCGAGTGGGTGCAGCTCGACGAGCCGGCCCTGGTCCAGGACCGCACCCCGGCGGAACTCAACGCCGCCGCCCGCACCTACCGCGTGCTGGGCGGTCTCACCGACCGGCCGAAGCTGCTGGTCGCGTCCTACTTCGACCGGCTGGACGAGGCCCTGCCGATCCTGGCCAAGGCTCCCATCGACGGGCTCGCGCTGGACTTCACCGGCCCCGCCGCGGCCAACCTCGACGACCTCGCGGCCGTCGGCGGGCTGCCCGGCAAGCGCCTGCTGGCGGGCGTCGTCAACGGCCGCAACGTCTGGATCAACGACTACGAGAAGTCGCTGTCCGTCCTCGGCACGCTCCTCGGCCTCGCCGGACGCGTCGACGTGGCCTCCTCCTGCTCCCTGCTGCACGTCCCTCTGGACGCCACGGCGGAACGGGACATCGACCCGCAGATCGCCCGCTGGCTGGCCTTCGCCCGCCAGAAGACCGCCGAGATCGTCACCCTTGCGCGCGGACTCTCCCGGGGCACCGACACCATCGCGGCCGAACTCGCCGCCAACCGCGCCGACCTGGCCTCCCGGGCCGGCTCCGCCCTCACCAACGACCCGGCCGTCAGGACCCGGGCCGCGGCCGTCACCGACAGCGACGCCCGCCGCTCCCAGCCCTACGCGAAGCGGGCCGCCGCCCAGCGCGCCCACCTCGGACTGCCGCTGCTGCCGACGACCACGATCGGCTCGTTCCCGCAGACCACAGAACTGCGCACCGCGCGGGCCGATCTGCGGGCCGGGCGCATCGACACCGCCGCGTACGACGCCCGCATCGAGACCGAGATCCGCGAGGTGCTCTCCTTCCAGGAGAAGGCCGGCATCGACGTCCTGGTGCACGGTGAACCCGAACGCAACGACATGGTGCAGTACTTCGCCGAGCAGCTGACCGGCTATCTCGCCACCCAGCACGGCTGGGTCCAGTCCTACGGGACCCGCTACGTCCGGCCGCCGATCCTCGCCGGGGACATCTCCCGCCCCGAGCCGATGACGGTGCGCTGGACGCGGTTCGCCCAGTCGCTCACCGACCGCCCGGTCAAGGGCATGCTCACCGGGCCCGTCACCATGCTCGCGTGGTCCTTCGTCCGCGACGACCAGCCGCTCGGCGACACCGCCCGCCAGGTCGCGCTCGCCCTGCGCGACGAGGTCAACGACCTGGAGGCGGCGGGCAGTTCGGTGATCCAGGTGGACGAGCCCGCGCTGCGCGAGACGCTGCCGCTGCGCGCCGACGGCCATGCCGAGTACCTCGGCTGGGCGACCGAGGCGTTCCGCCTCACCGCCGGCGGAGTCCGTCCCGACACCCAGATCCACACCCACATGTGCTACGCGGAGTTCGGTGACATCTTCCGGGCCATCGACGATCTGGACGCCGATGTCATCAGCCTGGAGGCCGCCCGCTCCCACATGCAGGTCGCGGGCGAGCTGGCCGTCGCCGGCTATCCGCGCGAGGTCGGTCCCGGCGTCTACGACATCCATTCCCCAAGGATCCCCAGCGCGGCCGAGGCGGCGGCCCTGCTGCGCAAGGGCCTTGAGGCGATTCCCGCCGAGCGGCTGTGGGTCAATCCGGACTGCGGTCTGAAGACCCGCGGCTGGCCGGAGGTCAGGACCTCCCTGGAGAACCTCGTCACCGCCGCCCACGAGGTGCGGAGCACGCTGCCCACCGCGGCTTCCTGATCCGGCCGTGGCCGGGGCGGACACCCCAGGTGCCCGCCCCGGCCACGCAGGTCACGCCCACACACCTCATGACCACGCAGGGTCACGGCCACGCAGGCCACGACCGGCACGGGTTCATGACCGGCACGGGTTCATGACCGACCGTGAACGCCCGTCAGAGCGAGGAACTCGCTGCGGGAGCGCGGATCGTGGCGCAACAGGCCCAGCAGGGTGGAGGTGATCGTGCTGGAGCCGGTCGCCTGCACTCCCCGCAGGGTCATACAGGTGTGCTCCGCCTCGATGACGACGCCGACGCCCTTGGGATCGAGTTGGGTCTGCAGCCAGTCGGCGATCTGCTTGGTGAGGCGCTCCTGGACCTGCGGGCGGCAGGCGAAGTGCTCGACCACCCGCGCCAGTTTGGACAGGCCCAGGATCCGCTGCCCGGGGAGATAGCCGACGTGGGCGGTGCCGACGAACGGCAGGATGTGGTGTTCGCAGACCGACCGCACGGGGATGGAGCGGGCGAGGACGAGTTCGTCGTAGCCCTCGTCGTTCGGGAACGTGGTCAGGTCGAACGGCCGGGGGCTGAACATCTCCGCGTACGCGCGGGCCATCCGGCCGGGGGTGTCCCGCAGCGACTCTCCGGCGGTGGGTACGCCCAGCGCCCGCAGGAACTGGCCGGCGGCCTGTTCCGCGGCGGCCAGGTCCACACCGGCCGTCTCGCTCACCACATGCAGGGCGGCAGGCAGACGTACCGGTGCCTCCTGCCCGGCGTCGACGGTGAGCCCCATCGGCGCTGCGGGGCTGTGCTGGTGGTACGGCATCAGTTGCCTCCCGAACTCAGTGCGCTCAGCAGCACCAGGACGAGAGTGATCACGGCGAACAGGCCGTGTCCCAGAACGACCGCGATGGGGAAACTGCGCTCGGCCGGCCCGTCCTGACCCGCGGCGGCGGGTGCGGCGGGCGGGACCGTCCCAGGTGCCTCGGTGGCGGATCCCGCCGCGGCCCGCGCCCGGTACACGGGGATCCAGCGGGCGAACATGGCGAACCCGAGCAGGGCGACGGGCAGCAGCAGACCGAAGGCGGTCCAGGCCAGCGCCCGGTTGTCCACCACGACGTAGGCGATCCACACCACCAGGCCGATCGCGGCGAGAGCGAAGTGGCCGAAGACGACCGGGGCGGGCAGGCGGCTGGTGCCCTCGCGCGCCTGCTGGATCCCGCCGCGCGCGATCCAGGTGCCGAGCATGTAGAAGCCGCCGAGAGCGGTGAGCAGCCAGGTGACGAGTGCGGCGATGGGCATGGGGGCTCCGTGAGTTGGTGGCGGGGGCGGATGTGAGGGGTGACGGTCTGCGGGGCGACGGTCTGCGGGGGGACCGGGAGGGCGCCTACGGGGTGAATCCCTCGGCCTGGGTGGACTCGTCCGCGACGCGGACCCCGTAGCGGTAGGCGAGCTTCCCGCCGAGGTATCCCGAGGCACCGAGCACGGCCATGGAGAGCGCGGAGAGCGTGAACATCCCCGCGCCGACATGACCGGTCCGGCCGGAGTCGGCGTGACGCCACAGGAAGTTGCCGGCGTAGGCGGCCGTGACGAGCAGGTTCAGCGTCATGTGCACGAGACCGACGCGGAAGGCGCGGGTACCGGGGGGGATCGCGAACAGGTCAAGGAATCCGACGGTCGCGGCCGCGAGCGCGCCGATCACCCCCAGGGCGATCAGCCACATCGAACCGCGGACGAGGAACTCGGGATCGTCCACCGCGAAGGACGCGGCGTCGAAGACGAGGCTGCCCACCCAGGCGCCGATCGGCACGGTGACCAGCATCGGATGGAGGGGATGCCCGTAGGGACCGGCCAGCAGTGCGCTCACCGGCCGCTTCGACCGCAGATGTGGCTCGCTCGTCATGACAGGCTCTCCTCGCATCTATTTCACTAACGAGTATTGGACTTATTCGCCCACGGAGTCAAGCAGCCAGGGAAGCAGTCGAACCGAACACAGTTACGGCCACGTCCATAGGCGTTACTGTGGGAATGTGGCCATCGATCCGACGTCATCAGAACCCTCGTCCGACGCCCGCGTGGAAGCCGTCGCGGCGCTGGCGGACGATCAACGCCGCCGGATGTACGGCTTCGCACGCCGCGTCCGGCGCCCCGTCACCCGCGAGGAAGCGGCCGCCGACGCCGGGATCTCGGTCAAGCTGGCCGCCTTCCACCTCGACAAGCTCGTCGCGGCCGGACTGCTGAGGGCCCGCTACGAGAGCCCGGGCGGGATCCGCAAGGTCGGACGGAAGCCGAAGGTCTACGAGCCGACCGACGACGACATCCGCGTCAGCATCCCCGAGCGCCGGCCCGACGTGATCGCCGAGATCCTCATCGACGCCGTCATCGCCGAGGAGCCGGGGGAGGGCGCCCGCGCCGCCGCACTGCGCACGGCACGGCGGCGCGGCGAAGATCTCGGAGCGGCCGAACGCGCCCGCACCCACCCCGGGCGGCTCGGCCCCGAACGCTCGTTGAGCGCCACCGAGGCGGTACTGGAGCAGTACGGTTTCGAGCCGGAGCGCCAGGCGCCGACGAGGCTGCGACTGCTCAACTGCCCTTTCCACTCGCTGGCCGCCCGCTCGCCGGAACTGGTGTGCGGGATCAACCACGCCTTCCTCGGCGGCTTCCTCCACGGTCTGGAGACCACCGGCATCGACGCCGTCCTGGCTCCCTGCCCCGGCCGGTGCTGCGTCGAACTGCGCGAGCAGTCCGACGACGCGGCCCCCTGCGACCCCCTGACGGAGGGCTGCGGCAGGGACGACACCCGCACCCCGCCGGCCGGCGCATCCGCAGACGGGGAATCGGCGCGCTAGCGCAGCGCCGCTCGCCGGAGCGCAGGAGACCGCTCCCGTTCATCCTTTCGGGTTAAGCAAGGAATGTTTGTCCCAGACCGCATCAAGAGGGGCGCTCTGATGGGGGCGCCGCGCCGACCGTCGCGGACGCGGCTCCGGACAGCGATCGAACGAGGTGCGGGGGAATGGGCTCTGTTGCTCTGGGCGTCTGGCTGCTCACCGCCTCCCTGGGGGCTTACCTGTTCACGATCTGGCTGCGCCACGGCGGCCTGCGGCAACGCGAGGCCGGCGTCACCCGGTTACCGGTCTCCCTGATCCTGGGACACATCCTGCTGGCCGTGGTCGGCCTGGCCGCGTGGGCGGTCTACCTCTTCGGGGATCTGAAGGCATCCGCCTGGGCGGCCTGCGGCGTGGTGCTCGTCGTGGCTTCGCTGGGCCTGATGATGCTGTTCCGCTGGCTGCCCAGCCCGGGCCGCCACGCGCACGGCGAGCAGACCGCCGAGCGGCACTTCCCCCTCACCGCGGTCGTCGCGCACGGATTCTGCGCGGTCGTCACCGTCCTCCTGGTTCTGGGAGTGGCGATCCACGCGGCCTGAACCCAAGGCGCGAAGGGCCCCATCCCGCGCCCGTCGACCGGTGCCGACCCCCGGGACACCCCGCCGGTGGCCCCGACGCCTGGTGCCCGGAATGCGAACCCTGTCCTCTGCGTAGATCCTGAAGACGTTGTCCATCACGCGAGGAGGTCCGACATGTCCATGCTCGACAAGATCAAAGGCATGCTCAAGGGTCACGAGGATCAGGCGAAGCAGGGCGTCGAGAAGGGCGGCGACTTCGTCGACCAGAAGACGCAGAACAAGTACACCGGCCAGGTCGACACGGCCCAGGAGAAGCTGAACGAGCAGATCGGCGGCAACCCTCCCCCCACCGACGAGGCAGGCAGGTAACCGGCCGGCGCAGACCAGGGCGTGCGGCCGTGCCCCAGCCCCCACCCGTCAGCGGGCAGTGACAATGCTCCAGGTCACGCGGGGCGGGTGAACGGAGGCGCACAGCGGCAGGCCGAAACCGTCGGTCAGTCCCAGTTCCGCCCGGAGGCAGCCGCCTCCGTCGCGGGCGGCCGCCAGGTCCTCGGCGGAAATGTCGCCCAGGTGGAGCTTGGCCCGGCGGAACATCGTGAACGCTCCGCCGGGCGGTTGTTCGCCCCACGTCAGATAGAGGAACCGGCCGCCGCGGCGGCCCTGGACATGGGGCCCGCGGAAGTCGGCCGTCCCGTCCGGCGTGGTGAGCAGGGTGACCGGGGTTTCGAAGACCACCTCAGCGGCATCCGCGGACACCACGGCGTCCGGCAGCGCCCCTCGCTGGATCCCGACATGGACGTCCTTGTGGTCGCCGCAGGCGGCACCGGGCAGCCCCCGGCCCACGATGCGCACCAGTACCTCCGCCATCATCCGGCTCCTCGTCCATGAGTCCCGCACACCGAGGTCTCCACCGTACGGCGAGCAACTGACAGCCCTCGGAAGGTGCGCCCCGTGATCCCTCGGCTCGGGCCCCCGTCGTCCCGTCCCGTCCGGCCGCCCCGGCGGCGTCGGCCGCGAACCGCCGCATGGGTGGTGGCGGCAGCTCTTCTGGCGGGCGCGGCAGGGAGTTGCAGCGCCGTCGCGGCGCCGCGCCCGCTCGCCGGTACCGCCATGGCCGGCACGGACTGGCAGGTCCGCCAGATCGTGAGCATCGTCAACGCGGAACGCCTGAAGCACGGCTGCCGGCGCGTCACGGCGAACGCGAAACTCATGGCGGCCGCCCAGGCGCACTCCGACGACATGGCCGCCCGCGACTACTACCAGCACGCGACGCCCGAGGGCACCGAACCCGGCGCCCGGCTGACGTCCGCCGGCTATCCGTGGAAACGGTGGGGCGAGAACATCGACAAGGGCGCCAAGGATCCCCGGGCGGCGATGGCCGCGTGGATGAACAGCGCCGCCCACCGCTCCAACATCCTGGACTGCGCTTTCCAGGAGATCGGCGTCGGGGTGAGCATGCGCCCGAACGGCCCATGGTGGACCCAGGACTTCGCCACCCGATGACCCCGGGCCGCACCCCCGTCGTATCGCCGCCCACCCCGCCGCCGGCCGCTCTCCGCGCGCGATGTCGGCGACCCGTGCATAGCGTGGGTTATAGAGCAGCCCACACGAAGGGACGACTCACGATGAGTGACAGCACACCGCGGAACAGGCCCGGATCCGACCGCTCCGACGCCGGGAGCGGAGGCGGGGCGCAGGACAGGGGCGCCAAGTCCTTGGGCAAGCAGCCACCGCGCGGAGATGCGGGGTCACGTGGCCGGACCACCATCGCCGACGGAGTGGTGGAGAAGATCGCCGGGCTGGCCGCCCGCGAGGTGCTCGGCGTGCACGCCATGGGCACCGGTCTCTCCCGCACCTTCGGCGCCGTGCGCGACCGGGTGCCGGGCGGCGGCAAGTCCGCCACGCGCGGCGTGAAGGCGGAGGTCGGCGAGGTCCAGACCGCACTCGACCTCGACCTCGTCGTCGACTACGGCGTCTCCATCGTCGATGTCGCCAACGCGGTGCGGGAGAACGTGATCGCCGCGGTCGAGCGGATGACCGGTCTCGAGGTCGTCGAGGTCAACATCGCGATCGGCGACGTCAAGCTGCCGGACGAAGAGGACGAGGACGACGAGCGGGAGCAGCGCGTCCAGTGAGCGGCCTTCCGGAGCGGGAGACGGTGGGCGGACGATGAGCATGTCCCTGGTCGGACTCGCCGTGGGCATGGCCCTGGCCTTCGCCGGGTACTTCGGCGGTTTCGGCGCGTTCCTGCTCGTGGCGGCGCTGGGCGCCATCGGCTTCGTGGCCGGGAAGTTCCTGGACGGCGATCTGGACCCCGACGAGTTCTTCCGCAGCCGCAGCCGCGAGCGGGACAGCGACCGCCTGCGCTGACCGGGCCTCAGGGCTGGGTTGGGCCGTCGGCGGGCGACCGCGGCTGCGGCCGCGAACCTTACGGAACGTGCGCGCAGCCGGGCACCGGGCAGAGGTGCACCACCCCTTACACCCCCGGCAATGCGCTGGTCACCTTGCGGGGATCCGCCATTGGCATGCTCGATCGTCGACAAACCGCGCGGCCCGGTGGATCGGGTCCGGTAACTGCGAGTTCGCGCCAATACCTGGCGTACCGACGAGTAACCCTCGCAACAGGTATAGACCAATGATAGAGATGGGGAACGGATCTCACATGTGCGATCACCATGCGTCACTCCCCATGGGAAGGGATCACCCGCTGTGCCCCGTTCCTCCCGTTCCGCCCCGCCCGCACGTCCGCTCTATCAGCGGATCGCCGACCAACTCCAGTCCGAGCTCGACAAGGGCCGGATAGCGCCGGGCGACCGACTGCCCGCCGAGCGTCTGCTGGCCGACCGCTTCGGCGTCAACCGGCAGACCGTACGCCAGGCCCTGCAGCTCCTGCGTGACCGCGGCATGGTCACCACCGGACGCAGAGGCACCCGCGCCGCGGTCGTCCCGGCGGAGATACCGGGCCAGTTGATCGATACGGCGGTCGTCCCTGTCCAAG
The DNA here is from genome assembly GCF_056432645.1 of Streptomyces sp. NPDC045021. NCBI lineage: Bacteria > Bacillati > Actinomycetota > Actinomycetes > Kitasatosporales > Streptomycetaceae > Streptomyces > Streptomyces sp. NPDC045021. The sequence goes on from NZ_JBWKIQ010000007.1 coordinate 352,601, forward strand.
GGTTCGAGGGCAGTTTCGGCGTGCTGCGCACCGCGCCCGCGCCCGTCGACATCGCCTGCCTGCTCGGCCTCAGCCCGGGCACCCCCACACTGGTCCACCAACGGGTCGAGCAGGCGCCCGGGGCCCAGTTGGCGAACGCGACGTCGTACTTCTCGCCGGTCGCGCTCGCCGAGATCCCGCGACTGGCCGAGCACCGCCGCGCCTCGCCCGAGCCTCACCGCGGCAACCTGCGCGGCCTGTACCAGTGGATGATCGACGCCGATCTGCGCCCCTTCCGGCGCGACACCATCGCCCTCACCCCGGTCCACAACCCCCGCCCTGCCGCGACGAACCAGGCGAAGCTGACCATCCGCCGGACCATCGCCGACCAGCACGGCCGCCTCCTCGAAGTGACCGACCTCCAACTGCCACCCGGCCCGGCCCAACTCGTCTACGAGTTCGCCCTCCCCGTCACCTGACCGGTGGGGCCGCGAAGTCGTCCGCCTGGGGGCCGCGAGCGCCGGCCCGGACCCCGTACGAGGCGGCTGACCCGCCCGGACCTCCCCGCACACGACCCACCGGGTGCCCGAGGATAGGCCGCCGGTTGCCGTGGGGCTAAGGTCAATATTCCAGGACCACCACGACGAAGGGGCAGTCGGCAATGGCGCAGGACGAGGCCGTTATCGGCTGCACGGGAGAACTTCTGATCGGCACGCGTGGATCCGCCGGACCCGGCGAGATCCTGGTGCGGGTCAGAGGGGGAACCGAGACCTTTCTCGCCTGGTCCGAGGAGCCCCTGCCGAGAGGGACGATCGTGCTCGTGATCGAATCCCGCGGATCCCGGCAGGTCGGCGTCATCGAGTGGGCAGATCCCCTGGATGCGTTGGGCGGCGTCACCGACGCCCCTTAAGGAGACGAAAATGTTCGGTTATCGCGTTCCCGCCCCCGACGAGGCGATGCTGATTTCAGGCGGCAGGCGGGGACTGGAAGGTGCGCCGTTCCGCGTGGTCACCGGCCACGGAAAGTTCGTGCTCCCCGTCTTCCGCAAGACCCGCTTCCTCACGCTGGCGATGTGCGAGGCCGAGGTCGCCGAGACCTGCGTGACCAAGCAGGGCATCGCGCTGACGGTCCGGGCCGTGATCGCCTTCAAGGTCGGCAACGACCGGGAGAGCATTGTCAACGCCGGTCAGCGGTTCCTCTCCGACCAGGACCAGATGTCGGTACTGACCGGCCGGATCTTCGCCGGACACCTGCGATCCATCATCGGCTCGATGACGGTCGAGGAGATCGTCACCGAACGCCAGAAGCTCGCCACCGAGGTCCTGGAGACCTCCAAGACCGAGATGGCCAAGATCGGCCTGACCGTGGACTCGCTGCAGATCCAGTCGATCGACGACGGCAACACCGGATACATCGCCGCGATGGCCGCACCGCACAAGGCGGCCATCCAGCGCCAGGCCCAGATCGCCCAGGCCCAGGCCACCCAGGCCTCGGTCGAGGCGGAGCAGGTGGCCGCACGCAACCAGGCCGAGTACGCGCGGCAGACAGCCGTGGTCAAGGCCGAGTACTCGGCCCAGGTGGACCGCGCGCAGGCGGAGTCCGCACAGGCCGGCCCGCTGGCGATGGCCCACGCGCAGCAGGAAGTGCTCATCGCCCAGACCGAACTGGCCCAGCGCCAGGCCGAGCTCCGGCAGCAGCAGCTGCGGGCCGAGATCGTGAAGCCCGCCGAGGCCGAGGCCGAACGGATCAAGGTGCTGGCGATTGCCGAGGCCGAGCGGATGAAGATCCAGGCCGAGGCCGCGGCCTCGTACGACCGGGTGGCGCTGGACCGGATGCTGATCGACCAGCTGCCGCTGATCGTCAAGGAGGCCGCCGGCGGCCTCGCAGGCGCCAACGTCAACGTCCTCAACGGCGCCGACGGCCTCAGCGAGATCGCGGCGGGCCTGGTCGGCCAGGGCCTGACCATCCTGGACTCGGTCCGCAAGAACCTGAGCGGCTCCACCGAGTACCCGCGTCCGGCCAAGGACAACGGCCTGCTGGAGCTGCAGGGTTACCTGAAGCCCGGCGGAGGCACCGCAGAGTCGGCGAAGCCGAAGCCCACCGAGAAGGAGACCGGCCCGGAGAAGCCGACCGACGGCCCGATCACCATCGACTAGGGGCCGGGGCACAACCGAACATCCACGACGGGACCCGCGGACGGGGGCTCAGCCCCCGCCCGTGAGCCGGCTGCGTACCGCGATGGTCATGACCGCCGCCTGGAGCGCCCTGCTCGTCATGGCGGTACCCGCAAACGCCGGTGCCGTATCGGGTCCGCGCCTCGCGGACCCCGAACACCTGGCGCCCGGTGTTCGGTACACGTCCTTTTCGGTGCCCGCGTCCCACGGCACGGCGCACGGCCAGCCTCCTGACGGTCGATCTGGACGACGTGCGGGTGAAGGTCGAGCTGCTGCGACCCGGCACGACCGGCGCGCTGACCGGCGGCCGGGCGCCGGTGTCACGGCTGGCCGACGCGAGCGGCGCGATCGCCGCCGTCAATGGCGACTTCTTCAACATGGAGGAGGAACAACCGGGCGTGCGGCCGACCGGATCCGCCGTGGGCCCGGCCATCGCGGACGGACGGCCACTGTAGGCCGCCGTCCCGGACGGCCAGCGCTCCGGCCCCGAGCGGGTACCGGGGTCGACCACCGAGAGTGTGCTGGGCATCGGTGTCATCTCCTCCGCGTGACGACAACACCGCCCGAACGCGCAAGGGCGGCGTTCACGCCCCAGGGTGCTCGGGGCCGTGGTGCTCCGGCCCGTGGTGCTCCGGCGGAGGCGGGATCGAGCCGAGACCGGGTGCCGATTCCGGCCACACCAGCAGCACGGGACAGGGCGCGTGATCGACGACGAAGCGGGCGGCGGGCCCCAGACTGCGCGGCCCCAGACGGTGGCGGTCGCCGTCCCGCGCGCAGATCAGCAGCTCGGCGCCCTCCGCCTCCCGGACCACCTCACGCTCGACGCGCCCGTGGACCTGCAACCGGGCCGCCGGCCGGCCGAGCCGGTCGGCCGCCGCTTGCAGGAGTTCGGCGCCGGCCGTCGCGGACAGGGCCTCCAGATAGTCGCCCGGATCGCGCTCGCGGTGGCCCCGGCCGAGCAGACCCGCGAACGCGCCGTGCGCGGCGGCCTCGACGTCGTCACCGGTGACATGGAGCAGGGTGAGGTCCGCCGTGTCGGGAACGTGCGAGCGGGCAGCATCGACAGTCGCCTGCCAAGCGCCCTCGGTGATCCAGATGATCGCGGTCACAGGTCGTCAGGCCTCCGGTCGTCGAGCTCCGGTCTTCTACGGCGTCGCTCACAGTGCCACAGCGGCGGCCCGCCGCGCCGGAAGTGGCGTCCCTTAGCCTGGAGGGGCTATGGCGCATGCCGGGCCGTGAGCGGAATGTCGGAGTATGCAGATGAAGCAGATGAAGAAGAACCCGTGGCTGTTGCTCGCCCTGCCCATCATTCCGCTGGTGGCCCTGCTGCGACGGTTCCGCCGCCGGGTGCGCCCGGGCGGCGCAGGCCCCGGCGGTCCGCCGCCCGCCGGCGTCCGCGAGCCGCGCAGGCCGAAGCCGTCGCCCCCCGCGGCAGCGCTCTCCCGCTCCGAGCCGGGTGCGTGACGCCCCCGACGGGCGACGACGCGCCCACGGAACACGTCGACGTACTGATCGTCGGTGCCGGCCTGTCCGGCATCGGCGCCGCCTGCCACCTCCGGCGGGACACCCCGGGCAGAACCTTCGCGATCCTGGAGGCCCGGGAGGCGATCGGCGGCACCTGGGACCTGTTCCGCTACCCCGGCATTCGGTCCGACTCCGACATGCACACGCTGGGCTACACGTTCCGGCCGTGGACCAGTGCCAAGGCGATCGCCGACGGGGACGCGATCCGCGAGTACGTCCGCGACACCGCCCGCGAACACGCGGTGGACGGCGCGATCCGCTTCCGCCACCGGGTGGTCCGCGCGGACTGGTCCTCGGCACAGGCGCGGTGGACCGTACAGGTCCAAAGAACCGAGACCGGCGAAACGGTACGCATGACCTGCGCGTTCCTCTTCGTCTGCTCCGGCTACTACCGCTACGACCAGGGCTACACACCGGACTTCCCCGGCACCCAGGACTACACCGGCACGATCGTGCACCCCCAGCACTGGCCGGCGGACCTGGACTACGCGAGCAAGCGCGTCGTCGTCATCGGCAGCGGTGCCACCGCCGTCACCCTCGTACCGTCGATGGCGGCGACAGCCGGCCATGTGACGATGCTGCAGCGCTCGCCGAGCTACGTGCTGTCCATGCCGTCCCGCGACGCCCTCGCCGAACGGCTGCGCCGCCTGCTCCCCGCGAAGGCGGCCTATCCGGCCATCAAGTGGAAGAACGTCCTGCTCGCCACCCTGAGCTTCCAACTCAGCCGCCGCGCCCCCCGACTGCTCAAGGCCCTGCTGCGCAAAGGCGTACGGAAGCAGCTTCCGCACGGCTACGACGTCGACACGCACTTCGCCCCCCGCTACAACCCGTGGGACCAACGACTGTGCCTCGTCCCGGACGGCGACCTGTTCAAGGCCGTCAGCGACGGCCGGGCGTCGATCGTGACCGACCGCATCGAGACCTTCACCGAGAACGGGCTGCGCCTGAAGTCCGGCGCCGAGCTCGACGCGGACATCGTCGTCACCGCGACCGGACTGAACCTGCTGGCCATCGGCGGCATCACCCTCGCCGTCGACGGCACCGAGATCGACCTCGCCGGGACCGTGGCGTACAAGGGCATGATGCTCTCCGGCGTACCGAACTTCGCCCTCGCCCTCGGCTACACCAACGCCTCCTGGACCCTCAAGTGCGACCTGGTCAGCCAGTACGTGTGCCGACTGCTCAACCACATGGACGCACACGGATACCGGGCCTGCACCCCGCTGGCCCCGGAGCCTTCGCTGCCCCTGCAGCCCCTCATCGACCTGCGGTCGGGCTACGTACAGCGCAGCGTCGGCGCACTGCCCAAGCAGGGACCGACCGCACCCTGGCGGCTCCACCAGAACTACCCGCGCGACATCCTGATGCTGCGCCGCGGCCCGCTGGAGGACGCCGGCATCCGCTTCACCCGCCGGCCGGAGCCTGAGCCCGGGCCTCAGGAGCGGCCCCGGCCGCAGGCTCAGCCTCAGAAACTTCCGTAGTTCACCTGCCAGGTCGGCAGACCCATAAGACGCCAATTACTCAACCTTGAGGGCAGCCATCCGTTCGCGGCGTTCGACAATCCAGGCCGGGAGGCGGTGGCCTCTGGCGTTGCGCGGCCAGTCGTCAGCGGCAGCGTGGACCTCTTTGACGAGCACCGGAAGGCGCTCAGCGACCTTCTGGAACCAGCTCGGAATCCACTCGGCAAGTTCGTCGAGAGTGCGGTTGTTCTTCACGCTGTTCACGCGCGCACAGCACAGCACCACGTTGCCGACCACGTAGCCCTTGGACGAATCGACTCGGTCGATCGAGACGCCGTATGGATCGCGGCCGGTGCCATACCCCATCAACATGGGCTTGTCTGTGTAGAAGCACGCCGCTCCCTGCCAGTGCCAGAGAGCCGCTAGGTAGCCGTTCGGCAAGTCGTACTCAATCAGTTGGCGGCTGGGACGCATCCCGCGCTCGCCGTTGGCCATACGGCGCTGTCGGTCGTTGAAGTAAGACTCCGGCGTGGCTCCCAGAGCCTTCCTCGCATCCTTTGCGCGGCAGGCCCGGCAGATGGACAGTCTCCGACCGTCGATGCGCCCCCGCACAAAGGGGAACTGAGCATTGAGTTGAACGGTCTCGCACCTGCGACAACGGGAGCGTTCATCGTCCACCCGCTCGGGGGGGAACGCCGCGCGATAGGTGGGACACAAGGCCCATCTTCTTCAGTCGATAGGCGACGGTCTTGTGCGCGCAACCGACGACGGCGGCGATATCCCGGTTCGTCAGCCCCTTTTCGTAGGCGGCACGGATCTTCTCTGACAGGCCGGGGAGCCGCTGGTGGCGGCACTCGTTGCACTTGCATCCCTTGCGCTCAGCCCTCCGGAAGTTGTCGCGGTGCTTGTAGCTGATTCCCGCACCACACGACGGACACTTCCTCACGAGCTGGTCGGCCATCAGAAATTCCCGTAGTTCACCTGCCAAGTTGACAGTCCGATGTTCCTCCAAAGTTTAATGCACCTGTCCCTGTCATCCAGGCAAACCCGTACGTTGTAGCGGTGGCGGACGTGCGCGTCGAACAGTTCGGCCTTGACGATGTCGTCACGGCGCGAGTCACCGGCGGCCCGCATCCACAGCTCGTCGCACGGCACCGCGTGTGCCGTGATCCAGGCCTCCGTCCGGTCGCGGTACTCCTCGCCGCGGCCGGACAGCAGCACGATCCGGTCGCCGTTCGCCTTCTGAAACGCGATGAGGGCGTCGCGGACCGAGGTGTTCAGGCCGTCCTGCTCGCAGCGGGTGAAGTCGTACGGGCCGCGGTGCTGGTTGATCGCGAGCGTGCCGTCGATGTCGCACATCACCGCGGCGGGCAGGGTCTCGTCCGCGACGTAGGGCAGGACGGCCGGGGTGTCGTTCATCCAGTCGTCGGTGAGCCGCCAGCCGCTGCGGGTGGACTTGGTGTGCTTGTCGTTCAGGAGGCGGATGATCTCCTCGCCCACGGGGTTGTCCCGGGCGGCGTCGCGACGCAGGCACTCCTCGAGCGGCACGTCGGTGAAGTCGTGGACGACGAAGACGGCCAGCCCTCCGACGGCGGCCTTGAGCCGCTTGGGGATGTTCGGCGTCAGATGGGTGTTGTCGACGACGACGTCGAATCCGGCGGCGATCGTCTCCCGCACGGCGGCGTCCTGGATGGCGAGGACTGTCTGCTCGTGGTCGTGCGACCACACCCGGCCGCCCCGGCTCCCGCCGTCGCCGAGCATCACCCGCAGGTCGTCGAGGTTGACGCGCCGGACGCGGCCGTCGGAGTCGGCGCACAGCTTGCGGGCGGCGGTGGTCTTCCCGGAGGCGGGCAGACCGGTCATGACGTGCACGGTGGGCATCGGGGTTCAGCCTTCTTCGTCGTTGGTGAAAGGGTCGGAGGGACCGGGCTTGATCGCCCGCCAGAACTGTAGATCGACGTTCTGGCCGTCGAGCAGCTGGAACATGGTGCCGCGCACCGTCCGGTCGCTGATCCGCTGGGCGGCGCGCGCGAAAGCGGCCCGGTCGTGGCCGAGCGGCGCCAGGGCCGCGAACTCCGCGCGGGCGCTCGCGGCCAGCGCTTCGGCCTGCGCCTCGAGCCCTTCCACGATCCCCCGCACCCAGGTGTCGAACTCGTCCGGGACCTGTTCGAGCAGTGCGTCGAGCGGACCGGTGCCACTCGCCGCGTAGGCGGCCAGTTCCTCGGCCTGGCAACCGAGGGTCTGGGTGAGGCGCTTGGGATCGCGGTCGGCGAACCGCTGGATGCCGAGGCTGCGCCAGATGTCCCGTTCGGTGACACCGGTGATGACCTTGTGCAGACGCACGTAGTCGGCGGTCTTGGCCTTCGTCCGCACCCCGGACGCGAACCGCAGGACGTAGCCCTCGGCGTCCGTTCCCGTGACCTCCTGACCGTCGATCCGGATGTTCTCGGCGGTCATCGCGAGCAGCCGCGCCAGATCGGGCGCGGGCCAACTGCGCACCACGGAGCCGATCGGCTGCCACTCCTGCGCGACCTCGGCGAGGACGCGCTCGGTGCCGTCCTGCGCGTACGCCGCGAGCAGCACGAGGTCGCGCCGCTGGCCGTAGTTCACGACGATGCGGTTCTCGGGGTACAGGATCTCGACGAGGTAGGTGCTCCGTGGATCGAGCGCGCCGGTGTCGGCGGCACGCAGCCGCCGCGTCGCCCAGGTGGCCTGTTCCGAGGTGAACGAGCCCTTGGAGGCGACGTGCCACCGCGCGTCGTAGTGGAAAACGATGCCGAGTGATCCGTCAATTTTGTCGTAGACCTCGAACGGCTCGACGGGCAGCGCGGGCGCGTAGGGCAGCCCGAGTCCGTGCTCTCCGACGTTGAAGAACTTCTCGAACGGCCATGCCACGATCGCACCGGTCTCGTCGTCGGCCACCAGTCCGCGGCACCGCGTGGTGACGTCGTTCCAGGCGCGCTCGTACTGGCACATGCGCGTGTAGGTGTAGATCGAGAGGGGCAGTTCGGGGTGCTGTCTGCGCGAGACGTGTCCCGACTCGATGGCGGCGAGGAGGTCTTCGCGCTTGACGAGGGTGTCGAGGTCGGTCACGGCTGCTCCTGGTCGGGTCATGGGTGTCTGGTGGCAGCGTGACCGGTATCGATGGTTCGTGCGACGGAATTTTGATCGCCCACCGATCGCGGTCGGTCGGCACGGGTTCCTAGTCGACGACGAACAGCCGGGCGCCCTCCCGGGTGCGGGAGCGGTGCGGTGCGGTGTCGTGTCCGACCTCGTAACTGCTGCCCGCGTGGAGGGTGACCGTTTCGCCGTTGGCGAGTTCGGTGGTGAGGGTGCCTTCGAGCACCAGCAGGATGTGGCCGCGGCTGCACCAGTGGTCGGCCACGTAATCGGGGCTGTACTCCACCATCCGGACGCGGACGGACCCGAATTCGCGGGTGCGCCAGGTCGCGCTGCCCGAGTCACCGGGGTGTTCGGTCGCCGGGACCTGCGACCAGTCGGTGGTCCCGAAGGGTATGTCGGCCATGTCCATCCGGGGAGCCTATCCAGCGGCGTGTGACGGGCCCGTCCGGGGCGGGTAGGATCGCGGCGCCATGCAGATGAATGTCACGTACACCAGTTTCGTCGCGGTCGGCGACTCCTTCACCGAGGGCATGTCGGACGCTCTCCCGGACGGTTCGTACCGGGGATGGGCCGATCTGGTCGCCGCGCGGCTCGCCGCCCGCACCCCGGGCTTCCAGTACGCCAATCTCGCTGTGCGGGGCAAGCTCATCCGGCAGATCGCGGACGAGCAGGCGGACGTGGCGGCCGGGATGGGCGCCGATCTGGTGACGCTGGTCGGCGGCCTCAATGACGTGCTGCGTCCGAAGTGCGACGTGGACGTCGTCTGCGCGGACCTGCAGCGCGCCGTGGAGAGGCTCGCGCCGAGCTGCAAGCAGCTGGTGCTGATGCACAGCCCGGCCCGGCGCGGCCCGGTGGCCGCCCGGTTCCTGCCGCGGATGGAGCAGCTGTACGCGTTCATCGACGCCCTCGCGGAGCGGCACGGCGCGGTGGTGGTGGATCTGTACGGCGCCGAGGTGCTGGGCGATCCACAGATCTGGGCCGACGACCGGCTGCATCTGAACGCCGAGGGCCACCGCCGGGTGGCCGAGGCGGTCTGGCAGGCGCTGGGCCACGAGGCGGAGTCCGACTGGACGGAGCTCCTGCCGCCCGCGGTGCCGCCCGGCTGGGTGACGCGACGCGGCGCCGACCTGCGGTTCACGCGCGAGCACCTCGTGCCGTGGATTGGCAGGCGGCTCACCGGCCGCTCCTCGGGGGACGGTATGCCGCCCAAGCGCGGCGAGCTGCTCCCGTACGAGGAGTGACCGGGGCGGGGAAGGGTCCGCGGGGGCGGATCCGGCCCGGGCGCTGGCCTGAGCCGACGCGCAGTAGACTCTCTGCACGTGACTGCTAAGCCTCGTATCCCGAACGTCCTGGCCGGCCGCTACGCCTCTGCGGAGCTCGCCACCTTGTGGTCCCCCGAGCAGAAGGTGGTGCTGGAGCGCCGCCTGTGGCTCGCCGTCCTGCGGGCGCAGAAGGACCTCGGTATCGAGGTGCCGGAGCAGGCGCTCGCCGACTACGAGCGGGTGCTCGAACAGGTCGACCTCGCCTCCATCGCCGAGCGCGAGAAGGTCACCCGGCACGACGTGAAGGCCCGTATCGAGGAGTTCAACGCTCTCGCCGGGCACGAGCAGGTCCACAAGGGCATGACGTCGCGCGACCTCACAGAGAACGTCGAGCAGCTGCAGATCCGGCTGTCGCTCGAGCACGTCCGTGACCGTACGGTGGCGGTGCTGACGCGGCTGGGGAAGCTCGCGGCGGAGTACGCCGAGCTGGTCATGGCCGGCCGTTCGCACAATGTCGCGGCGCAGACCACCACCTTGGGCAAGCGTTTCGCGACGACCGCGGACGAGCTGCTGGTCTCCTTCGAGCGGGTCGAGGACCTGCTGGGCCGCTACCCGCTGCGCGGCATCAAGGGCCCGGTGGGCACGTCGCAGGACATGCTGGACCTGCTGGGCGGCGACACGGGAAAGCTCGCCGAGCTGGAGGACCGGATCGCCGGGCACCTGGGCTTCTCGCGGGCGTTCACCTCCGTCGGCCAGGTCTACCCGCGCTCGCTGGACTACGACGCGGTGACCGCGCTGGTGCAGCTGGCCGCGGCTCCCTCGTCGCTGGCCAAGACGATCCGGCTGATGGCCGGGCACGAGCTGGTCACCGAGGGCTTCAAGCCCGGCCAGGTCGGCTCGTCCGCGATGCCGCACAAGATGAACACCCGCTCGTGCGAGCGCGTCAACGGCCTCGCGGTGATCCTGCGCGGCTACGCCTCGATGGTCGGCGAGCTGGCGGGCGACCAGTGGAACGAGGGCGACGTGTCCTGCTCGGTGGTGCGCCGGGTCGCACTGCCGGACGCGTTCTTCGCCTTCGACGGCCTGCTGGAGACGTTCCTGACGGTGCTGGACGAGTTCGGCGCCTTCCCGGCCGTCATCGCCCGCGAGCTGGACCGCTACCTGCCGTTCCTGGCCACCACGAAGGTGCTGATGGGCGCGGTGCGTGCGGGTGTGGGCCGCGAGATCGCGCACGAGGTCATCAAGGAGCACGCGGTGGCCTCGGCGCTGGCGATGCGCGAGAAGGGCGCCGAGCGCAACGAGCTGCTGGACCGGCTCGCCGAGGACGAGCGGATGCCGCTGGACCGGGCGCAGCTGGACGCGCTGATGGCCGACCGGCTGTCCTTCACCGGTGCGGCGGCCGGGCAGGTCGCGGTGGTGGTGCAGCGGATCGCCGAGGTCGCCGACCGGTACCCGAAGGCGGCCGCGTACGTGCCCGGAGCGATCCTCTGACGCCGGAGGAACTCGAAGCCGCCCGCGATCGCACCGTCGAGGACGTGGTCGCGGGCGGCTTGCGTGTGCTCTTCTGCGGGATCAATCCGGGCCTGTTGTCCGCGGCGACCGGCCATCACTTCGCCCGGCCGGGCAACCGGTTCTGGCCGGTGCTGTACGCCTCGGGTTTCACCCCGCGGCTGCTGCTCCCCTCCGAGCAGCGCGAGCTGCTGTCGTACGGGCTCGGCATCACCAATGTCGCGGCGCGGGCCACGGCGCGGGCCGACGAGCTGAGCGCCGCGGAGATGGTGGAGGGCGGCCGGATCCTGGACGCGAAGGTGCGGCTGCTGGAGCCCGGCTGGCTGGCGGTGGCCGGCATCACCGCCTATCGGGTCGCCTTCGGTGAGAAGGACGCCCGGATCGGCCCGCAGGAGCGGACCATCGGCCGGACCCGGATCTGGGCGCTGCCGAACCCCAGCGGCCTCAACGCCCACTGGACGGCCGCGGCCATGGCGGAGGAGTTCGGACGGCTGCGCGCGGCCGCCGACGACCCGGATTCGGCTGGCCGCTAGGGACTTGAGGGTGCTGCCACTGCGCTCCGGCGGCGGCCGGCGCGGCGCGGGCTGCAACGGCACTCGCCGCGCGGCCGCTGGCCAGGTACGATCCGCCCACGTACAGGCGCCGGCTGGGAGGACATACGTTGGGGCGGCTCACCGGCGGGGATCCATCCCTGCTGCGACGGATCAATTCCGCGGTGGTCCTCCACGCGCTGCGCGGGTCCCAGACCCCCACTCTGACCGAGCTGGTGCACACCACCGGCCTCTCCCGGCCGACCGTCGAGGGTGTCATCGAGGGGCTGACGGAGTCCCGCCTGGTGGTGGAGGCTCCTGCCGAGCCCGGTGACGCCCGTAAGCAGGGCCGGCCGGCCCGCCGCTTCCGCTTCCATGCCGAGGCGGGCCATCTGCTGGGCATCGAGATCGGCGCGCACCAGGTGCGTGCGGTGCTGTCCGACCTCAGTGGCCAGCTGCTGGGCTCGCTGGGCCATGACGTGGCGGAGTCGGCGTCCGCCGACGACCGTCTGGAGCGGGTCCGCGGCACCGTCGCCGAGCTGCTGCGCAAGTGCGGGGTGGCGCGCAGCACGCTGTGGGCGGTGGGTGTCGGCAGTCCCGGCATCGTCGAGGCCGACGGCGCGGTGCGGTTGAGTACGGCGCTGCCGGGGTGGACGGGGCTGCCGCTCGGGGAGCGGCTGCAGCGGTCGTTCCGCTGTCCGGTGCTGGTGGAGAACGACGCGAATGTGGCGGCCGTCGCCGAGCACTGGAAGGGCGTCGGCATGGGGACCGACGACATGGTCTTCGTGCTGGCCGGGCTGAGCCCGGGTGCAGGTTCGCTGATCGGCGGCCGGTTGCACCGCGGTTTCGGCGGCGCGGCGGGCGAGATCGGGGCCCTGCACCTGCTGGGCCAGGAGGTGACGCCGGAGCATCTGCTGTCGACGACGGGGACGCCCCTGCATCCGCTGGACGAGTCGGCCGTCGCCCGGGTCTTCGCGCTCGCCAAGGGCGGCGATGTGCAGGCCAAGGAGGCCGTGGACCGGTATCTGCGGCGGCTGGTGCACGATGTGGCGGCTCTGGTGCTGGCCCTCGACCCCGAGCTGGTCGTGATCGGCGGCTGGGCGGCGGGCCTGGACGGCGTCCTGGAGCCGCTGCGCGACCAGCTGGCGCGCTACTGCCTGCGGCCGCCCGAGGTGACGCTGTCGGCGCTGGGCCAGGAGGCGATCGCCACCGGTGCGCTGCGGCTGGCGCTCGACCACGTCGAGGAGCAGTTGTTCGCCGTCGAGCAGACCTCACTCCCCCGACGCTGAGCCGCCGGCGGACGGCGTACTCCCGACAGCACTGAGCACCGGAACCCTCACGGGACCGGTGCTCATGCGCGCGAGATGCGTGCGACGTCGCTTGCCGCGGGTCAGGACGCCTGGCGGCGCTCCTGCTCCTCGTGGGGGGTGACCACCACGGCGCCGGAGTCACCGAAGGTGAGCCGGCAGGTGTCCGCGCGGTAGGTGGAGATCGCGACGGCGGCGACCTGGCCGGCGGCGAAGTAACGCGTGGTGACGACGAGGACCGGAGCGCCGGGCAGGCGGTCGAGCTGCTTGGCGTCCTCGGCGCGGGCCGAGCCGAGCTCCACGGCGCGGTCCTCGCCCTCCAGGTCCAGGCGCTGCAGCTCCCGCAGGACGGCGGGCGCGTGACTCGCCGGCGACAGCAGGCCGGGCAGCCCGGGGACCGACTCGGCGGGAACGTAGAGCAGTTCGGTGGCGACCGGCTGGCCGTTCATGACGCGCTCGCGGCGGATGGTGTGCACCGGCAGCCCGCGGGCGCTGTCGAAGAGCCGGGCGACGGCGGCCGGGGCGAGCGCCTCGGCGCAGCCGATCGTGCGCCACGCGTCGTTGCCGATACCGGGCCAGGCGTTGTGCGACGGTCCGACGGCCACGCCCATGCGGGGCGGGGCGACGGTGGTGCCGACGCCGCGGCGGCGCTGCAGCCGGCCTTCCAGCTCGAGCTGCTCCAGCGCCTGGCGCAGGGTGGCTCGCGCGACACCGAAGCGGGCGGCGAGGTCGCGCTCGTTGGGCAGGATCTCGCCCACCGAGAACTCGGAGTCGAGCGCGTCGTTGAGCACGGTCTTCAGGTGCCAGTACTTCGGCTCCTGAACCTCCTGCGTCGCCTCGAGCTGCGTGGTCCCCACCCTGTCCTCGCAATCGCTGGGCCCTGCGTGGGCCTTGTTCAGCCTTGTTTCGGAACCCCTATTTATTAAAGGTCCTTGCACTACTAAGGCGACGATAGGGCGGGCCTCCCCCTTGGTCAAGACCAATCATCGTTCCGGTCCGGACCAGGGGACGCCGGGTACGCATGACGTTCATGTGATGTTGATGCCGCGCCACAGGAGCGCGGATCGTTACGGAGCGTCGCCGTCGGCGGGTGGCGCGGGCGGCAGCACTCCGGAGAGCTTCTCCGGGTTGGTGAGCAGGTAGACGCAGGTGACCAGGCCGTCGGTGACTTCCAGTGACAGGACGGTGTGCGGCCGGCCCTGCGAGGTGATGAGCAGCGCGGGCGTTCCGTTGATCTCCTGGAAGACGTAGCCGGGCTCGGGGAGCTCGTCGCGGGTGACGGCGTTCAGGAAACGGCCGACCTTCTCCGCGGTCTCGAGGATGCGCAGCGGGGCCTTCTGCACTCCGCCGCCGTCGCCGACCAGGCGCACGTCGGGGGCGAGCATCGCCAGCAGTCCCTGGAGGTCGCCGCCGACGCACGCGGCGAGGAACCGTTCGGTGACCTGGGCGGTCTCGGCCCGGTCGGCGTCGAAGCGGGGGCGCCGTTCGTCGACGTGGCGGCGGGCGCGGGCGGCCAGCTGCCGCACGGACGGCTCGGAGCGGTCGAGGATCGCGGCGATCTCCGCGAAGGGGTAGCCGAACGCCTCGCGCAGCACGAACACCGCGCGCTCCAGCGGGGACAGCGATTCCAGCAGGACGAGCATCGCCAGCGAGACGGACTCCGAGAGCAGGACGCGGTTCTCCGCGTCGGGCACGGTCTTCTCGAAGTCGGTGACGACCGGTTCCGGCAGCCACTGGCCCACGTACGCCTCGCGCCGCGACTGTACATGCCGCAGCCGGTCGATGGCGAGCCGGGTCACCGTCCGCACCAGAAAGGCGCGCGGTTCGCGGACCTGGGTGCGGTCCACCTCGGCCCAGCGCAGCCAGGCCTCCTGGACGACGTCCTCGGCGTCGGCGAAGCGGCCGAGCATCCGGTAGGCCACTCCCGTCAGGGCCGTGCGGTGCGTTTCGAAATCCGCAGCGGCGGCTTCCGCGGACTGGGTCGTGTGTGCGTCACTCACACCTCACATCCCACCCGACCGGCCGTGCCGATGTCCAGGCGGGGCCGCGTCGACGGAGACACAATGAGGCGGGCCGCCGCCGCGGCGGCCGTGCAGGGAAACCGAGAGGGCAACCGTATGCGTTACGCGGTACTGGGTACGGGCGAGGTCGGCCGGACGATCGCGGGCAAGCTGGTCGCGCTGGGCCACGAGGTGACGCTGGGTTCGCGCACGAAGGACAACACGGCCGCGGTGGCCTGGGCGCAGGAGGCCGGGCCCGGTGGGCACAACGGCACCTTCGCGGACGCGGCGGCCTTCGGCGAGGTGGTCGTCAACGCCACCGGGGGCATGGTGTCGTTGACGGCGCTGGAGGCGGCGGGATCGGCGAACCTGGCCGGGAAGCTGCTGATCGACGTCGCCAATCCGCTGTCGTTCGCCGACGGGGAACTGGTGTTGGACCCGGTCGGCTCCGACAGCCTCGGTGAGCGGATCCAGCGGGCCTTCCCGCAGGCCAAGGTCGTGAAGACGCTCAACACGGTCAACTCCGCGGTGATGGTGGATCCTTCGCGGGTGCCGGGTGAGCATGTGCTGTTCCTGAGCGGGGAGGACGCGGCGGCGAAGGAGCAGACCGCCGCGCTGCTGGCGGAGTTCGGCTGGCCGCGCGAGCGGGTCGTGGACCTCGGCGGGATCACGTCGGCGCGCGGTACCGAGGCGTACCTGCTGCTGTGGGTGAAGACCATGGGCGCCCTGGGGCACGCCGACTTCAACATCACTCTGCAGCGCGGTCATTGACACCAGTTCGGCCGCACCGCGAGAGAGGGGCCCCGACCGAGACGGGGGCGCCCGGTCGGGGCTGCTGGCCGGGCCGGCGCTGAGCACCGGCCCGTGTTCAGTGAACTCACGGTGCCCCATAGGAGTTCCCGGCCTTCACCGATACCCTTGCTGACGTCACATCTACCAACGGTCAGGAGCGCCGCATGCCCCGAACCGCCTCCCTCGTCGAGGTCTCCCCCGTCGGTCTCCCGCCCGTTCTCGTCGCCTACGAGCGCCACGGTGCGGGAGAACCGCTGGTGCTGCTGCACGGCATAGGGCACCACCTGCAGGCGTGGGACCCGGTGGCCGGGCTGCTCGCCGCCGAGCGGGACGTCATCGCCGTGGACCTGCCCGGCTTCGGCCAGTCGCCCGCGCAACACGCGTCGGTACCCAGTGACCTGCCGACCGCAGTCGCCGCGCTCGACGCGTTCTTCACCGCGCTCGGGCTCGACCGCCCGCACGTGGTCGGCAACTCCCTGGGCGGGCTCGTCGCCCTGCACCTGGGCCGCGAGCGGCTCGTGCGCAGTGTGACGGCGCTCTCCCCGGCCGGGTTCTGGACCGAGTCGGAGCGGCGCTACGCGTTCACCGTGCTGGGGGCCATGCGGCGCGGCGCCCAACTGCTGCCGCCGACCACCGTGGAGCGGCTGGCCCGCAGTACCGCCGGCCGGGCCGCGCTCACCAGCGCGATCTACTCCCGCCCCGGACAGCGTTCGCCCGAGGCGGTGGTGGCCGAGACCCGCGCCATGCGCGAGGCGGCCGGTTTCGAGGCCACGCTGGCGGCGGGCCGTGCGGGCGTGGTCTTCGCCGACGACATTCCGGATCTCCCGGTGACCATCGCCTGGGGCACCCAGGACCGTGTCCTGCTGCGCCGTCAGGGGATCCGCGCCAAGCACACCATCCCCGGCGCCCGGCTGGTCCGGCTGCCCGGCTGCGGCCATGTGCCGATGAACGACGACCCGGAGCTGGTGGCCAGGGTCATCCTCGACGGCTCGCGCTGACCGCCGGCCGGGCCTGTCCGGTCCGGCCTGTCAGGGCTCCGGTCCGCTCCTTCGGCGTGCGCCGGGCGAGCATTCCGGAGCCCACCGCGACACCCGCCGCCACCAGCAGGCTGCCCGCGAGCCGCCCCGGCCCGAAGCTGCCCACGCCGACCAGTGGCGCGGTCAGTGCCGCCGAGACCGGGATGAGCCCGGAGAAGAGCGTGGCGCGCTCGGCGCCGATGCGCTGCATCCCGGCGTACCAGCAGACGAAGCCGATGACGGTCGCCACGACGGCCTGCCAGCCCAGCGCCAGCGCCTCGCCCGCGTCCGGCAGCCGCAGCGCGGCCCGTCCGTCGAGCAGCACTCCCAGCAGTCCGGCCTCGACGGCGGCGAAGCCGCAGACGCACGTCGACAGCAGTCGCGGACCCAGCGGTCCGACCAGCGGTGCGGCGACCACCGCGAAGGCGACCTCCCCGGCCAGCGCCGCCACCGACCACACCAGCCCGGCCGTGTCGGTGCCGCCCCAACCCTGGACGGCGAAGGCGCCGCCCGCGACGAGCAGCGCCCCGGCCAGTACCGCGCGGGTGGGCCTTCTGCCGGCCAGCAGCGGCACGAGCACCGCCACGACGATCGGCGCGCAGCCCACCAGCACGCCGGGCACCGCGGGTTGTGCGGTGCGCTCGGCGGCGAGCACCGCGAGGTTGAAGCCGACCATGCCGGTCGCGGCGAGCACCGCGATCCGCACCCACTGCCGTCCGGTGAGCGCGCGCAGCCGGGCGGCCGTGTCGACGGTGCTTCTGAGGGTGAGCAGGGCGAGCAGGCCGAAGGCGATGCCGTACCGCAGCGCCTGGCCTCCGGCGTGCGGGTACTCGACGAGTGCGCCGTTGGCGGTGAAGGAACCGCCGACCAGGACACAGGCGAGCGCGGCCAGCAGCGCTCCACGGCGCTGGAATGAGTTCATGGGATGACGCTATGAAGAGAACCGGTCCGGATTAAGGTCCAATCCCATGGCTGCTTCGAGGACCACTTCCGACGACGGCGCCGGCACCGCCGCCTGGGAGCTGCTGCTCCCGTCGGCTGCCGCTCCCGCGCGCAGCCGCGGCCGCGCGCTGCAGGCGGCGCTGCGCGACGCGGTGCGCTCCGGCCGGCTGGCACCCGGAACCCAGCTGCCGTCGAGCCGGGAACTCGCCGCCGACCTGCGGGTGTCGCGCGGCCTGGTGACGGACGCCTACGCGCAGCTGACCGCCGAGGGGTATCTGAGCGGGCGGCAGGGCTCCGGAACGTGGGTGACCAGCGCGTGCGCGGGTCCCGTGGCACCCGCCCCCGGGCCGTTCGCGGCGGACGACCGGGGTGGTCCTTCGGACTTCCGGCCGGGGTTGCCGGACCTGTCGCTCTTCCCGCGCGCCGCCTGGTCGGCCGCCCACCGCAGGGTGCTGACCCGGCTGCCGCACCGGGCGTTCGGCTATCCCGATCCCCGCGGGCTGCCCGAACTGCGCGCGGCGCTCACCGATCTGCTGGCCCGCCGACGCGGAGTCGCGGTGGAGCCCGACCGGGTCGTGGTCTGTTCCGGGGTCGCGCAGGCGCACACCCTGATCGGGCTGGTCCTGCGGGACCGGGGGGAGCGCCGGGTGGCGGTGGAGGATCCGGGCAGCCCCGAGCACACGGCACTGTTCGCTGCGGCCGGGCTGGAGTCGGTCCCGGTGCCCGTCGACTGCGACGGCCTGGACCCGGCGGCGCTGGCCGCCACCGGGGTGCGGGCGGCGGTGGTCACGCCGGCCCACCAGTTCCCTTCGGGGGTGGCGTACACCGCCCGGCGGCGCGGCGAACTCGCCGACTGGGCACGGGAGAGCGGCGGGCTGCTGATCGAGGACGACTACGACGGGGACTTCCGCTACGACCGGGCACCCGTCGGCGCCCTGCAGGGGCTGGCCCCCGACCGGGTCGCCTACACCGGATCCGTCAGCAAGTCGCTGGCTCCCGGACTGCGGCTGGGCTGGCTCGTCGCACCGGCCGGCCTTGCGGCCGAGGTCGCGGCACGCAAGCGGACGATGGACCTCGGCAATCCGGTGACCGAGCAGGCCGTCCTCGCGGAGTTCATTGCCGGCGGCCACTACGACCGGCAGTTGCGGCGCTGCCAGCGCTTGTACCGCACCCGCCGCAACGCGCTGGTCGAGGCGCTGGAGCGGTGCTTTCCCGGTGCTCGGGTCAGCGGGATCGCGGCCGGACTGCATGTGATCGCGGCGCTGCCCGCGCGGTACGGACCCGAGGCACGCTTCCTCGCGACGGCCGCGGCGGCGGGTGTCGCGGTGCGCCCGCTGTCCGACTACACCCGGCGCGCAGGCGCCGCGGACGACGGCCGGGTGCACCTCGTCATGGGGTACGCGCATCTGTCGCCGGCGGACATCGAGCGGTCGGTCCGCCTGCTCGCCGAAGGATTTTGATCTCGAATCGGCAACAGCAGGTTTGAGTTCGCGATACCCCCTTCTGTCACGGTCGTCCCACTTGATAGATATGACGCAGCGCGTTCCTGTCGGTCGATAGGCGCTCCACCCCCTTTTGGCCTTCGTCCTGTTGAGAGGTACGCCCATGCCTCCGCGCCCCCGCGCGGCGGTCCTGCCCCTGGTCGCGGTCTTCGCCGCCGGGTATCTCGCCGCCTATCTGCTGCCCACCCTCGTCGGACACCTGGGATCCTCCCCCGGTGGCCTCGGCCTGAGCAGCGCCCACGCGGGCGCTGTCGGCAGCGCCCTCCTGCTCTCCTCCGCCGGTGCGGGACTGACCCTCGCCTCCCGCGTCGACCGCGTGGGGCCCGTCCGGCTCGCCCGCGCCGGTCTGCTGCTCATGGTGGCGGGCTTCGCGCTCGCCGCCGGCACGTCCCTCGTTCCGCTGGTGGTCGCCGGCTGCGTCATCGGCGGCTTCGGCTCCGGGACGGCGACAGCGGTCGCCGCCGTCGGGATCGCCGCCCGCCCGGACCCACACCGCGCGTCGGTGCTGGGCCTGTTGACCACCTCGGCGACGGCCGGCGCGCTGTATCTGGTGCTGCCGCGGCTCGGCGGCGGCCACGCCATGCCGTTCGCCGCGATCGCCTGCGCCGCGGCGCTGGCCCTGCCCGCGGCGGGCCGGCTCCCGGCCGCTCCGGAACGGGTCGGCGCACCGCGCCGCGACGTCCCGGCCCGGCTGCCGCACCGCCGCTCCGGCGCCGTGCTGGCCGTCGCCATGCTGTGCTGGTCGATGGCGCAGAACGCCCTGTGGGGCGTGAGCGGGCGCATCGGCCTCGACCGGGCCGGGCTCTCCGAGGCCGCGCTCGGCCTGGTCTTCGCCGTCGCACTCGGCGGCGGTCTGGCCGGGGTCGGCGCGGCGGGCGCGCTCGGCTCCCGGCTCGGCCGCGCCGTCCCGATCGGCGTGGGCACCGCGGTCATCGCCACCTGTGTCGCGGTGAGCGCCTCGGCGGGCGGGGCCGTGCCGTTCGCGACGGGTGAGGTGCTGTGGAACACCGTCTACCCCGTGGTGCTCTCCTACCTGATCGGCCTGGCCGCCTCGCTCGACGGTCAGGGCCGGTGGGCCGTGCTGGCCGGCTCCGCCTCCAACCTCGGTGTCGCGTGCGGACCGCTGGCCGGAACGCTGCTCGCCGGCCACGCCGGCTACCCGGTCATGGGCGCCGTGCTGGCCTGCGTGCTGTTCGCCACCGCCGTGCCGCTCACGGCGGTCGCACTGCACAGCGGCGGCCGGGTGCTGCTGCCCGGCACCATCCGGCGGCGCGGTGGCGCGGCAGCGGCGGCAGTCGCGGGCGCGGCCGGCGCCCCGGCGGGAGCCGTGCCCGAACTGGGCGGCACCGAACTGGTGGTGACCGGCATCGACGTCGGCCCGACACCCACACCGGAACTGTCGCTCCTCCCACCGTCGGCGCCGCTGCCGGCCCCCCGCGAGGAGCCGGCCGCGGCGCAGCTCACGCGGGTCTAGGGAGGGCCACCACCGGCGGTGGCCCGCTACGGACGAACGTACCGGGCGGTGATCATCCGAGCGGCGGCGGCTCCGGCCGATCCGCCACGGGTGGCGTGTTCACCGCACGTTCGGCCGGACGGCATCCGGAACCAGTAGGAACGGAGGCGACGCGGGAAGCCGAGCAGCGGGAGTGGCAGATGTCGCAGGAAACTCAGGCAGCAGAGCAGGGACAGGGATCGCCGCAGCCGCAGCGTCCGGGCAGAGCGGTGGACCGCCGGACGGTGCTCGGCGGCGGCCTCGCCGCGGCCGGAGCGCTGCTCGTTCCCGCCGTGACGGCGGCGCCCGCACTGGCGCTGTCGGGCCGGCCGGCCGCGCCGTGGGGTGTGCAGAGTGGTGATGTCACGGCCACGTCCGGCCTGGTGTGGGTGCGTGCCGACCGGCCGGCCCGGATGCTGGTGGAGACGTCTGTCAGTGGCTCGTTCCGCGACGCGCGCCGCTGGCAGGGCCCGCTGTTGGGCCCGGAGACGGACTTCACCGGCACGACCTCGCTGCGCGGCCTGCCGCCCGGCGAGCAGGTCCACTACCGGGTGCTGCTGGCCGACCCGGACGACTACCGGCGCACCGGCGCACCGGTGGACGGCACCTTCCGCACCCCGTCGTCGCGGCGCCGCGACGATGTGCGGTTCCTGTGGTCGGGGGACCTCGCCGGGCAGGGCTGGGGCATCAATCCGGACATCGGCGGCTACCGCATCTACGAGGCGATGGAACGGCTCGACCCGGACTTCTTCCTGTGCAGCGGTGACAACATCTACGCCGACGGCCCGATCGCGCCCACCGCGGCGCTGCCCGACGGACGGATCTACCGCAACCTCACCACCCCGGAGAAGTCCAAGGTCGCCGAGACCCTCGCGGAGTTCCGCGGCGCGTTCCGCTACAACCTGCTCGACGACAAGCTACGCGCCTTCAACGGCCGGGTGCCCTCGATCATCCAGTGGGACGACCACGAGGTGCGCAACAACTGGTACCCGGGCGAGATCATGGACGACGCGCGGTACGCCCAGAAGAGCGTGGACGTGCTGGCGGCCCGCTCCCGGCAGGCGTTCTCCGAGTACTTCCCGATCTCGACGCTGCGGCCGAACACCGACGGCCGCGTCCAGCGGGTGCAGCACCACGGCCCGCTGCTGGACGTCTTCGTGCTGGACATGCGCACCTACCGCAATGCCAACTCCCCCGACACGCAGACGCAGGACGCGCAGGGCATCCTCGGGCGGGCGCAGCTGGAGTGGCTCAAGCGGGAGCTGCCCCGGTCCCGCGCGGTGTGGAAGGTGATCGCCGCCGACATGCCGCTGGGCCTGGTGGTGCCGGACACCACGGAGGGCCGGCCGAACATCGAGGCGGTCGCGCAGGGCGACCCGGGCGCGCCGCTCGGACGCGAGCTGCAGATCGCCGAGCTGCTGCGGTTCGTCAAGCACCGGCGGATCACCGGGACGGTGTGGCTGACCGCCGATGTGCATCACACGTCCGCGCAGCACTACCAGCCGTCCCGCGCGGCGTTCACTGACTTCGCACCGTTCTGGGAGTTCGTCTCCGGGCCGCTGAACGCCGGGGCGTTCCCCGCCAGCGCCCTGGACGGCACGTTCGGTCCCGAGCGGGTGTTCGTCAAGGCGCCCGAGCGTGCCAACGTCTCGCCCGCCGAGGGGTACCAGTTCTTCGGTCAGGTCGACATCGACGGGCACTCGGGCGAGCTGACGGTGCGGCTGCGCGAGCAGGACGGCACGGTGCTGTTCACCAAGGTGCTGCAGCCCGGCCGCGTCGGCCAGTAGGGCACCCGGTCAGTAAGCCACCCGGTCGGTAGGGCACCCTTCGGCCGCGCCCGCGCCGTTGTGCGCGCGGGTGCGGCCGCGTCCCGCGCCGACCGGCGGCGTGACATCGCCCGGGGTGCGGCAAACCCGTTGAAAGCGCAAATTAACCACCAGGAATCACCCTTAACCCACCGGTCATAGAACGTTCGTGATCACGCAACACATGTTCGACATGGTGTTCTCATGCCTCAGTTGACTCCTGCGAACCCACGCCCCGCCCGCTCCCACCGCCACCACTGGCGGCGCGACCTGGTAGAACTCGCCGCGCTCTTCACGGCGGTGGCCACCGCCGACCTGGTGTCCAATGTGGTCGTGCACGGTCCGGAAGGACCCGTCCTGCTGGCCGCCTCGGCCGTCGCACTGCTGGCGACGGCCGGATTCCACACATGGTGGGCACGCCGCCACAGCCATTCGCCGCCCGGACCCGCTCCGGCGGACGGGACGCAGGAGCCGGGCCCGGCGGCGCTGTGGCGGATGCGCACCACCGTGCGGGACACCCCCGGCAGCCTGGGCGCCGTGTGCATGGCACTGGCCGACGCGGGCGTCGACATCCTGACGCTGCAGACACATCCGCTGGCCGACGGCACGGTCGACGAGTTCCTGCTGCGAGCGCCCGGATCGGTACCGGCCGCCACGCTGGCGCAGGTCGTCGGGGCGGCCGGCGGACGCGACACCTGGACGGAGCGGGCCGACGCCCATGACCTGGTGGACACCCCCACCAGGATGCTCACCCTCGCCACCCGTACCGCCCTGGACGCCGCGGAGCTCCCGCTCGCCCTGCGCCAGCTCTTCGGCCGGTGCACGATCAGCTCGGTGCCGGCCGCGAAGGACGGCACGCCGGCGCCGGAGGACGCGCTGGACGAGACGGTGATGCGGCTGCGCGACCCGTCCGGCGGCACGATCACCGTCGAGCGGGCCTATCTGCCGTTCACCCCGACCGAGTTCGCCCGGGCCCGCGCCCTGGTGGAACTCGACTCGCGCCTGGGCGCGCGGATGCCGGAGAGCAAGGACGTGCTGACGCTGCCGGAGGGCAACGAGATCACGATCCGCCGGGCCGGACCCGAGGACCTGCCGGCCGCCCGCGCCATGCACGACCGCTGCTCCCCGGCGACGCTCGCGCAGCGCTATCACGGCCCGGTCCCCGACGCGGACCGCTATCTGACACATCTGCTCAGCCCGCGCTTCGGCCGGACGCTGGCCGTCGAGACGGCGTCGGGCCGGCTGGTCGCGCTCGCGCACCTGCTGTGGGACGGCGACGAGAACGAGGTCGCCCTGCTGGTCGAGGACGACTGGCAGCGGCGCGGCATCGGCGTGCAGTTGCTGCGCAAGCTCGTCGGCCATGCCGTCGAGGCGGGCCGGAGCAGCGTGTACGCCGTCACGCAAGCGACCAACACCGGCATGGTGGCGACCATGCGCGATCTGGGACTTCCGCTGGACTACCAGGTCGAGGACGGCACGCTGGTGATCACCGCGACGCTGGCGCCGTCGGGCGTGCCGTCCTCGGCGAAGGTCACGAGCCGGAACTGACCGCGGGGGCGAGGTCGTGCGCCACGGTCGCGGCCCGCAGCGCACCGTCCAGGTCGCGCCACAGGTCCTCGACGTCCTCCAGGCCGACGGACATCCGCAGCAGCCGGTCACTGACACCGGCCGCCCGGCGGTCCCGCTCCTCGACGACGCGGTGGCTGATCGAGGCCGGGTGCTGGATGAGGGTGTCGACGCTGCCGAGGCTGACGGCCGGGGTGATCAGCCGGACCGCTCCGATCACCTGGTGCGGATCGCCGTGCACCTCGAACGCGACCATGGCGCCGCCGATCCGCGGGTAGTGCACCGCCGCCACCCGCGGGTCGGCGGCCAGCCGCCCGGCGAGGACTTCGGCGCTCTGCGAGGCGGCGCGCATCCGTACCGGAAGCGTCGACAGCCCGCGCAGCAGCAGATAGCCGGCGAGCGGGTGCAGGACGCCGCCGGTGGCGAAGCGGACCCGGCGCAGCAGGCCGGCGAACTCCTCGTCGCAGGCCACCACCCCGCCGAGCACGTCCCCGTGACCGCCGAGGTACTTCGTCGCGCTGTGCAGCACGATGCTCGCGCCGAGCTCGGCGGGGCGTTGCAGTACCGGCGTGGCGAAGGTGTTGTCCGCGAGCAGCGGCACCGTTCCGCAGGCGTGCGCCATCGCGCGCAGGTCGAGTTCCGCGAGGGTGGGGTTGGCGGGGGTCTCGACCAGGACCAGCCCGGTGTCGGGCCGGATCGCGTCGGCGACGCCCGCCGGGTCCACCCAGGTCACCTCGGTGCCCAGCAGTCCGCCGGTCAGCAGATGGTCGCTGCACCCGTACAGCGGGCGGACCGCGACCACGTGCCGCAGCCCCAGGGATCCGCGCGCCAGCAGGCAGGCGCTCAGCGCGGCCATGCCGCTGGCGAAGGCGACCGCGTCGTCGGTGCCTTCGAGCCGGGCCAGGGCGGTCTCGAAACGGCTGACGGTCGGATTGTCCAGCCGGCCGTAGACGGGCGGGCCCTCCAGCCGGGCCCCGGTGGCGGCGAACGCGTCGAGCCGGGCGGCCTCGCCCCGGCTGTCGTACGACGGGTACGTCGTGGACAGATCCAGGGGCACTGCGTGCACGCCGAGCGCGGCGAGGTCCTCGCGGCCGGCGTGCACCGCTTCGGTGGCCAGGGAACGAGGCGGTGTCACTGCGTGTTCTTCCATGCCCAAAGCCTGAACAATCGGCGCCCTCGGATGCGAGAATCCCGTGCTACGTTCGGTCGATGACCGATTCTGTCACTTTGGATCCGATCGATCTGGAAATTCTCCGGGTGCTGCAGAACGATTCCCGGACCACCAACCGCGACCTCGCGACGGCGGTCGGCGTCGCCCCGTCCACCTGCCTGGACCGGGTGGCGCGGCTGCGCCGCACCGGAGTGATCCTCGGACACGAGCTGCGGCTGGATCCCGCCAAGCTCGGCCGCGGTCTGGAGGCGCTGCTGTCGGTCCAGGTACGGCCGCACCGCAGGGAACTGATCAGCCCGTTCGTGACCCGGATCCGCGAGCTTCCCGAGACCAGGGCACTGTTCCACCTCACCGGCCCCGACGACTACCTCGTCCATGTCGCGGTGACCGGTACGTCCGATCTGCAGCGGCTGGTGATCGACGAGTTCACCTCGCGCCGCGAGGTCGCCCGGGTGGAGACCCGGCTGATCTTCCAGCAGTGGGACTGCGGCCCCCTGCTGCCGCCGGTGCCGGGTGCCTGGTCGCCGGGCGCGCGGCCGCCGGCGTCAGGTACGTAGGCGTCAGGTACATAGGCGTCAGGTACGTAGCCAAGAAGAATGATGACGCGGCGGGCCTGTTCGTACGAGGATGGCCGCATGTCCACGATTACCAGCAGCCCGCTGCCCCGCGAAGTGGCCGACGCGTACGTCGACCACCTCATCGAACTCGACCCGATCATGGGTACCTACCTCGGCGTCGCGCAGAGCAATTCCGCTCTGCCGGACTTCTCCCCCGCCGGGACGCGC
Source organism: Streptomyces sp. NPDC045021 (assembly GCF_056432645.1). Lineage (NCBI taxonomy): Bacteria > Bacillati > Actinomycetota > Actinomycetes > Kitasatosporales > Streptomycetaceae > Streptomyces > Streptomyces sp. NPDC045021. The sequence goes on from NZ_JBWKIQ010000007.1 coordinate 378,540, forward strand.
GCCCTCGTCGACCTCGCCCGCACCACTCTGGACCTCCTGACGCAGGCCGAGGCGCAGCCGGGCGCGGACAGCGAGGCGGAGCGACGCTGCGCGCGACTGCTGCGGGAGCGCCTGAACGCCGAACTCGCGGTGCACGAGGCCGGGGAAGGGCTGCGCGCGGTCAGCAACATCCACTCTCCGCTGCACTCGGTGCGCGAGGTCTTCAGCGTCACGCCTTCCGGGACCCCGGAGGAGTGGACGGTGCTCGCCGCCCGGCTGCGCGCCGTCCCGGCCGCCCTGGAGGGGTACCGCGAATCGCTCGCCGAAGGCATCGAGCGCAAGCTGCCGGCCGGCCCCCTCCAGGTGGCGACCGTCATCGGCCAGCTGACCGACTGGATCGGCACCGACAGCAGCTTCTTCGGGAACCTCACCGCGGCCGGCCCCGAGGAGCTGCGCGGTGAGCTGGACGCCGCCTCCGCCACCGCCACCGAAGCGCTGGTGGCGCTGCGCGACTGGCTGCGCGACACCTACGCCCCGAGCGTCGAGGGCGCGCCGGAGACCGTCGGCCGCGAGCGCTACGCCCGCTGGTCGCGGTATTGGAACGGCACCGACCTCGATCTCGACGAGGCCTACGCGTACGGCTGGGCCGAGTACCACCGCATCCACGGTGAGATGAAGGCCGAGGCCACCAAGATCGTGCCCGGCGCGACCCCCTGGGAAGCCCTGTCGCACCTCGACAAGCACGGCACGCACATCGAAGGCGTCGAGGAGGTCAGGAGCTGGCTCCAGGCGCTGATGGACGAGGCCATCGAGTCCCTGGACGGCACCCACTTCGAGCTGGCCGACCGCGTCAAGCGCGTCGAATCGCGGATCGCCCCGCCCGGCGGCGCCGCGGCCCCGTACTACCTGCAGCCGTCGGAGGACTTCTCCCGCCCCGGCACGACGTGGCTGCCGACGATGGGCAAGACCAGTTTCCCCGTCTACGACCTGGTCTCCACCTGGTACCACGAGGGCGTACCCGGCCACCACCTGCAGCTCGCCCAGTGGACGCACGTCGCCGAATCCCTGTCCCGCTACCAGGCGACCGTCGGTCTGGTCAGCGCGAACTGCGAGGGCTGGGCGTTGTACGCCGAGCGCCTCATGGACGAGCTGGGCTTCCTCACCGACCCCGAGCGCCGGCTCGGCTACCTCGACGCACAGATGATGCGCTCGACCCGCATCATCGTCGACATCGGTATGCACCTGGAGCTGGAGATCCCCGCCGACTCCCCGTTCCACCCCGGCGAGCGCTGGACGCCGGAGCTGGGCCGGGAGTTCTTCGGTCTGCACAGCGGCCGCCCCGCCGAATTCGTCGACAGCGAGCTGATCCGCTACCTGGGCATGCCCGGCCAGGCCATCGGCTACAAGCTCGGTGAGCGCGCCTGGCTGACCGGCCGCGAGGCCGCCCGTCAGGCCCACGGTGACGCCTTCGACGCCAAGGCCTGGCACATGGCCGCCCTCTCCCAGGGCTCTCTCGGCCTCGACGACCTGGTCACCGAGCTCTCGGCCCTGTAGGGACACAGCGGGGCCCCAACCGGACCTCGCAGACATTTCCGTGCGGGCGTTTCCGTGCGGGCCTTTCCGTGCGGGCGGCGGCGGATCACTTCCGCAGCCGTCCGCACGGAACCGCGTCCGGAACAGCGCGTCCGGAGCCGCGTCCGGAGCTGAATCCAGCGCCGCCGCATGAGCCCGCCCACAGCCGATCTAGGCTGCCCGCATGGGGACCACCATCATCTTCTGCGCGGATCCGCTGAATCCGCGGCGACCGGACGCCCATTTCGCACCCGAGGCGCGGGCCGCGCGGGAACTGGGCCTGACGGTCGCGCTGCTCGACCATGACGCACTGCTCGCCGGAGATCTGGCGGGCGCTGTCGCCCGGGTCCCGCGGGGCACCGGGCCCGCCTGGTACCGCGGCTGGATGATCCCCGGTGACCACTACAGCAGCCTTGCGGAAGCACTCGACGCGCGCGGCTGCACGCTGCTGACGGAGCCGGACCGCTATCGCGCGGCGCATGAACTGCCCGGCTGGTACGGCACGTTCGAGGAGCTGACGCCGCGCAGCGTCTGGCTGCCCGTCGACGCCGGCCGGCCACCGGACGCGACGGCGCTGGCCGGGCTCACGGCGCCACTGGGCGGCGGCCCCGGCATCGTCAAGGACTTCGTCAAGTCCCGCAAACACGAATGGGACGAGGCCTGTTACGTGCCCGACCTCGCGGACACCGCGCGGCTCGCGGCCGTCACCGCGTGCTTCGTCGAGCGGCAGGGCGACTTCCTCACGGGCGGAGTCGTCGTCCGGGCCTTCGAGGAGTTCACGGACACCGGCGAGGCACGAGTGTGGTGGGTGGACGCGGAACCGGTCCTCGTCACCGCCCACCCCGACACCCCGCAGCTCCGGCCACGGCCGGAGCTGGACCGGGTACAGCCGCTGGTGGCCGCCCTGGGCTGCCGTTTCGTCACCACCGACCTCGCGCTGCGGGCCGATGGGCGGTGGCGGGTGGTCGAGGTCGGGGACGGCCAGGTCAGCGATCTGCCGCGGGACGCGGACCCGACCGCTCTGGCCGGAAAACTCGCCGCCGCCTGAGGACGACGAGGGGTACTCTGCAGATCCTTTGCCTTCTTCGAGAGGACGGTCCCGATCCATGACCCTGCGCACCTCCCACCACGACGGCCGACAGGTGCTCGAATCCGGGCGGGTGACGCTGCGCGAGCAACTGCCCGCCGACTGCGCGCTGCTGGCCGAGGGCAAGCCCGCCGAGCTCGTCTGGATCGACGGCATACCCGGTGAGGGCACCATCCGCGCCTCCGGAATGACGGTCGCGGCGGACGCGGCCGGGGTGTTCCAGCCCGGCTGGGGAGTGTTCGCGATCCAGCGGTCCGAGGACGGGATCGCGATCGGCGGCATCGGTTTCCACGGACCCCCCACCGACGGCGTCGCCGAGATCGGCTACGACCTGTCGGTCTCCGCCCGCGGCGCCGGCTGGGCCACCGACGCCGTGCTGACACTGGCGCAGTGGGCGCTCGGCCGGCCCGGTGTCCGCGTACTCCTCGCGACCACCGAACCGGACAACATCCCGTCCCAACGAGTCCTGGAGCGAGCAGGCTTCAACCGCGTCGCAGACCACGGAAACCTGCGCGCGTTCGAACTGCCGGGCCCGGCGGCCTGAGCCGGCCCGTCCCGCCCGTCGGCGCACGTGCGGGACCGGCTGCACGACGGCCGGTCCCGGCCGCCCGACACGGTCAGCAGCCGCAGTCGTCGGCGCCCACCGGGGCGGTGAGGGGGTCCGCGTCGCGCCTGTCCTCGCCCTCGAAGGTCTCGAAGGGGAAGCCCTCACGGATCCAGTACTCCATGCCGCCGAGCATCTCCTTGACCTGGTAGCCGAGGGTCGCCAGGGCGTGGGCCGCTCGGGTCGCGCCGTTGCAGCCGGGGCCCCAGCAGTAGACGACGACCGGGACCGCGCGGTCCAGGAACTCCCCGGCGAGCTGCGGGATCTGGGCGGTGGGCAGGTGCACGGCGCCCGGTACGTGGCCCTGGTCCCAGGATTCGGTGCTGCGCGAGTCGACAACGACGAAGCCGGGGTTGTCGGCCTGCAGGCCGGCCGCGACGTCGGAGACATCGGCGTGGAAGGCGAGGCTGGCGGCGAAGTACGCGGCCGCCGCGGCGGGCGCGGCCGGCGGGACGCGGAGGACGGGGTTCTCGGAAACGATCATCTTGGTCATGGCTGGAAATCTACGGAACCGGGCCGAGGCCGGGAAGTGGGATTCCCCGGCGATCTCCTTGCTCGGCCGGGGTTTCCCCTGCTATCCATCGGTCATGACCACTGAATCCCTCGACGCAACCGACTGGCGCATCCTGGAAGCCCTGCAGCGCGACGGCCGGGCCAGTTACGCGGACCTGGCGCGTGCCGTCGCGATGTCGCCCAGTGCCGTCACGGAGCGGGTCCGTCGGCTGGAGGAGACCGGGGTGATCACCGGCTATTCCGCGGTCATCGACCACGACCGGATCGGCCTGCCGATCCTGGCCCTGGTGCGGCTGCGCTATCCGACGGGCAACTACAAGCCGTTCCACGATCTGCTGGCATCGACGCCGGAGATTCTGGAGGCGCACCATGTCACGGGCGACGACTGCTTCGTGATGAAGGTGGCGGCCCGCTCGATGCGGCATCTGGAGGAGACCGCCGGCCGGATCTCGGGCCTCGGTTCGGTCACCACCAGCGTCGTCTACTCCTCGCCGCTGACCCGCCGCCCGCTCACGCTGTGACGCGGGCGGCGCCGCGCTGGGCGACCGTGGAGCCCGACTGACCCTTGACGACCCGCAGTTGGGCGGGGATCCGCTGCCGCAGATCGGCGACGTGGCTGACGATGCCGACGGCGCGGTCCCGTTCCCGCAGCGCGTCCAGGACGTCCAGCACCTCGTCCAGGGTCTGCTCGTCGAGGCTGCCGAAGCCCTCGTCGATGAAGAGCGTGTCCAGCCGCGTGCCGCCCGCCTCGTCGGTGACCACGTCCGCGAGACCGAGCGCGAGTGCCAGGGAGGCGGAGAACGTCTCGCCGCCCGACAGGGTCGCGGTGTCGCGCTCGGTGCCCGTCCAGGCGTCGACGGCCATCAGGCCCAGCCCGGACCGGGAGCGGCCCGCGCTCCGGGCGTCGCTGTGGACCAGGGTGTAGCGGCCCGACGACATGCGCTGCAGCCGGACGCTGGCGGCAGCCGCCACCTGCTCCAGCCGGGCGGCCAGGACGTACGTCTCCAGCTCCATCTTCAGCTGGTTCTCGGTGGAGGTGCCGGCCGACAGATCCGCCAGCCGGCGGATGCGGGCGTACTCGGCGCGGGCCGGGGCCAGTTCCGCGGCTTTCGCGGCGGCCTGCGCCCCGAGTCGGTCGAGGTCGGCGTAGCGCGTCGCCGCGGCGGCGTGCGCGGCGGCCGCGTCCCGCAGCCGGCCGGTCGTGGCGTCGACGGCCGCCCGCGCCCGCGCGGGATCGGCGGGCGGCAGAGCGGCGGCCGCGGCGAGTCCGGGCGCGGCCAGGTCGGCCGTGACGGCGGCCTCCTCGTCGCGCCATTGCGCCACGAGGTGCTCCAGCCGCAGCCGCCGGTCGGGCGCGTACAGGGCGCGGGCCGCGTCGGCGGGGGTGTCGAACCCGGCGCGGAACGCGGCGTCGGACAGTGCCGCGTCGGCCTCCTTCAACCGCTGGGCACCGTCGTGCTCGCGGTCGACGGCCTGTGCGGCCCTGGTCAGCAGCTCGACGCGGCGGGCCAGTTGCGATCTGCGGGCGGCCACCGTGGCGAAGTCGCCGCGCGCCCGGAGCAGTTGCTCGGCGATCCGCTCGTACTGCTCGTCCAGTTCCTCGCGCCGCGAGGTCCGTGCCGCGGCGCGGCTCAGTGCCTCGTGCCGCTCCGCGGTGCGGCGGTCGCGTTCGCGTTCGGCCTCGCCCAGGGCCTCGCGGGCGGCGTGCGTGTCGGCGGCGGCGCGCACCGTGAGTGCGTAGGCGCCGTCCAACGCGGTGTGCTCGGCGGCCAGTTCGTCCACCGGGGTGGCGCCCGCCGCTGCCAGGGCCGCGTCCCGCCCGGCGCGCGCCCGGCTCAGCTCGTCCTGCACGGCGCTCTGCGCGGCGGACGCGTTCTGGTAGGCGGCGTAGGCGCTGTCCTCGTCCTCGCGGGTGACCTGCCGGCCGGAGGGGAGGGCCGGCTCGGGGTGTTCGGCGGAGCCGCACACCCGGCAGTTCTCGCCGGGCACCAGGGCGGCAGCCAGTTCGGCGGCGATGCCGGAGATGCGCGCTTCGCGGGCGTCCTGCCAGGCCTCACGGGTGTCGGCGGTCTCGTCCCGGGCCGCACGATGCCGCTCCTCGGCCACGGTCAGGGCGCGGGCGTAGCGGTCACGTTCCCGGGCCGCGTCGAGGCGGCGGCGGGCCTGCTCGCGTTCGGCGTCCAGCGTTCCGGCGCGGGCTGCCGCGGCCTGAGCGTCATCGACGCGCCGCTGCAGGCGCAGCCGTTCCGGCTCCCAGCCGTCGAGCCAGACGTCGGCCTCCTGGACGGCCTCCTCGTCGCCGCGCGCCTCGGCTTCCAACCGGTCGCGGCGGTCGGCCAGTTCACCGGCGCGCTGCTCCAGTTCGCCGGCTTCGGCGAGCGATCCCAGCTCCTCGCGCAACTGGTTGGCGATCGTGGTGAGCTGTGAGGCGGCCGCCTCGGCGAGGTCGGCGGGGAGCTCCGCCCGCGCACTGCGCCGCGCGGCGAGCGCCTGCTGGTGCTGCGTCGCGGCCTTCTCCCGTAGTTCCAGGGCCGATTCGACGCCCGCGGCGCGGTGCGCCCGCTCCAGCCGGGCGCGCTGCTCGTCGCGTTCCGACCGGGCCCCGGCGATGGCGTCCGCGCGGCGGCAGGCGGCGGCATGGCGCTGCTGCAGCCCGTGCAACTCCTGGACGGCGCCGGCCTCGTCGCGGGCCCGCAGGTGCGCCTGTTCGGCCAGCTCCAGCGCGCTCGCGGCGATGTCGTACCCCTCGCGGGCGGTGGAGCGCAGCACGGCCGCCCATTGCAGGACCGGCCCGGCCAGATCGGAGTGGCCCGCCGCTGCGCGCGCCGGTACGCCCTCGGGCAGCCAGTCGTCCAGCGGCTCCGCGCCGGGGCCGGCCGCCTGGCCGAGGCGGCCGGCGAGGTTGTCCAGTTCCTGGTCGCCGGTCTGGATCCGCTGCTCGGCGGCGCGCCGGCGCTCCTTGAGCCATTCTTCGACGGCCTTGAAGCGGCGGGTGTCGAAGAGCCGGCCGAGCAGGGCGCCGCGCTCGGCGGCGGTGGCCCGCAGGAAGTTGGCGAACTGGCCCTGCGGCAACAGCACCACCTGGCAGAACTGCTCGCGGCTCATCCCGATCAGCTGCTTCAGTTCCTCACCGATCTCCTGGTGGGACTTGGACAGCGCCCGCCACTCGCCGTCGGTGCGCTCCCGCAGCAGCGTGACGGCCTTCTCCTGGGTCGTCCCGGAACCGCGCTTCTTCGGGCGCTGCTGCTCGGGCCGCCGGGTGATCTCCAAGTGCCGCCCGCCGACGTGCAGTTCGAGGACGACCTCGGTGCTGAGCGCGGCGTCCGCGTGGTCGCTGCGCAGCCGGCTGGCGGGACGGCTGCCGGGGACCTCGCCGTACAGGGCGAAGCAGACGCCGTCCAGGATGGAGGTCTTCCCCGCCCCGGTCGCGCCGTGCAGGAGGAACAGCCCGGCCGAGGACAGTTCGTCGAAGTCGACGCTCTCGGTACCGGCGAAGGGGCCGAAGGCGGTGAGGTCGAGCCGGTGCAGACGCATTGCTTACGTTTCCGTCCTTGCGTGGTGCGCGCGTACCGCGTCCAGGGCCTCGCGCAGCACCGTCCGCTCCCGTCCGTCGGGACCGGAGCCGCGGACGTGGGCCACGAAGTCCTCGGCGATCTGCTGGTCGGTGCGGCCGCGCAGCCGCTGGGCGTAGGAGACCGCCGGGCCGGCGCCGGAGTTCTCGGGGTCGAAGGCGAGGCTGAGCACGTGCGGGAAGCGCTTGACCAGGGCCGCCATCGGTTCCGGCGGGCGCAGCGCGTCGGTGAGGGTGGCCTCGACCCAGGCCTCCTCGTGGCGCTCCAGCGCCGGGTCGGCGATCAGGTCGTCGAGATGGCCGCGGATCCGGGCGATCGGGCGCGGCACCGGGCAGTCGACGCGCTCCGCGGTCACGGCGCCGTCCGGGCCGAGGTCGACCAGCCAGATGGTCTTGCGGTGCGACTCCTCGGAGAAGGAGTACGCCAGCGGCGAGCCGGAGTACCTGACCCGTTCGGTGATCGTCTGGCAGCCGTGCAGATGGCCGAGCGCCACATAGTCCACGCCCGCGAAGATCTCGGCGGGCACGGCCTCCACGCCGCCCGCCGTGATGTCGCGCTCGCTGTCGCTCGGCGCGCCCCCGGTGACGAAGGCGTGGGCCAGCACCACGGAGCGGGTGCCGGCCGGGCGGGTGGCGAGATCGGCGCGCACCCGGTCCATGGCCGCACCCAGCACGGCGGTGTGATCGGCCCGTTCGGCGCCGAACTCCTCGCGGACCAGCGCCGGTTCGAGATAGGGCAGCCCGTACAGCACCGTGTCGCCGGCCGCGCCGGGCAGGACGACGGGGATCGCGCAGCCGGCCGGGTCGGTGCGCAGGTGGATGCCGGCGCGGCCCATGAGCCCGGCGCCGACGCCCAGCCGCCGGGCCGAGTCATGGTTCCCGGAGATCATCACCGTCGGGACGCCGAGGTCGGCGAGGCGGTGCAGGGCGTCGTCGAAGAGCTCGACGGCGGCCAGTGGCGGCACCGCCCGGTCGTAGATGTCACCCGCCACGAGCACCACGTCGACGCCCTCGCCGCGGACCGTGCTGACGAGATGGTCGAGGAAGGTCGCCTGGGCGGAGAGCAGGCTCTCACGGTGGAACGAGCGTCCCAGATGCCAGTCGGAGGTGTGCAGAAGTCTCACGATGCTGCTCCGACCTGCACGTTTATCGCTCCTCCACCCCAGAACCAGCACCGAAGCAGCTTGGGGCCCAGCTGTCGGCACCGACCACGCTAGCGCCCGGACGCACCGCGTCCACCACGGACCTCAGTTTGTCATCACTGCCGGGGCCGAAGGGCAGGGGCTCTTGCCGTGGTCCCGGCCGGTGGGAAACGATCACGCCTGGGGTAGGACCAGTACCGAACGCACCCCGCCGCCGACGCCCTTGGAGTGAGAAGTGCCGACATTCGAGATCACGGCCGCGAGCGCCGCCGACATCGGGCGGATGGCGGACTGGGCCGCCGCGGAAGGCTGGAACCCGGGCCGGACCGACGGCTCCGCCTTCTTCGCGGCCGATCCGCACGGCTTCCTCATCGGCCGCCTCGACGGTGATCCCGTCGCCTGCATCTCGGTCGTCCGGTACGGCGCCGACTTCGGGTTCCTCGGCTTCTACATCACCCAGCCGTCGCTGCGCGGCCAGGGCTACGGCATCCAGCTCTGGCGCGCCGGGATGGCACGGCTCGACGGGCGCAACGTCGGGCTCGACGGGGTCGTGGCCCAGCAGGACAACTACCGGAAGTCCGGCTTCCGCCCTGCCTGGAACAACATCCGCTACGAAGGCACACCGTCCGCGGACGCCGCGGCGCCGGCGGGCGTCACCCTGGTCGACGCCCGCGCCCTGCCCTTCGACCAACTCGCCGGCTACGACCGCCGATTCTTCCCGGCGGCCCGCGACAGCTTCCTGGCCACCTGGATCGCGGCGCCGGAACGCACCGCCCTGGCCGCGGTGCGCGACGGAGAGCTGCAGGGCTTCGCCGTGCTGCGCACCTGCCGCGAGGCCTCGCGCATCGGACCGGTCCACGCGGACTCGCCCGAGGTGGCCGCCGCCCTGGTGAGCGCGCTGGCGGCGACCGTGCCGGGCGAGCCGGTGGCGATCGACGTGCCCGACATCAACAAGGCGGCGGTGCACCTCGCGGAACAGTTCGGCCTGGCACCGTCCTTCGAGACCGCCCGGATGTACACCGGCCCGACCCCGGAGACCGACCAGGCCGGGATGTACGGCGTCACCAGCCTCGAACTGGGCTGACACGAGGGAGCTGAAGCGGGGAGCCGGCGCGGGGAACGGTCGTCAGACGTCCACGAATTCAGTGCCGCCGATCTCGACCGTCGCGGCCCCGGAGGTACTGTCGGCGACCCAGGAGCGGAACGCCGCCACCTCGGACTCGGGCAGCGCGATGTCGATCGTCACGTCGGCGCCGTACCGCACACCGCGCACCGTCCGCCCGGCCGAGCGCAGGTCGTTCTCCAGCTTGCCCGCCCGCTGGTGGTCGGCCGTGACCGTCAGCAGCGCCAGGCGCTGCCGTTCGGCGGTGCCCAGTTCGTCGAGCGCGGCGGAGACGGCGCCGCCGTAGGCGCGCACCAGCCCGCCCGCGCCGAGCTGGATCCCGCCGTAGTAGCGGGTGACGACGGCGACGACATCGCGTACCTCACGGCGCAGCAGCACCTGCAGCATCGGGGTGCCCGCGGTGCCGCCGGGCTCGCCGTCGTCGCTGGCTTTGTGGATGCGGCCCTCGGCGCCGATGACGTAGGCGAAGCAGTTGTGGGTCGCGTTCGGATGCTCCTTGCGGATCTTCTGGATGAACGCCTGCGCGGTCTGCTCGGCCGCCGCGGGCGCCAGCGAGCACAGAAAGCGCGAGCGTTTGATCTCGCTCTCGTGCACGCCCTCGCGCCCCACCGTCAGATACCGGTCAACCATCCCGCCACCCTATGCCGCCGGCCGGGAATGGGCCGGGCCGGGCGCTGGTTGACCAGGCACTACGAGCGGGACACCCACTGGAGGACGACGTGTACGGCGATGCTGCGACGGTACGGAAGATCCTGACCGGGTCGGGTGACACCTGGGCGGTGGTCGGTCTGTCGAACAACCAGGCACGGGCCGCCTACGGGGTCGCACGGGTGCTCCAGCGCTTCGGCAAGCGGATCGTTCCCGTCCATCCCAAGGCCGAGACCGTGCACGGCGAACAGGGGTACTCCTCCCTCGCCGACATTCCCTTCCCGGTGGACGTGGTGGACGTCTTCGTCAATTCCGAGCTGGCCGGGGCGGTCGCCGACGAGGCGGTCGCGGTCGGGGCGAAGGGCGTGTGGTTCCAGCTCGGGGTGATCGACGAGGCCGCGTACGAGCGGACGCGGGCGGCGGGCGCCGAGATGGTCATGGACCGCTGCCCCGCGATCGAGATTCCCCACCTCGGCTGAGGGGCGGGACCGGAGCGCGGCGCCTACGGTGGCGGGGTGAGCAAGGACCGCAAGCCTCCCCCGCCACCGTTCGGCCTCGATGAGAAGACCTACGCCGACCTGTGGTTCTACGCACTGCCGGTGCTCGGCTTCGTGCTGGCTTTCGGCGTCTTCGCGGTTCTGCTCGGGGTGCTGCCCGACCACTGGTGGGGAGCGCTGCTGGCTGTCGTGGCCGGGGTGGTCGTCGGCGTGATCGTGGTGCGGGCGGGCCGGCGGCTGCATCGGACCCTGCACTCGACGGACGACGACCCTTCCGGCGGACCGCCGGCCCGGCGCTGACCCGACCCTAGATGCCGAGCCCTTCCAGGACGACCGCGCCCGGCAGCCCGGCGAGCACCTTGCCCGGCACGATCAGCTTCCCGCGCCGTCCGCCGCTGCCGATCACCAGGTACGGGGCGTCGACGACAGCCGCGTCGATGAGCAGCGGCCAGTCGCCGGGCAGGCCGACGGGGGTGATGCCGCCGTACTCCATGCCGGTCTCGCTGGTCGCGGTGTCCATGGCGGCGAACGAGGCCTTGCGGGCGCCGAGATGGCGCCGGACCGCGCCGTTGACGTCGACGCGGGTGGTGGAGAGCACCAGGCACGCGGCGAGCGTGACGTCCTGGCCGCGCTTGCCCGCGACGACCACGCAGTTCGCCGAGGCCTCCAGGAGGTCCGCGCCGTAGGTCTCGACGAAGACGGCGGTGTCGGCCTTCGCGGGGTCGGTGTCGACGTAGAGCATCTCGGCGGTCACCGCGGCGGCCACCGGCGCCGGGAGCAGGGCGAGCTGTTCGGTGGCGGGGTGGGCTTCGTCGAAGTTGCCGATGGGTGCGCGCATACCTGGAAACGTAACAGGCGCTACCGGGGCGGCGGGACGGCGATCGCGAGCGTCATCTCCGCCGGGACCGGACCCGAGTTGTGGTAGCCGTGCGGCACATGCGCGTCGAAGCTCGCGGTGGTCCCGGACGGTACGCGGTACTCCTGACCTTCGACGACGAGCGTCAGCTCGCCCGCGTCCACCCGGATCAGTTCGGCGCTGCCGGGCGGGTGGGCGTCGGAGTCGTGGCCCTCGCCGGGCATGAGCCGCCAGGACCACAGCTCCAGCGGGCCGGGGGCCTCGGTACCGGCCTGCAGCGTGCCGTAGCTGCCGGCCGGGGTGCTCCACAGCGGGACGGCCCGGTCGGCGGAGACCAGCCGGACGTGCGGGCTGTCGGCGTAGTCCAGGAGGTTGGCGATGCTGATGCCGACGGCGTCGGCGATGCGCACCACGGTGCCGATGCTGGGGTTGGTCCTGGCCTGCTCGATCTGGATGATCATGCCTCGGCTGACGCCCGCGCGGGCGGCGAGCGCGTCGAGGCTGTATCCGCGCTCCAGCCGCAGTCGTTTGACGTTGCGGGCGAGCGACTGGGCGACGATTTCGAGGTCCGGCACGCTTCCGTCCAATATTATGAATGACAGAGTTTACTTTGCTGCACTACGGTGTGCTGTACCAACACGTTCATCACACTGTACTGCGGGGGAAGTCCCATGACAGCGGTTCTCGCGCTCGCCACCAGTCTGCTCTGGGGGCTCGCCGACTTCGGGGGCGGGCTGCTCACGCGCCGGCTGCCGGCGCTGGTCGTGGTCGTCGCCTCGCAGATCGCCGCCGCGATCGTCCTCGGCGTCATCGTCGTGGCGACCGGGGCGTGGAGCGAGATCGGCCCGCAGCTCTGGTACGCCGTCGCCGCCGGCGTCGTCGGGCCGGTCGCGATGATCTGCTTCTACAAGGCGCTCGCCCAGGGCCCGATGGGCGTGGTCTCACCGCTGGCGACCGTCGGCGTCGTGATACCGCTCGGCGTCGGGCTGACGCTCGGCGAACGTCCGGGGCTGTTGCAGTACGGCGGGATCGCGGTCGCCGTCGTGGGCATCGTCCTGGCCGGCGGTCCGCAGCTGCGCGGAGCCCCGGTACAGCGGCAGACGGTGCTGCTCACCCTCGTCGCCGCCTTCGGCTTCGGTTCGGTGTTCGCCCTCATCTCCGAGGCGTCCTCGACGATCACCGGACTCTTCCTCGCGCTCTTCGTCCAGCGGGTGTGCAACTCGCTGGTCGGCGGCGCCGCGCTGGCCGTGGCCGTCCGCCGTGACCCGGCCGCCGCCCCGGAGGGCGGTATGGCCGTGGTGTGGTCCGCCATGCCCGCGCTCACCCTGGTCGGGCTCGCGGACGTCGCGGCGAACGGCACCTACTCGCTGGCCGCCCAGCACGGACCGGTCACCGTCGCCGCCGTACTGGCCTCGCTGTACCCGGTCGTGACGGCGCTCGCCGCCCGGGGCTTCCTCAAGGAACGGCTGCTCGCGATCCAGGCCGCGGGCGCGGGGCTGGCGATGGCCGGCACGATCCTGCTCGCGGCGGGATAACGACCCCCGACAGGCCCCACATGTCTTACACGGCGGGATCCGGCGCCCGGTCCGCGAGCCCGTCGACCGTCCCCGGCGCGTCCTCCACGCCGGCGAGCGCCATCAGCTGCTCGGGGGTGATGCCCTCGGGTATCGGCACCGGCGGCGGGGTCCGCAGCGGCGGCTGCCACCCGGCCTCCGGATCCCAGCGGCGGACGATCCTGGCCGGAGCTCCCGCGACCACCGCATGATCCGGCACTTCACCCCGCACCACCGCGCCGGCCGCGACCACCACATTGCGGCCCAATCTCGCCCCGGGCAGGATCACCGACCCCGTGCCCAGCCAGCTGCCGGACCCGATCTCGACGGGCGCCGAACGCGGCCACTGCTTGCCGACCGGCTCGTGCGGATCGTCGTAGGAGTGGTTGTCGCTGGTCACGTACACATAGGGCCCGGCGAAGATGTTGTCGCCGAAGACCACCGGCGCCGAAGCCACCACATGGCTGCCCCGGCCGAGCACCACGCCGTTGCCGAGCCGCAGCACCGGATCGGGGCCGAGATCCAGGTCCGGCATCATGCCCGCGGTGAGGGTCACCTGCTCCCCCACCACGCAGTGCTCCCCGATCTCGATCCACTGCTCGCCGAACACCGTGCCCAGCGGGAACGCCAGGCGCGAGCCCGTGCCGAAACTGCGGAAGCGGTACGGCCCCGGGCGCTGCGCGGTCACCGCGCCCGCGTTCTGCACCCACCGCCATCCGCGGTGGACCAGGCGCGAGGCGGTGCGGCGGCGCCAGGCCGCCCAGGAGGAGAACACGTTCTCGTTCTTCGGCACGAGATCACCGTATACGGTGCCGGCCGCCGGCGAAGTCCTGGACGTGAAGGCGGATGTAAAGGGGGGATCCGGCCGTGACGGGGAGCCGCGCGGACTGCCGCGGCTCCCCCGGGGGTCAGCGCTCGGCGGGGCCGGTCATCGCGGCGAGCACGGTGCGCCAGTCCTCGCCGGGCTGTTCGTCCAGCGCGGTGGCCAGCCGGCCCGACCCGTAGTGCCAGCGGTGGTCGAGATCCGGGTGCACCCGGTCGACGAGCCGGATCTCGCTGCCGCTGCCGAGGAGCCGCTTCAGCTCGGCGGCCAGCTCCGGCCAGGCGACATGTCCGCTCACCGCGTTGGCCACGCCGTGGACCGGAGTGTCCAGGCAGTCGGTCACCGCGCGCGCCAGGGCGGCCGCGTGCACCCATGGGGCGCCGTACCAGTCGTGGCCGGCGGTGCCGGGGCGCGGCAGGTCGATCGGCTCCCCGGCGAGGGCCGCCTGGTAGAGCAGCCCGGTCGCGCCCCAGCGCAGCTGGTCGCGCAACCGGTCGTGCGGACCCCAGACGATGGGCGAGCGGACGACGCTCGCCCAGCCCCGCCCGTTGGTGCCCGCCGCCCGCATCAGCAGCTGCTCGCAGTCGAGCTTCGCCTGTCCGTACGCGCTCAGCGGCCGCTCGGGCGCCGATTCCTCGGCCACCCGCGGTCCCGCGGGGCGACCGTAGGCGTCGACGCTGCTGACGAAGGTGAACGGGCCGCGCCTCCAGGCCCCGACCATCGCCGCCATCGCGGCCACGTCCACCGCGGGACGGGTGAAGGTGCAGGCGGCATGGATCACCGCGTCCGCCCTCCCGACGGCGGCGCGCAGCCCGTCCAGGTCGGCCAGGTCGCCCTCGACGACCTCCACGCCCTCCCCCGCGACCAGGTGCGCCGACTCGGGTCGGGCCAGCGCCAGCACCGGCCTTCCCCGAGCGGCCAGTTCGCGCAGCACGAAGGCGCCGACGCCACCGGTGCCGCCGGTCACCAGGACGGTGCCCTCACGTACCCGCCGGGTGCCGGACGCCGATGTGCTGGACACCGATGTGCCGGTCGCGGCGGCCAGCCGTTCCCGTTCCGTCTCCCGCACGTCCAGCAGCTCCGCGATCGCCCGCGGAGTGCGGTGCTCCATCACGTCCAGGCCGGTCAGCGGCAGCTTGAGTCCGGTTCGCAGCCGCTCGGCGAGCTGTATGGCGATCAGTGAGTGACCGCCGAGTACGAAGAAGTCGTCGTCCGGCCCAGGAGTCCGGCCCAGCAGTGCCGTGAACGCCGCCGTCACCGCTTCGGCGCGCACCCCGCCCGGTGCGGGGGCGGCCGGGGCGCCGGGCAGCCGGGCCGTGTCCAGGGTGCCGTCGGCGGTGCGGGGCATCGCGTCCAGCAGCGTCACCGCGGCCGGGACGAGCTCACGGCCGAGCCCCGCCCGCAGGTGCGAGCGCAGCTCGGCGGGTGAGGGACCGCCGGTCCCGCGCAGCACGGCGTAGGCCAGCAGCGGTCCGCCGGCCGGGTCCGGTACGGCGGCGTCGGCCACCTGCGGGTGCGCGCGCAGCCGGGCTTCGGCCGGATGGCTGCCGTCGGCGGTCCGCGGACTGTCGGCGGCGGCCGGGAGAACCGGCGGCCCGCCCGGCAGCCGGGACAGTCTGAGCGCCGGGTCGGCGGCGACCGCCGCCAGCAGGCCGGCGAAGCCGTCCGCCAACCGCTCCCCCGCCTCGTCGTCGAGGGCGGCCCGGCCGTACTGGACCAGGCCGGCGGGACGGTCGGTGTCGGACAGGCCGAACGACAGATCGAACTTGGCCTCGCCGAGGGCCACGTCGACCGGATCCGCGACCAGCCCCGGCAGTTGGAGCGCGGTGGGCTCGCCCAGCACATCGGCGGTGACCCGGACCAGCGGTGTGCCGTCGGCGTCCCGGGCAGCGGCGCCGAGCCGCTCCAGGATCAGGTCGAACGGCACGTCGCGGTGGTGCTGTGCCGCCAGCAGCGCGTCCCGCACCCGGTCCACCAGCGTCCCGAACTCCGGGTCGCCGGACAGATCGACCCGGATGGGCAGGGTGTTGACGCACAGCCCGACCAGCCCGCGCATCGCCGCACCCTCGCGATGGGTGCCGGCGCAGCCGATCACCAGGTCGTCCTCACCGGTGAACCGGTGCAGCGCGGCGAAGGCGGCGGTGAGAGCCACGGTGAACAGCGTGGCCCGGTGCTGCCGGCCCAGCTCGCGCAGGGCGGGCAGCACCCCCTCGTCCAGCGGAGTGCTGCGCACGGCGGCGGGCCGTACGGTCAGATCGGCGGCGGCTCGCGCGGGCCTGGGCAGGCGGAGCGGAATGGCGCCGGTCAGCCGGCTCGTCCAGTGCGCGAGCCCCTCGTCGAGCCGGTCGGCCGCCGCGTGCTCGCGGACCGCGAAGTCCGCGTACTGCGGCGGCTGTGCCTGCTCGCAGGGGCTGCCGCAGG
Organism: Streptomyces sp. NPDC045021; assembly: GCF_056432645.1. Lineage (NCBI taxonomy): Bacteria > Bacillati > Actinomycetota > Actinomycetes > Kitasatosporales > Streptomycetaceae > Streptomyces > Streptomyces sp. NPDC045021. The sequence continues at coordinate 394,929 of NZ_JBWKIQ010000007.1, forward strand.
TGGCCGCCGCGTACAGCTCCGCCAGTTCCGCGGCGACGGTCTCCAACGACCCGCCGTCGATGCTGATGTGATGGAACGTCAACAGCACGGTGTGGTCGAGCGGTCCGTGCCGCAGCGCCAGGGCGCGCGGAAGGGGACCGGCGGCGAGGTCGAACGGGCGCCGCGCCTCCTCGGTGAGGGCGGGTCCTCCGTCACCGTCGACGTCCACCACCGGCACGACGATCGCGTCCGGTGCGGGAAGCGTCTGCTGGTACGGCTCGTCGCCGTGCTGCCCGTAGCGCGTGCGCAGGATTTCGTGGCGCCGCACCAGCGTGGTCAGCGCGGTGCCCAGCGCGTCCAGGTCGAGCGGCCCGCGCAGCCGGGTCGCGAACGGCACGCTGTACAGGGAGCCGCCCTGGCCGAGCCGGTCCATCAGCCACATGCGGCGCTGGGCGTGGGACAGCGGCGTGGGTCCCTGAACGCGGACGGCGGCGGGCGCCGGAGCGGCCGGACCGGTGCCCTTGCGGGCGCGGGCCCGGCGCAGCAGCTCCTCCTGCAAGGCGGCGGAGCTGGAGTGGGTGTCAGTGGCCATCGGTGTCCTCCGGCGCGTCGGGGTGGAGATCGCTGTGGTTGGCCAGCAGTGCGCGTTCGACGAGCGCGGCGTGGCCGGCCACGGTGGGAGCGGCGAAGAAGTCGGGCAGGGACAGCGTCACTCCCAGCTCCTCGCGCAGGTCGTCCGTGACGATCAGCGCGAGGAGGGAGTGGCCGCCGTAGGCGATGAAGTCGGCGTCCGCGCGGGCCACTTCGCAGCCCAGGGCGCGACTCCACACGTCGGCCACGGCCTGCTGGAGCGGCGTCAGCGGCTCCGTACGGTCCTCGGTGGCGGTGACGCCGCGAAGGTCGGCGAGCGCGCGGCGGTCGACCTTGCCGGACACCGTCAGCGGGAGCCGTTCCACGAGGGTCAGCTCGTCCGGGACGAGGTGCGCGGGCAGCTGCTCGGCGAGCCGGGTCCGCAGGGTCTCGGCGCGGGGAACCGGGCCCGGCGCCGCCACCACGAAGGCGGCCAGCCGGGCGTCGTCAGCGGCGGGCCGCCGTACGGTGACGGCGGCGTCGTCCACCTCGGGCTGCTCGCGCAGCAGGTGCTCGATCTCGCCCGGCTCGATCCGGAAGCCGCGCAATTTGACCTGGTCGTCGGCGCGGCCGTGGAACTCCAGCACGCCGTCCCGGCGGTACGAGACCAGATCGCCGGTGCGGTAGAGCCGGCCCAGCGTCGCGTGGTCCACGAACCGCTCCGCGGTCAGCTCCGGTCGTCCCGTGTATCCGTTCGCGAGCCGGCTGCCGCCGATCCACAGCTCACCGCGCTCGCCGTCCGCGACCGGCTGGCCCGCGTCGTCCAGGACGTGCGCCGAGGCGCCCGCGCACGGGCGGCCGATCGGCACCGGACCGTCGCAGTCCGCGTCGGTGACCCGGTGAGTGGTGGCGAAGGTCGTCGTCTCGGTCGGCCCGTAGCCGTTGACCAGCTCCAGCCAGGGGAACGCGCGCAGCACCGCGCGGGCATGCTGGGCGGCCATCGCCTCGCCGCCCACGACGACGGTGCGGAGCACCGAGAACAGCCGTGAGCGGCGGGCGGCGAGCTGGTGGAACAGCGCGGTGGTGAAGAACGCGACGGTCACGCCGTACCGCTCGACGTGCTGCGCGAGGTCCTCGAACGAGGGCCGCCCGGTGGTGCACACCACGACGGAGGCACCGTTGGCGAGGGCGGCCCACACCTCGAAGGTCGAGGCGTCGAACGTCGTCGGCGAGTGGAACAGCACCCGGTCCCGCTCGGTGACGGTGACATACCGCGGGGTGGTGACCAGTTCGGCGATGCCGCCGTGGGTGACGGTCACGCCCTTGGGCCGGCCCGTGGAGCCCGAGGTGAACAGGACGAGCGCCGTCGCGTCCGGGCCGGTGTCGGCGGCGGGGATCTCCTCGCCTTCCGGCATCGGGTCGTCGGGCAGAGCCAGCGTCACTCCGGTGCCGGCCGCGGACGCGAGCAGCTTGCTGTCGCCGACGGTCAGCGTCGTCCCGGAGTCGGCGAGCATCGCCTCGATGCGGGGGCGCGGGTGCGCCGGGTCGAGCGGCACGCAGGCCGCGCCCACCCACCACAGGGCGAGTTGGGCGACCACGGTGCGGGCCGAGCGCGGCATCAGCAGCCCCACCCGGTCGCCGGGGCGGACCCCGTGGCCGTGCAGGTGCGCGGCCAGGCAGCGGGCGGAGGTGACGAGCTGGCGGTACGTCAGTGTGGTGTCGCCGTCGACCACCGCCAGGGCGTGCGGGGTCCGTTCGGCGTGCCGGGCCACCAGGGCGGGCAGGGCGGTCACGGGGTGCTCCTTCCGGTCGGCGGGACTGCGCGGGGCGAGGGTCGCCATCTCAGACCACCGCCGGTGACGGGGCCGCACGGCGCTTGTCGAGCACCGCGGCCACCGCCCGGAGGTCCGGCTGGCGCAGCACCTCGGGTGCGCGCAGCCGGGTGCCCGTCTCCCGCTCGATGGCGGCCAGCAGCCGGGCCGCGGTGATCGACGTGCCGCCCACCGCGGTGAAGTGGTCCTCCAGCACGGTCTCCGGGCGGTCCAGCAGATCGCGGGCCACCCGCAGGACGAGCCGTTCGCTTGCGGTCGCGGTGTCGTCCGCGACGGCGGTGTCGGAGGTCGCGGGGCTCGCGGTGGTCGCGGCGGCTTCACCGGCGAGCAGCGCGGCGCGGTCCACCTTGCCGTTGGCGTCCAGCGGGAAGGCCTCGACGATCCGTACGGTCGAGGGCACCGCCTGTTCGGGCAGCCAGACCCGGACCGCGGACAGCAGCGCGTCCGCGGTCGGCGCGGCGCCGGCCGTCGGCAGGACGAACGCCACCAGCCGGGTACGGCCGTCGGCGGTGGGGGGGGGGGGGCCCCCCCCCCCCCCCCCCCCCCCGGCCCGCCCCCCCCGCCCCCCCCCCCCGGCGGGGTGCTATCCCCCCCCCCCGAACATAAACAGGGTGTGGAGCCCGCCCGCGAA
>NZ_JBWKIQ010000007.1:397950-461361 GCF_056432645.1 Streptomyces sp. NPDC045021
CGCCGCCCGGGCGGCGGGGGGGGGGGGGGGGGGGGGGGGGGGGGGGGGCCCGCCGCCCCCCGGGGGGGGGGGGGGCGGGGGGGGGGGGGGGCGCGCCCCCCCCCCCCCCCCCCCACGTCCGGGTCCTGCTCGAACGCGGCCTCCACCTCGGCGGGTTCGATCCGCACACCGCTGATCTTCACCTGGTTGTCGAGCCGGCCGAGGAACTCCAGTCGCCCGTTCGGCCGCATGCGCACCCGGTCCCCGGTGCGGTAGAAACGGTCCGTGCCCGGCGCGTCCAGCCCCTCGGGCGGGGCGGTGAAGCGCCGGGCCGTCAGCTCCGGGTCCAGATAGCCGATCGCCAGACAGGCGCCGCCGATGAGCAGCTCGCCCGCGTCTCCGCGATGGGCGACGCGGCCGTCCGCACCGGTGACGACCACCGTCGTGCCGGGGATCGGCGATCCGATCGGCGGCGCGGCCGGGTTGTCCGGCTCGCCGTCCGTGGCCCGCATGGCGTGCGTGGTGGTGACGACGGTGGCCTCGGCCGGCCCGTAGGCGTTGTGCACCGTGGCGGTCACGTCGGGGCCTGGCCGGCGGCGCATCCGGTCGCCGCCGACGACGAGATGGCGCAGCTTCAGATCCTGCGGCCAGGGGCGGTCCAGGATCGGTTCCGCCATGGGGGTGGCCGCGACGCAGACGGTCAACGAGGCGTCGCGCCACCATGCCGTGAGCTCGGCCGGGTCCCAGCGGACCGCGTCGGGGGCAGGCACCAACGCGGCGCCCGAGGTCAGTCCGGCCCACAGCTCCAGCACATGCGGGTCGAACGCGACGCCGATCAGCAGGGACTGCCGGTCGCCGGGGACGAGGCCCGTCTCCGCGCGGTACCAGTCCAGCAAGGTGGACAGGGCGGGCTCCGCCACCGCGAGTGCCTTGGGGCGGCCGGTGGAACCGGAGGTCAGCACGGCGTAGAACGCCCCCGGCGGTGCCGGGCGGGCGCCGGCCGCGGGCGGGGCGAAGGCCGCGACGACCGTGCGGGCGGCGTTCGTTCCCTCGGCGGGCAGCGCCAGTTCGATCCGCTCGGCGGCCCGGTGGTGGGCGGGCAGTACGGCGGGGTCGCCGATCAGGCCGACCACCGCGACATCCTCGGTGACCGCGCCGATGCGGCGCTCTCCGGGGCGCGGGCCCAGCGGCAGATAGACCGCGCCGAGCCGGGCCAGCGCGATCGCGGTGACAACCAGCGCCGCCGAGCGGTCGAGGCAGACGCCGACGATGTCGCCGGGGCCCACTCGGCCGCCGAGTGCGCTGACGACCTCGTCAGCCGCCTCGTCCAGCTGCCGGTAGCTCCAGGTGTGGGTGCCGTCCACCACGGCGGGGGCCTGCGGGGAGCGGCTCACCCAGTCCTCGTAGCGGGAGAGCACTCCGGACGTGGCGGCCTCGGGGAGGGGTGCGCCGTGCGCGACGCTCGGAAGGACGGTCGGCGTGGTGGTGCTCATGTCGCGGGTCAGGGTGTTCGTCATGACGACTCCTTCGGCGTGGTCGTGGCGGCGGATACGGGGACGCGTGAGGGCGCGAGCAGCCCCAGGGCGCGGGCCTGGTCGGCCAGGACCGGGTTGCGGAAGAGCAGCCGCAGCGGCGGCCGGTCGCCGAGCCGTGGCTCCAGCCAGGCCGCCAGATGCGCGGCGAGCACGGAGTGCCCGCCGATCTGGAAGAAGTGCGAGGAGGCGGTGAACCGGCTGTGGCCCAGCACCTCGCGCCAGCCCTCGGCGAGCAGCGCCAGGGCCGGATCGGCGGCGAACGCGGCCGGATCCATGGCGGGGGGCGCTTCGTCCGCCTCGTCCGCCGGGGTCGCGGGCTCCAGCGCGGCGGCGAGCCGGGCGAGCGCGACCCGGTCGGGCTTGCCGCCGGCCAGCGTCGGCATGGCGGCCAGCCGCGCCCAGCGGCCCGGTACGAGCGCGCCCGGCAGCCGGTGGCTCAGTTCGATGTGCAGCGTCTGCTCGTCCCACGGCTCCCGCTCGTCGGCGCTCTCCAGGAAGCCGACCAGTCGGGGTCCGTCGGTCGCCTCCCGGTCCAGGACGACCGCGCAGGACCGGCCGCCGAGCACGGCCGAGGCGGCGGCCTCCACCTCTTCCAACTCGATGCGGTAGCCGCGCAGTTTGATCTGGTTGTCACGCCGTCCGAGGAAGTGCAGGAGCCCGTCGCGGTCCCGGTAGCCGAGGTCGCCGGTGAGATAGACCCGCTCGCCGCCCAGCGCCGCGATCGTCACGAACCGTGCCGCGGTCGCGTCCGGGTTGCCGGCGTATCCCTCGGCCAGGCCGGCTCCGGCGATGGCGAGTTCACCGACCGCACCGTCGGGCAACGGACGAAGTGCCGTGTCCAGGACGTGGATCCGTTCGCCGGGCAGTTCGGTGCCGAGCGGGATCTCGGCGCCGTCGCCGAGGTTCTCGCGGGTGATCTCGTGCACGGTGGAGCTGATCGCCGCCTCGGTGACGCCGTAGACGTTGAGCACGGCGGCGTCGGTGTCGGCCAGGAACGAGCGCATCGCGTCGGCCGGGATGCGCTCGCCGCCGAGCACCAGCAGCCGCGGTGCCCAGCGGCGGTCGCGCAGCACGGGCCGCAACTCCTCGCGGGTGGCGAGGAAGTAGCTGGTGGGCAGGTTCGCGACGGTGACCCGGGCGGCGGCCAGCAGCTCGGCCAGTTCCGCACCGGTGGGCACTTCCCGCTCCGGCACGACCAGGCAGGCGCCGGCGTACAGCGACGGAAGGACCTCTTCGAGGGCGACGTCGAACGACGGCTGGGCGAACAGCAGCACCCGGTCGCCGGCCGCCAGCGCGAACCGCTCCGCCGCACCGGTCAGATGGATCTCCAGCGCCGGCCTGCCCACTGCCACGGGCTTGGGTATGCCGGTCGATCCGGAGGTGTGGATGATGTACGCCGCACCGGGCACCACCGGCGCCGGGTGCGCGGCCGGGAAGACGTCGGCGTCGAGCGCGGTCACCGGAAGGCCGTCGGGCAGGGTCGCTCCCGCGGCGGCGGAGGTCAGCACGAGCGCCGGCCCCAGCCGGTTCAGCAGCAGTTCCAGGCGGGAGTCCGGGTCGGACGGGGAGAGCGGGCAGTACACCGCTCCGGTCCGCAGGCAGGCCAGCAGCGCCACCACCGAGTCGGCGCCGCGCGGCAGTACGACGGCGACCGGCTGGCCCGTTGTCACGCCCGCCGTCAGCATCCGCCGCGCGACCGCGGCGACCTGTTCGTCGAGGTCGCCGTAGGTGAGCCGGCGGGCGCCGATCAGCAGCGCGGGCAGCGCGGGGTCGTGGGCGGCGGCCGGATCGAGCGGATCCCGACCCCGAGCCACTGCGGGCTGGGCCGGCACCGGTCCGGCGGCGGGCGCCGGGAGCGCGAGGTCGGCGAGCAGGGTGCCGGGAGCGTCCAGATAGGCGCGCAGCAGGTCGAGGAAGCGTTCGGTGAGCAGCTTCGCGGTGTCCTCGCCGAAGAGGTCGGCGTCGTAGTCCCAGACCAGGGTCATGCCCGGTGCCCCGTGCCGGGGACCGACGCCGCGCCGGTCGTCCGGGAGCAGCACCACGTCGAGGTCGAAGCGGGTGGTGCCGGTGTTGAAGCCTTCGAAGAGGGTGATGTCCAGGCCGGGCACGTCGATCTCGGGCAGTGCGGCGTCGTGCGCGCTGAACATGACGCTGAACAGCGGGTTGTCCGCCCCCGAGGTGTGCAGGCCCAGGGCGCGGGTCAGCTCCTGGACCGGTACCTCCTGGTGCGGCAGGGCACGGAAGAGGGTGTCGGTCACCTCGTCCATGGTGTCCTCGGCGGGGGCCGCCGGGTCCAGCCGCAGCCGCAGCGGGATCGTGTTGACGAACATGCCCACGGCGCTCTCGAAGCCGCGCGGTCGGTTGCCGACGGCGGTGCCGACGACCATCTGCTCGCGACCGCTGTGCCGGCGCAGAAGTTCGGCGAACAGCCCGAGCAGCGTGGAGAACGGGGTCAGCCCGCGCTCCAGGGTGTGCGCGCGCAGCCGCTCGGTCAGGTCCGCGCCGATCGACTGGCGCAGCTGCCCGCCGTGGTGCCGGCGCCGCGCTCCGGGCCGGGCCAGACCGGGCAGCGGCATGTCGAAGGAGGCGTCGCGCAGTTCGGCGGCCCAGTACTCCAGACTCGACCGCCGCTGCGCTGTCGCCCGGTCGTCGTCCGCGTCCAGGGATCGCACATGGTCGACGTAGGAGGTGGCGGGCGGCAGCACGACCGGCTCACCGAGGACGTCGGCGCGGTAGACGGTGAAGACATCGTCCAGCAGGATCGCGAACGAGTGCCCGTCGTGGATCAGGTGGTGCTCGACGTGGATGAGCCGGTGCTGGTCGTCGGCGAGCCGGGCCAGCGTCCAGCGCAGCAGCGGCGCCTGATAGGTGTCGAGCGGGGTCTCCGCCTCCGTGCGGAGCAGCTGCGCGAACGCGGCCTCCGGGTCCGCCTCCCCTGTCAGGTCCACGGTTCGCAGGCGCGGCTCGCAGAGGTCGGCGTCCCGCTGCGCGGGCATCGCGCCGGGGACCGCGACGAGTTCCAGGCGCAGTCCGGGGTGGCGGTCGAGGGCCGCGGTGAGTCCGCGGCGCAGCGCTTCGGTGTCCAGCGTGCCCCACAGGTCGAAGGAGGCGGTGAAGTTGTAGGCGCGGCTGCCCGGCTGCACTTGTTCGTGCAGCCAGACGATCTCCTGCGACGGAGAGAGGGGGAGCATCGGCGATCCCTGGGGTTGTCGGGTCGGTTTCTTCGGGTGCGGGGGGAGGCATGGTCGTGCTTCCGCCCCGCTTTTCAGCGGCCGGTCCGCGGATCACGCGGTCCGGTCGCACTGGTTCGGGATGTCATGGCCCTATGGCGGGACGGGCAGGGCGGTGCGACGGGTGCGGCCAGGTGGGACATGGTGCGGCTGTGGGACATGGCGCGGCTGTGGGACGTGGCGCGCCGGGTGAGGCGACGCGCCGGTCAGGGTGCGGCTGTCAGCCGACGGGGACGTCGGACCGAATGGGGGCGCGCACCGCGTCGTGGAAGGCTGCGAAGCCGTCCTGGGCCGCGTCGTCGTCGAGCACCGAGCGGTCCCACACCATCCGGATGTGGAGTTCTGGTCCGTGGGTGACGGAGACCGCGAACGGGGCGCGCACCTGCCGGCCGTCGATGTGGACCTCGCGGCCCTCCACCCCGCCCAGCCGCAACGCGGAACGGCGCCGGGCGTCGTCCACCGTCAGCAGGCCGTCCAGCCGGCCGGACCACTGGGAACCGGCCGACCGGGCGGCGTGCACCACCTCGTCGAACGGGGTGTCGGCCCGGTCCAGGTCGTCCCACCACTGGGTGGCCGTCTCGTCCGGGGCGTGCGGGACGTCGACCGTCGCGGCCGGGAAGACCACGGTGTTGAGGAAGCAGCCGAGGACCGGCGGCGCGCCGGGCGGGCGGCCGCCCCACGGGTAGCCGATCGGGGGCACATGGCCGGGCCCGTAGAGCACTCGGGCCGCGGCCCGGCAGGCGTCGAGCAGTGCGGGGAACGGTACGCCGGGAGCGGGTGCGGGCAGCCGCAGTTCGGCGGCGCCGGTGGGCAGGGCGCCGGGGGCGGGTGTCCGCGGCCGGAGCTGCGGGGCCCGTTCGTGCACCGCGCGCAGCCGGTCGCCCCAGTACTCCAGCGCGGCGGAGGATCCCGCGCGTCGCTCGGCGTCGAGCTGCAGTTGGACCGCCTCGCGGTAGGCGGCCAGTTCGGCGGCCGCCTCGGCGGGCTCCGGTCCTGCGGATCCCGGTCCCGCGGATCCCGGCTCGTCGCGGTAGGCAGCGCTCAGCTCCTCGACGATGCGGGCGAGGGACTGACCGTCGCACGCGGTGTGGTCCAGGACGACGGCGAGCACTTCCTCCCCGGCGGCCGGCCCGTCCTGGGCCAGGTACAGCCGCAGCGGCGAGCCCTGCGCGGTCCAGGCGCCCAGCACCCGGCGCAGCGCGGCGGCCGCGTCCTCGCCGGGGGCGCGGACGACACGCTCCACCGGTACGTCCGGCTCCGCCAGGCGGAGCACGGGGGTGCCGCGCACCACCTCCGGGTGGGCGCGCAGCACGGGGTGCAGGGCTGCCAGCCGGTTCGCGGCCGCGCGCAGCCGGATCGGATCCACGGTGCCGCGGGGGAAGGCGAAGAACATCGGGACGATGTCGGGCCGTCCCGAGGGGTCCATGGAGCGGACGAGGACGAAGCGCCGCTGGGCTCCGGTGACGGGTAAGAGGGAAGTACCGCCGTCGTCGGCGGCGATGCGCTGGAAGCGGGCCAGGTACTGGCCCGTGATGGTTCGGGGCACGTGATCCTCTCTGACGTGGCAGGGCGGTTCGGGGCGGGGGATCGGTCGGGGCGGAGTGATCGGTCCCGGGCGCGGCGATCGGTCCCGGAGCGCGGCCGGGCCGGGTCAGCCGACGGAAGCGGACTCGGTCCGGCCGCCGGAGTCGCCCGCGAGGGCGCCCTCGGAGTCGTCCGGGGCGGTCGGCAGATCACGCATCCGGCGCAGCGGGGACAGCAGCAGCCGCAGCGGTACGACGAGGAAGCCGACCGCGCAGACCCACAGGGCGGCGCGCGCCCCGAAGCCACTGGCCACGGCGCCGCCCACCAGGGCTCCGAGCGGCAGCGTGCCCCACACCAGGAAGCGCAGCGTGGCGTTCATCCGGCCCAGGAGCCGGGGCGGGCAGAGCGTCTGGCGGAAGCTCACCTGGGCGACGTTGTAGACGACCGCCCCGAAGGAGACCACGCCGGAACCGACGGCGAACAGGACGGCGGCGGCCCCCCGGCCGGACAGCGGCCACAGCAGCGCGAACGGGCCGGTCGCCAGCGCGGACAGCCAGATGATGCGGGCCTGGCCGAGCCGGGCGGCGAGCCTGCCGGCGCAGAGCGCACCGGCGAGTCCGCCGGCGGCGGACGCGGAGAGCATCAGACCGATGGCGGCCGGCTGCAGGCCGATCACCCGTACCAGGAAGATGGTCTGAGTGGCCATCAGCATCGCGGTGAAGAAGTTGCTGAGGCCGGTGGTGGCCGCGATGACCCGCAGCAGCCGGTGGCCGAGCACGAAGCGCAGCCCCTCGCCGATCTCCTTGCGCAGCGACGCGCCCGGCACCGGTTCCGGCTTGCTCTCCGGCTTGTCGATGCGCGCCAGGAACAGTGCCGAGACGACGTAGCCGATGGCGTCGGCCCCGATCGCCAGATGCGCCCCGACGAGCTGTACCAGCCCGCCGCCGAGACCGGGTCCGGTGACCTGGGCGGATGAGCGGACGGTCTCCAGCGCTCCGTTGGCCGCCATCAACTGTTCCTTGGGCAGGAGTTCGGGCAGATAGCTCTGGTCGGCCACGTCGAAGAAGACGGTGGCCGCGCCGGTGACCAGGGCGACGATGTACAGCTGCACCATCGTCAGGACGTCGGCGACCGCTGCCAGCGGGACACTCGCCATGGCCAGCGCCCGCACCGCGTCGGCCCGGATCATCAGCGAACGTTTGCGCATCCGGTCGACCAGCGCCCCTGCGGGCAACCCGATCAGCAGGAACGCGGCGGTCTCGGCGGCGGTGAGCAGCCCCACCTGGAACGCGGGCGCCTTGAGCTCGAGGACCGCCACCAGCGGCAGCGCGACCAGGGTGACCTGGGCACCGACCTGGCCGGCCGCGGCGCCGGCGAGCAGCAGGCGGAAGTCGCGCATGCGCAGCGGACCGCTCGACGCGGTTCGGGGTAAAGGGGACATGTGCCTGACCTTCACCGCAAACAACGTCAACAGTCAAAGCGCAAAGAACACTTTCGGTCGAATCTTTTGCACTACCTCCACTAAATCAGCAAATCTTCCGTCAGATCCGGGCAACCTCGGGATGAACTATGCACGTTGCAGCCTTGTGGCAAGAGGATCCGACAGCTCCTGCCCGGCCGGGGCCGCCCGATCACCGGCAGTGCGCCAGGAATCGCACCTCTGACCGAAAACAGTCCTCGTCCCCCTTCGATGCCTTATGCACCTACCGACCCGTCGTGATGGCCGGACCGTCGTATACCGTGCTGCTCGACAGCGAAGGCGCGGATGCGAGGGCGGGTTTCCATGGCGGAGCGGGCACTGATTGCCGATGTGGCGGGACGCAAGCCCCAGGTGGATCCGGCGGCATTCACCGCGCCCACCTCGGTCGTCGTCGGAGACGTCACGATGGCGGCGGGCTCCAGCGCCTGGTACCACGCGGTGCTGCGCGGCGACTGCGAGTCGATCAGCATCGGCGCCGAGAGCAACATCCAGGACAACTGCTCGGTCCATGCCGACCCCGGCTTCCCCGTCGTGGTCGGGGAGCGGGTCTCGGTGGGTCACAACGCGGTGCTGCACGGCTGCACCGTCGAGGACGACGTACTGATCGGCATGGGCGCCACCGTCCTGAACGGCGCGCACATCGGAACCGGCTCGCTGGTCGCCGCGGCCGCGCTCGTACCGCAGGGGATGCGCGTGCCGCCGGGTTCGCTGGTGGCCGGGGTCCCGGCCAAGGTGCGGCGCGAGCTGACCGCCGAGGAGCGGGAGTCGGTGCTGCTCAACGCCGCGGGCTACGTCGAACTCTCCCGCGCCCACCGGGCGGCCTTCGAACGGGCCGAAGAAGGACCGGTCGACGAGGCCTGAGGAGCTCGGTGCCCGGTCCGCCGGGTCACTCGCCGGTGGGGGCCGCCACGGATTCGGCCGCGCCTTCCACCGGTGCCTCCGACGTCTCCGCCGGTGCGGCCGCCTTGGCGCGCCGCTGCACGAACAGGAACGAGCCGATCCCGAACAGCACGGCCGCCGCCAGCCCGAAGTAGCCGAACCGCTTGATCCACGGTTCCGCCACCACTCCGACGTTGTAGATGACGGCGGTGGTGCCGCCCGCCCAGACGATGCCGCCGAGGGCGTTCGCGATGAGGAACTTCCAGTACGGCATCTTCAGGACGCCCGCCAGCGGGCCGGCGAAGATCCGCAGCAGCGCGACGAAGCGGCCGACGAAGACCGCCCACATGCCCCAGCGCTCGAACGACCGCTCGGCGGTGGCGACATGGCCGGGTGAGAAGTGTTTGGGGAACTTCCGGCCGAGCTTGTCCAGCAGCGGTTTGCCGCCCTTGCGGCCGATCGAATAGCCGATGGAGTCACCGATCACCGCACCGGCGATCGCGCAGGCTCCGACGATCCACGGGTTGACCGAGCCCTGCGAGGCCATCAGCGATGCGGTGACGAGGACGATCTCACCGGGGAGCGGGATACCCAGGCTCTCGATCCCGATGACCAGCCCCACCACCAGGTAGACGGCGAGCGGCGGAATCGTCTCGATCCATTCCTGCACGTGCACTGCCGAGTCCTCCCCTGGACACCATCCGGACCGTGTGCCGTGGCGCACGTCAGTGAAGCCTAACCGAACCGTTCCGCACGGCAGTGCGGTCGGCGGAGCGCTCCCCCGGGCCCTGTCACCACAGGTCCGGGTCGTCCGCCAGTCGCTCCTTCGCGCGGTCGGCCAGCGCCGGGTCCGGCAGTGGTGCCAGGTCGGAGTGCTTGACGGACCAGGCCGCCACGTACGGGCACAGCGGTACGACGGCCTTCCGCTCCGCGGCGGCCAGCTCGTACAGCGCCCCCGCGAGCGCGCCCGCGATGCCCTCGCCCTGGTGCCCCGGATCGACCACCGTGTGCACGGCCACCAGCGCGCTCCCAGCACCGGTCCCGTCGTCCTCCAGCACGAAATAGTCGATCCGGCCGATCAGTTCGTCCCCGGCCCACGCCCCCAGGCGGCCCGCCGCCCTGTCGTCACGAATATCCATGGGGTCCATCATGCGCGACGGCCGCCGGGTGCGCGGTACCGGCGGGGCGGATCGCGGTGGGGCCGAAGCGGGCGCGGGCGCGGTCCGCGGCGGCCTCGATCAGCCGGGACTTGTCGTCGCCGGGTTCCAGGCTCAGCTGCCGGGAGGTCAGCTCCTGCGCCAGCAGGCCGTCGGCGCGCAGGGCGATGGTGCGGACCCGGGCCCGCTGCAGGCCGAGCGCGTCGTAGAGCTGGTAGGCGGTGCTCCGCAGCGCCGCGCTGTGGCCCGACGACTCGTGCAGGGTCCGGGTGCGGGTCGTCGTCGAACGGTCGGCGTACCGGACGGTGAGGGTCAGGGAGCGGGCCGCCTGGCTCTCGGTGCGCAGCCGCGCGCCGAGCTCCTCGGTGAGCGACAGCAGGGCCCGGCGGTGCCGCACCGGGTCCAGCTCGTCCTGTCCGAAGCGCCGTTCACCGCCGATCGAGCGGGCGGGAGCGCCCCGGACGACCGGCGTCGGGTCGATACCGCGGGCCCGGTCGTACAGCCGTCGGCCCGCGGTCGCGCCCAGCGCGCGCTGCAGGGTGCCCAGCGGGGTGGCGGCGATGCGTCCGACGGTGTCCAGCCCGTAGCCGGCCAGCGTTTTCGCGGAGGCGGGCCCGATGCCGTCCAACGCGGCGGCCGGCTTGTTCCGCAGGAACGCCTCGACGCCCCGCGCGTCACCGCCCAGCACCCGGACCGCGCAGGCGGGGCCGTCGGCGGCGGCCATCCGGGCCAGGAGCGGATTGGGGCCGACGCCGATCGTGGAGTCGACGCCGTGCAGGGCCAGGGCCCGTACCCGGATGAGGTGGGCGAGGCCGGCGGCGTCCCGGTCGAAGTACCGCAGCGCGCTGCGGACGTCGGCGAGGGCCGCGTCCGGTGGCAGTGCCTGGACGACCGGGGTGATGCCGCGGAGCAGGTCGAGGAGCATCTCGTAGACCTCCTCGTGCGGCACGGCGCCGGCGGGCGCGTGGAGGTGGACATAGAGGATGTGCGGCGCGGTGACGTGCTGTGCGGGGCCGGCCGTCCGATCGGCTGCGGGATCGCTCATCCGGCGCTCCCCGGGCTGGAGTGCCACAGCTTTCTGCTGGGGGCGGTGCGGTCGCCGGGCGGCTGGAGGTCGGCCCAGGGGTGCAGGTCGGCGCCGGTCTCCAGTCGGATGCGCCGGCCGCCGACCGGATCGACGACGGGCGCGCCGGGCCGTGCGCCCTGATCCGCACCGGAGTCCGGGTCCGTGTCCGGGTCCGTGTCCGCCTTCGCCGCCGGTTCAGCCGTCTGGCCGGCCGCCGGTGCAGCCGTCGGTTCCGCCGGCTCCGCCAGGCGTGCCGCGACCGCCACGAGGCCGCCGTCCTGGCGGATGTCGGCGAGTTCCGCGAGGTCCCAGGCGGCGGAGCCGACGACGCCGAAGGCACGTTTCCCGCGCCGCTGGAGGGTGCCGCGGACCAGCAGCAGGCCGGAGTGGAAGACCGTGTGCGCCGCCTGCTGGTGGCTGTCCTCGAAGAACGCCAGGTCCACGAGGCCCGACCCGTCGTCGAGCGTCACGAAGATGATCCGTTTCCCGGACGCGATCAGCGGTGTCTGGGTGGAGGCCCTGATGCCCGCGACGAGCACGGTCTCGCCGTGCCGTACCTCGTGCAGCCGCCGGGCCGGCGTCGTGTCCAGTTCCTCCAGCAGCGCGTGGTGGTGCTCCATCAGGTGCTGGGTGGTGTCCATGCCCAGCACCTCCAGCTCGGCGCCGGTGCGCTCGCCGGCGTTCATGTCGGACAGGCCGGGCGGGACCGCGGACTCCTGTGCGGCGAGCGGCAGCTGCCCCCCGGGCACGGCGGCGCGCCCCTGCCGCTGGAGTTCGGAGACCTGAAGCAGCAGGTCGCGGCGGGTCAGTCCGACGGCCAGCGGGTCGAGCGCTCCGACCTGGACGAGACGTTCCAGCACGGGACGCGACGGCCGGGCCCGCTCCCACAGGTCGGCCGGCGAGGAGTAGGGCTGCCCGGCCTCGATCCGCCCGGCCTCGGCCGCCGACATGCCGCGTACCTCGGAGAGGGCGAGCCGCAGCCCCCACTTATCAGACTCCAGTTCGATTACATAGGCGGAGCGCGACGCATTCACATCCAGCGGCAGGATCGGCACGCCGCGCCGGCGGGCGTCCGCCAGGATCACCCGCTTCGGCCACATCCCCGGATCGTGTTCCAGCAGCCCGGCGTAGAGCGCCGCCGCGAAGTGCGCCTTCAGCCACGCCGACTGCAGCGCAGGAACGGCGAACGCGGCAGCGTGGGCGCGCGCGAAGCCGTAGGCGCCGAACGCCTCCAGGATCCCCCAGACCTCGGCCAGCACCGTCGGTGAGTAGCCGTGCGCCGCCGCTTCGCGGTGGAACCACTTCCGCACCCGCAGCCGTCGGACGGGGTCGGCCAGACAGCGGCGCGCCTCCTCCGCCAGATCCGGCTCGCAGCGGGTCAGTGCCGCGATGATGCCGATGACCTGCTCGTGCCAGATCGTCACTCCGAAGGTGTCCCGGAGCACCGGCTCCAGGTCCGGGTGCGGATACCGCGGCGGCCGGGTGCTGTGCCGGGCGGCGATGTACTGCTCCGGCATGCCCCCGGCGACCGGCCCGGGACGGAACAGGCTGATGTCGGCGACGATGTCGTCGACGGTGGTCGGCTGCAGCCTGGCCAGCAGGTCGCGCTGGCCGGGCGATTCGAGCTGGAACATGCCGAGCGTGTCCGAGGCGCGGATCAGCTCGAACGCCGCCGGGTCGTCCGGCGGCACCTGGGCGCGGTCCTCCAGGTCGACGACCCGGCCGGTGGCCCGCCGGATCTCGGCGGTGGCGTGCGCCATCGCCGACCACATGCGCACCCCGAGGATGTCGAGCTTCAGCAGGCCCATGGCCTCGACGTCCTCCTTGTCGAACTGGCTCATCGGGAACGCCTCCCCGCTGGTCGGCACCACCGGGGTGCGGTCCAGCAGGGACGCGTTCGACAGCAGGACGCCGCAGGGGTGCATCGCCACCCCGCGCGGCAGCCCGTCCAGCGCCTCGACCAGTTCCCACAGCGGGCCGTACCGGTCCGCGTGGGCGGCGACCTCCCGCAGTTCCGGCAGTTCGGCCAGGGCCGCCCGCACGTCGCGGGCCCGGATGTGCGGGAACGACTTCGCCAGCCGGTCGATCTCCCACGGCGGCAGGGACAGCGCGGCCCCGGTGTCCCGGATCGCGTGCCGGGCCCGGTACGTCTCGGGCATCGCGACGGTCGCGATCCGCGCGGGGCCGAAGCGGTCGATCACCGCGCGGTAGACGTCGAGCCGGCGTGCCGACTCGGTGTCGAGGTCGATGTCCGGCAGGGAGTTGCGGCGCAGCGACATAAAGCGTTCGAAGACCAGATGGTGTTCGAGCGGGTCGACGTTGGAGATGCCCAGCGCGTAGTTGACCATCGACCCGGCGCCGCTGCCGCGGGCGGCGACCCTGATCCCCAGGTCCCGGGCGTCGGAGACCACGGCGGCGACGGTGAGGAAGTACGTCTCGAAACCGAGCCGGCCGATGATCGTCAGTTCCGCGTCGAGCCGGCGCCGGGCGTCCGGAGCGTGCTTCAGGCCGCGCCGGGTCAGGCCGGCTTCGGCGCGCTGGCGCAGCACCCGGCCGGCCGTCGCCTCGGTCGCCCCGGCCAGCTCGGGTTCCGGGAAGTGCGGCCTGCCCATGCCCAGATCGCCCTTCGGGTCGATCCGGCACGCGTCCGCCGTCTCCCGCGTCACCGCCAGGAGCCAGGCGGCGCCACCGCGCCCGCGCCCGGCGGCCCCGGCGATCCGTTCCGCGGCCTGCGCCATGTCCTGCGGGCTCTTCAGCCAGCGCTGTCCGGAGTCCAGCCGACGGCGGTCGATCGGCCGCAGCAGCCGGGCCGCGTCCAGCACATCGGCCACCCGGTGCTGCGCGGGATCCGCGTACCGGACAGCGTTGGTGACGACGGCGGGGATGCCCAGCCGGTCGGCCAGCCCCACCGTGTGCGCGGCGAGCCGCAGGGATCCCGGTCCCGTGCCGGGGATCCCGTGGTCCACCGCCTCCAGCCGCAGGTCCTCGCCGAACCGCTCGCGCCACGGTGCGAGCAGCCGCTCCGCGACGTCCGGCCGCCCCGCGGACAGCGCCCGTACCGGCTCGGAGGCCGGCCCCAGCAGCACCGTCAGACCGTCGGCCGGCTGCCGCTCCAGGTCCGCCCAGCGCAGCACGGGACGGTCGCCGCCCGCATGCGCGGCACTGACCAGACGGCACAGCGCGGCCCATCCCGCCACGTCCCGCGCCAGCAGGACGATCCGGGCCGCCGACTCGTCGATGTACGCACCGCCGCGTACCGGGGTGCGCCGCCGGGCCGGGGCGGGTCCGGGAGCCGAGCCGGGGACGGAAGCGGGAGGGGCGGGCTCGACGGCGAGGTCCACGCCGAAGACCGGGCGCACTCCGCCGGCGGCGCACGCGGCCGCGAACCGTACGAGGCCCGCGACGGTGTCCCGGTCGGTCAGTGCGAGGGCGTCCATGGCGTGCCCCGCGGCCCGCTCGACGAGGGCACCGGGGTGACTGGCCCCGTAACGGAGGGAGAAACCGCTCGCGGTGTGGAGGTGCGTAAACGACATGCACGCCTCCTGCCGCTCATCGCCCCCTGCCCCCGGTCCGGCCCTCGGACCTCCCTGTTCACCATAAACCACAGATCGAATCTTTGTTCGATACGCAGGGACGGGGGAGAGGTGACAAGACCCACCTGGGGACCGTCGGCGGGCGCGGCCGAAGGGAACGGCCGCGCCCGGCGCGGGTCAGCGGTTGAGGCGCAGCGTCCAGATGATGCTCATCTCGCCGGTGACCGCGCCGTCCTCGCGGCGGATCGTGACGCGGACGGGGAACTCCGGGCGCTCGCCCGCGTCAAGTTCGGCGATGACGTCCGCGGCGGGGCGGCCGAGCTCGGCGGTGGCCGTGACCGGGCCCATCGCGAGCTTCGCGTACGCGATCTCCGCGCGCACCGCCAGCGGCACGGCGCGGGAGAGCTGGTCGCCGAAGGCGCTCAGGACGATCGCGCCACTGGCGGACTCGGCCAGGGTGAACATGGCACCGGCGTGCGGGCCGCCGACGTGGTTGTGGAAGTCGGGCTGGTCGGGCAGCGTGACGACGGCACGCTCCGCGCTGGTCTCCCCGAACTGCAGGTTCAGGGTGCGGACCATGGGCACAGTGGCCGCAAGGAGTTCGCCGGTCGAAGGCAGGGTCTCGGACATGGCCTGGATGTTACCAGCGGGTAGCATCCCTGCCCAGGACATCCTTTTGGCGATCACCCGAAATTACTGACCAGTAATGAGGGGCGGCGTGGAACCGGAAGCCCTCACCCCCTAGTGTTTCTGGCCATGTGGCCAGGAGAGCAGCAGCCCGGGGGACAGCAGTACCCACAGCAGAACCCACAGGGGCAGTACCCGCAGAACCCGAATCAACCGAACCAGCCGAACCAGCCGAACCAGCAACCGCCGTACCAGGCGCCGTCGCCCTACCAGACGCCGTCCCCGTACCAGGCACCCGGCTACGGCTACCCGCAACAGCCCCCGCAGCAGCCGGAGTACCAGCAGCCCGGCTATCAGCAGCCCGGCCAGCCGCCCGGTCAACCGCCGCAGTGGGGACCCCCCACCATGCCCGGCGGCCCCGGCCCCGGCGGCCCGCCGCCCGGCAACCGCAAGAACATGACGATCGCCGTCTCGATCGTCGCCGCCGTGGCGGTGATCGCGGCCGTGGTCATCGGCGGCGTCTACCTGACGGGCGACGACAAGGACAACGTCGCCGACCCGAGCAAGAGCCCCATTGCTTCGCAGAGCGCCACATCGACCCCCACACCCTCCCCCTCGGACACCACGGCGGCGGGCACCGGCGGGACCGGCGACGACTCGCGCGGCAATCCGAGCGACGTCGAGATCAAGCCGGTCGTCCCGGGTTGGCAGGTCGTCCGCCGCGCCGAGCGCAACGTCGCCTTCGACGTACCGCCGAACTGGACGCTGGGCAGCGAGGGCACCCTCATCGGCTTCGAGGACAAGGGCAAGCCCGCCGTCACCATGGGCGCGCCCGCCTTCTTCAAGCAGAACTGGTGCGACAAGGACGACCGCGCCGCGGTGGGGACCAAGGGCGCCAACGGCGCCAAGAGCGTCCAGGAAGCCGCCGAGGTCCAGGCCGAGTCGTGGGCGTACTGGGGATACCAGGAGGACGGCAAGGTCACCGTCGCCAAGACGGCCGCCAAGCCGTTCACCAACTCGCACGGCATCTCCGGCTACTCCTCCTCCGCCACCGCGAAGAACGTGCCCAAGAAGAACAAGTGCACCTCCGACGGTGTCGTCTACACGGTGGCCTGGGTGGACTCCGCCAAGGCCCTGACCGTGTGGGTGCTGTACGCCGATCGCGGCGCGGGCGTCACCGACGGGGTACCGGACGCGACCATCACCACCATCATGGGCAGCATCCGCGAGCTGAAGAAGAAATGACCGCCGCCGGCGGTGGGCCCCGGCGGCCCACCGCCGAAATCCGGTGGCACCGCGGCGGACGGGCCGCGATAGTCGCCAGGTGACTCACGACGCCGCACTCCGGCCCCCCGGCCGCCCGCCCCGGCTGCCCTCCTGGGCCGGGCGCAACTTCCGGCTGCTCACCGCGGCGTCGGTCATCACCAGCCTCGGCAACTCCGGTGCCCTCATCGCGGCGGCCTTCGCGGTCATCGAGTCCGGCGGCAGCGCCACCGATGTCGGCCTCGTGGCCGCGGCCCGCACGCTCCCGCTGGTGGTCTTCCTGCTCATCGGCGGAGCGCTGGCCGACCGGCTGCCCCGCAACCAGGTCATGGTCGCCGCGAACGTGCTCAACTCCGCCTCCCAGGCGGTCTTCGCCGCCCTGATCATCTCGGGGCACGCCCAGCTGTGGCAGATGGCCGCGCTCACCGCGGTCGGCGGCACCGCGCACGCGTTCTTCGCCCCCGCCTCCGAGGGCATGCTGCTGGCGACGGTCGACCCGGCACACGCCAACAAGGCGTTCTCGGTCTTCCGGGTGGGCATGAACGGCGCGAACATCGGCGGCGCCGCGCTCGGGGGCGCCCTGGTCGCCGCCATCGGACCCGGCTGGGTCCTCGCGGTCGATGCCGCCGCCTTCGCGGTCGCGGCGGCGCTGCGCTCGTTCCTCACCAGCACCGAGAACCTGCGGGCAGCCGAGGCCGGCGGGGGGATGTTGCGGGATCTGCGCGACGGCTGGCGGGAGTTCGCCGCGCGCCGCTGGCTGTGGGGCATCGTCGTGCAGTTCTCCGTCGTCAACGCGGTCTTCACCGCCGCCGAGGCGGTCTACGGGCCGCTCGTCTCCAACGAACGGCTGGGCGGCGCCGGGCCCTGGGGCCTGGCGCTGGCGGCGTTCGGCGCTGGCACGGTGAGCGGCGGCGTGCTGATGATGCGCTGGAAACCGCGCCGCATGCTGCTGGCCGGCACGCTCGCCGTCTTCCCGATGGCGCTGCCGCCCGCCGCGCTGGCCCTGGTGGTGCCCGCCGCCGGGCTGGCGGCGCTGATGTTCGTGACCGGCGTCGCGATCGAGGTCTTCGCGGTCGGCTGGATGCTCGCGCTGCACCAGGAGATCCCCGGCGACAAGCTGTCGCGGGTCTCCTCGTACGACTGGTTCGGCTCGGTCGCGATGATCCCGGTCGCCACGGCGCTCGCCGGGCCCGTCATGAACGCGGTCGGCCGGCCCGCCGCTCTGTGGGGGTGTTCCGGTCTCATCGTGCTGCTCACCGCCGCGGTGCTCCTGGTGCCCGAGGTCCGCCGGCTGACCCGCCGCGAGACCGTCTCCGTCGCCGAGGCCGCTTCCGTCCCCGGAACGGCTTCCGTCGCCGGGATTGCCTCTGTCCCCGGGGTCGCTTCCGTCCCCGGAACCGCGCCGGAACAGTCCGACGAGCCGGCTCAGCCGACGGTGAAGGCGCCGTCCGGCGGCTCGGGCGACGGCACCGCCGTGGCGTCGTAGACCGGGGACGCTCCGGCCGCGAGTCGGGCCAGGGCCTTTCCGTCGACCACCCGGGCGGGGAACGCGTCGGCCGCCGCGAGCCGGGCGAGCCGGTCCAGCGGGAGCGGGCCGTGCGAACCGAGCAGCACCGCGTTCCCGAAGCGCCGGCCGCGCAGCATCCCCGGTTCGGCGATCACGCAGTAGTGCTCGAAGACCGCGCGCACCGTGGCGATCTGGGAGCCGAGGAACGCGAACGGCGCGGCATCGGCGAGATTGGCCAGATACAGGCCGCCCTCCGTACGCACCACGGACGCGGCCGACCGCAGGAACTCCACCGACGTCAGATGCGCCGGCACCCGCGAGCCGCCGAACACGTCCGCCACCAGGACGTCGGCGCTGTCCGGCGCCGCCCGCCCCAGCCAGGCGCGCGCGTCGTCGGTGTGCACGACGACCGCCGGATCGTCCATCGGCAGGTGTTCCGACACCAGCGCCACGAGTCCCCGGTCGGCCTCCACGACGTCCTGCCTCGATCCCGGACGCGTCACGGACATCCGGCGCGGCAGGGTGAGCGCGCCGCCGCCGAGGTGCACCATGTCCAGCGGCCGGCTCTCGTCGAAGACCGCGTCCACGGCATGAGCGAGCCTCCGCACGTACTCGAACTCCAGATACGCCGGGTCGTCGAGGTCCACGTACGACTGGGGTGCGCCGTCGACGGTGAGCAGCCAGGCCCGTGCCCGGTCCACGTCGGGCAGCAGTTTGGCGGTGCCGAAGTCCACGGCACGGGTCACCGGTACCGGTTCTGGATCCGCCGCGCCCCTGTCATCCGCCGCGCCGTTGTCGTCCACCGCGCCATTGTCCCAAGCCGGACGGGTCAGCCGCACCACACGTCGCGGACCTGGCCGGCGTGCGCGGCGCTCTGGGCGCGGCCGGCGCGGGCGGCGGCGGCCCGCCTCGTCGGATCGAGCACATTGCGCCCGAACGCGGTCCGCGACGCCTGGTCGGGAGTGATCAGCACCACGCGCGCTCCCGCCGCCTCCAGTGCGGCGGTCTGTGTCCGGGGCGCGGGGACCGGGCCGCCGCCACGGGCCACCGGTGCGAGGACGACCACCCGCTCGTAGCCGGCGGCGAGGTCGGCGTTGGCGCAGGACCGTACGCCCCCGTCGATCCAGCGCCGCCCTCCCGCGGTGATCGGCGGCCAGACGCCGGGCACGGCGCAACTCGCGCCCACCGCGTCGACGATCCTGATGCCGGCGGCGCTGTCGAATGCGGTGAACTCGCCGTTCTCCGCGTCGACCGCGGTCACCAGCAGCCGCTGCTGCGGCCAGTCGTGCGAGACCAGCCGTCCGGCGATGGCGGCCCGTCGTTCCGACTCCGGGGCGGTGTGCGCGGTCCGCGCGATGTGGCCCATGCGCAGGAGATAGCTCTCCACGTCGCGCGAGCGCACTGCGGCCCAGATGTAGCGGGAGATGAGCCGGCGGCTTATCCGGGCGACGGTCTCGCCGCGCGGATCGACGAGTTGGCGCTCGTACAGCTCCTCGACGCCGAGCCGGCCGGAGGTGAGCTGCGCCCCGACGATGGATCCCGCGGAGGTGCCGATCACCAGGTCGGCCGTGGCGAGATCCACCCCGGCCTCCGCGAGTCCGGCGATCACGCCGATCTCCCATCCGACGCCGGTCACTCCGCCGCTGCCCAGTACCAGGGCTGTGCCCTTCATCGCCAGGATCCTCTCGCCACGGGCCGCGGTCGCCGGTTGGGGCGTTCCCGGGAACGGTGTGAGGAGCAGTGTGCCGTGCGCGCCGCGCGACGAACAGACGACGTGCCGTGTCCCCCGCACGGGGTGGTGCGGGGGACACGGCTCCGGACGACCGGGCTCTGGACGAGTCAGCTCCGGGACGACTCGCGGCCGTTACCGGTCAGCCGTCAATGGCGGTAACGGTCCCCGCGCCGACCGTCCGGCCGCCCTCGCGGATCGCGAAGCCGAGCCCGACCTCGAGCGGTACGGGCCTGCCCAGCTCCACCGTCATCTCGGCGGTGTCACCCGGCAGCGCCACCCCGGCCACGCCGAGGTCCACGTCCCCGACCACGTCCGCGGTGCGGATGTAGAACTGCGGCCGGTAGCCGGTGGAGACCGGGGTGCGGCGGCCGCCCTCGGCGGCGGGCACCACGTACACCCGCGCGGTGAAGCGGGTGCTCTGCGTCACGCTGCCCGGCGCCGCCACGATGTGACCGCGTCGGACGATGTCCCGCTGCACCCCGCGCAGCAGCAGCGCCACGTTGTCGCCCGCCTGCGCGGACTCCATCGGCTTGCCGAAGGTCTCCAGACCGGTCACGACCGAGGCCGTGTCCGCTCCGAGCACCTCGACCCGGTCGCCGACCCGCACCGTCCCGCGCTCGACGGCGCCCGTGACGACCGTGCCCCGCCCGGTGATGGTCAGCACGTTCTCCACCGAGAGCAGGAACGGCGCGTCGGTGTAGCGCACCGGCATCGGCACCTGGGTGTCGACGGCGTCCAGCAACTCACCGACCGCCGCGGTCCACCGCGGGTCGCCCTCCAGCGCCCGCAGCCCCGACACCCGCACCACCGCGGCCGACTCCCCCGGATATCCGTGCGCGCTGAGCAGGTCCCGCACCTCCAGCTCGACCAGGTCGGTCAGCTCGGGGTCACCGGCGTCGGCCTTGTTGAGGGCCACGACGATGTGCTCGACACCCACCTGCCGGGCGAGCAGAACGTGCTCGGCGGTCTGCGGCATCACGCCGTCGTGCGCCGAGACGACCAGGATCGCCCCGTCGAGCTGGGCCGCGCCGGTGATCATGTTCTTCACGTAGTCGGCGTGACCGGGCATGTCGACGTGCGCGTAGTGCCGAGTGGCGGTCTCGTACTCGACGTGCGAGATGGTGATCGTGATGCCGCGGGCGGCCTCCTCCGGCGCCCGGTCGATCCGGTCGAACGGCACGAAGGTGCCGGTCCCCCGGTCGGCGAGCACCTTGGTGATCGCGGCGGTCAGCGTGGTCTTGCCGTGGTCGACGTGGCCCATCGTGCCGATGTTGAGGTGCGGCTTGGTGCGCACGTATGCCGTCTTGGACATGGGTGGTTCGCTTCTTCCTCGGAATTCTGCGCGCGGCGGCACGACGGCATGGCCTACGGGCCGGATGACGTGGTGATCGCGCACGGGAACGCGGGGACCCCCTGGGCCGCACCGACCCTCCCCCTGCGGGGTCCGCCGGAATGTCCGGGGAGGGTCAGCTTCGGGCGCCGTCGAGGAATGAAGCGAGGGCAGCCTCCAGCGCGTCCGCGACTGCGGACGTATCTGCGAAGGCATACCGGTTCATGGCGTTGATGATCCGTCACCCGACGGCCCGGCGTCGAACGGTTTTCCGCCTGCGGGGATCCGCACTTCTGCCCGCGAGGACCCACTGCTCTTCGGCCTGCGCAGACCCCGCTCACTCCGCACGTTCACCCGTCTCGGTTACGCTCCTCGGATGCTCGACCGCCTCCCGACGTCCGACGGCCTCGCCGTGCGGTGCACCCGTGCGCTGCTGTCGCCGTGGGCGCGGCTGGCCCTGCTGGTCGCGCTGCTGACGGGCGCGGCCACGGCCGTCCTGCTCTGGCAGCCGCAGCACCTGATCATGGACGGCTGGCCCCGGCTGTCGGGCGGCGCCGCGGTGGTGCTCTTCGCGGCGGCTTACGGAGTGTGCGCGTTCGCCTTCGTGCCCCGCCCGCTGCTCAACGTGGCGGCCGGCACGCTGTTCGGGACGCAGGCCGGGGTGGGCTCCTCCCTCGTCGGCACCGTGTTGGGCGCCGGGCTGTCCTTCTGCCTGGGCCGCGTCCTGGGGCGCGACGCGCTCAGGCCCCTGCTGCGCGGTCGCCTGATCACCTCGGTGGACCGGCAGTTGAGCCGGCACGGCTTCCGCAGCATGCTCGCGATCCGGCTCTTCCCCGGCGTGCCCTTCGCCGCCGCCAACTACTCCGCGGCCGTCTCGCACATGCGCCTGGGCCCGTTCCTCCTCGCCACCGCGCTCGGCAGCATCCCCAACAC
The DNA here is from genome assembly GCF_056432645.1 of Streptomyces sp. NPDC045021. Lineage (NCBI taxonomy): Bacteria > Bacillati > Actinomycetota > Actinomycetes > Kitasatosporales > Streptomycetaceae > Streptomyces > Streptomyces sp. NPDC045021. Next base: position 419,726 of record NZ_JBWKIQ010000007.1, read on the forward strand.
GGCCGCGTACGTCATCGCGGGCAGCCGCGCGTCGTCACCGACCTCACCGGCCTTCCTGCTGGCCATGGGGTTCATCGCGGTGACCGGCGTGGGAGCCGTCCTGGTCGCCGTCCGGGCCCGCCGCACCCAGAACTCCAGGTCGTCCGGCTGACGTTCCGGCACCGCTTTCCACCGCCCGACGATCGCAAGGACCTGTGCCACCGTCCATGAGTTGGTTCGAATCCATCATTCTCGGCCTCGTCCAGGGATTGACCGAATTCCTCCCCATTTCCTCCAGTGCGCACCTGCGCCTCACCGCGGCGTTCGCGGGCTGGCACGACCCCGGCGCCGCCTTCACCGCGATCACCCAGATCGGCACCGAGACCGCGGTCATCCTCTACTTCCGCAAGGACATCGGCCGGATCATCTCCGCCTGGGCCCGATCGCTGTTCGACCGTCGGCTGCGCTCGGAGGCCGATGCCCGGATGGGCTGGCTGGTGATCGTCGGCAGTATCCCCATCGGCGTGCTCGGACTGCTCTTCCAGGACGCCATCAACGGCCCCTTCCGCGATCTGCGCCTGATCGCCACCACCCTGATCGTCATGGGCCTGGTCCTCGGCTTCGCCGACCGCCTCGCCGCCCGCGGCGGCCCCGCCGACCAGGGCGGCCGGCACCGCGCCGCGCCGCCCCGCAAGACGCTGGCCGACCTCACCACCCGCGACGGCCTGGTCTACGGCCTCTGCCAGGCGATGGCCCTGATCCCCGGAGTCTCCCGCTCCGGCGCCACCATCAGCGGCGGGCTCTTCCTCGGCTACACCCGCGAGGCCGCCGCCCGGTACTCCTTCCTCCTCGCCATCCCCGCGGTCCTGGCGTCCGGCGTCTTCGAGCTCAAGGACGTCGGTGGTGACTCACATCTCGCCTGGGGGCCGACGCTCCTCGCCACCGTCATCGCGTTCGGCGTCGGGTACGCCGTCATCGCCTGGTTCATGCGCTACATCTCCAGCAAGAGCTTCATGCCGTTCGTCATCTACCGCGTCCTGCTCGGCATCGTGCTCTTCGTGCTGGTGACGACCGGTGTACTGGACGCCGGGGCCGCCTCGTTCGAGTGACGGGAACCGTCCGGTCCACACCGGGCCGTGCCGGGCCGTTCCTGAGGCGCCACCGGCCGCAGGCAGCCGCCCACCGACCCCGTCCCGTTTCACAGCGTGACCATTCGCACACGCCTTTCGGCCCGCTTTGGTCGGAGCGGTCGCCGGCGCCCCGTAGCCTGGTCGGTATGCATGCAACACCCGTGGCCGAGGCGAACGACGCCCTCCGCGCCTACCTTCACGAGCACGGATCCCGTGCCTGGACCCCGGCCGAGCTCGCCGAGCTCGAACGCCTGCGGTCCGCTTTCCTGGCAGCGCAGCGCGCCCATTACCGGAAAGCCGCGTAGCGACCGACCGCCCTGCCGGGCCGCCGCTCACCGGCCGCCCGCACCCGACGACCGTCCCGCCGCCCACACCGCCAGCCGGTGTGGGCGGCTTCTGTTTACGGGCTTACGTGTTTGGCGTCGGCATGCCGGCCTACGTGGTGGTGTCGGCACGCGGGCTTACGTGGTGGTGTCGGCGGCGGGCCTACGTATTGGTGTCTGCGGCGGCGTCGCTGAAGGCGCGGATTCGGGCGGTGGCGCGGCTGGTGCGCCAGACCAGTCCCCACTCCAGCGGCGGGGCGTCGTCGAAGGGAACGTACGCGACATCGGGCCGCGCGTAATAGCGGGTGGCCTGGGCACCCACCGGGAAGGTGCCGTGGCCCGCACTGACGAGCGTCAGGATCTCCTGGAACGTCTCGACCGAGGCGCCCGACTCGATGGGGCGGCCCGCGGGCGTCAGGCGCGGCGAATCGGGATCCCGCCAGTGGTCGGGAAGCGAGCAGGGCGCCTGCAGCACCTTGTCGCGCGCCAGGTCCTCGACCGAGACCGACGCCCGGCGGGCGAACGGGTGCCCCGCCGCCACGGCCAGCACGCGCGGCTCGGAGAGCAGCACAGGACCGACGGCGAGATCGGGGTCGCGCTGGGGGAAACAGACCAGCAGCGTCTCGAACTCGTCGGCCCGCAGCCGCCCGAGCGCCTCGCCCATCTGGACCTCCCGGATCAGCACCTCGCAGTCCGGGTGCCGGCCGCGGAACCGGTCCGTGGCCTGGAGCAGCAACTGCCCCGCGGCCGCGCCGACAAAGCCGACCCGCAGCTCACCGCTGATCCCGCGACCCGCGCTGACCGCCCGTTCGAACCCGGCCACGATCTGCTCGTGGGCGGGCCGCACATCATCACGGAGCCGGGCGCCGATCGCCGTGAGCACCACGCGCCGGCTGGTCCGCTCGAACAGCGGGACCCCGACGCGGCGCTCCAACTTGCTGATGGTCTGGCTGATCCGGGCGGTGGTCACCTGCAGCCGCGCGGCGGTCCGCCCGAAGTGCAACTCCTCGGCGAGCGTGAGGAACGCCTCGATCTCGTGCCGTTCCACCGCGTCCTCCGACTGGTCGTCGCTCGTCGCACCCGGCGTTCTCAACACTCTTGTCGTTAAGCCGGGCTTAACGACTCTTCCACAGAAGGCCGTTGATCAACAGCCGGTTCCGGCGGATCTTTGAACCACCGGAACCGCAACGGAGCCGGCGACCCCGACCGAGAACGGAAGCGTCATGTACCTCACCCACGGACACGCACTGTCGGCCCGCACCACCGAGGACATCGTCCGCGAGTTGAAGGACCGCGAGGAGATCATCGACGCTCTCCACCGGTTCGGACTGGGACAGGACCTCAAGAACCGGGACCTGTTCGTCTCGTCCTTCTCCCCCGACGCCGAGCTGGACTTCCGCCCCGCGGCGGCCAAATGGGGTGCGCAGAGCCCGCTGATGGCCGGCCGCGACACCATCGTCGACGTGATCCTCGGCATGTTCACCGGCCGGGTCGACACCTCGCACACCGTCACCAACCCCCGTGTCCAGGTGGACGGCGACACCGCCCGGCTCACCGCACTCGTCGAGGCCCAGCACCTGCTCACGGCCGACCACAGCCGGAACGCCCTGCTCAAGAACGTCTACGCCGTCGACCTCGTCCGGGACGGCGAGCGCTGGGTCATGCGCCGGATCCACATCGACAACATCTGGTACACCGGCGATCCCGCCGCCGTCTTCGGCGGATAGCGCACCCGGATCCGGCCGCGCGTCAGCCAGTTGGCCAGTTGGCCCGTCGGCCAGTTGACCGGTCAGCCGTCGGCAGGTCGCCTTTGACGGCCCCGGAACATCCGGCACATCCTTGACCGGTGCCGCTCGTTGAACTGATCATGGGAGGTCTGGACCACGCGACCTCCACCGATCACGAGCCTTCGTACGCCGAGGGTTGGGGAGACCACCATGACTGACGAGAACAGCGGCCCGGGCCCCCGGGTCCTGGCGGACGACGCGTTGTCCGCGCTGCTCGGATCGCACCAGTTCGGGGTCCTGGCCACCAACAAGAGCAGCGGACACCCGCATCTGACGACGATGCTCTACCACTGGGATCCCCAGTCGCGGATCATCCGCTTCTCGACCACCGCCGACCGGCTCAAGGTCCGCCAGCTCAGGAACGACTCACGGGCCGCACTGCACGTCTCCAGCGAGGACCACTGGTCGTTCGCCGTCGCGGAGGGCGAGGCCGAGGTTTCGGAGATCACGACCCAGGCGGGCGACGCGGTCGGGCGCGAGCTGCTCGCCATGCTGCCGGCCTCGGCCCGGCTTGCGGACGAGGAGCCCTTCCTCGCGCAACTCGTCGCGGAGCAGCGGCTCGTCATCCGGCTGAAGGTCAACCGGCTGTACGGCACCGCTCTCGACGTGACCGGCCAGGGAACGGCCGAGCCGGCAGCGGTCACAGCAGGTCCTACCAGCGTTCCGGGTGGCTGAGCGCGGGCGGCAGCTTCGTTGCGGCATCCCCGCGCGCCGCGTCCAGCTGGGACTGGATGAGGAAGATGGCCCCGGTGAGGTCGGCGCCCCGCAGGTCGGCGTCCCTGAAGTCGGCGCCGATCACGTCGGCCGTCCGCAGGTCGGCGCCCGAGAGGTCCGCTCCGATGAGGTACGCCCCGCGCAGGTTGGCGCCCCGCAGGTCGGCGCCCTTGAGCTTGGCGCCGATGAGGTCGGCTCCCCTGCGGTCCTTCTTCTTGCCCCGGACCTCGGCCCGCACCAGCTCGCTCGCCCGCAGCAGTAGCGCGTTGACGTCGCGCCGGTGGGCGGGCACGTCCAGCTCCACGAGGAGCTCGGGGTTGTACCGGGTGAGGCGTTCGGTCTCCTCCAGGGCGGCCCCGAGCTCACCGTGCAGGGAGCCGGCCGGCCGCAGCGTCAGCGCCTCGGTCAGGTACCAGAGCAGCTCGTGAAGGTCCCTCATGACAGGGAAGACCTGGAACATCTGCTTCGCCGTGCGCGGCGCCTGCCGCCAGTCCTGGCCGCCGAAGGTGACCTGCGAGACCTTCTGCCCGGCGCCGAAGCAGTCGTAGACGGTGCAGCCCCGGAAGCCCTTGTCCCTGAGGCGGGTGTGGATGCCGCAGCGGAAGTCCTGCTGCAGATTGGGGCAGGCCTGACCTGCGTTCTTGTTGATCGCGAAGTCGACCGAGGCGGAGAACGCCGGCACGACACAGCACAGCGCGAAGCAATTCCCGCAGTCGGCTCGCAGGGCCGCCGGGCCACCACCGGAGCCGTGCTCCGGCTCGCCCTGTGTACGTTCGCGGTTCTCAGACAACGTGCTCGGTCTCCTGGTACGAAACGACCGTGCCGACCGCGGCCGCGCCGGCACATCGCCGAACGGACGGGTCCGGCACTCTCACCTCGCACTTTATCCGACCGCGTACCGCGCGATGAGGACGGTGGGACCAGCGAGACCCGCCCCGGGGTCCACCTCGCCCGGAGGTCATGGGCGACTTCGGGCGACTTCACCGGAGTCCTGACGTGGCTCATCAGCAGACCCCATTTGCGCTGCTGATATCTCGCCCCATGAACCAGGACCCGAACACGCGCACTCGTGTGCGACGGTAATTCGAACCTTTGGCCAGACAATCACCGCTCTGTGAATTCACGCGGAAAATTCCGCCGCGACGGCATTGATCCAGCCTGGACTGCGCCGCTACATATTCCCAGCCTTACGGTGTCCATTTCATGCACTCCGGCAAATACGGGTCCCCCGCGGCGGCCGTGGTGGATACTGCAATGTTGCCCTGGGAGCGTCGATGGCCCGACCTGGCCACACGAACCAGGTCGAGACGAACTAGGTCGAGACGATCGAGGTGAGATCCGTCAGGGCACCGATCCGCCAGTCGGCCGCGGCGATGGTCTCCGGATCGTCCGCCCACAGGTGGCCCCACGGCCCGCGCCTGAGATGAGCGACCAGCAGACCGGCGTCCTTCGCCGGGAACACGTCGTTGGCAGGATGGTCCCCTACGTACACGATCTCGTGCGGCTCGGCCTGCGCCAACTCGACGACCCGGGCGAAGAATTCCGGGCTGGGCTTGGCGACACCCCACTCCTCGGACGTCGCGACGACGTCAGCGGGCAGGTCCAGGCCGCGCAACAGCTCTCCGGCGCGGGCCGATTGGTTGCCCGCGACGAGCACGCGGATCCCCAGCTTCCGCAACCCGCCCAGCGCCGGGCGCACATCCGGATAGAGATCGGATTCGTCGAGGAACTCGCCGCGGCCGGCCGTCCGACGGGCCGCGTGGGCGGCCGGGAGATCGAGCCCGGGGCGAATGAGCCGCAACGCGTCCGCGTTGTCGCGGCCTTGGGACACGACGGCGCCGACCAGGGCGGACATCGTATGTCGCGGAATGCCGAGCCAGTCCGCCCATGACTCCCAGTACCGGGTGTCGCTGATGAGAGTCTCGCCGATATCGAACACCATTGCCTCGATCACCCCGTCAGCCTACGAGGGTTCGGGCCCGGCCCGGAATGCCGCGCCGTCTTGAGTTCGCATATGCCGTTCCTGGCACCTGGATTCCGAACGCCGCAAAGGACCCATAGTCTTATCGCATGCGCGGCACACCCTCGACCGATGCGAATGATCGCCTGCGCGCCTATGTCCAGGCGCACGGCGACCGATCCTGGACACCCGCCGAACTCACGGAACTCGCCCGCCTCCGGGACGCCTATCTGGCGGCGCGCCGCGCCGAACTCGCGAGCGCCACGAGCGCCGCGTAACCGCCATTCCCGGCGGACCATTTCGCTCGGCCCACCCGGCCCCCAACTCGGCTCACCCCTACGAGACGGGATCGATGGCAAGCACTGCCAGGGTCCCCCCGCCCGGCTACTCCCGGGGGCGTAGCTGGGGTGCCTACCGCCGGACGACGACATCCGGACGGCCACTCGGGATTCTGGGGGTATGGAAACCTACCGCGGGCCCGTCAAGATCACCCTCGCCATGCTGGCCCTGATGGCGGGGTCGATTCTCCTGCAGATGGCAGCGGGCGCGGACTACCCGGCCGTGCCGCCCGGCGCCGTCATTCCGGTGGTCGCGGCCGGGCTGCTGGCCTGGCGGCCGCGCCGTTGGACCGCCGCGGTCGCGACGTCCGTCGGCCTGTTCATCGGCATCGGATCGATCACGACGCCGAACACCGGCGATCACCTCGGGTCGGGCGACGTCCTGCTCATCGTCTCGACCGTGGTACAGCTCGCCACCCTCCTGGGCATCGTCGTAGCCGGCGCCGTCTCCGTCCTGTGCATGAACCGCCGCACGCAGACCGCGGTCCGCGCCTGACATCCGACCCCGACCCCGACCCCGGCCCCGATCCGATCCCGTTCCCCTGCCCTTGGTCCCACGCCTTCCGCCAGGAGATGTCCCATGCATGCGCGAGCGGCAGTGCCCCAGCCCGACCCTTCGACGCATACGAACCCATCGGGAGCGCCGGAGGCCACGGGAGCGCCGCCGGCGATGTGGCGCGGCGATGTGTGGCGGGCGGCGAGGCGCAGCGAACGGCTCTGCTACGCGACGGGTGCCGTCCTCGTCGTCTCCGGGCTGGTGCACCTGGGAGTGTTCGCCGTGGACGGGGGTCCGTGGGAGGGGCCGGTCTCCTGGCGGAAGCCGTTCACCTTCGGACTCTCCTTCGGCCTGACGTTGATCGCGATCACCTGGGTGACGTCGTATCTGCGGATGAGTGCGCGCACCCGCGCCGTGCTGCTCACCCTGTTCGCGGCCGACTGCGTGCTGGAGGTCGGCGGCATCACGCTCCAGGCGTGGCGCCGGGTGCCGTCGCACTTCAACATGGAGTCACCTTTCAATACTGCGGTGTCCATGTCCCTCGCCTTCGGCGGCGCGCTCCTCGTCGTCATCCTCTCCGCGTTCGCGATCATCTCGTTCACCCGGCGGCCGGAAGGCCCCACCGGCATGCCGCTCGCACTGCGGACCGGCTTCGCCATCCTGCTCATCGGACTCCTGTCGGGTGCCGCGATGATCGCGCGCGGCGTCATCCTGACCCGTACCGGCCATCAGGCCGCCGGCTACCGCAGCACCGCCTCCGTCAAGCCGCTGCACGGCGTCAGCCTGCACGCCATCCTGGTTCTCCCGGTGCTGGCCTGGCTGTTGTCGCTCACCTCGTGGAGTCCGCAGACCCGGTACCGGGCTGTGGTCGCGGGAGCGGGCTGCTACGCGGTGGCCGTCGCCGGTGCCCTGGTGTGGGCGATCCTGAAGTACTGACGACGGAGGTGCGCACTCCCGCGCGACCTCCCTGTCGCGACTCGGCGTGGGTCAGTGCCGGGGCAGGGACGGCTTGTTGTCGGACACCTCGGACACCTCGGACACCTCGAACACCTCGGACATCGGAGACGCCGGGGAAGTCGGCAGGTCACGGGTGCTGCGGACCGGCGAGAAGAGCAGGATCAGGCCGGCGAGCGGGACGCCCGCCGTCGTGATCCACAGGGCGGCACGGAGGCCGAGCACGGTACCCAGCGTGCCGCCGAGCAGCGCGCCGAGCGGGATCGTGCCGAAGTTGATGAACGACGTGCTGGCGGTGAGGCGGCCGAGCAGCTCCGGCGGGCAGTAGCTCTGCTGGAAGCTCGCCTTGATGACGTTGCCCGCCACCACCCCGGCGGAGACGCAGAAACCACCGACCACGTAGAGCAGCACCCCCGCACCGCCGACGGTGAGCGGGATGAGCAGGGCGAACACCGGGAATCCGAGCTCGAACAGGAGCGTGGCGCGCGCCGTCCCGACGCGGGCGGCGACCCGGCGGGCGGCGAACGCACCGGCGACTCCGCCGCTGCCGGCGGCCGCGATCAGCGCGCCGACCGTACCGGAACCCACGCCGACATTCCGCACCAGGAAGACGACCACGATCGACTGGAAGCCCATCAGCGCGAGATTGGATGTCGCACCGAAGAGGGTCAGGGTACGGATCCAGGGATCGCGGGTGGCCAGCCGAAGGCCCTCCCCGACCTCCTTGACCAGCGCCCTGGGCGGACGTTCGGTCCTGACGGCGCGCGGCTCGCGGTGCCGGATGCCCGACAGGCAGAGCAGCGAGACGAGGAACGTCGCGGCGTTGGCGAACATCCCGTTGACCGCGCCCGCCAACTGGGCGATGAGACCGCCGGATCCGAGCCCCACGATCTGCGCGGCCGACGCGCTCCCGTGCAGTTTGGCGTTGCCCTCGGGTTGGTCGGCCGGGGCCAGGATGCTGGGGAGGTACGCCGTGTAGGCGGTCTGGAAGAAGACCACCGCCGTACCCGTCAGCAGGGCGATGGCGAGCAGCAGGCCGATGCTCAGCGCGCCGGACCAGGCCGCGACCGGGACGCTGACGTAGAGCAGCAGGGAGACGGCCGCCGCGACCAGCATGATCGGCCGCCGGCGCATCCGGTCCACCCAGACGCCGACCGGGAGGCCGATGATCAGCCACGGCAGCCAGGTGGCGGCCGTCAGCAGGCCCACCTGGAAGGTGCTGGCGTGCAGCGCGGTGACGGCGACGAGCGGCATCGTCACCCCGGTGACGGACGCACCGAACTTGCCGGCCGTCTCACCGCACCACAGCAGCCGGAAGTCGCGATGCCGGCGCAGCAGGCCGCCGCGTATGCCGTCGTCCGAACGGTCGTCGTCCGAGCGAATGTCGTCGTTCAAGCGCGTGCCCTCTTCCAAGCGTGTGTCGTCGTCCATGTGCGTGTCTTCGCGCAGACCGTTGTCCGTGTCCTGGTTCATGCGTCGCCACGCTCCTTGCGGGGGAACGACTGGAGCTGAACGATGACGGGCAGCGCGTTCTCGCCGGGTTCCGCATCGGGATCCGGGGCGTGCCGGTCAATGACCTCCAGCAACTCCGCGTTGAGCGCGACAAGTTGATCCGGCGTCATCCTCAGGTCGGACCGGTCGACAAGGGTGCCGATGCCCAGCCACGGCCCCTCCCAGTCGTCGGCGAGGTAGTCGGCGACCCGGGAGAACGACTGCTGGACCAGTTCGTGCATGTAGACGGAGAGCGCGCCCCGGGTGTCGGGGTCGTAGCGGAACTCCGTGGTGTTGAGCGTGCGCCGCTCGTTGACCGCCTGCCACCAGCGTTCGCGCTTGGTGCCACGCCCGACCACGTCCTCGATGAAGCCGTGCTCCGCGAGCTGGCGCAGATGCCAGCTGACGGTGCCGGTGTTCTCACCCAGCCGCTCGGCAAGCCGGGTCGAGGTGGCGGGTCCGTCGAGCTTCAGCAGTTCGAGGATCCGCATACGCAGCGGATGCGCCAGCCCGCGAAGGCTACGGGCGTCGATGTTCCGGACGGGCTTGTCGCCTTCGTTCCGGATGGGCTTCTCCGGTTCGGACTCGGACGGCTGCGATGGGCGTGTGGGTTCGTCGGCCATGCCCGCCATCATATGTTGCAGAGGACTCTCTGCATAGAGTCATCTGCAGAGAGTCCTCTGCCAATTCTCTCCGCCGTCGCTCCCCCGTCGCTCCCCGGCTCCCGCCTGCTCACCCGCCTACTGCGCCACCGCCCGGGGCACCATCAGCGCCATGGGATCTCCGGACACGGCGTCGAGTACGGTCCGGTTGCCCAGCGGGCGCGCCAGCCGGAAGTGCGCGGGCGTCGCGCGCAGGGCCGCGTCACAGGCAGCGCCCTCGGGCAGCTTCCAGGGCCCGATACGGCCGATGAGGACGACGACCTCCTTCGTCTCGTACACCTGGCCGGGCAGGGCGTCGACGCACGACCCGTGCTGCACCCGAGCGGAGAGGACGAGGCCGTCGGTGGACGTCCCGCTCCAGTCCGCCACCGGGCCCAGACCCTTGATCTCGGGGGCCGGACGACCGTCCTGCGATCCGCCGGGCGGCTGGTCGGGGGCCACGGCCGCATAGACGAACGGCCGGGTGTAGCCGTCGATCGTGAACTCCCAGACGGGGATGGTGGCCATGCCCCGGCTCGTCGGCAGCGTCCTGGTGGCCGCCTTGGCACCGGTCACCCGCAGCCGCCGGGCGCAATCCGCCCCCTCGCAGGTGGACTTGCTCCGCACCAGCCCGTCGAACACCTGCCGAGCCGTCAGCAACGGTCGCTTCACCGTCGATCCGTCCGGCCACGTCACCGTGGTCTCCGGACCGGACGTCGGAAGCTGCGTGGCGAGTTCCAGATGCCCGTACATGAAGGCGGTCTTGTCCTCCCCGCTGCGGAACGCGTCCGGCGGAAGCCACTCCGCCCGGTCGAGCGGTCTGTATCCGTTGCGCCAGGCGCGTTCCGCCGCCGATCCCGTCCAGGCTTTGGCCACTTCGGCCGCCCGCCGGGCGGCCGCCCCGTCCGGACGCCCGGTGTCCCCGGTCACCAGCGCCCCCTGTCCGGCGGGCGCGTCCGACGCGGTCCGCACCCCCTCGGTGCCACACCCCGCGACGGTGAGCGACACGCTGAACAGGACGGCACTGACGAGTGCGGCGCGGCTGCGCATGACGGCTCCTCCATGACAACGCCCCGGCGGCCCCGGCGGCGTATCCCTTCGACGTGAGTCGGGTAACGGCGGTTCCGGGTAACGTGATCTCCGGATCTCCGAGGTGCGGGTCACGTCCGGACGTCGTTCGTAGTGGTGTGGTGAGTCGGGGGTAGTGGCGTGACGGTGAACGTCGAAGTGGCGAGCGTGCTCACGTACGGGAGCAGTGGCCAGCGCATGGATGTCTACCGGCCCGCGCCACCGTCGTTGTCGGCTTCACCCGTGCCGTCACCGTCGGCTTCGGCTTCACCCTCTCCGTCCTCGATGGCTTCGGCTTCGCCCGCTGTGCTGCTCTGGCACGGCCGCGGCCCCGATGAACGTGACGTGCTCGCGCCGCTCGCCCGGACCGCCGCCCAGCTCGGAATCGTCGTCTTCGTGCCGGACTGGCGTCCCGACGCTCCTGACGCCGGCCGATCCCACCTCGCCGAGTCGGTTGCGTTCGCGCGCGAGAACGCGGCCGGTTTCGGCGCGGACCCCGAGCGGATGGTCCTGGCGGGCTGGTCGCTGGGCGCCAACGCCGTGGTGGGCGTCGCTCTCAATCCCTCCGCGCTCGACGGCTGGCGGCCGCGAGCCGTCGTGGGCATCGCCGGCGGATACCGGTCCACGGCGCCGACAACGGGGACCGTCCCGATCGACGACGTGTCCCGGGACGGTGACCTGGTGCCACCGATTCCGGTCCACCTGGTGCACGGCACCGCCGATTCGATCGTGGACATAGAACAGTCCCGTGAGCTGCGCGACGCCCTGGAGAAGCGCGACTGGCCGGCGCCGCTCGCCGAGCTCGCGACCGATCACGCCGGTGTCGTGATGACCGAGTTCAGCCTCGAACACCAGCGCTGCCTGCCCGGCACGGCCGACCACGCCGTCGAGGCCGGGACGCGGACCGCCCACCTGCTGGCCCGCGCAGCCGGGATGACCGGCTTCTGACGCGCGGCGGCAGCGTCAGGGGACCATCGTGAGCCCCGCGGCGCCTCCACCGCGGCTCAGGACCATGGTGCGGATGTGATCGCGGGCCTTTACGTAGTCGGCCCGGCCCGGGTTCCGGCGCAGCGCGTCATTGAGGGTCACGACGCGGTACGGCGGTCCGAGGTCCATCAGCTGTGGAATGAACTCGGCCTTCCGCACGGTCCACCGCTGTCCGGCCGTCGCGGGCGGGACGAAGGTGAACCGGGCGATGGAACTCATGTTGCCGCGCGCGTCCTGCTTGTCGTCGTAGGTGAACATCTGCCCGGCGACCTGGTCGCCCATACCGTAGACGACCCAGGTGCCGTTGACCTTCTCGTACGCCTGGGGGATGTGGGCATGGGTGCCCAGGATCAGATCGATGTCCGGGCGTCCCCCGGTCCGCGCGGCGGTGAGCTGCTTGGCGACGGTCAGCTGCATCTCGTCGGGATCGTCCTGCCACTCGGTTCCCCAGTGCAGACTCACCAGCACCACATCCGCCCCGGCCTTCCGGGCGGCGCGCGCGTCGGCGATGATCCGCTCCGGCTCGATGAGGTTGACCGCCCACGGGTGCCCCTCGGGCTGCGGAAACCCGTTGGTGTCGTAGGTGTAGGCGAGCTGCGCGACGGTGGCGCTCCCCGCCTTGAGCAGCGCCGGCTTGCCGGCCTCCGCGGCGGTACGGGCCGAGCCGGCGTGCCGGACCCCGGCCGCGTCCATGGCGTCGAGCGTGTGCCGGATCCCGTCGGCACCGTCGTCCAGCGTGTGGTTGGACGCGGTGGAGCAGGAGTCGTAACCGGTGTCCTTGAGGGCCTGGGCGACCTGCGGCGGCGACTTGAACGTCGGATAGCCGGTGAAGGGACCACCCTTCGCGCCGTACACGGTCTCCATATGACAGATCGCCAGATCCGCCTGGCTGACCACCGGCTTCACACCCGCGAGCATCTTGTGGAAGTCGTAACCCGACCCTCCCGCGTCCGCCTGGGCCTGACGGATGATCACCGCGTGGGGCAGGACGTCCCCTGAGGCGACGAGCGTGAAGCCCTTCAGCTGAGAAGCAGCACCGGACGAGCCCGCCTGCCCGATGTCCCCCTTCGCTACGGGCCCGGCGTGCGGCCCGGCGGCACCGCCGCAGGCACTGACAGCAACGGTTCCGAGCAGAGCGGCGGCCACGACCAGCGCCCCCTGTCGTGTGCGGATCGTCATCGACGCGACTCCATGATCAGGAAATCTGACTGTCGTTTGATCCCACCACGCAACTGTGAGACCTGCGACAGCAGTCACCCATGGGAGGCAACGGCGTCAGCCCAGCCGGGCTACCGGCGATCCATGTGCCGCACGCTCAGGTGCCGGCGCCGGGCCAGTCCTCGAACCGGATGCGGGAGATCTCCAGGATCTCCCCGAGCGCACCCCACTCGTCCTTCCCCAACCGCGTCAGTGGCTGTAGCTTCCGCGCATCCGGATGACCGTCGACCAGCACCGCCTCGGACACGGCCGCATGCACGACCCGCCCGAACACCACCGTCGAGTCCCCCATCCGCAGCATGCTGTGCATCTCGCACTCCAGAGCCACCGGCGACGCCGCCACCCGCGCCGGCTTCACCCGCAGACTCGGCTCCCGCGCGATCCCCACCGCATCGAACTCACTCACCCCGGCCGGAAAGTCCGTCGCCGTCGCATTGATCTGCTCAAAGAGATGCTCCGGCGCAAAGTTCACCACGAACTGCCCCGTCCCCTCGATATTGCGCAGCGAGTCCTTCCGCCCGACCGAGGTGAACTGCACGATCGGCGGACTGACACAGGACACGGTGAAGAAGCTGTGCGGTGCCAGATTGTCGGTACGGCCGTCCGGGCTGACCGTGGACACCCAGGCAATCGGCCGAGGCACAACCACCGAGGTCAGCAGCTTGTAGAAGGCAGCACGGTCCACGGCCGCAGGATCAAAGTCGATGCGCATGCCAGCCAGTATCCACACAACCCGGACCACACTCTCCAACCCTCAACCCCGGCGCGGCCAAGCCCCTGAGTCCGACGAAAAGCGCCCGCTGTCGGACGGCCACGAGCACCCGAAGCCGAACCGCCATCTGCCCCCCTTGTCCCTCTGGGACGACTTCGAGATCCCGCCGCAGGCCCGCAAGGGCAACGTCACCCTCAACCTGCTGCCCGTTTTAGGTGACCGGCGACGGTCCCGTCGCGGCTCCCCCATTTTCGCGTGGATGTGGGAGCCGGCCACGCACGCACGCGACCAGTCGAGCTCGCCGGGCGCGTGCAGTTTCGGGATTCGAACCCGAGACGTGAACCGTATTTCAGTAGTCGATGCGGTCGGACTTGGCCAGCCACGCGTCGAACGGCGCCGTACGATTCGGCATGTCCACTCGCTCGATCGCTATCGGCCACAGCTCGGCGGGCCTCCTTTCGAACAGGTCGTAGAACTTGCGGTCGTCGAAACCGGCCAGCGCAGCGTCATGCCGATCAGCGGCGAAGATGATCCGGTCGACTCGCGCCCACAGCGCGGAGGAAAGACACATCGGGCACGGTTCACAAGAGGTGACCAGGACACAGCCCTCGAGGGAGAAGGTGCCCAGCTTCTGGCAGGCGGCACGTATCGCGCTCACCTCGCCATGCGCGGTTGGGTCCAGGTTCGAAGTGACCTTGTTGTTCCCGATCGCGACAATCTCGCTACCCATGGTGATCAGTGCGCCGAACGGACCGCCTCCGTTCTTCACGCTGGCGGTGGCAAGGCCGATGGCCTCGTCCATCCACATGCGCTCGAGCTCCTGGATGCTTGTTTTTTGGGTATGCACGGTCATGGTCACTCCTTTGTCGCAGACGATGGAGACTCCCCGAATGCTCCGTGCGGGACACGTCACAGGCAGAGCCTTCGGGGCAACAAGTGGGGCTCCGTGGGTGCCGCCGTGAGATCAGCTCGGTCGGCGACACCAGCAGGACATCAGCGCCGCTAGGCGCAGACAATGCGCTCCGGTGAGGCGGGAGAAGTCTGGTTGGTCATCAGGAAGCCTCCACTGTCCCTTCCATGACTTGTTCAGGTGCTGGTAATGCGGAATAGCGCAAGTACATCCGCCGGGCCCTGTCGAGGGTCAGTCACCGAAACCATGAAGGAGTTGGCTGGTCGGCCGGCCTCTCTTGTGGATACGCACGAAAGGTAGGACTCAGTGAACCCTTCGTGAACCCTTCTTCGTGAGCGCCAGGCGATCTCGATGGCGTGAACGGCGGCGGGGGTGCTGCTGATCCGGTTGGTGCTGCACCGGCGCTTTGCGGAGGATCTGCCACTGCTTCCGGCGGGCGAAAGCCCGCTCGTCCGGTGTCCGACGCCGGGTGTGGTCCTTACTGCTGACCATCCATGGAGTCGGTCCCGAAACGCCGCCCGTCTCCTCGTTGCTGTCGGCGACCATCCCGAACGCCTGCGCTCCGAGGCAGCCTTCGCCCATCTGCGCGACGTTGCCTCGCCATGCGGCTGCGCGCACTGCTGGAAACCGAGGCGCTCGGGCTGCGACTCCTTGGCGACGAAGAAGAGCGTCAGATGTCCGGCGAGCAGGCCGGCGAACCACGAAGCGGTCGCACACCAGCCCTCCTGAGCTGCAGTTCCGTAGGAACACACGAACTAGGGATCTCAGGATGATCAAGGTTTCATGTTTTCACCACCTGGCTGGGACAAGCCAGTTGGCGATCTACTCCTCGGACAAGCCCAACCAACGAACGGGGAGAAAGCCTTGTCCGAGAAGCTGCCTGGCCGTCAGATCGAGATCTCCTGGCCGGACCTCGGCATCACGGTCTCCGCCGACCTGGACGACCGCAACCCGGCACTTGCCGACGCCCTGTGGGAGTCGCTGCCCTACCAGAGCCTCCAGGGGCACGCCCTCATCGCGGGAGAACACCTCTACCACGTAGCGCCGATACCCACCCTGCTGCACACCCCCCACGCCACCCGTATTCCCGACCGGCGCGAGGCTCCCAACGGCTCCGTGTTCTGCTCCGGTTTGCAGCATCTGGGCATCAAGTACGGCACCCTGACCGAGCCGATGCCCGCCACCCCCGTTGGCCAGATCCGTGAGGCGGACATGCCCGCCCTGCTGGAAGCCGGGGCCGCGATCTGGGACGCCGTCTACTCCACAAAGAAGCAGATCGTCGCCGAAGTCCGTCGCGCGGGCGAGCCGGGCGGCCAGCGCATCCCGATGCTGCACGCCACCAACACGGCCGCCAGCCACCTGATCGCCGACATCTTCGCCGAGACCGAGAAGATCTGGCTCGCACCCCCGGCCGAGTTGGACGACCTCCACCAGGGCATCATCCCCTCTCAGGCAGGCAACTTCGGCACCGTCCTTCCCACCCTGCTGTTCGTCAACGGGGAGACCCGGCCCCTGGGTTACGCCGCCTACGGCGGACTCGTCCGCGCCGCCGTGCAGGACATGCCCATGGCATCCCTCGTCCACATGACCCGCCTCCTGGTCGGCGTCCCCGCCGAGTTCCTGGGCTACTGCGGCCTGGAGAAGCTGTGGGGGTTCACCCAGCGCTTCCTTGACGTCCTCGACCGCCTCGACCGTGACGACTTCTACGCCGTCACCAGCCAGATGGCCCTCTACATCAACTGCCTGGGCGGCTGGAACCTCCAGCTGTACCCGTGGGAGACCGGACACCACCTGCGCCAGCAGGGCGCCTATGAAGACGCGTAGCCATGCCCGGAGCGGAGTCCGCCGGCCAGATGACGACACCGGCACTCATCCCCCCTACCGGAAGCCCACACCACAGGAGAAGATCTTGAGCGCCCTGCCTGCCCGCGCTGACGCCGTCGTGATCGGCGGGGGAGTGATCGGCACCTCCGCCGCCTACCACCTCGCCGAAGCCGGCGTGAACACCGTGCTGCTGGAACGCGGAAGCCTCGGCGGCGGGGCATCCGCGCACACCGCGGGCATGGTCCGCACCTACTTCCCCGGTGACCCGCACACCGGGCAAATGGCCGTGCGCAGCCTGAACGCCTACCACGACTTCGCCCGCCACACCGGAGCCCCTCTCGGCCTGAAGCGGCTCGGGTTCATGGCGCTGTTCACGGACGAACAGCAGATCGCCGAATTCGAGGCCACCCATCAGGCCCAGCACGCCGCCGGGGTCCAGGTCGACCTGATCAGTGCCCGCGAAGCGTCCGGACACAACCCGCTGATCAACGAGCGCGCCGTGCTGGCCGCCGCCTGGTCTCCGGAGGCGTACCACGTGGACGGCCTCGACATCGTCCGCGGTTACGCCGCCGCCGCCCGCAATCACGGCGCCAGTCTGTTCACCCACACACCCGTCACACGCATCGACGACGACAACACCGTCCACACCCCGCAGGGCAGCATCAAGGCAGACAGCATCGTGTGCACGGCCGGGCCCTGGTCCGGCGAGGTGGCATCCATGGCATCGGTCGACCTGCCGATGAGACCCCACGCGATCGAGATGCTGTTCACCGACGCCCCGCCCTCCCCGCACCGCGAGATGCCCATGACGATGCACGCCACATCCGGCCTGCGGATCCGCTCATGGAAGGACCGCATCCTCCTCGCCATGGGCGTACCCAAGGCCGGCGAACCACGCGAAGCCTGGCTCGGCCGCATCGCCGGCCATCTCGGCACCCTGTTCCCCGCCTTGGACGGCATCGGCCTGCATCGCGCGTGGAGCGGCGACTTCGACGCCAGTCCCAACAACACCGCCTTCATCGGCGAACACCCCACCCGCCGCTTCCTGTACGCGGCCGGATTCACCGGCGCGGGCTTGTGCCAGGCACCCGCGGCCGGGGAGAAGCTCCGCGACCTGCTGATCGTCAAGTAGCCCCATAACAGGAAAGATTGCCGTGATTGTTCTCGGATGTAATGGTTTCAGTCGGGTGTCGGAGTTCTTCTCCGAACGCCTCGGTGCGACCGGCATCAACAAGCATTACCTCTTGGGCCACGACGCCGCCGCCGCGCTCCTGGTGGACGGCCGCCTGGTCGCCGCGGTGGAAGAGGAACGCCTCAACCGGGAGAAGAAGACCACCGACTTCCCCACGAACGCGATCGACTGGTGCCTGAAGGAGGCCGGGATCACGTTCGATGACGTCGACCTGTTCGCCTTCCCCTGGAACTGGTCCACCCAGGTTCTGGACAAGACCCTGGACGGCATCCGCACCTCCCCGATGCCGGAGGCCGCGAAGGCCGAACTCGGTCGCACCATAGGCGACTTGTTCGACCAGGTCGTCAGCCCCGAAGCGATCCTCGCGGACTTCGAAGCCCGCACCGGACACCGCCCCGACCCGGCCAGGGTCCGCTTCGTCCCTCACCACCTGGCCCATGCCACGACCGGCTACTACCTCGCCGGCATGAAGGACTCCGCGTTCCTCGTCAGCGACGGCCGAGCCGAACGCTTCTCGACCTTGTCGGGCGAGATCCGCGAGGGCCGGATCACCGTCTTCGACGACACCGTCACCGGTTCCGAGTACTCCATCGGCACCCTGTTCTCCGTCATCACCCGCTTCCTCGGCTTCGTCCCCAACAACGACGAGTACAAGGTGATGGGCCTGGCCGGATACACCGACCCGCCGACTCCGAACCCGTTCATCGAGCACCTTCTGACGCTGCACGACGACGGCCGCTACACCTTCACCAAGGCCCTTCAGACCGACAACCTCCACAGTCACGACGCCCTGTTCGAGGAGTACTTCGGACCCTTCGAAGACACCCTCGAATACAAGGCCCGCGTCGCCGCCGCCGCGCAGCAGATGCTGAACATCGCCACCGCCCACCAGGTCCGCCACCTGGAGAGCAGGACGGATCTCGACCGGCTGTTGTTCGAAGGCGGCGTCGCCCTGAACTGCCTGAACAACACGCCGATGTTCGAAGGCTCGCGCTTCGAGGACATGCAGGTCAGCTTCGGCGCCTCCGACACCGGCATCACCATCGGAGCCGCAGCCCACGCCTGGCTCAACCACCCCGACACCGCCCCCGCGGACATCCTCGCCGCCGCACCCGCCACCCCCTATCTGGGACCGGCCTACGACGACGCCGCGATCGAGGAGGCCCTTGAGGGGTTCGCCGGCCGCGTCCTCGTCAAGCGCCTGGATGATGACGAGATCATCGAGCAGGTGGCGGAGCTGCTGACGACGAAGGTCGTCATCGGCTGGTTCGAAGGCCGTGTCGAGCACGGGCCACGCGCGCTGGGGCATCGCAGCATCATCGCCAACCCCGGTTTCACCGACATCAAGGACATCATCAACACCCGGGTGAAGCACCGCGAACCCTTCCGTCCGTTCGCTCCCCTTGTCCTCGAGGAGCAGGCGCCGAAGATCTTCGACATGGGGCGTAAGACCAGCTCCCCGTACATGACGTTCGTCTTCCCCGTCCGCGACGAATACAAGGACCGCATCCCCGGTGCCGTACACGTGGACGGCACCTCCCGTATCCAGACCCTGACGGACGAGGGCACCCCACGGCTCACGGCACTGCTGCGGAAGTTCATCGAACTCACCGACACCCCGTGCCTGATCAACACCTCGTTCAACGTCGCCGGCGAACCCATCGTCTGCACCCCGACGGACGCCCTGAACTGCTTCATGGGCACCGAGATCGACTATCTGATCCTCGGAAACCACATCATCGCCAAGAACGAGTCCCCGGAGTCCTCGGAGTCCACGCGATAACCACGTGGGCGCGCGTCGACGGGCTCGTCTTCGCCGCCGCCGCCGACGGCGCCGGGGGGCCGACGCAGCCCGGCCTCCCCAACCGCACCGCACCGTTCGACGTGTGGATCGCCAAGATCGACCGCGTCAACCACTAGAAGAACTAGAAGAAAGAGCACCCCGTGCCGATCCAGCGCAAGCACACCATGCACCACTCCACCATCCTCGAGGCCGACCCGGACACCGTGTGGGCGACCGTCCGCGACGCCATGCAGATCCTGGAGATCGTCTCCCCGGGCGACCTGGACATCCACACCGACGTCACGTGGACAGAAGGCGGCTCGGTCGACACGGTCCCGGCCCGCTACGACTTCAAGCTCACGCTCAACGGCGGCCTCGTCCAGCAGGAGATCGCCGCCCGAGACGAAATCAAGAAGCGCCAGTCCTACCGGGCCATCGCTCCCACCAGCGGAGTCGCCAGCTACGAGGCCACCATCCGCGTACGCCACATCACCAACGACCCGGCCCGCAGCTTCTTCGAGTGGTCACGGATCCTGGAGATCGCCGAGGACGCCGACCTGAACGTGGTCGAGGCCATCATCGACGTCATGGAGAAGCAGACCGACGCCGTACGAGACCACTTCGCCACGACCGCGAAGTGAGTGACGTGACGACGCTCCTACTGCTGCGGCACGGCGAAACCCTGCTCACCCCGCAACGGCGGCTCTCCGGCAGCGGAGGATCCAACCCGGGACTCTCACCGGCCGGACACAGCCAAGCCCAGGCGGTAGCAGACGCCCTCGCCCACCGCGGCGAAATCGAGGCGGTCGTCACTTCACCGATGCGGCGCTGCCGGGAGACCGCTCAGTCCGTGGCCGCGCGCCTTGGCCTGAGCGTCCAGGTCGACCGGGAACTGCGGGAAGCGGACTTCGGCGCCTGGGAGGGCCTGACGTTCACGGAAGTCCGCGAACGCTACCCGGACGACCTGAGCGCATGGCTCGCCTCGCCCGAGGTTCCGCCCTCGGGCGCAGGCGAGACCATGCAAGAGGTCACCCGCCGGGTCGCCGCCGTACGAGACGGCCTCTTGGCCCAGTACGCCGGCGCCACGGTTCTGGTCGTCTCCCACGTCGGACCACTCAGAACCCTGATCCGCCTCGCCCTCCAGGCCCCACCGCACTGCTTGTTCCGCATGGAAGTCGCGGCAGCCTCCCTGTCAACGGTGACGTACGACGAGGACGGCACCGCCACGGTGCAGTCCCTCAACGACACCCACCACTTGAACTGAACCGCACGCCAAGGGGCCCGGCACACGTGACGTGTGCCGGGCCCCTTGGCGTGGCTCACGCAGCCACTCTTGCCGTCACTGCGGCGCGATCGTCTGCTGGCGACGCCTCAGAGACACGTCACGCGGAAGCCGAAGCGAAATGGATGCGACCCTGCATGCGCTATAACAATCCAGGACATACGCTGACAAGCGGCCGCGCGGGGCCGGGTTCCATGAGCGTCTCCGCATTCACCGGGTGGAGGGCCGCCAGAGCATCATCGCCAGTCGTAACAGCTGTGGAAGGGAACACCCCCATGACGGCGCCCGGATCTTCGCTGCAGTACGACACGTTGTGCGCACGTCGACCGGGCCTTACCCGCGACTTGCCGCCCGGCAAGGAAGACCTCCAGTGGGTCGCCAACACCGCCACCCTGATCTACGGCGAGCGCGACGCCGTACTGGTCGACACGTTCCTCACCGTCGAACAGAACCAGGAACTCGTCGACTGGGTGAAATCCCACGACCGCAACCTGGCCTACATCTACATCACCCACGACCATGGCGACCACGCCTTCGGCGTCAAGCAGCTCATCGAGGCTTTCCCCAGGCCAAGGCGGTCTCCACCGCCGCAGTCGTGGCCAAGGCGATCTTCGAAGGCACCCCGCCGTTCATCGACACCTTCTGGGCCGCGCGCTTTCCCGGCCAGGTACCCCAGCCGCAGGTCTTCCCCGAAGCCCTCGACGGCGACACTTTCACCCTCGAAGGCCATCCGCTCCAGGTAATCGAAACAGGATTCACCGACACCGAGGGCAGCACCGCCCTGTGGGTGCCGGATCTGCGCCTCGTCGTGGCCGGGGACGTCGCCTACAACGGCATCCACCAGTACATGGGCGAGACCACCACGACCTCGCGCCAGGAGTGGATGCGGGCCACCGACACGCTCGCCGCACTCAACCCGGCCTTCGTCGTCGCCGGCCACAAGAACCCGGACCTGCCCGACGATCCGAAGATCCTCGCCGAGACGAAGCAGTACCTCACCGACTTCAACCGGCTCGACACCGAGACTCAGGCGCACACTGACCTGTACGAGGCGATGCTCGCCCTGCACCCCAACCGGGCAAATCCCGGGTCTCTGTGGGGCGGAGCGAAGAAGGCCAAGAACCTCTGACAACGATCGCTCACAAGGAGTCTTCGTCGATGCCAGTGAGATCGGCCTTGCGGCTCGGTACCGTGCCGTTCATGACTGAGAGCCCGGCTGATCGACGCCACGGACGCGGTCGGCGAACTGCGCGCCCTGCTCTGAGCTTTACGGCCGGCCTTGGCCCGTCGCCTGAGCTTGTCGTGCAACGCGTGGCGCGCTGACCTCGCCCTGCGCCAACCGCGGCCGGTGGGCGAGGTCAGCGCGATGTCACTCCGCTGACTCGGTCGCAGGTTGGCTGGTACGGAAGGGACGGAAGGTAGGCCGCCCATTCATCCGGGTTCAGGCCGCGTCCGACCGCGGTGCAGACGCGGGTCGTGGCCGCGGCAGGATCAAGGGCCCATCGAATGATCCTGCCGTCCTGGCCGCCGGAGACGAGGGCGCCGTCGGCGGTGAAGGCCAGGCCGCGGACTGTGCTGGTGTGGCCGGTGAGGGTGACGAGGCGGTGGCCGGTGCCGACCTCCCATGTCACCACCGTGTGGTCGTCACCGGCCGAGGCGAGGGTGCGGCCGTCCGGGCTGAAGGCGAGGACCTGGATGGGCGCGCTGTGCCCGCTCAGTACCGCGATCTGACGGTGGGTCACCGTGTCCCACAGTTTGATCGTGCGGCTGTCGCCGGCGGTGGCGAGGGTCGTGCCGTCCGGGCTGACGGCCAGGTCCTGCACCACGCCCTGGTGGGTGTCGAACCGGTCTGCCTGGACGCCGGTCGCGAGGTCGATGACGTTGACGAATCCCCCGACGCTGGTGGTCAGCAGGCGGCGCCCGTCGGGGCTGAACGCCAAGGCCGTGGCCAGGCGCGCACTCTTGGGCGGCGCCGGAACCGGCGACGCCGGATGGCTCATGTCCCACAGATAGGGACCGAGGGTGGCCGCGGCGAGGTAGTGGCCGCCGGGGCCGAACGCCACGTCGGTCGACGCGCCGACCGCGGGGATCTGGATGGGCGGGCCCACGGGCCGCCGGGTTGTGGTGTCCCAGATCGTCAGGGTGCGATTGCGGGACACGGCGGCGAGCAGGTGACCGTCCGGGGTGAAGGCGACCGCCTGCACGTCGTTGGGCTGATTTCCCAGCACGCCGACCGATTTCCCGGCGCCGTCCCACAGTCGCACGAATCCGTCGCTGCCCGCCGAGGCGATCGTGCGTCCGTCCGGGCTGACCTCCACATCGTTGACCTGTGCGTCGAACCCGCTGAACGGCTTGTTGCGGAGGTCGTGCAGCACGATTCCGCCGTCCCAGCCGGCGGAGGCGAGGATCGACCCGTCGCCGCTCAGGGCCACCGCCATCGTCTCGACGCGGCCCCGGTCCCGGAAGGCCTGCGGGGGTTCGACACCCCGCAGGTCCCGCAGTGTGACGGTGCCGCTCTCGTCCGCCACCGCGATCTTGTCGTTGACGGGAGCGGAGATCACCCATCCGAACGAGCCGTGCAGGGGAAGTGAGGTGGCCGGAGCCGTCAGATCGCCGTCGAGCCAGAGATACACCCCGCGGTCGTCCGCCCCGGCCGCCAGGCGGTGCCCGGAGGGCTCGAACGCCACCGAGTCGACGTGATCGGCGCCGCGCAGGGTGGTACCCGCTCCGGTGGCCGTGTTCCAGACGATGGGACTTTCCTGCGCGGCCGCCGATACGAGGTACCGGCGGTCGGAACTGAACGCCAGGGACAGGACGGTGTGCTGGTGGCTCCGCAACGTTGCGGACGGCGCACCGGATGCGTGAGTGAGGTCGTACAGGGCGATGCCGCCGGTGTCGGTGCCGGCGGCGATCGTCGCGCCGTCGGAGCTGAAGGCCATGGCCGGGGCGGGGTGGTCGATGGTCAGCCGGCGCACCTGGCGGTGGGTGTGGGTGTCCCAGACGGTGACGGATCCGGCCGTCCCGTCGATCGCCAGGGCGGCGAGCCGGTTCCCGTCGCCGCTGAAGGCCACGGCCATCACACGTCCCGAGTGCCCGTCGAGCGTGGCGATCAGGGCGCCCCTGACCGGATCCCACAGGCCGACCGTCCCGTCGACGGCCGCGGAGGCCAGCAGCGAGTGATCCGGGCTGAAAGCCAGCGCGTAGACGGCCGGACCACCGGCGTTGAGGACGACCGGTCTGGGTGCCGCGGCGGCGCTGAGCAGGCCGCCGCTGGTCTCGGTGTCCGGGTGCAAGCGGTACGCCTCCACCGCCAGCCGGCCGGCCAGAGCCGGATCGGTGGCGAGCAGATTCCTGGCCCGCAGCGAGAGCTGATCGGCGAACGTGACCTGCTGCTGGCGGCGGGCGTCCGTGCGCTGGCTCATGGCGACGAACCCGCTGACCATGGCCAGTGTCATGAGCAGGGCCATGCCCATGACGAGGCGCTTGAGGAGGCGGGTGCGGCGCCGGGCGCTGTCGTGTTCCGCTTGTTCCGCGGCGTTGCCCGCCGTGAGGAAGGCATCCTCCAGCTCGTTCAGGTTCCCGGGATGCTCCTGGGCCCAGGCGCGGGCGGCCGACAGCCGGCCGCCGCGGTACAGCACCCCGGCGTCACGGTCCAACGACTGCCAGCCGTGGGCGGCCTCGGTGAGCCCGCGGTGGACGAGCAGGCTCGCCCGGTCGTCGGTGAGCCAGCGGTGCAGCCGGGGCCAGGCCCGGATCAGCGCCTCGTGGGCCACCTCCACCGTGCCGTCCCCCAGCACGACCAGCCGGGCCTCGGCCAGCCGGTCCAGTACCTCGGCGACCACCGGCGCATCCGCGACGCCGTCGAGTTCGGTGCGGCCGATGGGCCGCCGGGTGTCGTCGGTGCCGTCCCCCAGCGCGGTGAGCCGCAGGAAGATCTTGCGGGCGATCTGCTGCTGGTCCGGGCTGAGCCCGTCGTGAACCCGCTCGGCGGTCTGGGCGATCGCTCCACGCACACCGCCGCTGGCCTGATACCCCGCCAGGGTGAGGGAGTTCACCGATCGCCGCTGCCAGGTCTCCAGCAGTGCATGCGAGACGAGCGGCAACGCGCCAGGCTCCCCGGCGGCGTCGGCGAGCACGGTCGCCAGCAGGTCCGGTTCGACCCGTAGCCCGGCGTGAGTGGCGGGCCCGACGATGATCTCCCGCAGGTCGGTGGCCGATACCGGGCCGACCAGCAACTGCGCCTGCTCTCCCAGCGCCTCGGCCAGGCCGGGATGCTGGGTGAGGTGCGCCAGGAAGTCCGCGCGCACGCCGAGCACCACCGTGGTGCGGCGTCCGGGGCCGTGGGCCGCGTCCAGCAGCGCCTCGATGAACCGGCCGCGTTCGCCTTCGTCGGTGCACAGGGTGAAAACCTCTTCGAACTGGTCCACCACCAGCAGCGCCCGGCATTCCTCCGGATCGGAGGCCAGCGCGCCGCGGATCGCGAGGTCCAAAGCGGCCGGATCCCGCGACAGATCCTCGGACAACCGGTGCACATCGGCGCCGGACAACTTCGCGATCAGGTCGGACAATTCGTCGACCGGATGGGCGGTCGGGGTCATCAGCAGGATCCGCCAGCGTCCCGCCGCCTCGGGATCGGTGGCTATCGAACCGAGCACCCCGGCCCGCAACAGCGAGGACTTCCCGCTGCCGGACGCCCCGAAGAGCGCGACGAACGACAACTGCTCGACCCGGCTCACCAAGCGCCCGACCAGCTGCGAGCGGCCGAAGAACCGCGCCGCCTCCTCGGCCTGGAACGCCGTCAGCCCCTGATAGGGGCACTCCTCCCGCTCCCCCGCGCCTGCCTCGTCGACGTGTCCGGACTCCTTGGGACCGGCCGCACGCGCCTTCGCGGCCGCCGACCACCGCGCGCGCCACTCGTCACGGTCACCGCCGCACGCTTCGGCGTAGGCCAGGACCACCTCCAGAGAAGCGAGCCGCTCACCCCTGGCGGCATCCGCCAGCGTGCTCGCCGAGAAGTGCACCCGCTTGGCCAACAGGCGATATCCCGGGTTTCCGGCCCGCTGCCGCAGCTGCCGCAGCTGCCAGGCCAGCGCCTGAACCGCTCCGGCCTCCGGATCCACCGGTTTCTCCAGACGACCCACCACAACCCCCCGACGACCGTGAACGCGCACCGCGCCACGACCACTTCGACAAACCCCGACGAACCCCCTGGACATGCTAAAGCCCACGGATCATGCAGGGCCTCCCCCGCCCGAACGCGCCTGCTCCGTCCCGCGTCGTTTGTCCGGCGTTGTTTGTCCGACGCCCCCACACCTGTCGGACAAACCCCCGGCGAGCGAGGTTGTGGCACATACGGCAAGGGCGCAGCACGAAGGCCCGGCCCGGTCCGTCACACCTCACACGGGAGTGCACATGCTTCAACGCAACACACAAGGCCGCGCACAAGGCCGCACACGAGGGCGCGCCACCATGACGGGCCTGGTGCTGTTCAGCGCACTGGCCGCGGTCCTCTCGCCGGCCTCACCCGCCCTGGCCGACCCACCGGGCGGGGGGCTTCCCGGCACCGTCTTCATCGGTCGCTCCTGGTACGCGCAGGAGAACGGCAACTTCTGCGCCCCCGCCTCCGTCCAGATGGCGTTGCAGTCCCGGCTCGGCTACACGCCGCACAGCCAGACGACCTACGCCAATCACATGGGGACCGACGGCGACGGCACGGACAGCGCCCAGGAGGTGGCGACCGAACTCAACAATTCCGGCAACACCCGGTGGTACGAGTTCAAGAAGATCGACTGGAACCCGACGCAGGCACAGCGGAACCTCTTCAAGTACAACGTGATGTTCGACATCGACCGGGGCTACCCGATGGTGGTGAACCTGTGGATCCCGGCCGGCTACACCGGGGCGCCGCCGAACTACCCCAACCAGAACCGCACGATCTTCCACTACGTGACGGTCGTCGGGTACGCCAACAACGGGGACACGGTCTACGTCTACGACCCGGCCGCGGAAGGCGCCGGCGGGCCGAGCTGGGGCAACGTACCTCGGCAGTGGACCATGTCGACCTACGACCTGGAGACCCTCATCGGCGGTAAGGGCTACGCCGCCTGACGGTGCGCCGCCTCACCGTGCGCCGTCGGTGCGCCGCATGACGCCATGCCGGGTGCGCACAGGACACGACCTTCCGTTCGGGGGTGTGTCCCGGGCGGCACCGTGCCGCTGGCCCCTCGCAGCAGTCTCCAGAAGAGGAACGTCCATGAAACTGACACGACTTGCCGCCTGCGGCGCCACCGCGCTGGCCCTCGTGGCGGCGTGTGTCGGGACCGCGACCCCGGCCGCTGCCACGTCGGGCAGTTGCACCACCCGCTACGAGCCGAAGACCTATCCGTCCGGATACGTGGTCGACACCGTCTACTACTGCGACAGCTGGCAGAAGGCCCCGGTCTACGGCCGGACGCTCATCACTCAGCACAGCTGGATGTACGCCGGCAGCAATTGGTACACCTGCCAGCGCCAGGACATCGGGCATCAGAACCCGGTCACCTACAACGCCGACGGATCGGCGAACCGGAACGACTGGTGGCTCTTCACCCTCGCCGACGAGAGCGTCGACGGCGGCCCCGGCTACTGGGGTTATCTGCCGGCGACCTACGTCGTCCAGGGCGACAACTGGCAGCGGGTCCCCGGCGTGCCGAACTGTTGAACCGCCGGTCGGCACCGTCGTGAACCGCTCACCCCATCGCACCCATCACCCTGTGGTGCGCCGTTTTCCGAAGGGAAGCCATGAAACGTTTCTTGCGGCTGCTGCTGGCCCTGGCGTTGCCAACTGGAACGGCAAGGGGTCCTGGATCAACAACCAAACCCCTGGCACAAAGGCGGAGGTTCAGTACGAAAATCATCAGCCGATCTTCTGGGCCTCCAGCCGTTGGTACTCCGAGGACTGGAGCTTCGCCTGGTATGTCGTGCCGTGCGGCACCAACCACTGATTTCGCAGACAACCGTCAGAGAATCACACACCAGAGGATGTCACTCACCATGGCAATACGTCAGGTACTCACCAAGGCACTCACCGTCGGCGCAGTCGCCGCCATCTCGGTGATCGGCCTCACCGGCACGTCCACGGCAGCCGGCTCGGGCGACCACCTCAACCGGGGCCAGACCCTCAACGCGGGGGAATCCATCGA
Organism: Streptomyces sp. NPDC045021; assembly: GCF_056432645.1. Lineage (NCBI taxonomy): Bacteria > Bacillati > Actinomycetota > Actinomycetes > Kitasatosporales > Streptomycetaceae > Streptomyces > Streptomyces sp. NPDC045021. The sequence continues at coordinate 447,696 of NZ_JBWKIQ010000007.1, forward strand.
GCGGTACACCAGCACCGGGCACGTCTGGCTGGTCATGCAGAGCGACGGCAACCTGGTCGAGTACGGCAGCCACTTCGGTGCCTGCTGGGCGACCCACACCAACAACTCGGGCGGCACGTACGCCTCCTACCAGAACGACGGCAATCTCGTCGTCTACACCAGCGGCGGACGTGCCGTCTGGGCCAGCAACACCGTCGGCTCCGTCCAGGCAACGGGCTCGACCGTCGACATGAACGACGCTGGCCAGTTGTACATCGGTACCCGGAGGTTCAACGACGGCTGCAGGTGATCCCACCCCGCTGCCGCTGGGCCGTGTCCAGCGGCAGCGGGGGGAGAACGTGCGTGCCAGCCACCGCGGGCCAGGCGGGATCTGTCGCGGACTGCTCCGGTGTCGGACACAGCGCGTCGGAGCGGCTCAAGGCACCAGCCTGCGGTGGCCCTCAGGCGGAGAGCCGATCCGACCCGTTGCCCCTGGCGAGTGCTTCGTGCGCCGCGTCCATCGCCGCCTCTCGGTCGGAGGGAACCAGACCGGTGCGAGTACGACGATCCAGCAGGTCGGACGCGTCCAGTGCTCCTTCGTGGAGCACCGCCCAGACCAACTCGGCTGCTGTGACGGTGTGGCCGGGGGCAATGGGGGTGCGCAGCGCGGGGTCCGCGGCGCCCAGGGCGTGGACTGCCGGCGCCTCGATTCCGTAACGCTGGACCAGGCGGACGGGTGCGTCGAGCGTCGTCAGGGTTCGCGGCGGCGCGGCTCCGACCAGCGGAATGGATGCGGTACGGCACGGGCCGGCGGCGAGGCGACGTGTGGTGACGGCGGCGTCCACGGCGTCCTGGGCCATCCGCCGGTACGTGGTGAGTTTGCCGCCGACGATCGTCGTGACTCCCTGGGGCGAGGTCAGAACCGCGTGTCGGCGGGAGATGTCGGCGGTGCGATCCGGTCCGTGGGAACCCGTCTCCGTGGCAGCGATGTCGAGCAGCGGACGCAGGCCGGCGAACGCACCCACCACGTGCGTACGGTCGAGGGACACCTCGAGAGCTGACCCCAGGACGTCGAGCAGGAAGCCGATGTCCGTCTCGGGCACTTCCGGGAGATCCGGGACCGGTCCCTCGATGGGCTCGTCGGTCAGTCCGACGTAGACCCGTCCGTCGCCCTGCGGCAGCACGAGTGCGAAGCGGTTGCTCTCGCCGGGAATCGGGATGTGCATCCCGGCAGCCATCATGCCGAGGTCTTCGGATCTCAGCACCAGATGGGTTCCGCGGGACGGGCGCAGCCGTACTTCCTCGACGAGACCGCCTGCCCATACTCCGGTCGCGTTGATCACGGCGCGGGCCCGTATCTGCGATTCCTCACCCGTCAGTTCGTCACGCACCCTGGCTCCGGCGCCGGTGAGCTCCAGCGCACGGACACGGGTCAGGATCCTTGCGCCGCGGGTCGCGGCGGTGCGTGCGAGAGCGGTCACCAACCGGGCGTCGTCGCTCAGTTGGCCGTCCCAGGACAGGAGTCCGCCCCGCAGACCGGACTGGCGCAGGCCGGGGGCGAGATGCCGGGTCTCCACCGCGGACAGGCGGCGGGGGGCAGGCAGGGTGCGGCGGGAGGTGCCGGCCGATGCGCGGAGCAGGTCGCCCGCTGTGAATCCGGCCCAGGTCAGTGCGGCCTGCTGCCGTGTGACCAACGGGGTCAGCGGCAGAACGAAGGGCTGGGCATGGACCAGGTGCGGGGCGGTGCGCTGCATCAGCACCCCCCGCTCGACGGCGCTTTCGTAGGCCACGTCCAGTTGGCCGGAGGCGAGGTAGCGCAAGCCGCCGTGGATCAGCTTCGAGCTCCATCGAGATGTCCCGAAAGCGAGATCGTGGGCGTCGATCGCGGCCACCGACAGACCGCGGGACGCTGCGTCGAGGGCGACGCCGGCGCCGGTCGCACCGAGCCCGACGACCAGGACGTCGACTTTCATGCCGTCGGCGACCTCGGCCAGCTCCCGGGACCGGCGCCCGGCGTTCAGCGAGGAAGAGGATCGGGCCGGACGGGTCAGCGGGTGGGAGCTCATGGCGTGAGGGTCCTCTCCAGGATCGTCCGCAGTTCAAGGTCGAAAGCTGCCGCGGTCAGGTCGGGGTCGGTCTCGTCGGACATCGTGCGCAACGACAGCGTGAAGGCCTGGGCGATGAGCAGCAGGGAACGGGCCTGCCGGACCGGGTGGTCCGCACGGACGGATCCGTCGGCGTGTCCCTCTCGCAGAGCCGCGACGAGGAGCTCCAGCAGTGCGTCCTGACTGGCCCCCCGACGGTCGAGCACATAGGGGAGCAGCAGTTCGGGATCGACATCGATGATCTTGTGGAAGAGCGGATGGGCGCGGAACGCCCGCACGCCGGCCGTCAGGCCCTCGACCAGCCGCACGAGGGTGGGAGCCGAGGGATCGTGCCCGGGCAGGGCGTCCCGTGCGACGGCGACCCACTCGCGGGTCATCAGGTCTCCCACGAGTGTCCGTACGTCCGGCCACTTGCGGTACAGCGTCATACGCGAGACCCCGGCACGCCGGGCCACGTCGGTCAGGGTGGTCCGGCGAACGCCGACGGCCAGAACGCAATCGCGTGCCGCGTCGAGAACAGCGCTGCTGTCCGAGTGCTTGTGACGAATGGGCGTCATCTGTCACAGTGTAATACCAGCGGGGGGCGAGGAACACAGCGCCCGCGGATCCGATCGGTAAGGAAGCACTGATGGTGGACATGTTGTGGAGCGGCTGGGGCGACCCGGCCAAGGCGGCATCGCTGCCCGACTCAGCGCTCGGCCTGCTGCGAGACCTGCTCGGCGTCAAACCCCGGAGCGCCGAGCCGGCCGTGCTCGGCGACATCGTCGTCCCCGAGTCCGGCCTCGATGCCGAGACCCGCCGAGCCCTCGCCGAATGTCTCGGCGACCCGGTCCATCTGCGGACCGACGCGGAGACCCGGATCCGGCACACCCGCGGCAAGTCCACCCCCGACCTCCTGCGGATCCGCGCCGGCGAGGTCGACGACATACCGGATGCCGTGCTGCTGCCGGGATCCCATCAGGACGTCCTCGACGTTCTGCGGGTCTGCGCCGAGCACCGCGTGGCGGTGGTTCCTTTCGGTGGCGGCACATCGGTGGTCGGTGGACTTGCTCCGACCGGACCGGGTCCCTTCGTCGCGCTGGACCTGCGCCGGCTGGACAGCCTGGTGTCCGTCGACGAGATCTCCCGCACCGCGACCCTGCAGTCCGGGCTGCGTGCACCGCAGGCGGAGGCCCTGCTCGCCGCACAAGGCTTCACCCTGGGGCACTTCCCGCAGTCGTACGAGTGGGCGACCATCGGTGGATTCGCGGCGGCTCGCTCCAGCGGGCAGGCCTCGGCCGGCTACGGCCGTTTCGACGAGATGGTGCTCGGGCTGACGGTGGCCACTCCTGAAGGCACCCTGGAAGTGGGCCGTGCGCCGCGGTCCGCCGCCGGCCCGGATCTTCGTCAGCTGATCCTGGGTTCCGAGGGCGCGTTCGGTGTCATCACCTCGGTGACCGTACGCATCCGACCGCTCCCGGCGGCCAAGCTCTACGAGGGCTGGAGATTCGCCACCTTCGAGGCCGGGGCGACCGCACTGCGCCGACTCGCCCAGGACGGCCCGCTGCCCACCGTACTGCGCCTGTCGGACGAGACGGAGACGCTGGTCGGACTGGCTCAGCCGGACAGCATCGGCGGACAGTCGGCGGATCCCCAACCGGCCGGAGTCATGGCCATCGCCGGGTACGAGGGCACCGCCGAGGACACCGAGAACCGGCGGGCCCGGGCAACCGCCGTCCTGCGTTCCTGCGGAGGGGAGCTCGTGGATGCGGCAGGTGAGAAGTGGGCCCATGGCCGTTACAACGCGCCCTATCTCCGCGACGCGCTGCTCGACGCGGGTGCGTTCGCCGAGACCCTGGAGACCGCGGCCTTCTGGTCCCGCATCCCGGCACTCTACGAAGCCGTACGCAATGCGCTCACCGGCACCCTGACCGAGGCGGGAACCCCGCCCCTGGTCATGTGCCACATCTCCCACGTCTACGAGACCGGCGCATCCCTCTACTTCACCGTCGTCTCGGCTCAGGGGGAGGATCCGGTCGCCCACTGGGCACCCGCCAAGCGTGCCGCCAACGACGCCATCCTCGCCGCCGGCGGCACCATCACCCATCACCACGGCGTGGGGACCGATCATCGCGACTGGTACGCCCAGGAGATCGGCCCGCTCGGGGTCGACATCCTGCAAGCCGTCAAGGCGGCCCTCGACCCCGCGGGAATCCTCAACCCCGGCATCCTGCTTCCCATCCGCTGACTGGTCACCCATGCCTTTCGGAGGCACCTTCATGCGACAGTTCACAGCGGTCGTCAATCCCTCGGCCGGGGGCGCCACCGGAACAGCAGCGCTCCTCCCGCTGGCCCGCCTGCTCCGGCAAGCGGGAGCACAGCTCGACACGCAGTACAGCCACAGCTTGGAACACGCCCGGGAAATCGCGCTGAAGGCAGCCGAGCAGGGGCACATCGTCCTCGCCGTCGGCGGCGACGGAATAGTGGGCTGCATCGGCGGCGCCCTCAGCGGCACCGGCGCCGTCCTCGGAATCGTCCCGGCAGGCCGCGGAAACGACTTCGCCCGCGCCCTCAGCCTTCCTGACGAGCCCTCGGCTCTGGCCAAACTGCTCCTGAAGGGCACACCGCGACGGATCGACACCATCGAGGTCGAGTCGGCGGCCCACACCAGAACCGTCGTCCTGGGCAGCGTCTACGCCGGCGTCGACGCGGTGGCCAACCGTCACGCCAACACCTCACGCCTGCTGCGAGGTTCCGCCTCCTACTACGCGGGCGGCCTGCGCGCGGTGGCCACCTGGTGGGCTGCCGACTTCAGCATCACCGTGGACGGCGTCTCGCGCGAGCGACGCGGCTACACGGTCGTGGCGGCCAACTCCGCCTACTACGGTTTCGGCCGCCTCATCGCCCCGGACGCGCGCCTCGACGACGGGCTGCTGGACGTCGTCATCATCCGCGACGCGCCCAAGCGCTTGTTCTTCACCATCATGAACGAACTGAAGACCGGCGCGCACATCAACCGCCCCGAGATAGAAGTCCTCCGTGGCAGGGAAGTTCACATCGAGGCGGACCGCGAGATCCCCTACGGGGCGGACGGCGAGGTCGACAACGTCCTCCCCATGACGGCGAGGGTGCAGCCCGGAGCGCTTCGCGTCCTGTGCTGACGAGTCGACCACTCCAGCGGGGAGTTCAACGATGAGCCGCGATGTCGCCGGCTTCCGCCGGTGCGACACCGTGTAGTACCTCGAAGTACTTGACGGCCTCGTCGGGTCGCTGCATCGGACAGCGGTCCCCGGGACGACGCAACGTGTGGTGCGCTCGCACCGATGTGTGCGGCCGGCCGGTACGGCCTCGGCCGCACACATCGGCGATCAAGACCGCGACAGCGATCGCCCGGTCCCGATCAGCCCAGCGCGGCCGGCCCGACCGAAACGGCGACTGATCCGCATCAGGATTGGTTGGGGCGGTAACGCCTGGATGGCACCCGTCATGCTAACCGACTGACCAGCAGACATAACGCAGCGTCAAATATCTGCCGGAGCACGCGGGTTACCTTTGGATTGGCGACCGCGAGGGCGAGTTGGCGGCCTGAAAGGGTTGACGCCGAAAGCTGGTCTAGTCCAATGTTGTGCCCAGGGTCCGTGCGCGTGTTCATCCTCCTGAGGGGTGCAGTCCGCCGCCCTCCGACCGCCATGGGCTCCACGAAGGTCGTGACCAACGCGTCCGCAGCGAGCTGCCCGCCGGCAGTCAACCCTGGATTCGCTGTGCTCTCGATCCGCCCCGCCGCCGAAGTCCCGAGCTTGGAAGGACCGCATGACGGAGTCCGACCGATACCTCCACCCGTCCTGCAAAGCATCGCCCGCGATTGCCCCGAGAATGCCGTCCGGGCGGCCAGGTGCAGCGCTGACCAGACCGGGGCGGCCCCCGCTCAGCGCAGCTCTGCACGCCGCCCTCGCAACCGAGCCCGAGGACCGGATCATCTACGACCTCGCCGGGATCGGCGAACGGTACCGGTCCCTGATCGAGGAACTGCCCGGCGTCGACATCCGGTTCGCCATGAAGGCGTGCCCCGTCGACGAGGTGTTGACCCACCTGGCGGCGCAGGGCGCGGGCTTCGACGCGGCGAGCCCCAACGAGATCGCCCAGGCGGTCAGGACCGGCGTGCCGGCCAGTCGGATCCACTACGGCAACACCGTCAAGTCCGACCGGAACATCGCCGAGGCGTACCGGCTGGGTGTCAGGGACTTCGCCACGGACAGTCTGGAGGACGTCGCCGCGATCGCCACCCACGCTCCCGGCGCCCGGGTGTTCTGCCGGCTGGCCACCAGCGGGGAGGGCGCGCTCTGGGGGCTCAGCCGGAAGTTCGGTTGCTCAGCTGCCGACGCGGTGCTCGTCCTGGAGGCCGCGCGGGCGGCGGGCCTGTCACCGGCCGGCCTGTCGGTGCACGTCGGCTCGCAGCAGATGACGTCCGACGCCTGGCGGGAGGCCTTCGAACGCATCGGTGACCTGCTGGCGAACCTGCGGCAGAGCGGGATCCAGCTGGACCACGTCAACCTCGGCGGCGGCCTGCCCGCCCTCGGCTATCTGGACCGGCGGGGCAACCCGCTCGACCCGCCGCTGGACAAGATGTTCGTGGTGATCCGGGAGGGCATGCAGCGACTGCGGGAGATCTGCGGCTCCGAGCTGGACTTCGTCATGGAGCCGGGCCGCTACCTGGTCGCCGACCAGGGCGCGATCAAGGCGCATGTCCTGCGCCTGTCGTCCCGCCGGCAGCTCAACGGCGAGCGCGAGTACTGGCTCTACCTGAGCTGCGGGAAGTTCAACGGGCTCTACGAGATGGACGAGCTGCAGTACCGGCTGGTCTTTCCGTCCCACCCGGAAGGGGAGTACGTTCCGGCCGTCGTCGCGGGCCCCAGCTGTGACAGCGACGACGCCTACGCCCAGGAACACAGTCGCGTCCAGGTGCCCAGGGCGGTCGCCTCCGGAGATCCGGTGTGGATCCTCTCCAGCGGCGCCTACGCGACCAGTTACATGACCCAGGGGTTCAACGGCTTCGATCCGCTTCCGTGCGGTTGGACGGCCGGCGAACCGACAGGTCCGCGGTGACGGACGGCGAAGCGAGTCAGCCTGCTTGATCCCCGCGTGCGCGCTCCCGCTGTTCGCAGCCACCGGCGCGAAGCGCGCGTGCCCCTACACCCACCTGACCCACCCCGGTTTCTGGAGTTCATACATGCCCGCCCCCGATCAGTATCTTCACCGAGCCGCCTCCCGCCGCCCGTATTTCAGTGCGGACGGTGAGACGTACCTCGCGCCGACCCCGCTCAGGGACCTCCGCAAGGAGCAGCCCCTGCGCGTGCTCTCCGAGGCGGACTTCGCCTTCTGGCGGACCTACGGCTATGTCGTGGTCAAGGAGGCGATCCCCGCCGAGTCCGCCGGGCGCCTGCTGGATTTCGCCTGGGACTTCCAGGGCCTCGACCCGCACCGTCCGGACACCTGGTACGAGCAGCGGCCCTACCGTGACGAGCTGGACCGCCATCTGCACGTCTACGGCTTCGTCGAGGCGTACCACCACCAGCTGATCTGGGACAGCCGGCAGACCCAGCGCGTCTACGACGCCTTCGTCGACGTCTGGGACTGCGAGGAGCTCTGGGTCACCCTCGACCGTCTCAACCTCAACCCGCCCAACATCAAGAACCGCGACCGCGCCCTCATCGAACCCACCGACACGGGCTTCGACATCGAACTCCACTGGGACATCGACAGCACGCTCGGCGTCATACCGCAGCGGGTCCAGGGCATCATCGCGCTCACCGACACCCGGCCCGACCACGGCGGCTTCCAGTGCAACCCCGAGCTGTTCCGTCGGTTCGACGAGTGGAAGCTCGGCCAGCCGGCCGACCGCGATCCGATCCGGCCAGCCGTCGACCGGGACCAATTCCCGGTGGTCCGACCGGAGTTGTCAGCCGGCGACCTGCTGATCTGGAACGGCGCCCTGGCCCACGGCGTCGCTCGCAACACCTCCGAAAGCGGCGTCCGGGCGGTCCAGTACCTCTCGATGATGCCCGCCCTGGAGGAGAGCGAGCAGATACGCCGCTCCCGGATCAGTTCCTGGGACACCCTCTCCACTCCGGACTGGAACGGAACCCTGGTCGGCGACGCCGTCACGCACGAGTCGCTCCGGTACAAGACCGCCGAACTCAACGAGCTCGGCGAGAAGCTGCTGGGTCTCACCTCCTGGCACGGAGCGGAGTCCGCACAGTGAGTCGTGGTACCGACCTGCGCAGGATCTGCCTGACCCTTCCCACCAACCGGGCCTGCACCGCGACCATCGCCGACATCGGCGAGGAGGCTGCCTACGCTGCCGGGCAGTTCGGCGTCGAGGTCCATCTGCTGATCCTCGACTCCTCCGATGTATCGACCTTCGCCGATCATGCCAAGGCCGTCGACGAGCTCCCCACTGTGCCGAACGTGATCGTGCACCACCTCGACGAGGAGCGGCAGCGTGACTTCCTGCGGGAGGTGATCGGACGCACCGGCCACGCCGAACCCGAGCTGCTGCTCGACCTGATGCTGCCGGACGCCGTCTCCTACGGAGCCTGCACCAACCGGGCCTTCCTGCTCGCCGCCGCACTCGGCTGCGAGTCGATCCACCGCCGGGACTCGGACAGCGGCTACCAGACCCTGGACGGCAAGCCGGTCTTCCCGATCCACCATGAGCTGCTGTCACTCGGGAAGCCGGGGGCCGACGCCGGCGACGGCGTCACCGAGAACGCACTGGACCCGGTGCACGGCCGGAAACCGGTGTCCATGGTCGGCGGCTCCTTCGTGGGTGAACTGTCGGTCGACGTCAGCGAGATCAAGGAAACCGACCCCGGGATCTACCACGACGTGGTCAGCCTGTGGGCCCCGCCCGAGTGGCCGCAGGAGGAAATTCAGGGCCTGGTCCAGGAGTCGTTCATCGGCGCCGGCACCGAGCCGTTCAGCGTCGACCGGTCGGTCCTGGACGTCCCGGACATCTGGCGGTTGGACATGTGCAACATCGGCTTCGACCGTGAGCTGTACGAGCGCGTCCCGCTGCCGCCCGCGACCGACACCATCGGCAGCGACTACTTCCTCCTGCACGTCGTCCGCCACGCCCCGCTGCCCGCGGTCGTGCACAACCGCCACATCGTCAACTTCTACACCGCGGAGCGGCGGACCGGCAGCGGATTCATCGCCTACCAGGTGCGGTTCGTGAAGTTCCTGCTGTCGATGCTCTACCTCCATCCCGTCTACTTCGACCTGGAGGAAGCCGGTCCGGCACTGCTCGACCCGCAGCACCAGGTCCGCGCCGCCACGATCGCCGAATTCGTCCGACGCTCCGCCGGTGCGGACCGCACGGAGAACATCCGGCGGCTGGATGTCATCGACCGCTGCTACCGGCAACTCGGCGGCAAGTACGCCGAGTTCGCCGACCATCTGATGCCGCTGCGGCAGGAGCTGCTCGACCGGGCCCAGGTCGACATCGAGCACTTCGCGCTGTTGATCGACGCGTGGCGTCCACTGGTGGCGGCGAGCAGGGCCATCGGTCGATCCATCGAAAGGGCATGAACAGTGGCCGACGACACCATCCGCCTCCGCCGATTGGCAGACACCGACTGGGACGAGGTCGTGGCGCTGGAAGCGCGCGCCTACGCCGAGAGCGGCCTGTCCGAAGGACCGGAGGTGCTGCGGTCCAGGGGCCGCGTATCACCGACCACCTGCTTCGTACTGGAGCACGACGGGCGATTCGGGGGCTATCTGCTGGCCCTGCCCTACCCGCCGGGCCAGTGCCCGGACCTCACGCAGGCAGAGGCATCGGACCACGAGTCGGCAAATCTGCACGCACACGACTTCGTGATCACCGAGGCACTGCGCGCCAGGGGGCTGTCGCCGCTATTCGTGCGGCAGATCGAGCAGGAGGCGCGGTCGCAGGGATTCGATCGGATCTCCATGGTGGCCGTCCAGCGCAGCCATGTCCTCTGGCGTCGCCTCGGCTACGCCGCCCACGCAGAGGTCGGCCTCCCCGAGAGCTACGGCACGGAGGCCGTCTACATGTCCAAGGCGCTGTAGAGCGCGCCCCGGGCCGGGACAGCAGTACCCAGCGGATCCACCGCGCGGATCACCATCGTCGGACGAAGTAGGCTGATTCACACATGTTTCGCATTCATGACCCGTTCCGCAGAGCGCAGTTGGCCATCGCGGCGCTGTTCCTCTTTCTCGGGTTCCAGTACGCCACCTGGGTCTCGCGGCTGCCCACGCTGAAGACGCATCTCGACCTGAGCCCGGCGCAGGTCGGCCTGCTGCTGATGGCGGGCGGTGCGGGGGCGGTGATCTCGTTCCCGCTGGTTCCGCCGGCGATGAAGCGACTGGGCTCCCGGCTGGTGTCGCTGCTGTCCGCCCTCGTCCTGGGCCTGATCCTGCTGGTCCTGGCGGTGACGCCGAACTACCCGGTCACCCTGCTGGTCATCTGCCTCGACGGCGTGGCGGTGGGCTTCCTCAACGTCGCGATGAACGCGCAGGGGGCCGCGCTCGAAGTCGAGTACGGACGGACCGTGATGGCCAGGTTCCATGCCACGTTCAGCGCGGGCTCGCTCTCCGCAGCGCTGCTCGCCGTCGGCGTGAACCTGTTCACCTCGTCATTGGCGGTGCACTTCACGGCGGCCGCCCTGCTGTTGCTGCTCGCGGTGGGCCTGACGCAGTCCGGGTTGCTGCCGCAGGACGGGCGGCCGGACTCCGCGCCGGACGCCACGCCGGAGAAGGAGGCGGACTCCGCGTCGGAACAAGCGGAGCAGCCGAAGCGCCGACTGGTCCTGCCGACCCGGGTGACCATCTGGATGGGCCTCGCCATGGTGTTCGGCACCGTGACCGAGGGTGCGATGAACGACTGGTCCTCCCTCTACTTGAAGGACATCGCCAAAGCGGGGCCGGAGGTGACACCACTGGGGATCGCCGTGGTATCCGGAATGATGGTGCTCGCCCGGATCTTCGCCGACGGCTGGCGCGCCCACTGGGGCGACGGACGGATCGTCGTGGCCGGGAGCGCGCTTGCGGGGGCCGGCCTGGCGCTCGCCCTGCTGGCCGGCGGTGTGTTGCCCGCGCTGCTGGGGTTCGCCTGCGTGGGCCTGGGCGTCGCGGCCGTCACGCCGTGCGTCTACGTTGCCGCGGCCCGGCAGGGGCCGGACGCATTGGCCCTGGTCGCCGCGATGGGGACGATCGGCCTGCTGGCCGGCCCGCCCGTGATCGGCTTCATCGCAAGCGGCAGCACTCTGACGTGGGGCATGGGCGCCATCGCCGTCTCGGCGGCGCTGGTCTCCCTGTGCGCCACCCGGATCCGCTGGCCCGCCTTGGTCCCCGCCTGACCGACCCGCACCGCACTCCCCCTCCGACCTCCTGAGCAGATGAGGTCCGCAGTGCGTACTCCTTGGCATGCCCTTCGCCGCAGTTTCTTCCCTCGGTGTTTCCGCGCGACGTACTGCCGTCGGCCCTGTCCGGTCGGTACGGGCGCGGCTTCGCGATGAGAGGACAACGCGAGGCAGAAAGCTGGGGCGCGTCATCGTATTGCTGTGTATTGCTGTGGGGGTCTTGCTCGGTGGGGCCGGTTCTGCCGTCTCGCACGCGGTGCTCCGTGAGAGCGACCCGGCGGACGGTGCCATCCTCAAGAGAGCACCGGCGGTGGTCACCCTCACCTTCACCGAGGGAGTCACGGTCTCCGATGACTCCCTCCGGGTTCTCGACCCCGCCGGTCGGCGCGTCAACCAGGGGCAGCCCACGCATGCCGCAGGGAACTCCGGCACCGTGCAGACCACGCTCCGCGCGAGCGTGCCCACAGGCACCTTTACGGTCGCATGGCGGGTCGTGTCCGCCGACAGCCACCCGATCTCCGGCGCCTTCACCTTCTCGATCGGCGAGCCTTCGGCGACGACTGCGATCGTGCCCCGGTCGCCGGCCGGCGACACGGCCGCGGGCCGCCTCTACGACCTCGGCAGATACGTTGCCTACACAGGATTCTCGCTGCTCGTCGGTGCAACGGCCTTCGTGCTGATGTGTTGGCCGGCCGGCGCGGGGCGGCGTCCACTGCGAAGGCTGGCGGTCGCCGGCTGGTGCGTCCTGTTGCTCTCCACGCTGGCCTTGCTCATCCTTCGGGGCCCCTACGAAACCGGCAGCGGTCCTGGCTCGGGCTTCGATCTCGCCACGGTGCGTCGAACCCTGGGCACCAGGCCCGGCGCGGCACTGGGTGGGCGAATCGTCCTTCTTGCCGTAGCGGGCATCTTCCTCGTCCTGGCTGCGAGGATGCTGAGCCGCACGCCGGTTCGGGACACGCTCGGGAAGGAAGTGGCCGCGGCCGGTTGGTGGCCGGAGCGGGCAGGGCACAGAGCTCTGGTCGTGACGGGCGTCCCGCTGGCACTGGCGCTCGCGTTGACCTGGGCGGCAGCGGAACACGCATCGGTGGGCATTCAAGTGCCGCTGGCGATCCCGGTCGCGATGGTCCACCTCCTGGCCATGGCCCTGTGGATGGGGGGCCTGGCCGCATTGTTCATCGCCCTCCGGGGCTCGTCCCAGGACTCTCAGGTACCGGTCGCCGCCATTTCCCGGTTCTCACGGATCGCGTTCGCCTCGGTCGTGGCCCTCGTAGGCACCGGCATCTACCAGTCCTGGCGTCAGCTCGGCTCCTTGGATGCCCTCATCGGTACCTCCTACGGACGTTGGTTGACGCTCAAGACCCTGGTCGTTCTCGCGCTGCTGGCCGCCGCTTCCTACTCACGGAAGTGGACAGGCGAGCTGATCCGCGATTCCGGTGAACCGCCTGTCCTGGTGGAAAGAGCATCCGCCCATGTGCGCGCGCTTGTCGGTGCGTCACGTGAGGCGGCCGGCAACCGCTCGCTCCCGGCACCGAACGACAGTCCTCCAGTCGTCAACTCCGGCCCGGAGCCGTCAACGTCGGTTGCCGCTCTCAGCCTTCGTCGCCGACTGCTCCGCACGGTCCGAACGGAAGTTGCCATGGGCGTTGCGGTACTGGCGATCTCTACTGCTCTCACCGGAACGCAACCCGGCCGAGCAACCATCGAGCAGTCCGACGAAGCCGCCTCAACAACCGTCCCCAGCATTGCCACCGTCCTGGTCCCCTTCGACATGGGCACCCATGGCGGGCGCGGACAGGTACAGGTGACCCTTGAGCCCGCGCGCGTAGGCGACAACACGCTGCAGGCGGTCGTTTTCGCCGGGGACGGCGGCATCGCTACCGTCCCGGAACTGCGTATCACCTTCACGCTGCTCAACCAGAGCATCGGCCCGCTGGATTCGAAGCTCGTCAACCGTGGGGGGTACTGGGGCACCGAGAGCGTCAAGATCCCCATGGCGGGCAGTTGGACGATGAATGTCACCGTACGAACCTCGGCGATCGATCAGATCACCACGACACATACCGTGAACATCGCGCCGGACCGATTTCCGCAGGGCATCTCGACGGGCGGGTGACGGAGTTCCGCTACCCCCATTACCGTTTTGGTTGCCCCGCAATGGGGCGCCCGGCCTCCGGAGTTGGCATGACTTTCTCCCCCTGTCGAACGCATGGCCTGGGGGGTGGT
>NZ_JBWKIQ010000008.1:0-446811 GCF_056432645.1 Streptomyces sp. NPDC045021
CAGCGCCGACTCACGGACTCACGCAGCAGACCGCCAAGATCTGAAACGAAAGGCGACACACGAGGCGAGCCACCACCTCAAAACCACCTCACTAGCTACGCGCGACCCAGCCAGACGATGTGCAACGCCCCCTTATCCCCCATCGCGTTGCCGGTGTGACGCTGGCATCGCGCAACGGACAGCAAGGCAACGGTTTGGATACGGATGATCCGCAAGACCCTTACGTGCATGCCGCATCTTCACCTAAACTGATGAATCGTTTGACGTATCAGGTGGAACTCGGTTGGGGGGCCGGGTACCTGAGCGGCCGTTAGTTCTTGGGGTGGGGTGTTCGTGGCACGTTTGGTGTCGCTGCGTAGCACGTGCGTGGCTCATGATGATGTCCTTGAAGGTCGGTCGGCGGACAATCACTTCGCCGCACAACTGGACAAGGTGGTCGGCGGCGCGGAGCACTATCCGGTGTACGGCGACGCGACGGTGCGGGGGAGCAGGAGCTTCCGGTGCCGTTGACGCTGGGGGAGTTGGAGTCGTATCTGGCGAAGGCGGCTGATCTGCTGCGGGGCAGCATCGATCAGGCGGACTTCAAGGCGTACATCTTCCCGTTGATGTTCTTCAAGCGGATCAGCGATGTGTACGACGAGGAGTACGCCCGCGCACTGGACGAGTCTGGCGGCGACCACACGTACGCGGCGTTCGAGGAGAACCACCGGTTCATCATCCCCGCGGGATGTCACTGGGAAGACGTGCGCGAGCGCACCGAGAACGTCGGTGAGGCGTTCAAGACGGCGTTCCGCGGGATCGAACAAGCCAACCAGGGCACGCTGTACGGCATCTTCGGCGGCGCGACTTGGACCAATAAGGACAAGCTCCCGGACAGCAAGCTGATCGACCTGATCGAGCACTTCTCGACCAAGGTTCTTTCGATTTCTGAGGCCGCCCCCGATGTGCTGGGGCAGGCGTACGAGTACCTGATCAAGCGGTTCGCCGACCAGTCCAACAAGAAGGCCGGCGAGTACTACACCCCGCGCGAGGTGGTCGCGCTACTGGTCAACATCCTCGACCCCCAGGAAGGCGAGACGGTCTACGACCCGGCCTGTGGCACCGGCGGCATGCTGATCGAGGTCATCCAGCACATCAAGGCCCTCGGCGATGACCCGAAGACCGTGCTCGGCAAGCTGTACGGCCAAGAGAAGGTGCTCACCACCTCCGCGATTGCCCGGATGAACCTGCTGCTGCACGGTATGGAGGACTTTCATATCGAGCGCGGCGACACGCTGCGCGACCCTGCGTACTTTGACCACGGTCGGCTGGCCAGGTTCGACTGTGTGATCGCTAACCCGCCGTTCTCGTTGAAGAACTGGGGCCACGAGCAGTGGGCCTCCGATCCGTGGGGTCGCAATGAGTTGGGTGGGGTGCCCCCGAAGGGGTACGCCGACTGGGCCTGGGTCCAGCACATGCTCACCTCCGCTTCACCCACCGGAGGAAGGGTCGCGGTCGTCCTCCCCCAGGGCGCTCTGTTCCGTCAGGGCGCCGAGGGCCGCGTCCGCGAGCACATCCTCAAAGCCGGCTTCGTGGAGGCCGTCATCGGCCTGGCGCCCAACCTGTTCTACGGCGCCGGCCTGGCCGCCTGCGTGCTGATCCTGCGCCGTCAGCGCCCCGCCGAGCAGCAGGACAAGGTGCTCTTCATCAACGGAGAGTTGCTCTCCAAGCGCGGTCGCAACCAGAACACCCTCCAGCCTGATCACGTCAAGATTCTCCTGAAGGTGTATCAGGAATACGCCGACCAGCTCGGCCTGGCCGCGGTCGCGACCCTGGACGACATCAAGATCAACGGCTGGAACCTGAAGATCCCGCTGTACGTCGAGCCGGCCGAGGTTGGCGAGCAGATCACCCTGGAGCAGGCCTTGGCCGACCTGGAGACCGCGCACGCGAAGGCACGCGAGACCGGTGCAGCGCTGGAGGCCGAGCTGGCGAAGTGGGGTTTGGGCGCATGACCACGACGAGCTCGAAGCGGATCGCCCAGCGGGAACTGGAGTCCTACCTGTGGGGTGCCGCAGTGCTGCTGCGCGGGCTGATCGACGCTGGCGACTATAAGCAGTACATTTTCCCACTGGTTTTCCTCAAGCGCCTCTCCGATGTCTACGACGAGGAGCACGCTTCCGCCCTGGAGGTGTATGGCGACGAGGAGTTGGCCGACCTCCCGGAGAACCATCGTTTCGCCATCCCCGACGGCGCCCACTGGGCCGACCTGCGCAAGGGCACTAGCAATGTCGGCACCGCGCTCAAGGCCGCGATGCGGGCCATCGAGTCCGCAAACCCGGACACCCTCACTGGCGTCTTCGGCGACGGTGAGTGGACTAATAAGGACCTGCTCCCCGACTCGACTCTCTCCGACTTGGTCGAGCACTTCTCGACCAAGACGCTGTCGGTGGCGAACCTGCCAGAGGACGAGCTCGGGCAGGGCTATGAGTACCTGATCAAAAAGTTCGCCGACGACTCCGGCCACACCGCCCAGGAGTTCTACACCAACCGCACCCTGGTGCACCTGATGACGATGATGCTCCAGCCCGAGCCGGGAGAGTCGGTCTACGACCCCACCTGTGGCACGGGCGGCATGCTCATCTCCACCGTCGCCGAGCTCAAGCGTCAGGGCAAGGAGTGGCGCAACCTGCGCCTGTACGGCCAGGAGCTCAACTACGGCACCTCGGCGATCGCGAAGATGAACCTCTTCCTCCACGGCATCGCCGACGGCTACATCACCCACGGCGACACCCTCGCCAGGCCGGCCTTCCTCAATGTCCACGGTCGGCTGCGGACCTTCGACGTCGTTCTGGCCAATCCGCCCTACTCCATCAAGACGTGGAACCGGGCTGCCTTTACCAAGGACCCCTACGGCCGCGACGTCTGGGGCATACCGCCCCAGAACGCTGCGGATTACGCCTTCATCCAGCACATCGAGGCGAGCCTCGATCCCATGACCGGGCGTGCCGCAATCCTGTTGCCTCACGGGGTTCTGAACCGGATCGGGGAGGCGACAGTTCGAAAGGCCATGATCGACGCCGACGCTGTCGAGGCGGTGATCGGTCTAGCCCATGGGCTCTTCTACAACTCGGGCATGGAAGCGATCGTCTTGGTCCTCCGAAAGCAGAAGCCGGCTGACCGGAAGCACAAGGTGCTCTTTATCGACGCGAAAAGGGAGTTCTATCGGGCAGGCGTCCAGTCCTTCCTCTCCGAAACACATCAGCAGAGGATCCTGCGCGCGTTCCAGAATTTCGCTGACGAGCCAGGCTTCGCCCGAGTCGCCACCCTCGACGAGATCCGCGCCAACAACGGCAACATGGCTATTCCGCAGTACGTCGCACCTGTCGCGCCAGGTCGTGGCTCGACGCCCACTGACTCGGTCGCAGTGGCGCTCGCAGGATGGCGCGAGGCTGCAGCCGCAGCGGACGTCGCTGCCGAGGACGTTCTCGGTCTGTTGCGCGCGGAGGTAGCTGGATGAGCCTCAACCTAGATAAGACCACGTGGAAGCGAGTGCGGCTCGGCGACGTAATCCGCCGCTCCCGTACCCAGGCGGACCCGGTGAATGGCGATGTCGACCGCTACGTCGGTGGTGGTCATATTGATAGTGATAGTTTCACCATCGAGCGATTCGGCGACGTCAACGACGGGCAGATGGGCTCGACCTTCACCTACCTCTTCCAGCCGGGTCAGATTCTCTTCGTCTCAGCACGTCCATACCTTCGCAAGTCCGGCGTCGTGAACTTTTCCGGCGTAGTTGCCGACAAGACCTACGTCCTCGACGCTGTCACCGAAAACGGACTCCTGCAGGATTTCTTGCCCCTCGTCCTCGCCTCCGACCACTTCATCGCCTACGCGACTGCCGAGGCCACTGGCTCGATGAACCCTCGCCTGCTCTGGGGTCAGATGCAGCGCTACGAGTTCGACGTCCCACCCCTCGACGAACAGCAGCGCCTCGCCGACCTCCTCTGGGCCGTCGAGCGTGATCGCCAAGCATCCGTTGCTGGGATGGCAGCCGCTCGAGCCGTGCTGACGCAACTTAGATCCGATGCCTTCGATACGGAAGGTTCACGTGCCACGGCCGGTGAATTATTCGATATCACGATTGGGCGGCAGCGCTCTCCGAAGCATGAAGCTGGCGAGCACCTGGTTCCATACCTTAGGTCAGCGAATGTCATGCTCACCGGTATCGACCTCGACGACGTCAAACAGATGAACTTCACGCCTGATGAACAGGCGAAATTTCACCTTGAGTCGGGCGACGTTCTGGTCTCGGAAGGAAGTGCCAGCGCAACCGCAGTTGGGATACCGGCAGTCTGGCGCGGCGAGTTGGCTGGAGTGGTCTGCTTTCAGAACACCCTGCTGCGGTACCGCGCGATCGACGGTGTCAGCCTTCCAGAATTCGTCGAGCATTGGTGCGCGTGGGCGTTTGAGACCGGCGCGTTCCTTCGTGCCTCGGCCGGGACAAACATCCACCACATCGGTGTCAAGGGTGCGTCGGGCATAGAGGTAAGGCGATTGACCCTTGCGGAACAGTCCCGCTTCAATGCTCGCGCCGGAACCGCAGCTTCGGTTATCACTGCGGTATCTGCAGCTGAGCGGGCCTCTGCAGGCTTGCGCCACCATTTCATGGGCGCAATCTTCGGCGGTGCTCAGTGACCTTCAACGAGGCAAACACCGTCCGCGACTTCGTCCGGGATCTGGTGGAGTCGGTGGACGTGCGGTTTGTGCCGGGGAGTCATCTGCCTCGGCGTACGGACGAAGTCATGCTTGAGCAGCAGGTGCGCGAGGCGTTAATCCGCCTCAACCAGACCATCGAGGCGGATTCGCGTCTGGCCGATGAGGTGGTCTACCAGCTGCGCGCGATCCTGGTCTCCGCGCGCAACACGCCGAATCCGGTGGTAGCGAACCAGGAGTTCGCGGCATGGCTCACAGGGCAGAAGTCGATGCCGTTCGGGCCCAATGGCGAGCATGTGACCGTCAAACTGATCGATTTCGACCACCCCGGCGAGCACAGCACGAACAACTGGATCATCTCCACCGAGGTGACTTACGGGGTTGGGCGGCTGGAGCGGCGCTTCGACCTGGTGATCTGGTGCAACGGCTTCCCGTTGGTCGTGGGGGAGGCGAAGTCGCCGGTGCGGCCGGCGTATTCCTGGATCGACGCGGCCGCGCAGGTGAAGGAGGACTACGAGGTCAACGTGCCGGCGTTCTTCGTGCCGAACGTGCTCAACTTCGCCACCGAGGGCAAGGACTTCCGCTACGGGTCGGTCGGGATGCCGGTGGAACTGTGGGGACCGTGGCGTGCGGATGAGTCCGGTGACGACCACACACCGGTGAAGATGGGCCTCGCGGCGGTCAAAGAGGCGGTCGAGGGCGTTCTGGATCCGGATACGATCTTGGACTTCCTGCGGTTCTTCACGCTGTTCGCGACCGACAAGAAGCACCGCAAGATCAAGGTGATTGCGCGGTTGCAGCAGTTCCAGGCAACTAACTTGATCGTGGAGCGGGTGCTACACGGGCGGATCAAGCAAGGGCTGATCTGGCACTTCCAGGGGTCAGGGAAGTCGCTGCTGATGGTGTTCACCGCGCAGAAACTGCGCGCGACGGCGGGGCTGACCTCGCCGACGGTGATCATCATGGTCGACCGGATCGATCTGGATACCCAGATCACAGCAACGTTCAACGCCTCCGACGTACCGAACGTGGTCTCGACGGAGTCCCGCAGGGAGCTACAGGAGCTCCTTACTGCGGGGGCGCGGAAGATTATCATCACCACGATCCACAAGTTCGGCGAAGCACCCGGTGTCCTGGACGCGCGCGACAACATCATCGTGATGGTCGACGAGGCTCACCGCTCCCAAGAGGGTGACTACGGACGCAAGATGCGCGAGGCGCTCCCCAACGCGTTCCTGTTCGGACTGACCGGCACGCCGATCAACAAGCGCGACCGCAACACCTTCATGTGGTTCGGCTCCGAGGCTGACGAGCACGGGTATCTCTCGCGTTACTCCTTCTCCGACTCCATCCGCGACGGCGCCACCCTGCCGCTGCACTTCGAGCCACGCCTCTCGGAGATCCACCTGGACGAGGAGTCGATCGACGCAGCCTTCGACGAGCTCGCCGACCGCCACGGGCTCACCGAAGAGGACCGCACTACCCTGTCCAAGAACGCCGCCTCCCTGGAGGCGCTGATCAAGGCCCCCGAACGGGTCCGCAAGATCGCCGCGGACATTGCCGAGCACTTCACCACCAAGGTCGAGCCCCAGGACTTCAAGGCGCAGGTCGTGGTCTACGACAAGGCCACCTGCGTGGCGTACAAGGAAGAACTTGACCGCCTGCTCGGCCCGGACGTGTCCACGATCGTGATGTCCACCAGCCGCGGTGACAAGCCGGCGTGGAAGCAGTGGACGCCCGGTCGGGAGGAGCTGGAGCGGATCACCGCCCGCTTCAACGACCCGGTCGACCCGTTGAAGATCATCATTGTGACCGCGAAGCTGCTCACCGGCTTCGATGCCCCGATCCTCTACGCCCAGTACATTGACAAGCCCCTGCGCGAGCACACCCTGCTCCAGGCAATCTGCCGCACGAATCGGGTCTACCCGCCCGCGAAGAGCCACGGCCTGATAGTGGACTACCTCGGCATCTTCGACGACGTCGCCAAGGCCTTCGAGTTCGACGACAAGTCCGTCAAGCAGGTCATCTCCAACATCTCGGTCCTCCGCGAGCAGCTCGGTCCCGTGATCGAGGCTGCTCTGGCGTTCTTCCCGGGTGTCGACCGCACCGTCGGCGGCTACGAGGGCCTGATCCAGGCACAGACCGCGATCGACTCCGACGAGTCCCGCGACGCCTTCGGAGCTGCGTACAGCGTCGTCGCCCAGCTGTGGGAGACCCTCTCCCCGGACCCGACCCTGTCCGAGTATGAGTCGGACTACCGCTGGCTAACCGACGTCTACCAGTCCGTGCAGCCCACCGACGTCACCGGCCGACTGGTCTGGCACACGCTAGGCGCCAAGACCCTAGAGCTCATAAACCAGCACGTAACAGTCGAGGTCCCCCGCACCGACCTGGAGACCATCGTCCTCGACGCTCAGGTCATCGAGGACCTGATGACCGGCAAGCGCAAGGACATCGACCCTGCCGAGGTCGAGAAGTGGATCACCGCCCGCATCGCCAAGCACGTCGGCACCCCGGCCTTCATCGAGCTCGGCCAGCGGTTGAATGCCCTGCGGGAGAAGTACGCCCACTCCCAGCAGGCATCGCTCGAGTTCCTCAAGGAACTCTTCGCGCTGGCGCGAGACACAGTCGCAGCGGAGAAGGCCGCCGCCGAGGTGCCCCGTGAGGAGCGCGGCAAGGCTGCCCTGACCGACCTCTTCGAGTCACTCAAGGGCGAGGAGACCCCGATCATCGCCGAGAAGGTCGTCGACGAGGTCGACTCCGTCGTCCGTACCGTCCGCTTCGACGGCTGGCAGGACACCAACGAAGGCGATCGCCTCGTCCAGCAGGCGCTCCGCAAGGCGCTCTACATCAAGTTCAAGATCCGCGACCAGGAGGTCTTCGGGAAGGCGCTGGGATACATCCGGGAGTACTACTAGCTGCTCCTCGGAACCTCCAAGCTCGGCAGACTGTTGGCCGCAGAGTACTGGCTGCCCACGGGAGTTCCAGCGGCAGACCGGGCACCACGGCTTTGTAAGGGCGGACGTGGTCAGCGGCGAAGTTCCCCAGGTCGTTTCGGCTGTAGCGGTGGCCCAGGAAAAGTGCATCTCGACTGCGACGACCCGTCATTGACCGTGGTTGACCGCACGATGTGGCACGACTGTGGCACATCCCGAACGACAGACTCCCAGTGCGCGGGACCAGCGAACGTCAGCTCAGTTCTCCGGGCTTCGGCATAACCCTTGCAGTCTCGCAGATCAACTCGGCCGGCCCAGGCCGGAGCGGGGTGGGGGTGGTCACCGACGGGTGCCGCCTGTCAGCTTTGGTCGAACTCGCACGGCCCAGGGAGTGCCCAGTCCGGCTGCCGACGGACCCGACCACTGCTCATGAGGGCCTACCGGAATGGGCCGCCCCCAAACACAGCCGGGCACGGGTCGCGAAGAAGTTTCGCAAAGAACTATCCAATGTCGGACTGATGCCTCAACATGTTGGAAGAGTAGAAAGCTGCCGCCCCACCGGCACCTGTCCAGCTGCGAAGACATCGGTCACGCACGCACCGACGTCGGTTTCGAAAAGCGGGGTTCCTTGTCCGGACTGGGTACCAACATAGGCCATCTAGTTGATGGGTATAGCCGCAAGGCGCGTCTCGCTCCAGCATTCATAGTCGCCTTTCCTGTCGCCCTCGTCTGCATTGCTCTAATTCCCGCTCTGGTCAACTGGAAAAAGTTGTGGTTGCTAGCAGTGGCCAGCGGGACAATAATTCTCGTGGATCAACTCGTGAGGGATCGCGGCAGAGCCATCCAGCCCGAGCTGTGGTCCTCTTGGGGCGGCCCTCCAACTACTCTAGCTTTGAGACAATGCGACGCAAAGAATCAAACACTACTGGCCCGCAGGCATCAGAAAATAACTGACCTAACGGGTCAAGCAATGCCAACAAAGAGGCAGGAAACCAGTAATCCAGCGAAAGCCGATGAGGCTTATGAAGTAGGCGTAAAATATCTGATTTCCCAGACGCGGGATACGTCACAGTTCAGGCTTATCTTCCTAGAGAACTGCCATTACGGATTTAGACGAAACATGCTCGGGATGCGACCCATCGGCCTCACCATTTCCGTGGCTGCTTGCGGCGCAAGCGTGGGGGGAGTTGTCGCTTCCCATTACGACCTGCTCGCCTGGAAAACAGGCTTCGCGTTGGTAGCCTGTGCCAGCCTAGGTCTTGCACTTTTTTGGTGGAAAGTAGTGAACTCGGACTGGGTTAAATCCGCAGCCTATGACTACGCTGAACGCCTCCTGGACGCACTGGACGTGCTACCGATTTCCTCGCAGGACAGTCAGAGCGCCAATTCCACGACCAGCAATAATCCGCAGCAATAAGGAGGCAATGTGTACGAGGTAGATTTCCTTCCAGTGGAAAGTGCGGCGGCACCGGGTTCGAAGAGTGGCGACGCCATTGCAATCCGCTTCACCGTCGAAGCTGAGCAGAGAAATGCAGTCATGGTGATCGACGGCGGCTTCTCGCATATCGGCGAGAACCTTGCCGACCACATTGCAAAGTATTACAAAACCGATGTTGTCGATCTTGTGGTATCTACTCACCCAGACGCGGATCACCTCAATGGGCTGTCCATACTGCTTGAAAAGGTACAGGCGAAGGAACTTTTGATCCACCAGCCCAGATTGCACACTTACGATGTGAGCGATTTCAGTAACTTGGAGGCCCTAGACTCGTTGCTCTCGCTGGCCAAGTCGCGTGGAGTCACCGTCACCGAGCCATTTACCGGCTTGAGTCGATTCGGTGGCCAGGTTTCAGTGCTAGGACCCACTACAGCCTATTACGAGAAGTTGCTCGAAGAACACCTAGCAGAACAGCGAAGCGGTCTATCGCATGCGTCCAAATCTAGTTTCGCCTCGACGGTCCGAGATCTGCTCTCTAAGACACTTTCCTACCTGCCGATTGAAACATTGAAAGACGATGGCGAGACAAGCCCTCGAAACAATACATCCGTGATCACGCTACTCCGCGTTGGGTCGAATAGGTTGATGTTCACCGGAGACGCCGGGATCTCTGCTCTCGATGAAGCGTGCGACCAGTACGAGCGCACCCTAGGAAGCTTCCACGTTACGCCACTCAATTTTTTCCAGGCGCCACACCACGGAAGCCGCAGAAATCTTGGGCCAACGATTCTGAACCGAATTTTTGGAGAACGCGGCTCCTCATACTCCGATGCGACCGCATTTATTAGTTCTGCGAAGATCTCAGAAAAGCATCCATCACCAAAGGTGGTAAACGCTCTGAGTCGGCGGGGCTGCCAGGTATTCGCAACTGAAGGACGCACAATCACGCATTGGAGTGGCGCTCCGACGCGAGCAAACTGGACCACACTTGCCCCGTTTGGACCTCTCGCAGAGGAAGATGACTAGATCGAAACCCCGGGAATAACAGCCACGGTCGGCGGAGCGGCTTTGGGCGGGAGCTGCTTTGGGGCGAGTGATCATGGCCCGTAAGCTTCCGGCGAGTCGGGCAGTCTGTGGACCTGCCCGTAAAGCACGACGTTGGGGCCATGATCTTAGAGGCTCGCCCCAAAGTGGCCGCCTAAACCCGTGGAGCCGACCGCCCCAGCCATAGAGGGTGTCTCCCACTTCATGCCCGCAGCCACCGAGCGCGCCGCCGGGCGCGGCCAGCCGGGGCGAAGACAGGAGGCAGGCCGCGCCCGGCGGCGCGCGCCCGCGCCGTGCGCGGGCCTTGAGTCAGTGAAGAAGGTTTGGACCGATCCGGCTCGTCAGCTGCGGACGGCACGGAGCGTGCGGGGGCTGTCGGCGGTGATGCGGTAGGAGAGCTGGGCGCGGGCGCCGCTGGTGCGCAGCTCTTCGAGGATCAGCGGCTGATATTCGGTGCCGTGGGTGACGCGCAGGATGTGCACAACTGGCGTGGCGTCGGGCAGTTCCAGGGTGCTGCGCTCGTCGGCCTGCGGCATGCGGGCCTGCACGGTCTCGGACCAGGTGAGCTTGTGCCCGGCGGCGGTCAGTGCCGCGTAGATCGCTTCTGGCGCCGCGTCGGGTGTCTCGGCGAGGGATGGCGCGATCTCAGCTGTGGAGAACGGGATCGATACTCGGTGCAGTGCGCGGGTGCCGGTGGCCGGGTTGATCAGCACGCGGTCGATACCGAAGAGGGCTTCCTCCTCGTCGAGTTCGAGGAGGGGCCCGGTTGCGGTGGTGGTGGTGGTCCGGTAGACGGTTGGTTCGTGGACCTGTTCCCACACGGTCTGGTCCGTTGTGAATGTTTTGCCGGTGCGGGTGATGGTCCGCTCGATCGTCAGCGGCGGTGTCGACGCGCCCTTCACGAAGCTGCCCTTGCCGTGCACTACGTCGATCAGCCCTTCTGACCTGAGCGCCGCAATAGCGTTGCGCACGGTCGGGCGGGAAACCTTGTAGCGCTCGATGAGTTGGGCCTCGGAGGGAAGCGGGGCGCCGGCGGGGAACTCGCCGTTCGCGATGCCTTGCCGGATCGCGGCGGCAACCTGCTGGTAGAGCGGTTCGTGGCGCTCGATGCCGGGCATGTGGGTGGCCTTCCGCTGGCGGGCACGGGATGAGTCTCGGGCGGACAGCGCCCGACGTATTACGTCACTCGTCAGCATAAGTGCTTGCCTCTTCCCGTCAAGACATGCATAGTCGTCACTCGTAAGGACGAGTGACGACGGCATATGCGCCGCGTCTGAGTGGTCAAGGAGACCAACACCCATGCAGGCCATACCTGTGGATACATCCCGGCTCGGCGTACTGCGGTGCGCGGTCGCGCCGGAAGCAAAGATCGGCAACTTCGAGAACAAGGAGGTCAAGAAGGACAAGGACGGCAACACGATCTACACCGTGGCCGTCATGGTGCGGCAGGAAGGACGGCGGGTCTCGGTGATCGAGATCTCCGTGACCGGCGAACCGCGGGGCATCGAGGAAGGCATGCCGGTCAAGGTGACCGGCCTGGAGGCGTTCGCCTGGGCTATGGGTGACCGGCACGGGATCAGCTTCCGCGCGGCAGCCATCACCGCGATACCGGTCATGTCCCCTGCGGGCGGGGCGGCACCGACGCTGCCCAGTAAGGCGGGTGGTGCGTGATGGGGTCGTTGATGCTGGCGTTCGGGCTGGTCGTGCTCGCCTGGCTCTTGGTGGCAGGCAGCGCGCTGCGCGAATGGCGTCCTACCTGGTACTGGTACCTGACCGGCTACCCGGTCGCGGCGGCACGGGTGGTGTTCACCTGGCGCAGAGTCGCGCATCTCAACGATCTGTCGGTGTCCTACCGCCCCGATCAGGTCCGGGTCGGCGGGATGGCGGTCAAAGGCTCAGCGCTGCGGCCCCGGGCGCCGCGCACCTCCTTCCCTCGGGCCACACCCAACGGCCTGTCCGTCGTGGTGCGTTTACACCCTGGTCAGACACCCCTGCGGTTCATGGCGGCGGCCGACGCTCTGGCGCACGCGTGGCGGGTGTTCGCGGTGCGGGTGACCTCGCCCGAACGCGGGATCGTGCACCTGGTCGCCACCGCCACCGATCCGCTGGCGGCACCCGGAGCTCCCCCGGCTCCGGCTGAGGCTGCGCTCTTGACGGCACAGGTGGGGATGCTGGAAAGCGGCCGGGAATGGGTCATGGACTTCCGCCGGGTGCCGCACTGGCTGATCGTCGGTGCGACCCGCTCGGGCAAGTCCACGCTGCTGGCCCGGCTGGTCACCGAACTCGCCCCGCAATCCGTGGCACTGGTCGGGATCGACTGCAAGGGCGGCATGGAACTGGGGATCTTCGACCCCCGTCTGTCCGCGCTCGCGACCAGCCGCAGGGAAGCGCTGGTCGTGCTCTCTGCACTGGTGGTGGATCTGCAAGAACGGATGCGGGTATGCCGGATGGCCGGGGCACGCTCGATCTGGGATCTACCGGAGATCGCCCGGCCGATACCGGTGATGGTGATCGTCGATGAGATCGCCGAGCTGTACCTCACCTCCGGCAGCCGGGAAGACAAGGCGGAAGCCGAACAGTGCTCCACCTACCTCCTGCGGATCGCGCAGCTCGGTGCCGCGCTCGGCGTGCACCTGGTGGTGGCCGGACAACGAGTCGGCTCCGACCTCGGCCCCGGCGTGACCGCGCTGCGCGCCCAACTCAGCGGACGGATCTGCCATCGCGTCAACGACCCGGGAACAGCGGAAATGACCCTCGGGGACCTGAACAAGGACGCGGCGGCCGTCGCACAGTCGATCACACCCACCGAACAAGGTGTCGCCGTCACCACGGCAGATGACGGCGGCTGGGTGCGCGGCAGATCGCACCTCACTGCGGTGTCTGACGCACAAGCGGCAGCTGCCCGGAACGCGGACCGGGCACCGAAACTCCGGGCTTTCACCACCCTCCCCACGGAGGGCACCGAGTGACCACCCCCATGCCCCTGGTGCTCATCTTCGGGATCATCACCGTCCTGCTGGTCCGCTCCCGGGACATGCGCCCCTGGGAAGCCTCCATGGCCGCACTGTTCGGCTTCTACCTGGCCCTGACCCCGATGGGCTGGGCCGTGATCGCCACCGTGAACTGGCTGCTCGGCGGCTTCCTGCACCACTGACCAACCGGAGGCCCCTACGTGAGCATGCGCCGCGTGATCTGCCCCATCTGCAAAGGCGAACGCACCCGCAAGACCCGCACCGGACACCTGCGGCGCTGCCGCTGCTGCCGGGGCAAAGGCACCATCCGCTAACCCAAACCCTTGATCCACAAGGAGTGATTCCCATGAATACAGCCCACCCGACCCCGTCCACCCTTGCCGCTTCGGCGGCTCACCCTGGGAGGCCCCCACCATTACCGCTTCCGGCGGATCTTTCATGACCCCCGCTGACCGGCGCGCCGCACTGAACCGCGCGGCGCGCCTGCGTCAGCTCTCCGACACCGACCGCGACATCATCGCCCGCGCCCACGATCCCCTGTTCGGCCGCTGGCTGGAGCAGGTCACCGCGACCGGCGGATGCGCACACCCCGTCTACCTGACCGGCTCCATCACCACCCGCGACACCGACACGGGCCAGATACTGCACCACTACGACACGACGAACGAGCCGGGCGAACGGCTGATGGTCCGCTGCCGCAACCGGCGACAGACCGTGTGCGCACCGTGCTCCCGCCTCCACGCAGGCGACACCTTCCACCTGGTTCGCGCCGGACTCGTCGGAGGCAAAACCGTCCCGACAAAAGTGCGCGACCGGCCACGGCTGTTCGTGACCCTCACCGCCCCCAGCTTCGGACCCGTCCACCGAGCCACCGACGGCCAGCGATGCCGACCCCGGCGCGATGGGGGCCCCTGCGAGCATGGTCGGCCGGTCGGCTGCGGTCTGGTACACGAACCGTCGGACCCATCGGCCGGCCAACCCCTGTGCCCTGACTGCTACGACTACCCGGCACACGTCCTGTGGCACGCACATGCCGGGGAGCTGTGGGCCCGCTTCACCCGCGCCGTACGGCGACACCTGGCCTCGGCGGCCGGGCTCGCGCAGTCCACGTTCCCCGACCACGCCCGGCTGTCCTTCGCCAAGGTCGCCGAATATCAGCGCCGTGCAGCCATCCACGTCCACGCCGTCGTGCGCCTCGACGGCCCCAGCGGTCCCCACGATCCGCCCCCGATCTGGGGCACAACCGAGCGGCTCAGCGCCGCCGTCCAGTCGGCCGCGCACCGGACGAGACTCTGTACCGCCTACGGCCTGGCCCTGGGAGAACGTGTACTGCGCTGGGGCAGCCAACTCGATGCCCGGCCGCTGCGGGCCTTCGGCGATGGTGAGGGGCTGGACGATGATGTGGTGGCCGCGTACGTCGCCAAATACGTCACCAAGGGAGCCGCCGACACCTCCGCCGGCCTCGACCACGCGATCACCAGCGCCGCCGAAATCGACTTCGCACCCGTCACCGCGCACGTCCGCACCCTCATGCACACCTGCTGGCGACTCGGCGGCCTACCCGAATACGAACCCCTGCGACTACGCGCCTGGACCCACACCCTCGGCTACCGCGGCCACATCCTCACCAAATCCCGCGCGTACTCAACGACATACACGGCACTGCGCGCCGAACGCGCCGCGCACGAACGCCCCGGAACGGAACTCCCCAGCGACTCCGCCACCATCACCGACGCGCACTGGCGCTACATCGGCTCCGGCCACTCCCCCGGCGCCGCCCTCATAGCCGCCGGAATCGCCGAAGACCTCGCCACCAACCGCGAGATCGCCCGGGAGGAGCGGAGGGCGTCCGAGTGACGCGGCGGGACGAAGGGCAGCGGCGCCGTGAGGCTGTGGCTCGTGCGGCGGCTCGCTTCCCGAAGCGGATCAGCTTCCGTCACGCCCAACGGCTGGCCCGGCTGCTCGACGTGGACCGGCCGGGCTCGTGATCAGTCCAGCGGATTGGGCTCGATCTCCACCCGGTCATAGTCGAATACTCGGCCCTTGTGCGTAGCAGGTCCGATGATCACGGCAGCGATCAGGAAACGCAGGATGGCGTTCCGCCGCTCATCGGTCATCGAGTCGGAGAACCACGCCTTCGCCGCTCCGGGTCCGGTGACCCCTTTCAGTACCTCGACCGGGCGGAAAACGGCTCTGCGCTGGAGCCGGGCAATCCGCTCCTCGATCGTCTTGCGCATGCTGCGGTACTCACTCGTCTTGATCTCACGAGCCGTCCACATGGCGTTGAGATCGACCAACTGCTCATGCTCCGCCTGAAGCTCCGCAGCCTGGCTCTCCGGAACGGCAACGACGGTGGGCCGGCCTTCGACGGTCATCGTCTTCAGCGCCTCCAGTGCCACATCACGTACGTACTCTTCGAGCGTGACGGCTGCGATCGAGCGCTGGCACTTCTTCTCGTCGTAGCGCAGCTTTCGACTGCATACGTACATCCAGTTGTCCCGGCTCCCGCTGCCCGACATGTACGTTCCGCAGGCTCCACATGTCACGACGCCGCGCAAGAGGTAAAACCTCCGGCGGGCTTCCTTCCCGGTCTGATCGAACTCGACCGACCGGAACTGACGCTTCGCCTGAGCCTCCCGCCACGTCCCCATGTCGATGATCGCGGGCCAACTGCCCTGCCCGACCTCTTGGCCCTGGTACACCCGGACTGCTGCCACGTGGTTGGAGTCGAGTAGCGCACGAACGGTGTAAGCGGTCCAGTTGGCGCCGAGGGCGGTCTTGATCTCTCGCCCAGTGAGGTCACGGGCGATGGCGCTGGGCGACTCCCCGTCAAGGTAGCGGCGGTAGACCTCCCGCACGATGACCGCCTCTTCGTCGATGATCTCCATCCCGCCCTTGGCGTATCCGAAGCGGCGCTTGCCCGAGTGCGGCTTGCCGTCCTGCGCGCGTTCCTCGGTGAAGTCCTTGAGGCGACGGGAAGTGTCATCCGAAGAACGGCAGGCGTGCGCGACTTCGATACGGAGGATGAATCGGTCGTCGGGGTCGGACAGATCGCGGCGGTTGGCCTCGCCATGGAGCATGATCCGGTGGTCATCGGCGACCTGAAGCAGTTCTTCCAGGTCGCGCGGCTGCCTCATCAGGCGGTCGGGGTGATAGGCGATGATGTGCCGGACGTTCTCCCGCCGGGCGCTCTCAAGTAACTCGTCCCAGCCCGGCCGCTTGCGGTTGCGCTGCCATGCGGAGCGGCTGTTGTCCACGTGCACGTGCTCTCGTGCAACGACCAGACCAAGACGGTCGGCTATGTCTCGGCAGATTCGCTCCTGCCGGTCGACGCCCGTCTGATCGTCGTCATCAGCCTTTGAGATCCGGCAGTAGATCGCGGCCTGCTCGCCGCTGAAGTCGGTCTGACGCTTCTTGTTCGTCTTCGAACGCTCCATGCAAACACTCTATGAGCGAGGCTTGACCCACATGATGCCGATGACCAGGAAGGTCACCGCGTAGGCAGCGTATGACGGCCACATCTCACCGAGGGCGGACCACAGGTGGTCCCCCGCGTGCGGCGGGACCTTGATCTCCAGGACCAGCAGCGTGATCGCGATGGCGAACACGCCGTCGCTGAACGCCTCGACCCGACCCGACTCATTCATTCCCGTCCCCCTCCGGAGTGCCGTGATCGGCACATCCTGACACGAGGAGGGGCGGCCGGGGATCAAGCCGCCCCCTCCGTTCGCGCAGAGCGTCAGTGCACGGGCAACGGCCGTTCCACGGAGGCCTGTTCACCGTCG
Source organism: Streptomyces sp. NPDC045021 (assembly GCF_056432645.1). Taxonomy (NCBI): domain Bacteria; kingdom Bacillati; phylum Actinomycetota; class Actinomycetes; order Kitasatosporales; family Streptomycetaceae; genus Streptomyces; species Streptomyces sp. NPDC045021. The sequence goes on from NZ_JBWKIQ010000008.1 coordinate 16,871, forward strand.
GCGCCGTCGGCGACGCCCTCGCCCGGGTCCTCGGTGCCGGGCCTGCGGCCCAGGTGGTTGAAGGCGAGGTTGAGGACGACCGCGACCAGGCATCCGGTGCTGATACCGGAGTCGAGGATGATCTTCAGGTGGTCGTTGAAGTGCTCGTAGAAGGTGTTCGAGACGACCGGGATGACGCCGACGCCGACCGACGTGGCGACGATGAGCAGGTTGTTGCCGTCGGACAGGTCCGCCTCGGTGAGGGTCTTGATGCCGCTGGCCGCGACCGAACCGAAGAGCACGATGCCGGCGCCGCCCAGCACCGGCTGCGGTACGAGGGCGATCACGGAGGCCAGCGCGGGACACAGGCCGAGCAGGATGAGGATGCCGCCCGCCGCGGCGACGACGAAGCGGCTGCGGACCTTGGTGATGGCGACGAGGCCGATGTTCTGCGCGAAGGCGCTGGCCATGAAGCCGTTGAAGACCGGGCTGATGGCCGAGCCGAGCGCGTCGGCGCGGATGCCGGCGGCGAGCATCTTCTCGTCGGCCGGCTTGTCCACGATCTTGCCGAGGGCCAGGATGTCGGCCGTCGACTCCGTCATGCAGACCAGCATGACCACGCACATCGAGATGATGGCCGCGATCTGGAACTCGGGCGCTCCGAAGTGGAACGGGTCGGGGAAGCCGATCAGGCCCGCGTCACCGATGGGGCTGAAGTCCGACTTGCCCATCGGGATGGCGAGCAGCGTGCCGAGCACCAGGCCGATAAGGATCACGATCTGCTGCAGGAAGCCGGTGAGCACGCGGCGCAGGACGAGGACGATGGCGAGCGTCGCGCCGGCGAGCGCGATGTTGGACACCGACGCGTAGCCGGGTGCGCCGGGCACGCCGCCCTGCGACCAGTTGATGGCGACCGGCAGCAGGGAGAGCCCGATCAGCGTGATCACCGAGCCGGTGACGACCGGCGGGAAGAAGCGGACGAGTTTGCAGAAGTAGGGGGCGAGGACGAATCCCAGCACTCCCGCGACGATCACCGCGCCGTAGATGACGGGCAGCGCGTGGCCGGGCGCCGCCGACTTGCCGATGGCGAGCATCGGGGCCACTCCGGCGAACGAGACTCCGTTGACGAAGGGCAGCCGGGCGCCGATCTTCCAGATGCCGAGGGTCTGCAGCAGGGTGGCGAGGCCCGCGGTGAAGAGGCTGGCTCCCATGAGGAAGGTGATGTCGGCGGTGGACAGGCCTATGCCCGCTCCGACGACAAGGGGCGGCGCCACCACCCCCGCGTACATCGCGGCCACGTGCTGCAGGCCGCTGGTGATGAGCTTGCCCGGGGGCAGGGTCTGGTCCACGGGATGTACGGAATCCGAATCCACGGATCGAGAGACCACGGTTCCTCCTGTCGGTTACGCCAAGGGCACTGCGGATTTCAGGGAGGTGCATGTACGGGTCGAGACATCAAGCAGAGGGGTGGGTGCGGCGGTTCTTCGTCATGTGCGGGTACACAAAACGCCGCCCCCGGGGATCCAGGACCGACCGTGGTCCACGGGCCGGGGGCGGCGCTGCCGGATCCGCGCGAACGCGGGACCGGCGGCCGGTCAGGGGCCGTCCCTCCCTGACCGGTTGCTCTGGGGGTGGGTCTAGACGAGGCCGGCGATCTTGGCCAGGCGCTGGGCCTGGACGCGGGTGAGACGCGCGATGGCGTCCTCGTCGACCGTGGTGAGGTGGTTCTTCTCCACCACCGGCTTGCCGTTGATGAGCGACAGGGTGACCGGGGCGGCCGCTCCCATCACCAGCGCGGCGACCGGGTCGGCGATGGAGGAGTGGCCGATGCCGTCGAGCTTCCACAGCACGAGGTCGGCGAGCTTGCCGGCCTCGATGGAGCCGATCTGGTCGGCGCGGCCGAGGACCTGCGCGCCGCCGTACGTGCCCAGGCGCAGCGCCTGACGGGCGTTGAGCGCCTTCTCGCCGCCGCCGAGGCGGTTGATCAGGAGCGCGTTGCGCAGTTCGGTGTGCAGCTCGCCGGACTCGTTGGAGGCGGTGCCGTCCACGCCGAGGCCGACCGGCACGCCCGAGGCGAGCATGTCGGGGACGCGGGCGATACCGGCCGCGAGGCGGGCGTTGGAGGAGGGGCAGTGCGCCACGCCGGTCTTCGTCCGGGCGAATGCGGCGATGTCGGAGTCGTTCATGTGGACGCAGTGCGCCATCCACACGTCGTCGCCGAGCCAGCCGGTGGACTCGAAGTAGTCCGTCGGGCCCATGCCGAAGAGTTCGTGGCAGAACTTCTCCTCCTCGACGGTCTCCGAGCCGTGCGTGTGCAGGCGCACGCCCTTGCGGCGGGCGAGCAGCGCCCCCTCACGCATCAGGTCGGTGGAGACGGAGAAGGGGGAGCACGGTGCGACGGCGATGTGCAGCATCGAGTCGAAGGAGGCGTCGTGGTGCGTGTCGATGGCCACTTCGGTCGCGGCCAGCGCGCCGTCGAGGGTCTCGACCGCGAAGTCCGGCGGCAGGCCGCCGTCCGACGTGCCGCGGTCCATGGAGCCGCGGGCGGCGGTGAAGCGGACGCCCATCTCCTTGGCGGCGCGGATCTCGGCGCCCAGCAGATCGCCCGAGCCCCGGGGGAAGACGTAGTGGTGGTCCATCGCGGTGGTCACACCACCGCGGGCCATCATCGCCAGGGAGCCCTGGGCGGCCGCGTAGACCATCTCCTCGTCGATCCGCGCCCAGGTCGGGTACAGCTCGACGAGCCAGTTGAAGAGGTTGCTGTCCTGGGCGAGGCCCCGGGTGAGCCACTGGTAGAAGTGGTGGTGGGTGTTGACCAGGCCCGGGGTGACCAGATGGCCGGTGCCGTCGACACGGCGGACCACGTTCTCCAGTCCCTGCGGGGCAGCGCCGGCGCCTACCGACTCGATGCGGTTGCCCGCGATGACGACATGGCCCGAGGCGTACTCGGTGTCGTTCGCGTCCACGGTGGCGATAGCGCAGTTCTCGATGACGATGCGCGGTGCTGCCATGGCAGTTCCTCGTGCTTCCTTCTCGATGAACGAACCCGGGGGCCGGGCGGGGTGACGACCGGGTCCGCAGTGCTTCCTCGCGCAGATGCCCCCGCCCTCCCCCTGGTCCCCGCATCGGAATGCGGGGACCGTGACGCCGGCGCGCGCGTCGGGGGACAAGGCAGAAGTACTACAGGTTGGTGAGATCCACCGGGATGCGGGCCTCGACACCGTCACGGAGGACGGTGCCCTCGATCAGGCCGTAGGGCCGGTCCGCGGCGAAGTACACCTCGTTGTCGTTCTTCAGGCCGAACGGTTCGAGGTCGACCAGGAAGTGGTGGCTGTTCGGGAGCGAGAAGCGGATCTCGTCGATCTCCGAACGGCTGTTGATGATGCGCGCGCCCATCTGGTACAGCGTCTGCTGCAGCGAGAGGCTGTAGGTCTCGGCGAACGCCTGGAGCATGTGCTTGCGCGCCTGCTCGTAGGACTTCTCCCAGTTGGGCATGCGCGCGTCGTCGCTGGTCCAGTTGTAGCGCCACTTCGCGGACACCTCGGTGCACAGGATGCGGTCGTACGCTTCCTTGAGGGTCGTGTACTTGTCCTTGACGTACCCCCAGAACTCCGAGTTGGTGGAGTTCATGACCTTGAGGTCCTTCAGGCCGGAGATGACCTCCCACTTCTCACCGTCGAAGGTGATCTGGGTGGTGCGGAGCTCCTGGTTGGTGCGCGCGAAGGAGTGGTTGACCTCGTCGGCACCGATGAAGCGGGAGTTGCTGTCGGAGGACGCGATGCGCTCCCAGCTGTACTCCTCGATCCGGATCCGCGCGATCTTGATCGGCTGCTGGGTGGTCACGAAGTGCCGGGCCAGGTGGATGCCGAACTGCTCGGCCGACTCGATCCCGTACTCCTTCGCGAAGGCGTACACGGTGTTCTTGGTCGTGTCGGTCGGCAGGACGTTCGCGTTGCTGCCGGAGTAGTGCACATCGTCCATGTCGCCGGAGAGGGCGACCGAGACGTTGAGGTCCTTGATGTGGTGGGTGTCGCCGTCCCGCGTGATCTTGACGACGCGGTTTTCCGCTTTGCCGTACTGGTTCTGGCCGAGAATCGTGGGCATGACGGTGCTAGCTCCCTCGGTATACGGAGTAGCCGAACGGGTTGAGCAGCAGCGGTACGTGGTAGTGCTCACCCGGTTTGACGGCGAAAGTGATCGCCACCTCCGGGAAGAAAGCGCCGCTGTCCCTTACGCGGGGGGCGTCCTGCTGTGCCTCGGCTGAGATTTTTTGGGTGGTGAAGTACTGCTCGACCGCGAAGTCGAGCCGTACGTGTGTGGTGCCTTCCGGCAGGGCCGGCAGATCCTTGCAGCGGCCGTCGGCGTCCGTCTTGGACACGCCGCGCGGCGCCCAGAGGTCGTCGATGCCGTTGCGGACCGACAGCTCCACGGGGACGCCCTCGGCGGGGCGGCCGACGCTGGTGTCCAGGATGTGCGTGGACACGGAGGTCTCCGTCATTGACGGGTCTCCTTCTTCTGCGAGGCGGGTCAGCCGGATACGGTTGATCTTTCCCAGTTCGGCGCGGACGATCTCACGTTCGGTGTCCGTGTCGTTGCCGATCCGCTCCTTGAGGGCGGCCAGCATCTGGTCACCGGTGCGTCCGGTGGCGCAGATCAGGAAGACATGTCCGTGGGCGTCCTGGTACGCGAGGTTCAGCTCGAGGAGCTCTTCGCGCACCGATTCCTGGACGCCGGCCTGTTCCCGCTCGGACGTCGGGTCGCCCGGCTTGGGACGGCCGATCGGCGGGTGTCCGGCCATCGCCTCACCGAGGTCGTCGGCGGACAGTGCCGCCATGGCCGCGTCGCTCGCCGCGAAGAGTGCGTCGAGGTCCGGGTACGGCCGGCCGGCGATCACCGCCGCGCCCCACGACCGGCTGGCGCACACCTCGTGCAGCAGTCCGGCCGCGTCGGACGCGGTGGCTGAGTTGAGCCGGGCGAGGCCCGGCGAAGCGCTGGAAGTCACAGCCGCAAGCTAAGAGCCGGGATCCGTTCACGTCAACACTTTGTTGAAAACTTCCCGTAACAAAGGTGGCCGCGAAGTTACGGGAGAGCCCGCCCAGCGATCACTCGGCGGCCTTCGCCGCGTTCTCCCTGTTCAGGTAGTTGTAGACGGTGAAACGGCTCACGCCGAGGGCACTGGCGACCGTTTCGACCCCGTGCCGCACGGAAAACGCGCCGCGCTCCTCGAGGATCCGCACCACGCTCTGCTTGTCCTTGCGGTCCAGCTCGGACAGCGTGCCGTGCCGGCGCTGGAGGTCGGCAAGAATGTGATCGAGCGAATCGGCCAGATGGGGCAACCGGACGGCGAGTACCTCCTCGCCCTCCCAGCTGAGCACCACATCGTCGCCACGCGCCTGATCCGGCGCGACCATCTCGGCCCCCATCGCGTCCACCAGCGGCTTGACCGCCTCGGCGAACGGGTGGCCCCCGGTCCCGGTCACTGATCGCCCTCCCCGATGACGTTCACCTGAAGCGAGACCCGGGTGGCGCCCGCTTCGAGGGTGCGCCGGAGCAGCTCCGCCACCGCGGCCACCACCGCCTCGGGAGAGCCCTCGGCGGTGTTCCCGAACGGTCCGACGTCCACCGCGTCCAGGTTCGCCGTCTCGACGACCTCGCGGGCGACCAGCGCATGGCCGGGAGCCTCGTCCAGGTCGAACGGTTCCGTCGTGAATTCCAGCCTCAATCTCACGGGGCCAACCTAACCGGTCGGCCTCATGTGACGACATCCGCACTTGACAGCCGGTGCCCGGTTCGTTCAGTCTTCCGTTAAGCAGAAACTAACTTCCGCAATACGGAAGGAGCGCAACGCTAGTGAGCCTCTCCGAAGCGCGCTTCGATGTGAACCTCTCGATCCTCTTCACGGAACTCCCGCTCCTGGAGCGTCCCGCGGCAGCCGCCGCGGCCGGCTTCACGGCGGTCGAGCTGTGGTGGCCCTGGATCGAAACACCCACCCCCGCCCAGGCCGAACTCGACGCACTGCGCAACGCGCTGAACGACGCCGGCACCCAGCTGGTGGGCCTGAACTTCTACGCCGGGCAGCTGCCGGGCCCCGACCGGGGCGCGCTGTCGATCCCCGGCGAGGAGTCGGACCGCTTCCGCGCGAACATCGAGGTCGCCGCGGAATTCGCCCGCTCGCTCGGGTGCAAGGCGCTCAACGCGCTCTACGGTAATCGCGTCGAGGGCGCGGCCCCCGAGGTCCAGGACGCCCTGGCCCTGGAGAACCTGGTGCTGGCGGCCCGCGCCGCCGACCGGGTCGGCGCGATCCTCCTGGTCGAGGCGTTGAACAAGCCCGAGTCGCCGCTGTGCCCGATCGTCAGCGCACCGCGGGCGATCGAGGTCGTCGACCAGGTCAACGCGGCCACCGGACTGGGCAACGCCAAGTTCCTGATGGACCTCTACCACCTGTCGATGAACGGCGAGGACCTCAACGAGGTCATCGACCGCTACGCCGACAAGACCGGCCATGTGCAGATCGCCGACAACCCGGGCCGCGGCGCTCCGGGCACCGGCACCCTGCCGCTGGACGACCTCGTCGGCCGGCTGCAGAAGGCCGGCTACGACGGCTGGATCGGCCTCGAGTACAAGCCCACCGGCCCGAGTGCCGACAACTTCCAGTGGCTCTCCGCCCACTGATCCGAAAGGTCAATCATCATGAGTTCCCTTCCCAAGGTCGCATGGATCGGCCTCGGCATCATGGGCTCCCCCATGGCCGAGAACCTGGTCAAGGCGGGCTACTCCGTCACCGGCTACACCCTTGAGCAGGACAAGCTGGACCGCCTGGCGGCCAACGGCGGCACCGCCGCGGCCTCCATCGCCGAGGCCGTCAAGGACGCCGACGTCATCATCACGATGGTGCCGGCCTCCCCGCAGGTCGAGGCCATCGCCTACGGCGAGAACGGCATCCTGGAGAACGCGAAGTCCGGCGCGCTCCTGATCGACACCTCCTCGATCACCCCGCAGACCTCCGTGGACCTGGCGAAGGCCGCGGCCGCCAAGGGCATCCGCGTACTGGACGCCCCGGTCTCCGGCGGCGAGGCCGGTGCCATCGAGGCCGTACTGTCGATCATGGTCGGCGGCGAGAAGGCCGACTTCGACATCGCCAAGCCGATCCTCGACAAGCTCGGCAAGACCATCGTCCTGTGCGGCCCGCACGGCTCCGGCCAGACGGTCAAGGCCGCCAACCAGCTCATTGTCGCGGTCAACATCCAGGCCTGCGCCGAAGCCGTGGTCTTCCTGGAGAAGTCCGGCGTGGACCTGGAAGCCGCCCTGGAGGTCCTCAACGGCGGTCTGGCCGGCTCCACCGTGCTGACCCGCAAGAAGGACAACTTCCTCAAGCGCGACTTCGCCCCGGGCTTCCGGATCGACCTGCACCACAAGGACATGGGCATCGTCACCGACGCCGCCCGCAATGTCGGTGCGGCCCTGCCCGTCGGCTCCGTCGTCGCCAACCTGGTCGCCTCGCTGCGCGCCCAGGGTGACGGCGGCCTGGACCACTCGGCGCTGCTGCGCGGTGTCGAGCGGCTGTCCGGCCTGCCCGTCATCAACTGACCCACCCCGCCCGGCCCCCTTTGAACGGCAGCCCGGCGCGCGAGGCTCCGCCTCGCCCCCCGATTCCGCCCGGCGGTGCGTGACCTGTCCTGTCGCGCCCAAACGCACCGCCGGGCGGCACCAACGCCTGCCCTCGGCAGCAACTTCAACAAACTGTTGACATTCTCGTGAGCCGGTCCCTAATGTCCGGCATACGGAATCAAGCTTTCGCTTCCCTTGTAGTCACGGAAGGCCGCCATGCCCAAGCACACGCTGACAACAGAGTCCGGCGCACCCGTCGCCGACAACCAGAACTCTGCCTCCGCCGGCCTCGGCGGCCCTCTGCTGATCCAGGACCAGCAGCTCATCGAGAAGCTCGCCCGCTTCAACCGCGAGCGCATCCCGGAGCGCGTGGTGCACGCCCGCGGCTCCGGCGCCTACGGCTACTTCGAGGTCACCGACGACGTCACCGGCTTCACCCGCGCCGACTTCCTGAACACGGTCGGCAAGCGCACCGAGACGTTCATCCGCTTCTCGACCGTCGCCGACAGCCTCGGTGGCGCCGACGCGGTGCGTGACCCGCGCGGCTTCGCGCTGAAGTTCTACACCGAAGAGGGCAACTACGACCTCGTCGGCAACAACACCCCGGTGTTCTTCATCAAGGACCCGATCAAGTTCCCGGACTTCATCCACTCGCAGAAGCGCGACCCGTTCACGGGGATCCAGGAAGCCGACAACGTCTGGGACTTCTGGTCGCACTCCCCCGAGGCCACCCACCAGATCACCTGGCTCTTCGGTGACCGCGGCATCCCGGCCTCGTACCGTCACATGAACGGCTACGGCTCGCACACGTACCAGTGGACGAACGCGCAGGGCGAGGCGTTCTTCGTCAAGTACCACTTCAAGACCAACCAGGGCGTGCGCTCGCTCTCCTCCGAGCAGGCCGCCGAACAGGTCGGCGCGGACGCCAACAGCCACCAGCGCGACCTCGTGCAGGCCATCGAGCGCGGGGTGAACCCGTCCTGGACGCTGCACGTGCAGATCATGCCGGCGGCCGAGGCGGCGGAGTACCGCTTCAACCCGTTCGACGTCACCAAGGTGTGGCCGCACTCGGACTACCCGCTGCAGCGCGTGGGCCGGCTCGTGCTGGACCGGAACCCGGACAACGTGTTCCAGGAGGTCGAGCAGGCCGCGTTCTCCCCGAACAACTTCGTGCCCGGCATCGGCCCGTCCCCGGACAAGATGCTCCAGGGCCGGCTCTTCGCCTACGCCGACGCGCAGCGCTACCGCCTGGGCGTCAACCACACCCTGCTGGCGGTCAACGCGCCGAAGGCGACCGAGGCCGTCAACTACGGCCGCGACGGCCTGGCGGCCACCCGCAATGGCAAGCGCGGGCTGAAGAACTACGAGCCCAACTCGTACGAGGGCCCGTCGCAGACCGACCTGGCGCTCTCCGCCCCGCAGGCGGTGTCCGGCCACACCGGCACCCACGAGGCCCCGCTGCACGTCAAGGACGACCACTTCTTCCAGGCCGGCGAGCTGTACCGGCTCATGTCGGAGGACGAGAAGTCCCGTCTGATCGCCAACATCGCCGGTTTCCTCTCGCAGGTCACCCGCGACGACGTGATCGAACGCAACCTGGCCCACTTCCACGCCGCGGACACCGAGTACGGTGCGCGCCTGGAAGAGTCGGTCCGCGCGCTGCGCGAGGGCTGACCCACCGAGCCGGCCCGCGCCACCGTGAACTTCTGAGGGGTAGGTCACGGCAGCGCGGGCTATGGGTTCCGTCCGGCGACGCGACGACTGTCCTGTCGCGCCAACTGCGTCGCCGGGCGGCTCCAATCTCCTGCAAGATGGGGTAACGACCATTGCCGGAGCCCGCCTTGGAGAACGAACCATGGCAGAGAGTGTGCCCGTGCGCTGCCCGGCCTGCCGCCGCGAGCACGCGTTCAGCACCACCACCTACCCCTGCGCCTGCGGTACGCCGCTGACCCTCCCGCTCCTGCGCGGCGGAGTCCCGGTCGAGATTCGCCACCGGTCGTGGGACGACTCGTGGGTGAGCATGCGCTGCCCCGACTGCGGCCGCCAGGACCAGTGGCCGCAACCCGAGTTCGGCTGCGACTGCGGCTCGGTGATCCGTATGCCGGTCGACACGGCGGCGCTGGCTCCTCCCGGTCCGGCCACGGCGGCCCTGCGCCCGCTGTCCGCCGCCCCCTCCCTGCCTGCGGTCCCCGCGCCGCCGCCACCCGCGCCGCGACCGCCGTTCCGCCCGGTCACCATCCGCACCGCGCGTGACGCGCTCACCGCCGCCGCCCAGTACCTGAAGTGGCTCGGCTTCGGCGGCGTCCGGGTGGCGGGCGACCACGCCGCCAACGGGATCGACCTGCGCGGCGACGACCTCGTGGCCCAGATCGACCCCACCACCGAGCCCACCGCGCTGCGCGACATCGAGTGCCTGTGGCTCAACTGCCTCAACGAGGACGCCGTCGGTGCCTTCTTCTCGCTGGCCGGCTACGCGCACGACGCGCGGCTGCGCGCCGACCAGTTGGGCGTGCCGCTCTTCGTGATGGATCTGACCGGCACTCCGCAGCCGGTCAACGACGCGGCCGACACGCTGATGCGGACAGGACCCGTCATCCCCTGACCTCCCCAGCGATTTCGCGCGTACCGAGAGCGGGCTGCCGGTTGGCAGCCCGCTCTTTCGTATCCGGAACAGGCCCGGAACAGGTCCGGAACAGGTGCTGCCTTGACGGGCGGAAAGCCTCGTTCTAGATTACTTCCATATAGCAGAACTAGACTTCCGCATTACGGAAACTAGCACTACGGAAAACCGGGCGCCCTGGCCTCGCAGCAAGAGCCCACCCCGACAGTCCGACCCAGGAGTACTCGATGCCTCGTATGACTGCCGCCCGTGCGGCCGTGGAGATCCTCAAGCTCGAGGGCGTCACCGACGCGTTCGGTGTGCCGGGCGCCGCGATCAACCCCTTCTACGCCGCGCTCAAGGCCGGCGGGGGCATCGACCACACGCTCGCCCGCCACGTCGAGGGCGCGTCCCACATGGCCGAGGGCTACACCCGTGCCAACCCGGGCAACATCGGTGTCTGCATCGGTACGTCCGGCCCCGCCGGTACCGACATGATCACCGGGCTCTACTCGGCGATCGCCGACTCGATCCCGATCCTGTGCATCACCGGCCAGGCCCCCGTCGCGGTGCTCCACAAGGAGGACTTCCAGGCCGTCGACATCGCCTCGATCGCCAAGCCGGTCACCAAGGCCGCCACCACGGTCCTGGAGGCCGCGCAGGTCCCCGGCGTCTTCCAGCAGGCGTTCCACCTGATGCGTTCGGGACGGCCCGGCCCGGTCCTCATCGACCTGCCGATCGACGTCCAGCTGACCGAGATCGAGTTCGACCCCGAGACGTACCAGCCGCTGCCGGTCTACAAGCCGGCCGCGTCCCGCGCCCAGATCGAGAAGGCGATCTCGCTGCTGCTCGAGTCCGAGCGCCCGCTGATCGTCGCCGGCGGCGGCATCATCAACGCCGACGCCTCCGAGCTGCTGGTCGAGTTCGCCGAGCTGACCGGCACCCCGGTCATCCCGACCCTGATGGGCTGGGGCATCATCGCCGACGACCACCCGCTCAACGCCGGCATGGTCGGTCTGCAGACCTCGCACCGCTACGGCAACGCGACGATGCTCGAGTCGGACTTCGTCCTGGGCATCGGCAACCGCTGGGCCAACCGCCACACCGGCAAGCTGGACGTCTACACCAAGGGCCGCAAGTTCGTCCACGTCGACATCGAGCCCACCCAGATCGGCAAGATCTTCGCGCCGGACTACGGGATCGCCTCGGACGCCAAGGCGGCGCTGGAGCTCTTCGTCGAGGTGGCGAAGGAGCTCAAGGCCGCGGGCAGGCTGCCCGACCGCAGCGAGTGGGCCGCGTCCACCCAGCACCGCAAGGCCACCCTGCAGCGCCGTACGCACTTCGACAACGTGCCGATCAAGCCGCAGCGCGTCTACGAGGAGATGAACCGCGCCTTCGGCCCGGAGACCCGGTACGTCACCACCATCGGCCTCTCCCAGATCGCCGGCGCGCAGATGCTGCACGTCTACAAGCCGCGCCACTGGATCAACTGCGGCCAGGCCGGCCCGCTCGGCTGGACCATCCCGGCCGCGCTGGGTGTCGCCAAGGCCGACCCCGAGGGCACGGTCGTCGCGCTCTCCGGCGACTACGACTTCCAGTTCATGCTCGAAGAGCTGGCGGTCGGCGCGCAGCACAAGATCCCGTACGTCCACGTCCTGGTGAACAACGCGTACCTGGGCCTGATCCGCCAGGCGCAGCGCAACCTCGACATCAACTTCCAGGTCAACCTGGAGTTCGAGAACATCAACTCCCCGGAGCTGGGCGTCTACGGCGTCGACCACGTCAAGGTCGTCGAGGGCCTGGGCTGCAAGGCGATCCGGGTCACCGAGCCGGACCAGCTGCTGCCCGCGTTCGAGCAGGCGAAGAAGCTCGCCGCGGAGTACCGCGTCCCGGTGGTCGTCGAGGCCATCCTGGAGCGCATCACCAACATCTCGATGAGCGGCAGCGACATCGCCAGCGTCAACGAGTGGGAAGACATCGCGACCGAGCCGGGCCACGCCCCGACCTCGATCCTGCCGCTCGTCTGATCCCACCCCACGGCTCGATCGCGCCCCCGGAGGACGGTCCGGGGGCGCGGTCGTGTCCTGGTCTAGGCGCCCAGCGCGCCGAGGTAGTCGTGTACCGCCGCGGCGTCGCCGGCCGGTGCGGTGAGCGCGACGTGGCCGTCCGGGCGGACGAGCACCAGCGCGTCACCGGTGACGCCGTACTCGCGGGCCGCGTGCCCCGCGAAGTCGTCGAGGCCGCCGGGGCCCGCACCGATCGCGTACGTCCACACCGAGTCGCCGTGCCGGTCCGCGCTCTCCCGGAGCGCCGCCGCGCTGCCGGCGCCGAAACCGAGCAGCGTGAAGTGCGTTCCGCTGAAGATCTCGAAGAGCCGGACGGATGCGCCGTCCGCGTCCCGCAGCGGGGCGTCGGGCGCGCGGTCGCCGGCGCGCAGCGGAGCGTCGTCGGTACGGGCGTCGCGCTCGACGGCCAGCGAGCTCCAGCGGTAGCCCAGCCCCAGCCCGAGGATGTCGGGCCTGACCACACCCTCCGTCCCGCTGCCCGCGGTCCTGATCGACCGCGAGACCTCGCGCCACAGCTCACCGCTGGTGTCGATCGTCCAGGCGGCGATCGGCAGCCGCTCCTCCTCGTAGGTGTCGAGCAGCCCGTCACCGGCCCGGCCCGCGGCCACCAGCGCGAGTTTCCAGCCGAGGTTGTAGGCGTCCTGGATGCCGGTGTTCATCCCGAGGCCGCCCGCGATGGAGTGCACATGGGCGGCGTCCCCGGCGAGGAGGACACGGCCGACGCGGAACCGGTCGGCCAGGCGCTCGTTGACGCGGTAGGTGGAGATCCAGGCGGGGTTGGTGAGCTTGATGCCGGGGATCCGCGCGTGCCGGTCGAAGATCCGCTGGAAGCTCTCCAGCGACGCCTCCACCGGCAGCCCCCCGCCGTCCCGCTCGGGGGCCGCCTGGAGCTGGAACAGCGAGGTGCCGGGGAGCGGGCAGAGCATGATGCCGCCGTCCCCGTCGATCCACTGGTGCCAGTACTCCCGGCTCAGACCCTCGGCGTCGACGTCGCCGATGACCATCGTCTCCTCCCGCAGGGTCCGGCCCTCGAAGGTGACCGGCAGCGCCTTGCGGATGCCGCTGCGGCCGCCGTCGCAGCCCACCAGATAGGACGCCTCGATCCGCTCGCCGTCAGCCGTGGTGGCGGTCACCGTGTCGCCGTTCTGCTCGAACCCCGTCAGTTCGGTGCCGAACTCGACGCGCACGCCCCACTCGGCGAGCCGGTCCCGCAGCACCCGCTCGACGTTCCACTGCGCGACGAACATCCCGCGTACGTAAGGGGTTCCGGGCGCCGGGGTGAACGTCCCGAAGGGATCGGTGTCGGAGACCACCTCGCCGTCCCGGTACTTGCGGAAGATCAGGTCGTCGCGCCCGATCTCCCGGAAGCGGTCGAGAATCCCCATGCCCTCGAGGACCTCCAGGCTGCGCGGATTGAGCCCCTTGCCCCGGGAACCCGTCCGGGGCGCGGGCGATCGCTCCACGATCCGGACGGCGGTGCCGCGCCGGGCCAGTTCACAGGCGAGCGTCAGCCCGGTCGGTCCCGCTCCCACGATCAGCACGCTGGTCATCGGCTGCCCTCTCATCGACGTTCGTCCGACAATGCATGCAACCATGACCGAGTTTCAAATACAACCGAGTAATGTTTTTGACTTGATTGCACTTCGTCTAGGATGAGCGCCATGGAGAACAGGCCGGAAGCACCGAGCGGACTGCGCGAACTGAAGAAGGCCAGGACCCGCCAGGCCATCTCCGACGCGGCCATCGCGCTGTTCCTGGAGCGCGGATTCGACCAGGTGCCGGTCGCCGAGATCGCCGCCGCGGCCGAAGTGTCCAAGCCGACGCTCTTCCGGTACTTCCCCAGCAAGGAGGACCTGGCGCTGCACCGGTTCGCCGACCACGAGGGCGAGTTCGCCCGGGTGGTGCGGGACCGCGCCCCCGGCCGGGCGCCGCTCACGGCGCTGCACCGGCACTGCGCGGCGGGCCTCGACGCCCGCGATCCGGTCACCGGGCTCAACGACACCCCCGAGGTGCTGGCCTACCTCGCGCTGCTCTACTCGGCGCCCAGCCTGGCCTCGCGGCTGTCCGAGTACACCGTCCGCGACCAGGAGGCGCTGGCCGGAGCGCTGCGGGAGGCGTCCTCGGCCGCGCCCGGCGACCTGGTGCCGCGGCTCGCGGCGGCGCAGATCATCTCCGTGCGGCAGGTCCTCGGGCTGGCCAACTGGCAGAAGCTGTCGGACGGCCGCGGTGCCGACGAGGTGTATCCCGAGGCGGTCGCGGAGCTCGACGCGGCCTTCGGGCTACTGGGGCAGGGCCTCGCCGCGCGCTTCGGGTGACATCTCCCGGACCGCGTCCTCGCGCAGTTCGATCTTGCGTATCTTGCCGCTGACCGTCATCGGGAAGGCGTCCATGAGGCGCAGCCGGCGCGGGATCTTGTAGTGCGCGAGCTGCCCGCGGCAGAAGCCGTCGAGCTCCTCCAGGGTGAGCGGGTCCGCGGGGTCGCGGAGGATGACGCAGGCCAGGATCTCCTCGCCGTACCGCTCGTCCGGCACCCCGACGACCTGCACATCGGCGATCTTCGGGTGGGTGTACAGGAACTCCTCTATCTCGCGCGGATAGACATTCTCCCCACCCCGGATGATCATGTCCTTGATGCGGCCGACGACGGCCAGATAGCCGTCGGGGCGCATCACCGCGAGGTCGCCGGTGTGCATCCAGCGCGCGGCGTCTATCGCCTCGGCGGTCCGCTCCGGTTCCTCCCAGTAGCCCAGCATCACCGAGTAGCCGCGGGTGCACAGCTCGCCCGTCGTACCGCGCGGCACGGTCGCGCCGGTCGCCGGATCGGCGACCTTGACCTCGATGTGCGGCAGGACGCGGCCGACGGTGGCGGTCCGGCGCTCCAGATCGTCCGCGCGCCGGGTCTGGGTGGAGACGGGCGAGGTCTCCGTCATGCCGTAGGCGATGGACACCTCGGCCATGTGCATCTCGGCGACCACCCGCTTCATCACCTCGACCGGGCACGGCGACCCGGCCATGATCCCGGTGCGCAGCGACGACAGGTCGAAGGTCGCGAAGTCCGGCAGGTCCAGTTCGGCGATGAACATCGTCGGCACGCCGTAGAGCGACGTGCAGCGCTCCCGTTCGACCGCGTGCAGGGTGGCGACCGGGTCGAAGGCGGGCGCCGGGATGACGATGCAGGCGCCGTGGCTGGTGGCACCCAGGTTGCCCATCACCATGCCGAAGCAGTGGTAGAAGGGCACGGGCAGGCAGATCCGGTCGTGTTCGGTGTAGCCGATCATCTCGCCGACGAAGTAACCGTTGTTGAGGATGTTGTGGTGCGAGAGCGTCGCGCCCTTGGGGAAGCCGGTGGTGCCCGAGGTGTACTGGATGTTGATCGGGTCGTCGCAGCTGTTCGCCGCCTCGCAGGCGGCCAGGTGCCCGGCCGGCATCGCTGCCGCGCCCGCCACCAGCTCGTCCCAGCTCCGGTCGCCGATGTACACGACCTCGCGCAGCAGCGGACAGCGGCCGCGTACCTGCTCCGTCATCGCCCGGTAGTCGCTGGCCTTGTACGCGGTCGAGGCGATCAGCACCCCGATGCCGGCCTGCTGGAGGACGAACTCCAACTCGTGCACCCGGTAGGCCGGGTTGATGTTGACCATGACGGCGCCGAGCCGCGCGGTCGCGTACTGGACGAGCACCCACTCCGGGCAGTTCACCGCCCAGATGCCGACCCGGTCGCCCCGGACCACACCCTTGGCCGCCAGCCCCAGCGCCACCTCGTCGACGGCCCGGCCGAACTCGGCGTAGCTCCAGCGGCGGCCGGTCGGCACGTCCACCAGCGCCTCGCGCCGGGGGTACGCCGTGATCGCCCGGTCCAGATTGCGGCCGATGGTGTCGCCGAGCAGCGGGGTGGTGCCGGTGCCGCTCGCGTAGGACAGTTCGGCCGACTGGTGCCCGGTCATCTGTGGTCCTCCTCGCGGTACTCGGCGCTGCCGTCCCTGGCGGTGGCCTCGCGCAGCTCGATCCGGCGGATCTTGCCGGAGACGGTCTTGGGCAGGTCCGCGAACTCCAGGCGGCGGATGCGCTTGTACGGGGCGAGCGCCGCACGGGAGTGCGCGAAGATCGCCTTCGCGGTCTCCGCGCCCGGCTCCCAGCCGGCGGCGAGCACGATGTACGCCTTCGGCACCGCGAGACGCAGCGGGTCGGGTGCCGGGACGACGGCTGCCTCGGCGACCGCCTCGTGCTCCAGCAGCACGCTCTCCAGCTCGAACGGGGAGATCTTGTAGTCCGACGCCTTGAACACGTCGTCGGAGCGGCCGACGTAGGTGATGTAGCCGTCGGCGTCCCGGGAACCGATGTCGCCCGTGCGGTAGTACCCGCCCGCCATCGCCTCCGCGGTGCGCTCCGGATCACCCGCGTAGCCGGTCATCAGCCCCACCGGGCGGTGCGCGAGGTCGAGGCAGATCTCCCCCTCGTCACCCGGCTTGCCGGTGGCGGGGTCGACGAGCACGACCACGTAGCCGGGGCTCGGGCGGCCCATCGAGCCGGTCTTGAGCGGCTGGCCGGGGGTGTTGGCCACCTGCACCGCCGTCTCGGTCTGGCCGAAACCGTCCCGGATCGTGACGCCCCAGGACCGGCGGACGTGCTCGATGACCTCGGGGTTGAGCGGCTCGCCCGCCGCGACCACCTCGCGCGGCGGGGTGCGCAGCGCGCTCAGGTCCGCCTGGATCAGCATCCGCCACACCGTCGGCGGGGCGCAGAAGCTGGTGACCCCGCACCGGTCCATCTCCGCCATCAGCCGGGCCGCGTCGAAGCGCGTGTAGTTGTGGATGAAGACCGTCGCCTCGGCGTTCCACGGCGCGAAGAGATTGCTCCAGGCGTGCTTGGCCCATCCGGGTGAGGAGATGTTGAGATGCACGTCGCCGGGCTGCAGGCCGATCCAGTACATGGTGGCCAGGTGGCCGACGGGGTACGTGGTGTGGGTGTGCTCGACGAGCTTGGGGCGGGCGGTGGTGCCGGAGGTGAAGTAGAGCATCAGCGGGTCGTCGCCCCGGGTGGGGCCGTCCGGCTCGAAGGCCGCCGCGCCGGCGTACGCCTCTTCGTACGGGTGCCAGTCCAGGGCCTCGCCGCCGACCACGATGCGGGTGTACTCCCCCGGCACCTGGTCGAACTTGGCGGCGTCCTCGGCCCGCACCACGACGTGCTTGGCGCCGCCGCGCTCGATACGGTCCACCAGGTCGAACGGCCCGAGCAGCGGGGTGGCGGGGATGACGACGGCGCGCAGCTTCATCGCGGCGAGCGCGGTCTCCCACAGCTCGACCTGGTTGCCGAGCATGACGACGATCCGGTCGCCCGCCCGGACGCCGAGGCCCCTGAGGTGGTTGGCGACGCGGTTCGACCGGTCGGCCAGCTCCGCGAAGGAGAACACTCCCTCGGAGCCGTCCTCCTCGACGATCCACAGGGCGGTGCGGTCGTTGCCCTCGGCGATCCGGTCGAACCAGTCAAGCGCCCAGTTGAAGTACTCGGGCTCGGGCCAGCGGAACCCCGCACAGGCCGTCTCGTACTCCTCGCGATGCCGCAGCAGGAAGTCGCGGGCCGCCCGGAACTCCCCGGTCGGCCCATCGGTCGCTCCGGTCGTCGCACCGGTCACCGCCATGTGTCCTCCTCAGTGCCTGACCGCTGAGTAGCATCGTCCATCCAGTGCCCCGGGTCCCACCACCCCCGGACGGGGGTGTCGGGCTGAAGGAGTGACCGTGACCGATTCCGGCGAAGCCGTCGACGTACGGGCCGCCCTGCTGCGCCTGCGGCGGTCCGGCGGGCTGCCGGTCGCCTTCGGCGGGCTGCTGTCGGGCGGTCGGCCGCTGCGGATCTCGGAGCTGTCGGGCACGGAGACGTCCGCCCTGCACACCGTGGCGATCACGCCGGGCAACGGCCTGGGCGGCAAGACCATCGCGATGGCCCGGCCCTTCGCCGTCACCGACTACCGGTCGTCGCGGGTCATCAGCCACGAGTACGACGCGGCCGTCGCCGCCGAGGGCCTGCGGTCGGTCCTCGCGGTGCCGGTGGTCGTCCGCAGCCGGGTCCGCGGCGTGCTGTACGGCGCGCTGCGCCGGCCGATGGCGCTCGGCGACCGCCCGCTGACGGCCGCGGTGGACGCGGCGCGGGAGCTGGAGCAGTCCCTCGCGGTCCGCGACGAGGCCCACCGGCTGCTGGCCGTCTTCCAGCAGCCGGTCTCCGTCGACCCCCGGTCCTGGGAGGAGGTCCGCGAGGCGCACGGCGAGCTGCGGGCCCTCGCTCCGCGGATCACCGACCCCCGGCTCCGCCAGGCGCTGCTGACCGCCTGCGGGCGGATCGCCGCCGCGTCGGCGGCGGTGGCGCTCGGCGGTGACGGCCGCAATCCGCAGCCGCCCCCGACGGCGCCGGTCTCCCCGCTGGCGCCGCGCGAGATCGATGTGCTCGCCGCGGTGGCGTCGGGCGCGACCAACGCCGCCGCCGCACGGCGGCTGGGGCTGCGGCCGGAGACGGTGAAGAGCTATCTGCGGTCCGCGATGCGAAAACTGGGTGCTCACACCCGGCTGGAGGCGGTAGTGTCCGCGCGCCGGGCAGGGTTGCTGCCCTGACGGGCACGGAGGTGATGGCGATGGTCTCGACCGACCGCCTGCTGGCGTTCGCCGCGATGTCCCTGCTGCTGGTCCTGATACCGGGCCCCAGCGTGCTGTTCGTGCTCGGCCGGGCACTCGCCCACGGCCGCCGCACAGCCCTGGAGAGCGTGCTCGGCAACACAGTGGGGTCCTACGTCCTGGTCGTGGCGGTGTCGCTCGGGCTCGGCTCGCTCGTGGCGGGGTCCGCGGCGGTGTTCCTGGCGCTGAAGCTGGGCGGCGCCGCGTATCTGGTCTTCCTCGGGGTGAAGGCGCTGCGGCACCGCGGCGACCTGACCATGGAGCAGGAGGCCCCGGGATCGCCCGCGCGCGGCGGCCTGCGGACCCTGTGGGAAGGGTTCGTGGTCGGTGTGACGAACCCCAAGACGATGGTCTTCTTCGCGGCCGTGCTCCCGCAGTTCGTGGACCGGTCCGCGGGCCGCGTGCATCTGCAGCTGCTCGTCCTGGGCATGGTCTTCAGCCTGACGGCGCTGGTCTTCGACAGCCTCTGGGCGCTCACCGCCTCCGCCGCCCGCACCTGGTTCGCTCGCTCCCCGCGCCGCCTGGCGGCGATCGGCGGCACGGGCGGACTGGCGATGATCGGCCTCGGCGTCACGGTCGCGGTCACCGGCCGGACCGACTGAATCGTTCGGACCGGCTCAACGGTTCGGACCGACCGGCTGAACGGTCCGCTAGTGCGTCGCCGCTCGTCCGGGATAACGGTAGGTGTACGGGGCCGGGCCGGCGGCGTCGGCCTCCTGGGCGAACGCGCGGACCAGGCCGTGGTCCGGGGAGAGAGCGCAGGCCGGATCCGTACGGGCGGCGTCGCCCGTGAGGGCGAAGGCCTGGCAGCGGCAGCCGCCGAAGTCCTCGTCCCGCCGGGAGCAGGAACGGCAGGTGTCGCTCATCCACGCGGTGCCCCGGTAGCGGTTGAAGGCCGGGGAACGGTCCCAGATCCACTCCAGGGTGTGGTCACGGATGTTCGGCGCATCCAGACCGGGCAGGGTGGCGGCGGCCGGGCACGGCAGGACGGTGCCGTCCGGAGCGACGGTGAGCGAGACCGCGCCCCAGCCGCCCATGCACGGTTTGGCGACGCCGTCGAAGTAGTCGGGCACCACCCACACCAGGTCCGGCCGCCCACCGAGCCGGGTACGCCACCGGTCGACCGCTTCCCGCGCACGGGCCAGCTGCTCGTGGGAGGGAAGGAGCGCGGCGCGGTTGAGCAGGCCCCACCCGTAGAACTGGGCGTTGGCCAGTTCGATCCGGTCGACGCCCCAGGCCAGGCCGAGTTCGACGATGGCGTCCAGGGCGTCCAGGTTGTCGCGGTGCAGGACGACGTTCAGGCCGAGCGGCACTCCGGCGGCGCGCACCAGCGCGGCAGCCTGTTCCTTCGCGGCGAAGGAGCGCCGCCCTGCGATCCGGTCCGAGGCCGCGGGGTCCGCGTGCTGCACGGAGAGCTGGACGCTGCGCAGCCCGGCCGCGGTCAGGGCGCCGAGCCGGGCCGCGTCGAGTCCGGTGCCGCTGGTGACCAACTGGGTGTAGATCCCGGCGGATTCGGCGGCGGTGACGATCTCTTCGAGGTCGGGTCGCAGCAGCGGCTCCCCGCCCGACAGATGGGTGTGCACGACGCCGAACGCGCCGGCCTGACGCATCAGGTCCTGCCACTCCCCCGTCGCCAGCTCCTGCGAACGGGCCTTCAGCTCCAGGGGGTTGGAGCAGTACGGGCAGTGCAGCGGGCAGGCGTGGGTGAGTTCGGCGAGCAGCGCCCAGGGGCGCGGCGCCGCGGGTTCGGACGTGTCGGGTTCCGATACCTCGGGTTCGGATGTCCCGGATCCGGTGGGAGCGGTCATCGCAGCCAGCCCTCCGCCCGCAGCCGGTCGAGGAAGTCCGGCACGTCCGTGGCCACGGGTGCGCCGGGGAAGCGTTCGGAGAGTTCACCGACGATCTCCGGAACGCTGTGGCCGCCGTCGCAGAGCCGGACGATGGCGCCCGCCCGGCCGCTCAGGACCACGACCCGCTCCGGCAGCACCAGCAGGTCCGTCGAGCGGACCCGGTCGCAGCGCAGCAGGATCGCGGGGGCGAGGGCAGGACGCCAGTCGTCGCTCCTGGCGGTCGTCATGAGTGGTCCACGGCGTCGAGCAGCGCCCACAGCACATCGCATTTGAAGGCGAGCGCGGCCACCGCGCGCTCCTGGTCCTCCCGGGTGCGGGCCCACCGCATCACCAGATCGAGCGCCTCCCCGCTGTCCCGGCGGCCCTGGGTGACGCGGGTGCGGAAGTAGTGCAGCCCGTCCGTGTCGATCCAGCGGTAGTGCCGCTCGAACGCGTCGATGCGGGTGCGCATCAGGTCGGGTGCGGAGAGCTCGGTGAGTGACGCCGCGACGGCTTCGAGCGCGGGACGCAGCCGGCAGAAGTTGACGTACCCGTCGACCGCGAGGCGCACCCCGGGCAGCACGGTGGCACCGGAGAGCAGCTCCTCGCGGTCGAGGCCCGCGGCCTCACCGAGGCGGAGCCAGCGTTCGATGCCGCCTTCTGCGTCCCGCGCTCCGTCGTGGTCCTGGATGCGGCGCAGCCACATCCGCCGCAGCGCGGGGGTGTCGAACTTCGCGGTGATCAGGGCGTCCTTGACGGGGATGTGCCGCTGGTAGTGGAAGCGGTTGGCGATCCAGCGGCGCAACTCGTCCTGGCTGAGCGTTCCTTCGTGCATCCGCAGGTTGAACGGGTGGCGGTCGTGGTACCGCTCCTCCCCCACCGCGCGCAGCCGTTCCTCGAACGCGGCCGGGCTCCAGGGTCCGGCCCCGATCGTGGTGTCCGGGGGCGCTGCGGGCCCCGCTGAAGTCCTGGGTACTGATGTCGTCGGCGCTACCGTCACAGCTCGATCACCATCCCGTCGGTGGCCACCTCGATGCCCAGCCCGGCCAGCAGCTTGTGCTGCGGCGCGTCCGGGTCCGCAAGGGGGTTGGTGTTGTTGAGGTGGGTGTACAGGCGGCGCCCCGGAAGGCCCGCGAGGCGTTCCGCGGTGCCGTGCGGGCCGTCGATCGGCAGATGTCCCATTCCGGCGGCGGTGCGCTCCGAGATGCCGGTACGGCGGGGCTCGTCGTCGTCCCAGAATGTGCCGTCGACGATGACGCAGTCGGATTCGGCTGCGGCCTGTTGGAGGGTTTCGGGCCAGCCGGCCAGGGCGGGTGCGTAGACGGCGCAGGCGCCGGTGGCGCGGTCGCGCAGCCGGAGTGCGATGACCCAGGCGTCGTCGGGCGGGCTGTCGGCGGCGTAGCGCGGCCGTTTCCCCGACACCGGGATGGTGTCGATCTCCACGTCCGAGCCGGCCGCGAGCGGCTCCGGGCCGGAGCCCAACTCCCGCCACTCCAGGGCGGTGTACGGCGTCAGCACGTCACCCAGGCGCAGCTTCGTCAGCAGGGCCCGCCGTACGGGGGCGGTGGAGACCACCTGCAGATCGTCGGCCTCGCGCAGGCGGGCGAGGCCGAGGGTGTGGTCGAGTTCGGCGTCGGTGAGGACGATTCCGGCCACGGGCGACTGCCGGGCTCCTGGTCCGGGACGCAACTCCGGGCAGTCCTCGATCTGGTCGCCGATGTCCGGCGTCGCGTTGACGACGTACCAGCGGCCGGTGGCCGCACGGACCGCGAGCGATGCGTGACGGCGGCGGCGCCCCGGGTGGCGGCGTGCCCCGGAGCACCCGGGGCACGCGCAGTTCCACTGGGGGATGCCGCCGCCCGCCGCGGTACCGAGTACCCGCAGCAGCACGGCGGCGGACTCAGCGTGTGGCGAGCGAGTAGGCGGTCACTTCGAGCGCGGTCTCGACGACCGTGTACTCGGGCGTACTCCAGGCCGCCGGGCTCTCCCGCCGGTCCCCCTGGGTCGGAACCTGCTCCGTCGTGTCAGCCATGGCTGTGCACCGTCCTTCCTGTCGTGATGTCCTCAGTGCGGATAGATCCGATCAGTTGGTGCGCGCGCGACAGCAGAACTGCTATGGCCAGGAGCAGTTCCATCAATCGGAGCGTATTCATCCGATCTGCTATCTGTAAAGGTTCTTGACGATTACTCGTCCGGCTCCTACCTTTCCGGTGCCGACCCGAGGAGGATGCCGTGAGACCGCACCGCCTGCTCTGCTCCGTACTTGCCACCGCGACCATCGCCGCCACCGGAACCTTTATCGCCCTGGCCCCCGCCGAGCCCGCGCTCGCCCTGGAGAACGGCCTGGCCCGCACGCCCCCGATGGGCTTCAACAACTGGAACACCACGCAGTGCAGCGCGACCTTCAACGAGGCGATGGTCAAGGGCGTCGCCGACAGCTTCGTGTCGCTCGGCCTCAAGGACGTCGGCTACCAGTACGTCAACATCGACGACTGCTGGGCCGAGAAGACCCGCGACGCGAGCGGCAACCTGGTGCCCGAGCACACCCGCTTCCCGCACGGCATCAAGTCCGTCGCCGACTACGTGCATTCCAAGGGACTCAAGTTCGGCCTCTACACCAGCGCGGGCACCAAGACCTGCAACGGCACCGGAGGCTTCCCCGGCGGCCTCGGCCACGAGCAGCAGGACGCCGACCTGTTCGCGTCCTGGGGCGTGGACTACCTCAAGTACGACAACTGCAACAACCAGGGCGTCGACGCGCAGCAGCGCTACAAGGCGATGCGCGACGCGCTCAAGAAGTCCGGCCGGCCGATCGTCTACAGCATCTGCGAGTGGGGGCGCACCGATCCCAAGGTGTGGACCTGGGGCGCCGACGTGGGCAACCTGTGGCGCACCACTGGAGACATCAGCGACAACTGGTCGAGCATGATCAGCAGGGTCCACACCAATGACGATCTCGCCGCGTATGCGGGGCCCGGCCACTGGAACGACCCCGACATGCTCGAAGTCGGCAACGGTGGCATGACCGCCACCGAGTACCGCACGCACTTCAGCCTGTGGGCCATGATGTCGGCGCCGCTGCTGATCGGCAGCGACGTCCGCTCGGCGTCGTCCGCCACCCAGGCCATCCTGAAGAACACCGACGTGATCGCCCTGGACCAGGACCCGTTGGGCAAGCAGGCCACCATCGTCTCGGCCACCGGCGGCCTCGCCGTCTACAGCAAGCAACTCGCCAACGGTGACCGGGCCGTGGCGCTGCTCAACGAGACCGGGGCGACGGCGACGGTCGCCACCACCGCCTCGGCGATCGGCCTCGGCGGCTCGCCCTCGTACACGCTCAAGGACCTCTGGTCCAAAGCCACCCGCTCCACGACCGGCGCGATCAGCGCGTCCGTGCCGTCGCACGCCACCGTCGTCTACCGGGTCTCGCGTGCCGGAACGCAGCCGGACGGGTGGTACCAGGCCGAGGACGCCACGGTCGCGCAGGGCGCCGTCGAGTCCAACCACACCGGCTACACCGGCGCCGGATTCGTCAACTACGACAACGTGACCGGGAGTTACGTCCAGTGGTCGGTGACCGCCGCGCAGGCGGGGCAGGCCACCCTCACGTTCCGCTATGCGAACGGCACGACGACCGGCCGGCCGATGGATCTCGGCGTCAACGGCACGGCAGTCTCCACCGGGCACCCGTTCGGCGGGACCGGCGACTGGAACACCTGGCAGAGCGCGTCGCTGACGGTCACGTTGAAAGCCGGCGCGAACACCGTCCGCGCCACCGCGACCACCGCGAACGGCGGCCCGAACGTGGACCGGTTGGAACTCACCCAGCCGTAACGATCACGGGACGCTCCGCCGACCGGACCATGGCGCCCGCCACAGCCTTCCCGTGCGGCGGGCGCCATGGTCCCGGCGCCCGCGGTGCGCTACTCTCGCCCGCATGTTCCTCTCCTCTCGCGACTAGGCCGCAGCCCGCCCTCCGCGCCGGCCTGCCCGCCTCTCCCTGAGGAACAAACCCATGTCTTCGCCACGCCCGGCGGCGTCCTACGCCGCCGTTCTACGGGTTCCCCATGCCCGTCGCACCTTTTCCGCCGCCCTGCTGGGCCGGCTCTCCTACGGGATCGTCTCCCTCGCCCTGCTGCTCTCGCTCGCCGCGGCGACCGGCTCGTACGCGGCCGCCGGGATGATCACCACGGCCTTCGCCGTGACCAGCGTCGTCCTCGGCCCCGCCCGCGCCGGGCTCATCGACCGCTGGGGCGCCCGCCGCGCCCTACCTGCCCTCGCTGCCCCGTACGCGGTCGCGCTGACCGCGCTCTGCCTGGCCACCTGGCGTCCCGGCGCCCCGATCTGGCTGCTCACCGTGCTGTCGGCGACCGCGGGCACTCTCACGCCGCCGCTCGGCCCGACCATGCGGGCGCTGTGGAGCACTCTCGTCCCCGACAAGGCCCTGCTGCAGCGGGCGTTCAGCCTCGACACGGTGGCGGAGGAGGGTCTGTTCATGACCGGCCCGCTGATCGCCGTCGCGGTCCGCCCCGCGCTCGGGCTCGCGCTGTCCGCCGCTCTGGTCCTCACCGGCACGCTCGCCCTGTCGGCGTCCCCGGCCGCGAAACTGCTGACCGCGCGCGAGCGCTCCGCCCCCGCCGCGCGGCTGCGGTCGGCGGGAGTCCGCCGGGCGGCCTACGCCGCCGCCGGGCTCGGCTGCTGCCTCGGCGCCCTGGAGTTGTACGTCGTCGCCTTCGCCGACCACCACGACCGCGCCTCCGCCGCCGGCTGGATCCTCACCGCGCACGCGACAGGCAGCGCGCTCGGCGGGCTCCTCTACGGCAGGATCGCCTGGCGGCGCCCGGCGGCCGGCCGACTGCCGTATCTGCTCGCCGCCCTCGCCCTGCTCTTCGCCGTCACCGGCGCCGCCCCGACCGTCGCCCTCTTCGCCCTCGGCATCGCCGCCGCCGGCACCGTCGTCTCCCCCACCATGGCAACCGCGTACCTCGCGGCCGACGAACTCGCCCCGCCGGGTACCGCCACCCGCGCCACCGCCTGGGTCAACACCGGTGTCAACGCCGGCTCCTCGCTGGGCTCCGGAACCGCCGGGCTCCTCGTCGACCGCCTGCCGCTGAGCGTCTGCTTCCTGCTGGCGGCCGCGCCCCCGCTGCTCTTCGCACTCAGCGCGCGCCTGCGGCCCGGGCGGGACGCCGTCCCGGGCCACGTCGCGGCGCCGCGCGCCGAGCCGTCGGAGGCCCGGACGTAGGAGGTCCCGGGCCGATACCTCGCGTGTCCGCCCATACCTCGCCCGCCGTCTGCTTCAATCCTCAACTTCCCTATGCCACAGGCATGTTGGCGCTTACTGTGTTCCCGCGGTACCAGACGTCAAGGAGCTGCGGTGGGCAAGCGCCAATTAGGACAATATCCCCAGTCCCGGTACACACATCTGCTCTCGTCGGAACGTCACAGCAACTACACGGAACACCGGCCGGCGACCTTCGAGATCCCCGTCGAGCGGCCCTCGAAGGGCTGCCAGTCGTGCACTCTCGCCTGCGAGACGTGCCGCACATCGCTGACGTACACGGTCTTCAGCATCCCCGCGACCAGGGCCCGGCGCTGGGCATGGCTGCTGACCACCCTGGCGGGCATCGCCTCGATGCTCGTCTCGGTGCTCGCGATCCCTCACCTCGGCGGCGAGCACCCCGGCGAGCCCGGTGAGGGCGTGACGGGGCTCCTCGCCCTCGGTTCGGTCGGCGGCTTCATCGTGGCCGCCGTCGGCCTCAGCTTCTGGTGGTACGAGGACGGCGTCCGCGGACCCGGCCGGCTGATGGGCATCGGCGGTCACAGCATCAAACGCTGACGGCGCGCCGGCGGCCTGGTGGCCGTGGCGCGCCGCAGCGGCGTGCGTTCTTCCGGGTGGGCGAAGGAGGATTCGAACCTCCACAGCCGAAGCGGGGGCTTTACAGGCCCTTGGGATCACCGATTCCCGGTTCGCCCGGAGCGGAGGAGGTGGGGGTCGAACCCACACGGATGCTTGCGCATCCCAACGGTTTTCGAGACCGCGGCCGGCGCCACCTTTCGGCTGGCTCCTCCATGAACTGCAGGACGTACGCGGAGAGTGCGCGGATCGAACGCGCGCGGGCTCGCACCCGACTACGGCTTAGCAAGCCGCTGCCTTACCACTCGGCCAACTCTCCAAGCTGCCGGACGAGGACTTCGAACCTCGACTTCCTGATGCAGAGTCAGGCGTGCTGCCAATTGCACCATCCGGCAAGGACACAGAGGACGGGCGGCGCCAAAAAAGCCGCCCTGGCGGGGATTCCCGCGGGCGGCTCGGCGACAGCTGTCGCCGGTGGCTATGTGGCCTGCCCGAGGCTCCCCTGCTGGGAACTGGAACTGGAGGAGGGCTGATACGCCTGTGACAGACCGGCCTGGACGTTCATCGTGCGCTCCCCTCTCGCCTCGTTGGTGGTGGCACCACTGTGCCCGGCGCCGCAGGGCCGGGGCAACGGGTTATTCGTCGGACCGTCCCTGGCCGAGCACTGCCGCGATCGCCGGGGCGTAGGCGGTCTCGATCTCATCCGGGGTGAGGGCGGCGACGGCCGGCAGCCGCAGGAGGTAGCGGGTGAGGGCGAGGCCGAGGAGTTGGGCGGAGACGAGGCCCGCCCGGCGGGCATTGTCGGGGCCCGTGGGGGCCAGCGCCGGGGCGAGGGCGGGGGCCACCTGCCGGGCGAAGATGTCGCGCATGCGGGCGGCGGCCTGGTCGTTGGTGACGGCCGAGCGCAGCAGGACGAGGAGCGCGTCGTCGGTGGGGTTGCCCTCCCAGCGGTCCAGGAAGTGGCGGACCAGGGCGCGCGGCAGGTCGGCGGAGGGCACGGCGGTCAGGTCCGGCAGCCGCAGGTCGATGGTGAGGGCGGCTTCGAAGAGGCCCTCCTTGCTGCCGAAGTAGCGCATCACCATCGAGGGGTCGATGCCCGCGTCGGCGGCGACCGCGCGGATGGTGGTGCGCTCGTAGCCATGACCGGCGAAGTGTTCGCGGGCGGCGGTGAGGATGGCGGTCTTCGTCCGGTCGGAGCGGCGCGGCTTCTCGGTGTCGGTCACGTCAACAAGCGTAGGCCAACAAGCGTTGACAAGCCAGTCGCCTCCGGCGCATCATGTCCACAGACGTTGGCCAACAAGCGTTGGCATCACTGCGAAGGGGGCACCACATGAACGCCACCGCACTCCCCGCCACCACCCGGGTCGCGATCGTGGGCGCCGGTCCGACCGGCCTCGCGCTGGCCGTCACGCTGGCCGGGGCCGGAGTCGACTTCGTTCTGCTGGACCGGCTCGCCGAGGGCGCGAACACCTCCCGCGCCGGAGTGGTGCACGCCCGCACCCTCGAAGTGCTGGACGAGCTGGGAGCCTCCGCCGCCCTGATCGAACGGGGCCTGGTCATCGACCGGTTCCGGGTCCGCGACGGTGTCCGGCAGCTGGCCGCGCTGGACTTCGGCGGGCTGCCCACCCCGCACCCGTACACGCTGATGGTGCCGCAGTACGAGACCGAGGCGGTGCTGCTGGAGCGGCTGCGCGAACTCGGCGGCGACGTGCACCGGCCGTACGAGGTCGCCAAGGCCGAGCAGGACGCGGACGGGGTGACCCTGACGATGGCCACCGGCGAGACGCTGCGCGCCGAGTACGCGGTCGGCGCGGACGGGATGCACAGCGTCGTGCGCGAGGCGGCCGGCATCGGCTTCAAGGGCGGCGCGTACGAGCAGTCGTTCGTGCTCGCCGATGTGACGATGGACTGGGCGCCGGGCCGCGACGAAGTGTCGCTGCAGTTCCACGCGGCCGGGCTGGTCGTCATCGCCCCGCTGCCGAAGGACCGTTACCGCGTGGTCGCCACCGTCGCCGACGCCCCCCGCGAGCCGGACGCCGCGTACGTCCAGCGCATCCTGGACGAGCGCGCGCCCGGCCAGGCGAAGGTCACCGGGCTGGTGTGGAGTTCACGCTTCCGGGTGCACCACCGGGTCGCCGACTCCTACCGCAACGGCCGGCTGCTGCTCGCCGGGGACGCCGCGCACGTGCACAGCCCGGCCGGCGGCCAGGGCATGAACACCGGCATCCAGGACGCCTTCGCGCTCGGCCGGGCCATCGCGCAGGACCGGCTGGACGGCTACGAGGCGCAGCGCCGCCCGGTCGCCGAGCGGGTCGTGGCCTTCACCGACCGGATGACCCGGATCGCCACCACCCGCAGCCGCGTGCTCCGTTCGGTGCGCAACCTGGCGCTGCCGGTGCTCAGCCGCATCCCGGCCTTCCGTACCCGGTTGACCACCGAACTGGCCGAACTCAACTACCGCTGACCGGCGGCGGGATGCGGACTGCCCGCTGCGGACTGCCGGCTGCCGCATCCACCGACTCCCCCTCGACCGCCCCGCTCACACCGCGGGCTGTACGTCACCCACCATCGAGGAGGCGACGTCGCCCCGGCCCGCCAGATCGCCCGGCGGGATGCCGGGGTGGTGCCGGGCCGCCGCGTCCGGCCCCGCGACCCCGGCCTCTCCGAGGGCGAGCCGGGAGACGATCCGGTAGCGGTCCCCGCGGTAGAGCGAGTGGACGTACTCGACCGGGCGGCCGGTGTCGTCCTTGGTCAGACGCTCGAAGAGCAGGGCCGGGGAGAGCAGCGGCACGCCGAGCAGCCGGGCCTCGACCTCGTTGGTGACGGTCGGCTCGATGGACTGGACCGCCTCGTGGATACGCACCCGGTGCTTGTCGCGCAGGAACTGGTAGAAGTCCCCGGACTCCATGTCCGCCGGCACCAGGCCCGGCACCAGCGCGGCGGGCACGTGCAGGTACTCGATGGCCATCGGCTCGCCGTCGACGAGCCGGAGCCGGGCGATGTACGTGATCTCGGCCGCCGGTGAGATGTGCAGCTTGCGGCCCACCCGGGCACCCGCCTGGACGGTGGTCAGCTCCAGGACCCGGCTGGACCAGGTGCCGTCGGCCTTCGGCAGCGAGAACGAGTGCTCGTCCGCCACCAGCTCCTGGGTGATCTTGGCGGGAGCGACGAACATCCCGCGCCCGTGCTCGCGGACGATCAGCCCGGTGTTGACCAGTTCGTCGACCGCGGAGCGCAGCGTGGGACGGGAGACCGACAGCTGCTCGCACAGCGTCCGCTCCGAGGGGATCGGGTCGCCCGGCGCATGGGATTCGACGAGCTCCAACAGGTAGTCGCGCACCCGTTCGCGCTTGAGCGCCGACCGTGGCGACTCGCTTCCCATGCTGACTCCTTCGTACCGTCCGGGGTCCGCCCCGTCGCGTTCGGCTGTGTCCTGTCTGCGTCCTGTCCAGTTCCTCCTCCGAAGGCTATCCAGATCCTGACCAGTACGCCAGGCCGGTCCGCCGCGAGTCGGCGCACCGGATGTTGCCGGACGCCGCCGGAGCGGAGGATCCGGGGGTCAGGCCTTTGCCTGCAAGACCTCTTGACGCCGCTACTGGTCTATGCCACCTTCTCCAACCAGCACCAGACCAGTTGTGAAGTGGTAAGTTCCGCCGCTCCTATTCGAGGTGACAGACCCCGTGAGAACCAGACTCCTTGCAGGCACCGCGGCACTCGCGATCGCCGTAGCCGGCCTGAGCGCCTGTAGCTCCTCCTCCGACTCGTCGGCCACCGCAGGCGACGGCAAGAGCCCCGCCGAGCTCACCGTGTGGATCATGAAGGGCAGCGTTTCCGATCCCTTCCTCCAGCGGTTCAAGACCGACTTCGAGGCGACCCACTCCGGTACCACCCTGAAGATCCAGATCCAGGAGTGGGACGGCATCGGCGCGAAGATCACCAGTGCTCTGGCGAGCAAGGACGCGCCGGACGTGATCGAGGTCGGCAACACCCAGGTCGCGCAGTACGCCGCCAGCGGCGGGGTCAAGGATCTGACCGCGAAGATCGCCGACCTCAAGGGCGCGGACTGGATACCGGGCCTGGCCGAGCCCGGCAAGATCGACGGCAAGCAGTTCGGCATCCCCTGGTACGCCGCCAACCGTGTGGTGGTCTACAACAAGGACCTCTTCACCCAGGCCGGCATCACCACCCCGCCCAAGACCCGTGACGAGTGGATCGCCGACACCACCAAGCTCAACACCGGTGGCAACGACGGGATCTATCTGACGGGGCAGACCTGGTACGCGCTGGCCGGCTTCGTCTGGGACGAGGGCGGTGAGTTCGCCGTCAAGGACGGCGACAAGTGGAAGGGCACCCTCGACACGCCCCAGGCGCAGGCCGGGATGGCGTTCTACAGGAAGCTCCAGGCCCTGGGCAAGGGTCCGAAGGACTCCGACGAGGCCAAGCCGCTCCAGGCGGAGGTCTTCGCCAAGGGCAAGAGCGCGCAGATCATCTCCGTCCCCGGTGGCGCGGCCGCGATCATCAAGGCCAACCCGGCGATGAAGGACAAGATCGGCTTCTTCCCGATCCCCGGCAAGACGGCCGACAAGCCCGGCGCGGTCTTCACCGGCGGCTCCGACCTCGTCATCCCGGAGGCCTCGCAGCATCAGGACGCGGCCTACGAGGTCGTCAAGGCGCTGGCCGGCGAGAAGTGGCAGACGGACATGGCCAAGGAGATGAGCTACGTCCCCAACAGGACGTCGCTGGCCGGTGTGCTGGCGGGCAACGAGGGCGGCGCGGTGATGGCGGTCGGCGCGGCCAACGGCCACGGCACCCCGAACTCCCCCAACTGGGCGGCCGTCGAGGCGAACAACCCCATCAAGCAGTACATGACGCAGTACCTCACCGGAGCGGACCCGGCCGCGGCCGCCCGTACCGCGTCCGAAGCCATCACCAAGGCCCTCAACACCGCTTCCTGAAACGACCGCTCCCTGAACAGGAGAAGTGCCGTGCCCGCTGCACCCCCCGCCGCCCGTCGGCGCCCCCCTCAACAGGCCCTCGTGGATCCGCCCCCGGCGCCGCGCCGCCGCCGGCGGCCGCTGCTCGGCAACCTCTGGCCGTACCTGTTGATCGCTCCCACCGTGGTGGGCACGGCCTTCCTCCTGCTCTACCCGCTGATCCGCAACACCGTGATGTCCTTCCAGCACTTCCGGCTGGGCGAACTGATCCGCGGCGGCGCCGCGTTCGTAGGATTCGACAACTACTCGGAGGTGCTGAACGACCCCGAGTTCTGGACGGTGGTACGCCGCACCCTGTGGTGGACCGCGCTCAACGTCGTACTCATCATGGTGATCGGCACCCTGGTCGCGCTGATGCTGGCGCGGCTCGGCAAGCGGATGCGGCTGGCCGTGATGAGCGCGCTCGTCCTGACCTGGGCGACCCCGGTGATCGCCGCCACCACCATCTTCCAGTGGCTCTTCCAGTCCCGCTTCGGAGTGGTCAACTGGGTGCTGGTGGAGCTCGGATTCGACTCGTACCGCGACTACTCCTGGTTCGCCGACGGGAACTCGACCTTCTTCATCCTGGTCACCCTGGTCGTCTGGCAGTCGGTGCCCTTCGCCGCGCTGACCCTCTACGGCGGGCTCACCACGATCTCCGCCGAGCTGTACGAGTCTGCCCGGCTGGACGGCGCCGGCGGCTTCCAGGTCTTCCGCCACGTCACCTTCCCCATGCTGCGGCAGCTCTTCGCCCTGATCACCTCGCTCGAAGTGATCTGGTGCTTCAAGTGCTTCGCCCAGATCTGGGTGATCAGCGCCGGCGGCCCGAACGGGGCCACCACCACCCTGCCCGTCTACGCCTTCCAGATCGCGCAGTCGCTCCACAAGTACGACGTCGGCTCGGCGGTCTCCACGCTCACCGTACTGATCCTGCTCGTGGCGCTCGTCTTCAATCTGCGCCGGATGTTCCAGCAGGAGGGAGAGGCCCTGTGACCCGGTCGCTGCGCAAGGTTCCGATCAACCTCGCCGCGCTGTTCGTCGTGGCGGTGTCGGTCTTCCCCGTCTACTGGATGGTGCTGACCGCCTTCAAGCCGACCGTGGACATCCAGGCCGACACCCCCTCCTTCTGGCCCCGGCACCTCACCCTCGACCACTTCTCCACCGCCGTGCACGCCGACGGCTTCGGCACCTTCTGGCGCAACAGCCTCACCGTCACCCTCGGCGCGGTCCTGCTCTCCCTGGTCGTCGCTCTGCTGGCCGCCTTCGCGGTCGGCCGGATGCGCTGGCGCGGCAGGCGGGCGTTCATCCTGATGGTCTTCACCGCGCAGATGGCGCCCTGGGAGGCGCTGCTGATCCCGATGTATGTCATCGCCCGGGACACCGACATGCTCGACAAGCTGTCGATGCTCACCCTGGTCTATTTCATGACCACGCTGCCGTTCACCATCGTGACGCTGCGCGGGTTCCTCGCCGCGATCCCGGTGGAACTGGAGGAAGCGGCCCTGGTGGACGGCTGTACCCGGCCGCAGGCGTTCCGCCGGGTCACGTTCCCACTGCTCGCCCCCGGGCTGCTGTCCACGTCGCTGTTCGGGTTCATCACTGCCTGGAACGAGTTCGCGTTCGCCAACACGCTGATCATCAAGAACCAGGACGCCAGGACGCTGCCGGTGTGGCTCTCCTCGTTCAGCAATGTCTTCGGCACCGACTGGGGCGCCACCATGGCCGCCTCGTCGCTCTTCATGCTCCCCGTCCTGCTGGTCTTCCTCGTCCTGCAGAACCGGGTCACCTCCGGGATGACCGCCGGCGCGGTCAAGGGGTGACGCGTCATGCGGGACACGAGCTGCGAGGGCTGCCCCGATTCCCGTCCGGGCCTGGAGGCCGACCTGTGATCATTCCCCATCCCAGCCATCTGGTCCGTATTCCGGGCCACTTCACCTTCACCGCCACCACGACCGTCCGCGCCACCGACGGCGCGGAGGGCGCCGCCCGGCTGCTGCGCACCCTGCTCGGCCCGGCCACCGGACTCCCGCTCCCGACCTCCGCCGACGGCAACGTCATCCTCGCCCTCGACCCGCAGCTCGGCGGGCTGGGTGCGGAGGGCTACGGGCTGACCGTCGGCCCGGACGCGATCCTGCTGCGGGCGGCGAATCCCGCCGGGCTGCTGAACGGTGTGCAGACGATCCGGCAACTGCTGCCGCCCGAGGCGCTGTCGGCGCTGCCGGTGGTCGGGGTGCCGTGGCGGCTGCCGTGCGTCCAGGCCACCGATGTGCCGCGGCACCGCTGGCGCGGGGCGATGCTCGATGTCGCCCGGCACTTCCAGCCCGTCTCGTTCCTGCGGCGCTTCGTGGACCTGCTCGCCTTCCACAAGCTCAACGTCCTGCATCTGCACCTCACCGACGACCAGGGCTGGCGGATGCCGGTCCCCGGCTACCCGCTGCTGACCGAGACCGGCGGCCACCGGGCCCGCAGCATGACCGGCCGGGCCGGCAGCGCCAGCTACGACGAAACCCCGCACGGCGGTGTCTACACCGCCGCCCAACTGCGCGCGCTCGTCGGCTACGCGGCCGAGCGCGGTGTCACCGTCGTCCCCGAGATAGAGATGCCCGGCCACGCGCGGGCGGCGCTCGCCGCCTATCCGCACCTGGGGAACGTCCCAGGAAGGCAACTGGACGTGTGGACCGAGTGGGGGGTGTGCGAGAACGTCCTGGGCGTGCACGACGAGGTACTGGAGTTCTGCCGCACGGTGCTCGGCGAGGTCCTGGACGTCTTTCCGTCCCCGTACATCCACGTCGGCGGCGACGAGTGCCCCACCGTCGAGTGGGAGAACAGCCCGCGGGCGCGGCAGCGGGCCGTGGCCGAGCGGCTGGCGGGGCCGAAGGCGCTGCACGGCTGGTTCCTCGGGCAGATCGGCGACTTCCTGCTGCGGGAGGGCCGCAAGCCGGTGTGCTGGGCGGAGGACGGCGGGGAACTGCCGCGGGAGTTCACCGTCATGCCGTGGCGGGACTCCGGCCACGGGCTGGCCGCCGCCCGCCGTGGCCACGACGTGGTGATGGCGCCGTACCGCTCCACGTATCTCGACTACCCGCAGTCCGACCGGCCGGGCGAGCCCTTCGGGCAGGCCGGCGCCGTCGTCGACCTGCGGGCCGTGCACGGCAACGATCCCGCGCCGCCGGACTGGGAGCCGGCGGCGGCCGCCCGGGTGCTGGGCACGCAGGGGCAGTTGTGGACCGAGTTCGCCGCGACGCCCGCGCAGGTCGAGTACCTCGCCTTCCCCCGGCTCTCGGCGCTCGCCGACAGCGCGTGGAACCCCCGCAGCGACTGGACCACCGACTTCCTCCCCGCCATGCGCCACCACGAGGCCCGGCTCGCGGCGCTCGGCACCCGCTGCTAGTGCTCTGACCGGAAAGGTTCACCGGTTCGCGACGCCCGGCACGGCACCTCGCTGCGTTGTCGGAGTCGTCCGAGTACGCCCGGTACGAGGACGATCCTCCGCCTTGCGATGCACCGCGCCGGCCGCCGCGAACCAGGCAAACCTTTCCGGCCAGAGCACTAGGCCGCCACCGCCAGGATCCGTCCCGGCACCGCCCCCACAGATGTTCCACCGAGTACCACCCGCCCGTCGCACCAGCAGTAGTTCCTTCCGGCACCTCCCCCTGCGACACCCCCCACCTGGAGAGGGATTCACCGTGTCCGCAACATCACGTATACCCGTCCGCGTGCGAACGGCGATGGCCCTGTGCACCTCCGCGGGGCTCGCCTGCGCCGCGCTGACGGCCATGCCCGCCTCGGCCGCCCAGGACTCGCTCAGCGCGCAGTACCGCACCAGCGCGACCGGGGCCACCGCCGACCAGTCAGAACCGTGGCTGAAGGTCACCAACACCGGCAGCACGACCGTGCCGCTCAGCGGTCTCACGGTGCGCTACTACTTCAAGGCCGACACCGCCGACTCCTCGTACCGTTTCGCCTGCTCGTGGGCGGTGCGGGGCTGTGCCAACATCACCGGCACGTTCGGCAATCTGGCGCACCCCACCGCCACCGCCGACCGCTATCTGGAGATCGGCTTCACCGCGGGCGCCGGCTCGCTCGCGCCCGGCGCCGACACCAGCGACATGCAGCTGCGGTTCTACCGGTCCACCTGGGCGACGCTCCGGCAGAGCGACGACTACTCGTTCAACGGCGCCCAGACGTCGTACGCCGACTGGTCGAAGATCACCGTGCAGCGCGGCGGCACGATCCTGTGGGGCACCGCGCCCGACGGGAACGACCCGACGCAGCCCCCGACCGATCCGCCGACGACGCCCCCCACCACGCCGCCGAACCAGAACGGCCCGGCGCTCTTTGACGACTTCAACTACACCAGCAGCAGCGACCTCCTGGTGCAGCAGCACGGCTGGACGGTGAAGTCCGGGCAGGGCGGACCCGGTGTCCCCGGGGCCACCTGGTCGCCGCAGGACGTCACCTTCGCGCCGGAGAACGGCAACAGCATCATGAACCTCAAGCTGACCACCGACGGGACGGCGGCCGGCACCAAAGAGACCGAGATCCAGACCACCGCGCGCAAGTTCCGCAACGGGACGTACGCCGCCCGCGTCAAGTTCAACGACACGCCCGCCACCGGCGCCGACGGGGACCACGTCAACCAGACGTTCTTCTCCTTCACGCCGCTCGCCCACGACATGGACCCCGACTACGGGGAGCTGGACTTCGAGTACCTGCCCAACGGCGGCTGGGGCGAGACCGGCAACATCATGTACACCACGTCCTGGGAGACGTACCAGAACGATCCCTGGAACGCGGTCAACACCCACACCGAGAGCCGGCAGAGCTACGACGGCTGGCACGACCTGATCGTCACCGTCGACAACACGAACATCAAGTACTACATCGACGGGCAGCTGTTCGCGACGCACGGCGAGCCGTACCTGCCCGAGACGCCGATGTTCATCGACTTCAACCACTGGCTCATCGACCTCGCCGGACAGACCGGCAGCACGTCCCGCTCGTACAACGAGAAGGTCGACTACGTCTACTTCGCCAAGGACCAGGTGCTGAGCCCAGCCCAGGTCCAGGCTCAGGTGGCCGCCTACCGGGCGGCGCACGTCACCCAGGTGGACACCGTCCCGGCGAGCTGAGACGCCGGAGCGGCGGCGCTGTCAGCTCACAGGTCCGATCCGGACCTCGTGGCTCTCCGCCGACGGATCGCTGACGGCCAGCAGCCGCGCGCCCTCCCGCATGAGGGCGTCGCGGTCGCCGGCCGTCAGCGGCGCGAAGGGCGTGACGCACACCGCCGCGCCGGCCTTCGTACGATCGAACCGCCAGGTGCCGCCGACGAAGCCGTCGACCAGGATCGTGCCACTCACGATCCCGTTGATCGACATCACCGCGGCGCGGTGCTCCTCGGGGAGGATCCGGGAGCGGTCGGCGTGCGACAGCAGCAGGTTGTCGAATTCGGCGATGAACCGCGCCGGGACCGGGGTGTCCCGGTCCGGCAGAGTCCCGCCGGGGTTGTCGTACAGCTGCCGCCCGTTCTCGTCGAGATACCTGACGAGGTCCAGGCCGTCGACGACCTGGCGCAGCCGGGTCAGGCCCGACCACTTCTGGATGTCGGCGACGCTCGCGGGGCCGAAGGCCGCGAGGTAGCGCTCGACCATCCGCGCCGGATCCGGGACGGCGAGCGGCGCGCCGAGCCATTCCTCGACCCCCGCGTAAATGGGCCGACCGCCCTGTCCCCACAGGCCACGCGGCGGCAACTGCACCAGTGGCGCCAAGGTGCGCAGCGTCTTCTCCAGCGCATCGGGGTCGGCGTCCGGAAAGCGCGGGGCGAGTCCTTCGCGCAGCTCACGGGGGTTGAGCGGGCGCTCGGCCAGCAGTTCCCAGCCGACCGCGAGCAGCTCCTCCCGGTCCACCCCGCGGGCCCCCGGGGCCCAGGTGGCACTCTTCGCGAACTGGTCGAGCGCCGGCTGCACCAGCGGCCGCAACTGGAGCGCGTCGGCGGCGCTCACCAGGTGCACGGTGCCGCGCATCAGGGTCAGCCGCACGACCTGACGGTCCTTCATCAGCTGTGCCAGCTCGTCGAAGTGGAAGTCCCGCAGCCGCGTCCACAGGCCGACATAGGGCGCGGCGGGAGCCTGTGACTGCATGCCGAGCAGCCGCTCGATCACTTCGATCGCGGGCATGTCGCCCCGGTCCAGGAGCAACTGACGCTCCAACAGAGCGCGGTTGAGCGAGCGGCGGTCCAGCGTCGAGGTCGGCATGACGCCTACTCTATGAGGCGATGCGGACAGGTTCAGTCCGCTATCGACGATCTACGCAGCCGACGGACCGACCCACCGGGATATCGGCGGTTCGGTCTCGTGGTGGATCGGCGTGTGCGCGCCCGCCAGCGGTACTCCGCTGCCGCCTCGCCGGTGGGCGACGATCTCCGCGGCGATGGACAGCGCGGTCTCCTCGGGCGTCCGCGCGCCGAGGTCGAGGCCGATCGGCGAGCGCAGCCTGGTCAGTTCGAGTTCGGTGACGCCGACCTCCCGCAGCCGCTCCAGGCGGTCCAGGTGGGTGCGGCGCGAGCCCATGGCGCCGACGAAGGCGATGGGAAGCTTCAGTGCCCGCTTCAGCAGAGGTACGTCGAACTTGGCGTCGTGGGTCAGTACGCAGATCACCGTGCGGCCGTCGACGCGTCCCGCGGCGATGGTCTCGTCCAGGTAGCGGTGCGGCCAGTCGACGACGACCTCGTCGGCCTCGGGGAAGCGCGCGCGGGTGGCGAAGACGGGGCGCGCGTCGCAGAGCGTCACCT
The DNA here is from genome assembly GCF_056432645.1 of Streptomyces sp. NPDC045021. Taxonomy (NCBI): domain Bacteria; kingdom Bacillati; phylum Actinomycetota; class Actinomycetes; order Kitasatosporales; family Streptomycetaceae; genus Streptomyces; species Streptomyces sp. NPDC045021. Next base: position 55,231 of record NZ_JBWKIQ010000008.1, read on the forward strand.
CGTAGCCGAGGAACTTGCCGACCTTGACGACGGCGCGGGCGAAGTCGATCGCACCGAAGACGATCATGCGGGGGGCCCGCACGCTGGACTCGACGAGCAGCGTGAGCGGTTCGCCGCAGCGGCTGCCGTCCGCGCCGATCCCGATGGTGCCGGTCCGGCCGGCCTCCATCAGGGCCTGGGCCTCGGCCGCCGCCGTGCGGTCCCGCTCCGGGTCACCGAGGCTGCCCTCGTAACCGCCGTCGGCCCGCAGGGCCAGGGCCCGGCCGAGCAGCCCGGCCGGTCCCTCGACGATCCTGGCCACCGCGGCCGTCTCTCCCGCTGCGGCGGCGGCCAGGGCCGTCGTGAACTCCGGCCGCAGGCCGGGGTCGACTCGCTGGACGAAGATGTCCATCACGCCGCCGCAGGTGAGACCCACGGCGAACGCGTCCTCGTCCGAGTATCCGAAGCGCTGGAGCACGGGCTCCGCCGAGTCCCCTGACTCCAGCGCTTCCTTGCAGAGCTCGTAAACGGCTCCTTCGACACACCCTCCGGACACGCTGCCGATCGCGTTGCCGTCGGAATCGACGGCCAGCGCGGCACCGGGCTGACGGGGCGCGCTGCCGCTGATCGCGACGACTGTCGCGACGGCGAACGGACGCTCCTGCCGACACCAGCGGTGCAGCTCGTCAGCGATGTCCAGCATGGTGAACAGCTCCTCTACTTGACGCCGAGCCAGCTCTCGATGGGGTGGAGAGCGAAGAAGATGAAGAAGACGGCCGTGAGAATCCACATGAAGAGGCCGGGCTCACGCCACTTGCCCTGCGCCGCCTTGATGGCGGTGTAGGAGATGACGCCCGCGGCGACACCGGCGGTGATGGAGTACGTGAAGGGCATCAGGACCACGGTCAGGAAGACCGGGACGGAGACCGAGCGGTCCGACCAGTCGACGTGCCGGGCGTTGCTCATCATCATCGCGCCGATGACGACCAGCGCCGCCGCCGCGACCTGGCCCGGGACGATCTGGGCCAGCGGGGTGAAGAACAGGCCGGCCGCGAAGAGCAGCCCGGTGACGACGCTGGACAGACCCGTACGGGCGCCCTCGCCGACTCCGGTGGCCGACTCGATGAAGACCGTCTGGCCGGAGGCACCGGCGACGCCGCCGATCGCACCGCCGGCACCGTCGATGAACAGCGCCTTGCTCAGGCCCGGCATCCGGCCCTGCTCGTCGGCGAGCTTGGCCTCGGTGCCGACGCCGATGATGGTGGCCATCGCGTCGAAGAAGCCGGCCAGGACCAGGGTGAAGACGATGACGCCGACGGTCATGCCGCCGATGGAGCCCCAGCCGCCGAAGTCGACGTGTCCGAAGAGCCCGAAGTCGGGCATGGAGACCGCGCTGCCGTGCAGCTTCGGGGCCGCGCCGCCCCAGTCCTTGTCGGAGAGACCGCCGACGGAGTTGACCACGACCGAGAGGATCGTGCCGACGACGATGCCGATCAGGATCGCGCCGGGGATGTTGCGGGCCTGCAGCATGAAGATCAGGAGCAGCGTCACGCAGAAGAGCAGGACCGGCCAGCCGGAGAGCTGTCCGCCCATGCCGAGGGTGACCGGGGCGTTGCCCTTCTCGTCACCCTTGCCGACGAATCCGGCGTTCACCAGGCCGATGAGGGCGATGAACAGACCGATACCGATGGTGATGCCGTGCTTGAGGGCCAGCGGTATCGCGTTCATGACGATCTCGCGGAGCCCGGTCACCACCAGCAGCACGATGATGCCGCCGTAGATCACGCACAGGCCCATGGCCTGCGGCCACGTCATGTTGGGCGCCACCTGGGTGGCCAGCACGCCGGAGACGCTCAGTCCCGCGGCGAGTGCGAGCGGTACCTTGCCGAGGAATCCCATCAGCAGAGTGGAGACCGCCGCGGCGAGAGCCGTCGCGGTGATCAGTCCCGCATGGCTGAGCTTGTTCCCCGCGGCGTCCGGACCGGACAGCAGGAGCGGGTTGAGCAGCAGGATGTAGCACATCGCCATGAAGGTCGTGATGCCGCCGCGGACTTCGCGGGAGATCGTGGACTCTCGGGCGGAGATGTGGAAGTACCGGTCGAGCCAGGATCTGCCGGCCGGCGGGCGCGAGCCCGCGCCCGCGTCCTCCGCCGTGGTCTTCAGCTCTACAGGGGTTTGGGTCATGGTGCCGACTCCCAAGGTTCAATGGGACACCCGCACGTGGTGCGCGGGTTTTGGGATGGTGCGATGGCTGCACGACCCGGGGGACGGCCCGAGGCGAACGGGGTACTGCGGTGGCCAGTGCTCGCGGCGGGAGCCGGGCACGGGCCGGGACGGAGCCCGCTCGGCGGCCGCGGGTGCGGCCGGTCCGGGCGGGTGCCGTTGCCACGAAGGCCGCCTGGTGGCGCCTTGGTGGCCCCGGACGGGGCGGGGATCGTCATTCCCCCGCCCCGTCCGGAGGTCTTCACGTGCCGGTGAGGTGTTCGGGCCTGACCGGTACGCGCTTGAGGGCCAGACCGGTCGCGGCGCGGATGGCGGCGACGACGGCAGGCGTGGAGGAGAGGGTCGGGGCCTCACCGACACCGCGCAGCCCGTACGGGGCGTGCTCGTCGGCGAGTTCCAGCACATCAACCGGGATGGTCGGCGTGTCGAGGATGGTGGGGATCAGGTAGTCGGTGAAGGACGGGTTCCGTACCTTCGCGTTCTTGTCGACGATGATCTCTTCCATGACGGCGAGGCCGAGGCCCTGGGTGGTGCCACCCTGGATCTGGCCGACGACCGACAGCGGGTTGAGCGCCTTGCCGACGTCCTGGGCCGCGGCCAGCTCGACGACCTTGACCAGGCCCAGCTCGGTGTCGACCTCGACGACCGCGCGGTGGGCGCAGAAGGAGTACTGGACGTGGCCGTGGCCCTGTCCGGTGACCAGGTCGAACGCCTGGGTCGGGCGGTGCCGCCACTCCAGCTCGAGGTCGATGGCCTCGCCCTCGATGACGTCCACCAGATCGGCGAGCACCTCGCCGCCGTCGGTGACGACCTTGCCGCCCTCCAGGAGGAGTTCGGCGGTGGCCCACGCGGGGTGGTAGGTGCCGAACTTGGCGCGGCCGATCTCCAGGACCTTCTCGCGGACGGCCTCGCAGGCGTTCTTCACCGCGCCGCCGGTCACGTACGTCTGCCGGGAGGCGGACGTGGAGCCGGCGGAGCCGACCTGCGTGTCGGCGGGGTTGATCGTCACCTGGGTGACGCCCAGCTCGGTGCGGGCGATCTGCGCGTGCACGGTGACGCCGCCCTGGCCGACCTCGGCCATCGCGGTGTGCACCATGGCGACCGGCTCGCCGTTGATGACCTCCAGCCGCACGCGGGCTGTGGAGTAGTCGTCGAAGCCCTCGGAGAAGCCGACATTCTTGATGCCGACCGCGTAGCCGACACCGCGCACGACACCTTCGCCGTGGGTGGTGTTCGACAGGCCGCCGGGCAGGTCGCGGACGTCGGTGGAGAGGCCTTCCGCGTCACCGGCCAGCCACTGCTGCTCGGGCGGCAGCGGCAGCGCCTTGACGCGGCGCAGCAGTTCGGCGACCGGGGCCGGGGAGTCGACCGGCTGGCCGGTCGGCATGATCGTGCCCTGGGTCATCGCGTTGAGCCGGCGGAACTCGACCGGGTCCATGTCGAGCGCGGCGGCGAGCTTGTCCATCTGCGCCTCGTAGGCGAAGCACGCCTGGACCGCGCCGAAGCCGCGCATCGCGCCGCAGGGCGGGTTGTTGGTGTAGAGCGCGAGGGCCTCGATGTCGACGTCGTCGATCACGTAGGGACCGACCGACAGGGAGGAGGCGTTGCCGACGACGGCCGGGGAGGCCGAGGCGTAGGCGCCGCCGTCGAGCACGATCCGGCACCGCATGTGCGTGATCTTGCCGTCGCGGGTGACACCGTGCTCGTACCAGAGCTTCGCCGGGTGGCGGTGCACATGGCCGAAGAAGGACTCGAAACGGTCGTAGACGATCTTGACCGGCTTGCCGGTGCGGAGCGCCAGCAGGCAGGCGTGGGCCTGCATCGACAGGTCCTCGCGACCGCCGAACGCGCCGCCGACGCCGGAAAGCGTCATCCGGATCTTGTCCTTGGGCAGACCGAGGACCGGGGCGAGCTGGCCCAGGTCGGAGTGGAGCCACTGGGTGGCGATGTACAGGTCGACGCCGCCGTCCTCGGCGGGCACGGCCAGGCCGGACTCCGGGCCGAGGAAGGCCTGGTCCTGCATGCCGACCTCGTACTCGCCGCTGATGACGATGTCGGCGCGCTTGGCGGCCTCGTCGGCGTCGCCGCGGATGATCGGCTGGCGGTGCACGATGTTCGGGTGCGTGACGTGGTCCGCGTGGTGGTCGTCGCGGTTCGGGTGCAGGATCGGCGCGCCGTCCGCGAGCGCCGTCTCCTCGTCGATGACCAGCGGCAGCAGCTCGAACTCGACCTTGATCTTGGCGGCCGCGCGGCGCGCGGTCTCCGGGTGGTCGGCGGCCACGATGGCGATCGGCTCGCCGTGGTAGCGCACGACACCGTCGGCGAGGACCGGGGTGTCCTTGTACTCCAGCCCGTACTTGGTGAAGGCGGGCAGGTCGTCGTGGGTCATGACGGCGTAGACGCCGGCCGTCTTCAACGCCTCGCCGGTGTCGATCGAGAGGATCTTCGCGTGGGCGTGCGGGCTGCGGAGCGTGACGCCCCACAGCATGTCCTCGTGCCACATGTCCGAGGAGTACGCGAACTCACCGGTGACCTTGAGGGTGCCGTCTGGGCGCAGCGTGGACTCGCCGAGGCCGCCCTTGGTCTTGCTGCCCTGGGTGATGCTCGTGGGATTGCGGGTAACGCCCATGATCAGACGCCCTCTCCGGCAGTGACGGACTGGCCGCGCGCTGCCGCGAGGCGGACCGCGTCGAGGATCTTCTCGTAGCCGGTGCAGCGGCAGAGGTTGCCCGAGAGGGCCTCGCGGATGTCCTGGTCGGACGGGGACGGGTTGCGCTCCAGCAGCTCGTCGGCCGCGACGAGGAGGCCGGGGGTGCAGAAACCGCACTGCACGGCGCCGGCGTCGATGAACGCCTCCTGGATCGGGGACAGGTCCCCGGCTTCGGTGCTCTCACCCGTCTGGCCGTCGCCCGGCCTGGCCGACCACTTCTGGGCCTCGCCTCGCGGGGTGCCACAGGCGCCGGTGCCACAGCGACCGGCCGCGCGGTCCTTGGCGTAGTCCGCCAGTCCCTCCACGGTCATGACGTCGCGGTCCTGGACCTGGGCGGCTGCCACCAGGCACGCACACACCGGAACGCCGTCGAGGCGGACCGTGCAGGAGCCGCACTCGCCCTGCTCACAGGCGTTCTTGGAGCCCGGGAGTCCCATGCGCTCGCGGAGGACGTAGAGAAGGCTCTCGCCTTCCCAGACATCGTCGGCCTCCTGCGGGCGGCCGTTGACATTGAAGGTCACGCGCATGACTGCGTCCTCTCGATCCCACGGTACTCGTCCCAGGTCCAGCCGAGGGTGCGGCGAGCCATGACGCCCAGCGCGTGACGGCGGTACGCGGCGGTGCCTCGCACGTCGTCGATGGGGTTGGCGGCCCCGGAGACCAGCTCGGCGAACTGCCGTGCCACGGCCGGCGGGATGATCTTGCCGTTCTCCCAGAAACCGCCCTCTTCGAGCGCGGCGGTGAGGAAGTCCTCGGCGGCGCGGGCCCGCAGCGGGGTGGGAGCGGCCGAGCCGATGCCGGTCTTGACCGTCCTGGTCCCGGGGTGCAGCGCCAGGCCGAACGCGCAGACCGCGATGACCATCGCGTTGCGGGTGCCGACCTTGGAGAACTGCTGCGGCCCGTCGGCCTTCTTGATGTGCACGGCGCGGATCAGCTCATCGGCGGCGAGCGAGTTCCGCTTCACGCCGGTGTAGAACTCCTCGACCGGGATCATCCGGGTACCGCGGACGGAGACGGCCTCGACCTCGGCGCCCGCGGCCAGCAGGGCCGGGTGCGAGTCGCCGGCCGGGGAGGCCGCGCCGAGGTTGCCGCCGACGCTGCCGCGGTTGCGGATCTGCGGGGAGCCGACAGTGTGGGCGGCGAGCGCCAGACCCGGCAGCTCGGCCCGCAGGTGTTCCATGATCTGGGTGTACGGGACCGAGGCACCCAGGCGTACGGTCTCCTCGGTCACCTCCCATTCCTGCAGCTCAGCGATCCGATTCAGGTCCAACAACACGTCGGGGCGGCGGTGGTCGAAGTTGATCTCGACCATCACGTCGGTACCGCCCGCGATAGGCACAGCTGTGGGGTGCTCGGCCATTGCGGCGAGCGCCTCCTCCCAGCTTGCGGGGCGCAGGAAGTCCATGGGGGTTCTCTTCTCGGATCTCGAGCGGGGTTGTTCACGTGTTGTTAACGCTGCGTGGGGCCCAGTACACGGCCCACCACCCTTTCGGGTGCAGTCACCGAAAACATGAAGGACTTGGCTGGCTAGTACTCATGTCTTGTAGATTCCTATGAAAGGCCGCTGTCCGAAACCTCGCGGCATCGGGCCGGCAACACGGATGGAACGAACCAGGCGCCACCCTGGTAGGGCTTTGACCAGGCAAGCGTTCGAGACAAGGCGACAACGATGCGGCTGCGCGCACTGCTGGACACCGATGTTCTAGGCCTGCGGCTGCTCGGCGGCGAGGACGAGCTGGACCGCACGGTCCGTGGCGTGATGACGACGGATCTTCGCGATCCGAGCCGTTATCTCACGGGCGGTGAGCTGGTGCTGACAGGACTCGCCTGGCGGCACGAAGCCGAGGACTCCGAGCGGTTCGTACGAATCCTCGCCTCGGCCGGTGTGGCGGGGCTCGCGGCGGGCGAGGCTGAGCTGGGTTCCATCCCCGACGATCTGGTGGCGGCCTGCTTCCGGCACCGGCTGCCGCTGTTCGCCGTGGACGAGAACGTCGCCTTCGCCTCGATCACCGAGCACGTGGTCCGGCAGGTCTCCACGGAGCGGGCTGGCGACCTGGCCGCGGTCGTGGACCGGCACCGGCGGCTGATGTCCTCCGGCCCCGCGGGCGGCGGCCCCGACGCCGTACTGGACCTGCTCGGCTCCGACCTGGACCTGCGCGCCTGGGTGCTGTCCGCGACCGGACGGCAGATCGCCGGGTCGGAGCATCCGCTGCCCACCGCCGTCCGCGCCGAGCTCGCCGGCGCCCATCTGGCCGCCATGCGCACCGCCCGGCCCTCCCCGCACCGCACCTCGATCGGCTCGGGCGCCGCCGCCCACACGTACTCGCTCTTCCCGATCCGCACCGGTGGCGCCACCCCCGGGGCCGACGTCCGCGCCACCCTGCTCTCCGACTGGTTCCTCGCGGTCGACGCCGACGCCGGGGAGTGGCCCGCGGAGCGGCTGGACCTGCTCCAGGGCGTCACCCAGCTGATCGCCGTCGAGCGCGACCGCCACGACGCGGCCCGCACGGTGCGCCGCCGGCTCGCCCACGAAGTGCTGGAACTGGTCCAGGCCGGCTCGCCCCCGGCCGAGATCGCCGCCCGGCTGCGGGTGGCCGCACCCGTCCTGGTCCCCGGGCTCGGCGCCGCGCCGCACTGGCAGGTCGTGGTGGCCCGGGTCGACTGGACGGGTGGCGACGTGCCCGCAGGACCGGCCGCCCAGATGCTGCTGGAGGAGGCCCTCGTCGACCCGGCGGCCATCGGCCCCGACCCCACAGACCGCATCGCCGTGGCGCACGCGGGCGAGGAGGCGATGGCTCTCGTGCCGCTGCCGCCCGCCGACCCGTCCGACAGCGGCTTCACCGACGACTGGCGCGCCGACGGCCTGCTCGACACCCTGCGCGGCCCGCTCGGCCGGGGCCTGGCCGACGACGGACGGCTCACCATCGGCGTCAGCGCCACCGTCCACTCCGCCGAGGGGCTGCGCGGCGCCCTGGAGGAGGCCCGGCACGCCCGCCGGGTCGCCGCCGCCCGCCCCGGGCGGGTCTGCGTGGCCGGACACGAGGAGCTCGCCTCGCACGTCCTGCTGCTGCCCTTCGTGCCCGACGACGTCCGCCGCGCCTTCACCGCACGGCTGCTCGACCCGCTGCGCGCCTACGACCGGCGGCACCGCGCCGAGCTCATCCCGACCCTGGAGGCGTTCTTGGAGTGCGACGGCTCCTGGACACGCTGTGCTACCCGGCTGCATCTGCACGTGAACACTCTGCGGTACCGTATCGGCCGGATCGAGCAACTGACCGGGCGTGATCTCGCGCGTCTGGAAGACAAGTTGGACTTCTTCCTCGCACTCCGCATGAGCTGACGCCGTCCCGGCCGACCCTCGATCACTCAGATCAAGAGCAATTGATCACCGCCCTCTTGGCGCGGGCCCCTGCGGCGTGCTGGACTTCGACCACTGGCTCGACGATGCGCTTGGGGGGATAGGTTGTGGCGGATACCGCCATGCCGGAATCTTTGGTGGGCACGCCCGACGTGTGGCGCCTTCGGGCCCGCGGCTGCTGGGCGGAGGCGGCGGCGATACTCGCCCCGTACTGCGCCGACAGCCCGGACACGGCGCTGCGGCGCGCCGCTCTGCTCGTCGAGGGGTGCATGTTCACCCTCGACGGCTGGTCCGAGGCGGAGGACGCGCTGCGCTCCGCGGAGGCGCTGGCCGGCAGCGACGAGGAGCGGGGCGCGGCGGCCTGCGAGCGCGGCCACCTCGCGTACGCCGCGACGCTCTTCTCCGTCCGTGACCGTGCCGACGAGGCACGGGCCGCGTTCGGCCGCAGCGCGGCGCTGCTGAGCCAGGTGTCACCCGGACGGCCGCTGCTCGACTTCCGCCGCGGCCTGTTCGCCGAGAACCTCGCCGAGAACCCCACCGCCGCCCGCGCCGCCTACCGGCGCGCCCACGCGGGCGCCGTGGCGCACGGCGACGCGCTGCTGACCTCGTTCACATGGCGCCATCTGGCCGGCCTCGCCGCCGCCGACGGCGACCTCGCCGAGGCCCACCGGGGTTTCACCGAGTCGCTGAGGATCCGCGTCGACATCGGCTACCTCGTGGGCACGGCCCCCGCCATGCTCGCCCTCGCCGACGTGGAACCCGAACCCGCCGCCACGGCCCTGCGGGCCGAGGCCGCCCGGCTGCACGCCCTCCTGGGAGGGATCCCGGTCTGGCTCCCGCAACCCGCGGAAAGCACCTGATCGGGCCGGCGGCCATCGGGGCGGGCCGGGCCTCGGGTCCCGGCCCGGTCACCCCCAGGCGGAGCCGGAGAAGTGTTCGCGGACCAGCGATTCGACCGTGACCACGTCCCCGGCCACCAGCGCTTCCAGCAGCACGGCGTGCTCCGTCGCGTCGGCGAGCAGTTCCGCCGGGCGCGACGGAGGGCGGGACGGCCCGGACACCGGCCACTGGGAGCGCCGGTGCAACTCGTCCGCGACGGCGACCAGCTGGAGGTTGCCGGAGAGTTCGAGCATGGCGCGGTGGAAGTGCCGGTCGGACTCCGCGTACGCGGCCCGGTCGCCGCGGGCCGCCGCGGCGACGGTGGCGGCGGCGAGCGGGCGCAGCGCCTCCCAGCGTTCGGGGGCGATGGTGCGGGCGAGAGCGAGCACGACGGGGACCTCGATGAGGGCCCGGACCTCCGCCAGCTCCGCGAGGTCGCGCGCGCTGCGTTCGGCGACCCGGAATCCCCGGTTGGGCATGGCCTCGACGGCCCCCTCGCGGGCGAGCAGCTGCATGGCCTCGCGGACCGGCGTGGCCGACACGCCGTAGCGCTCGGCGAGCGACGGCGCCGAGTAGACGTCGCCGGGGCGCAGTTCACCGCTGACCAGCGCGCTGCGCAGCGCGTTGAGCACCTGGTCGCGGACCGAGTACCGCTCGGGCAGCCGCCGCTCGGCCGCGGCTTCGCCGTCGGCCGCCGGGGCGGGCGGCACGGCATGCGGGTGGGGTCCGCGGATCTGCCCGGGGCTGCGGGGCAGCGGGACGGACGGGGTGTCGGCGGGGCGCGCGGCGGCGGTGTCGTTCACCGGGTCCTTCCCTCTTCTAACGGCACCACTCGTGTGGCGTAGTGCCGTTAGGTTAAACCCCCACCCCATCGGATAAGGTAAGGCTTACCTCCCTTGGCACCCTTTCAGGACGGTCCGCCATGCTCGCCATGCCTGTCACCGCGCCCGCGTACGCACGCCTCACCGGGGCGTTCCCCTCGCTGCGCGTGACCGAGGAAGCGCCGCGCAGCGGAGACGGCTGGGTGCGCGCCGACGAACTGGCGACAGGCGGCACGGCCCTGGACACCTTCCTGGCCTGGGACGAACAGCAGGTACTGCGCGACTACGGGCAGCGCGGCCGCTCCGACGTGATCGCCGGCTTCGGCCTGCACCGCTACGCCTGGCCGGCCTGCCTGCTCTTCACCGTCCCGTGGTTCCTGCACCGCAGGGTCCCGTGGCTGCCGGTGTCCGATGTGTCGTTCCACCGCACCCGGGGCCGGCTGACGGTCCGCACCCACGACTTCAGCTGCCTGCCGGACGATCCGGCCGCCGTTCTCCCCGGGGCCCGCGTCGTGCGCTCCGAGGAGGCGCTGCGACGGGAGCTGCGCTCCGCGCTGGCCGAGCACCTCGGGCCGCTGCTCGACGGCTTCCAGTCCCGGCTGCGGCGCGGCAGGCGCGCCCTGTGGGGCATGGCCACCGACGAGGTCACCGAGGGACTCTGGCGGGTCGGACACCTGCTCGGCGAGGGCGAGCGGGCGATGGCCGAGCTGGCGGCCCTGCTGCCGGGCACCACCGCCCCGTACACCGGCGGTGCGGGCTTCCGCGAACTGCGCGCACCCCGGCCGCTGCCGGAGCACGTGCCGGCCCGCACCCGGGACCGGATCGCGTGCTGCCTCTTCTACACGCTGCGCCCCGCGGACACGTGTGCGACCTGCCCCCGTACGTGCGACGCCGATCGAATCGAACGTCTGGCCGCTACCGGCTGACCTGTTCGACCTTTCCATCCATAGGCGTGTTATTCCGGCGAAACCTCTTCACGTCCGTGCGCCGTTCGCCAAGATGGCGCCCGTAAGCCGTCCCGCGGCCCGAGCGCGACGGAAGCGACGCTAGGAATCGCACATGAGACTTACCGACATATCGCTGGACTGGACGCTCTCGGGGGCCGTGGGCCTGGCGGTCCTCGCGGCCTCGGCGGTCGCGCTCCGCAACCGCCGCGCACGCGGCGGCGACGAGAACGTACCCGGCAGCGATTCATGGGAGCGCAGCGAGGAACGCCGGCGCCGCAAGGAAGCGGTCTACGGAAGCGCGTCGTACGTGCTGCTCTTCTGCTGCGCGGCGGTCGCCGCGGCGCTCTCCTTCCACGGTCTGGTCGGCTTCGGCCGGCAGAATCTGAACCTCGACGGCGGCTGGGAGTACCTGGTCCCGTTCGGTCTCGACGGCGCGGCGATGTTCTGCTCGGTGCTCGCGGTGCGCGAGGCCAGCCACGGCGACGCGGCGCTCGGCTCCCGGATGCTGGTGTGGATGTTCGCCGGCGCCGCCGCCTGGTTCAACTGGGTGCACGCGCCCCGCGGTATCGAACACGCCGGCGCCCCGCAGTTCTTCGCCGGGATGTCCCTGTCGGCCGCGGTGCTCTTCGACCGGGCGCTCAAGCAGACCCGCCGGGCCGCGCTGCGCGAACAGGGTTTGGTGCCACGTCCATTGCCGCAGATCCGGATGGTCCGCTGGATGCGCGCCCCGCTGGAGACCTACGGCGCCTGGTCGCTGATGCTGCTGGAGAACGTGCGCTCGCTCGACGAGGCGGTGGAGGAGGTCCGCGAGGACCGCAAGCAGAAGGAAGTGAACGACGTCCGCCGCCGTGACCACGACCGGCTGGAGCGGGCCCGGGTCAGAGCGCTCAACCGGCAGCACCGCGGCTGGAGCCGGGACCGCGGCGACCGTCGCCCGGAGTTGCCCAGCGGAGGTTCTGGCGGCGGTGGCACCACGGAGCCCGTCATAACCGCCGGGACGGCCGAACTGCCGGTACGGCGCCCCGCCTTCCTGCCGGAGCGTTCGGTACGGTCCGAGCTGCCGGCACCGTCACCGGCAGCGGAGGAGCGGCCGATCACCGTCGATCTCACGGCCGAGGACGACACGCTGACGATCCCCCGGCTGGACTCGTTGGAGCGCAAACTCCAGGACTTGGAACGGCAGTTCGGCTGAGTGGCCCGGGCCCGGCGCAATGTCGTCAGGCGGTGTTGACCGCCAGCTCGAACCAGACCACCTTCCCGGAGCCCAGCGAGTGCACGCCCCAGGAATCGGCGAGTGCCTGCACGAGCAACAACCCGCGGCCCGACGTGGCGTTCTCACCCGGTGTGTGCAGCCGAGGGCGCCTGGCCGCGTGGTCGTGCACCTCGACGCGCAGCCGGTGCACCGGCCCGCCGGAGAGCGTCGCGGTGAGGACCGCTCCGCTGTCGGTGTGCTGGAGCGCGTTGGTGACGAGTTCGCTGGTCAGTAACTCGGCGATGTCGACCAGTCCCGGCACACCCCAGCACCGCAGTTGCTCGCGCAGCAGTCGGCGCGCCTCTGCTATCGCCGAGAGGTCCGCGTGGCGCAGCGCATGCCGCAGTTCCCGCACCTCGACGGCGCTCCGTGTTCTGTGGCTGCTTTCTTCCCTTGGCTGACGCTCCATCGCTCCGCTCCGGCCGCCGCCCTCATCCCCGTCGAACATCTTGTCGGGATGCATGCCCAGCACAGGGCCATCCAGTCATGGGGCCGGGTTCCGCGAGGCCGGGACAGGGGCGCCCGTGCGTCCTGAGCGACGTCAGCAACCAAGTGGTGGGGTGGGGTTACGGCCGCGGGACGTTCCGCAGGTTGGAGCGCGCCATCTGCAGCATCTTGCCGACCCCGCCGTCGAGCACCGTTCTGCTCATCGACAGCGCGAAGCCGCCGATCTGCTCACCGGTGATCTTCGGCGGGATGGAGAGTGCGTTCGGATCGGTGACCACGTCCACCAGCGCCGGCCCCTTGTGCCTGAACGCGCCGCGCAGCGCGTCCCGCAGCTCCTTCGGCTTCTCCACCCGGACCCCGTAGGCCCCGCAGGCCCGCGCGACCGCGGCGAAGTCCGGGTTGTGGTTGCTCGTTCCGGACGCCGGCAGGCCCGCCACCAGCATCTCCAGCTCGACCATGCCGAGCGAGGAGTTGTTGAACAGCACGATCTTCACCGGCAGATCGTGCTGCACCAGGGTCAGGAAGTCGCCCATCAGCATCGCGAACCCGCCGTCGCCGGACATCGCGACGACCTGGCGGCGGCGGTCCAGGAACTGGGCGCCGATCGCCTGCGGCATCGCGTTGGCCATCGAGCCGTGGGTGAACGAGCCGATCACCCGGCGCTTGCCGTTCGGGGTGAGATAGCGGGCCGCCCAGACGTTGCACATGCCGGTGTCGACGGTGAAGACCGCGTCGTCGGCGGCCTCCTCGTCCAGGACCGAGGCCACGTACTCGGGGTGGATCGGGACATGCTTCTCGACCTTGCGGGTGTAGGCCTTGACGACGCCTTCCAGGGCGTCGCTGTGCTTCTTCAGCATCCGGTCGAGGAACTTGCGCTGCGTCTTGACCTTCACTTTGGGCGTCAGGCAGCGCAGGGTCTCGCGCACATCGCCCCACACCGCCAGGTCCAGCTTGGAGCGCCGGCCGAGGTGCTCCGGGCGGACGTCCACCTGCACGATCTTCACGTCGTCGGGAAGGAACGCGTTGTACGGGAAGTCCGTGCCGAGCAGGATCAGCAGGTCGCACTCGTGCATCGCCTCGTACGCGGCGCCGTAGCCCAGCAGTCCGCTCATGCCCACGTCGTACGGGTTGTCGAACTGGATCCACTCCTTGCCGCGCAGGGCGTGGCCCACCGGCGCCTTCACCCGTTCGGCGAAGGCCATCACCTCGTCGTGCGCGCCCGCCGTTCCGCTGCCGCAGAAGAGCGTCACCCTGTCCGCGCCGTCCACCATCCGCGCGAGCGCGTCGAGCTCGGCGTCGCCGGGGCGGACCGAGGGCCGGCGGGTGACGAGGGCGTGCTCGATGCTGCGCTGCGGGGCCGGCTGCGCCGCGATGTCGCCGGGGAGGCTGATGACGGAGACGCCGCCGCGGCCGATCGCGTGCTGGATCGCGGTCTGCAGCACGCGGGGCATCTGCTGCGGGTTGGAGATCAGCTCGCTGTAGTGGCTGCACTCCTTGAACATCTGGTCCGGGTGGGTCTCCTGGAAGTAGCCGGTGCCGATCTCGCTGCTGGGGATCTGCGCGGCCAGTGCCAGCACCGGGGCCATCGAGCGGTGCGCGTCGAACAGACCGTTGAGCAGGTGGACGTTGCCGGGTCCGCAGGAGCCGGCGCAGGCCGTCAGCTTCCCGGAGATCTGCGCCTCCGCGCCCGCCGCGAAGGCCGCCACCTCCTCGTGGCGCACATGCACCCATTCGATGGACGGGCTGCGCCGGATCGCGTCGACGACGGGGTTCAGGCTGTCGCCGACCACGCCGTACATCCGCTCCACCCCGGCGCGCACCAGGACATCGACCAGTTGCTCGGCCACGGTCTGCTTCGCCATCGGGCGCACCAATCGCTCGTCGCGGGGACTTCGCTCCATCTCCCCACGACGAGGACGGGTCCGCCACTCAGGCGGAATGTGTCGGACCGCCTAGGCGTCCCAGACGCCGACGGCGGTGCGGTCGTCGGCGTAGCCCTTGACGCGGGTCTGCGCCTCGGCCAGGAACGCGGTGAGGCCCGGCGGGCGGCCGCTGCCCCACTGGTGGGCCAGCCGGGCGGCGAGGGCCGGCTCGCCGCGCAGCGGTTCGGCCAGGCCGCCGCTGCACAGCAGCAGCGCATCGCCGGGGTGCGCGACCGAGGCCCGGAACCGGAAGCGCTCCTCGGGCTCCGCGTCCTTCCCGATCGGGTCCAGGTCCTGCCAGCTGCCGTCGCGGATCCGGAACAGCCCGCCGTCCCCGACCCCGAAGAACAGCCGGATGCGGCATGACGGATCGACCGGCAGCAGCAGGCAGCGCAGCGACGCCGTGTACTCGCCCTCCTCCAGGCCGAGATCCTCGCCACGGGCCCGCAGTCGTCCGTAGCAGCGGTCGGTGAGCCGGTGCAGCCCCGACTTGAGCGATCCGCGGCGGGCGGCGCGGATGTCCTCCGACAGCCGCAGTTGGCTGCGGCCGACCGCGCCCGCGATCCACCGGCAGGCGTCCTGCGCGGCCCGGGGCGCGTCATCGGCGGCCCGCGCCCCGCTGGCGACGGCCAGCAGCAGCAGGCCGTCGTCGCCGGTGCCGAAGCGCGCCGTCAGCAGCGCGTCCCGCCGGGGCTGGCCCCGGTACCGCGCGGAATCCCCGCGCACGGACGCGGTCCGCAGCGTCAGGACGCCGTACTGCGCCCCGTCCAGCACGGTGTCGGGCACGAGGCTGTCGAGCTCGTCCGGGTGCGCCACCGGCCAGGCCGTCGGCTCCGCGGCGTACGTCGGGGGCCCGTCGCCCACGAACTGAGGCTCCGTCTCGACGGGCGGCTCGGCTGGCGCCCAGCCCGGGGGCAGCTCCGGTGCCGGGCCGGGGTCCGGATCGCTCCAGGTCACCGGCCCTTCGCCGAAGGCGGTCGGCTCACGCGTCGCCGGTCCCCATGCCTCACCCGCGGTGGGGATCACCCCGCCGCGCTGCGGCCGGTCCTCCGGGGACGCCTGCGGGGACGCTTGCTGGGACGGGACGCCGGGCGGTGCGGGTGCGGCCGCCGGGGCGGCGTCCCGGCTGACCCGGCGCAACCGGAGGGTGTCCGGCGGGCCGGGATCGTCGTGAGCGGGCGGATCCTGGACGTACGGATTCCGGGCGGACGGATTGTGGACGTACGGGTCCTGGCCGGACGGCTCCTGGGCGTAGGGGCCCGGAGCGTACGGATCCCGGGCGGGCGGCACCCCGTCGGCGGGCGGTTGGTCCCGAACAGGTGGATCGTCTCGAACGGGCGGCTCGTCCGGGGCGCTCACGGCGGACAGGGCCGAGGCGTAGTGGTCGTCGACCGTTTCGGCCGACTCATCGGGATCGCCCGGTTCCGGGCTCCCGTACAACTGGCGCCACCACTCGTCCTCTTGACGAGGGTGCGTCTCCCCCTGCTGGCTCATGCCCTTATTGTCCACCGCTGAAGGCGTTCGGAAACGGCGGATGGCATACCTGACGCGGGTCCGTCGGCCGGCCCTCCCCCCACGGTGGGGTCGGCCGACGGCGCTCGAGCGAAACGACCCAAGTCGTGCCAAGTCATGCCCGCATCGCCGCCACACTGGCAGAACAGGGGGGTGAGCAGGGAAGATGTCCCCGGCGGGAAACCGCCGTGGCTCATTTCCGCCACCTCGGGGAGGGGGCGCCGTGCTCGGTGCCATAGGTCTCGACGACGTCCAGGAGTCCGCCTACCGCGCGTTGATCGGTCTCGGTGCCGCCGAGATATCCGACCTCGCGCAGCGCCTCGGCATGCCCGAGGACGATGCGGCCCGCACGTTGCGGCGGCTGGAGGGGCACGGGCTCGTCGCCCAGTCCTCCGCCCGGCCGGGCCGCTGGGTGGCCGCGCCACCGGGTGTCGCGCTGGCCGCGCTGCTCACCCAGCAGCGGTATGAACTCGAACAGGCGGAGCTGGCCGCCGCCGTGCTCGCCTCGGAGTTCCGGGCCGAGGCCACCGAACCCGCCGTCCACGATCTGCTGGAGGTGGTGACCGGCGCGAACGCCGTCGCCCAGCGCTTCCTGCAGCTGCAGCTCGGCGCGGAGAAGGAGGTCTGCGCCCTGGTCACCGGCACCCCCGTCGCCGTGAGCGGTATGGACAACAGCGCGGAGGAGCAGGCCGCCGAGCGGGGCGTCGCCTACCGCGTGGTGATCGAACGCGAGATCCTCACCAGCCCGAACGGCATCACGGAGCTCTCCGCCGCGATGAACCGCAGCGAGCAGGTACGGGTGATCGACCGGGTCCCGACGAAGCTGGTGGTGGCCGACGCGTCGCTCGCCATGGTGCCGCTGACCCGCCTCATGGGCCAGCCCGCCGCCCTGGTCGTGCACGCCAGCGGACTGCTCGAATCCCTGATGGGGCTCTTCGAGGGGGTGTGGCGCCAGTCGATGCCGCTGCGCCTGAACGGGCTCGGCGTCGACGAGGTGCCACTGGACGCGCCCGACTTCGTCGACCTGCAGATCCTCTCGCTGCTGCTCGCCGGGCTCACCGACGCCAGCGTCGCCAAGCAGCTCGATCTCGGGCTGCGCACCGTCCAGCGCCGGGTCAAACACCTCATGGAGATCGCCGGGGTCACCACCCGGCTCCAGCTCGGCTGGCACGCCTACGAGCGCGGCTGGGTCGCCAGGAACGGGTGACCGCCCGGCGCGGATGACCACCCGGCCGATATCCGGGGGCGGGCGCGGCGAGTATCCGGCAGGGTGAGGCCATGGGGACCCCACAGCTGTGCCTGATCGGCGTCGTGATGCTGCTCGGCCTGCTCGGCGTGCTGGTGCCCGGCGTGCCCGGGTCGCTGCTGTGCTGGGGCGCCGTCCTGTGGTGGGCCACCAACCTGCACACCACCCTGACCTGGGCCGTCCTCGCCACCGCCACCGGTCTGCTGGCGCTCAACCAGGTGGTCCAGTGGCTGCTGCCGGCCCGCCGTATCCGCGATTCGGAACTCACCTGGCGCAATGTCTTCGCGGCCGGTTCCAGCGCCATCGTCGGGTTCTTCGTCCTTCCGGTGATCGGCGCGCCCATCGGCTTCGTCGCGTACATCTACGGCGTGGAGCGCGTCCGCCTCGGCACCCACGGCGCCGCCTGGACCGCCACCCGCACCGCCATGCGCGCCATCGGCCGCTCCGTCCTCGCCGAGCTCTTCGCCTGCCTCCTCGTGGCGGGCGCCTGGCTCGGCGCCGTCGTCTTCGGCTGACGCGATGGGACCGGCTTCACCCGGCGTGGGACCGCCTTCGCCAGGCATGGGACCGGCGGCCTAGGTCCAAGAGCCGATGCGGGGCCGCGGGCCCGGTGTGAGGGTGGCCGTATGACGACTTTCAGCGCGGGCGAGCGGGCGTATCTGGACGGGCAGAAGCTGGGCCGGCTGGCGACGGTGGACGCGAAGGGGCAGCCACAGGCGAACCCGGTGGGGTTCGTGGTGCGCGACGACGGCTCGATCGACATCGGCGGTCACGCGATGGGGACGTCCAAGAAGTGGCGGAACATCGCGGGCAACCCGCTGGTGTCGCTCATCGTCGACGACATCGTCACCCAGCATCCGTGGGCGGTGCGCGGCATCGAGATCCGGGGGGACGCGGAGCAGGTGACGGGGGCGCACGACCTGGGGTCCTACCTCAGCCCCGAGGTGATCCGGATCCGCCCGCGCCGGATCATCAGCTGGGGCATCGAGGGCGAAGAGCCCGGAATGCACGGGCGGACGGTGTCACAGGACGCCCTCTAGCGCGAGCAGGGTCCGCTTGCGCTCCAGGCCGCCGGAGTAGCCGGTGAGGCTGCCGTCGGCGCCGATGACACGGTGGCAGGGGCGGATGACGAGCAGCGGGTTGGCGCCGACCGCGCCGCCGATGGCGCGCACCGCGCCGGGCGACCCGGCGGCTTCGGCGAGCCCGCGGTAGCTGACGGTCGCGCCGTAGGCAACGGTGTCGAGGGCGTTCCACACCCGGAGCCGGAAGTCGGAGCCGGCGGGGGCGAGCGGGAGGTCGAACGTCCGGCGCTCGCCCGCGAAGTACTCCTTGAGCTGGCGCTCGGCCTCGGCGAACGCGCTGGGCTCGCGGCGCCAGCCGGGCAGGACCGTGGCGCCGCCGCGCTGGCCGGGGACGGAGAGCGAGGCGAGGGCGGTGCCGTCGCCGGTGAGCAGCAGTTCGCCGAGGGGGCTGTCGACGGTGGCGTAGAGGGTCACCGGGGCGGCCGCGGTCGTTCCGGGCGTCACGTGGCTTGCGGGGCTGGTCATGTGGTCGTCAACTCCAGTCGGGGGCGGGCGCGGTGGCCCGCGGCCCAGAGGTGGTGGAGGGCGTAGCTGCGCCAGGGGCGCCACGCGTCGCTGAGCGGTGGTTCGTTGGGCAGCGCGACATCGGGGTCGCCGAGGGCGCGCAGCCGGATGTATCCGGCGGTCCAGGCGTCGATCCCCGGCAGGGCCGGCAGCGCGCGGCCGACCTCGTCGCGGTCGGCGCCCGGGTCGAGGCGCAGGGTGCCGGCGGCGAGCGCCGCGGTCAGCGGGCGCAGGGCGGGGTCGTCGATGCGGGCGGGTTCGGGGAAGAGGTGGGTGAGCCCGCCGTCGGGGGCGGGGAGCGGTTCTCCGTACGCCGTGACGAGCTCTCCGGCGGCGGCCGGGTCGGCGAGTACGGCGCGCACCGCGAGCTCGTCGGGGTCGGCCGCGCCGGGCGAGCGCAGCCCCGGCCGGGCGGCGACCAGCGGGCCGAGGAGCGGATCGCCGCGCAGCGAGTCCGCGACGGCGTACGGGTCGGCGTCCAGGTCGAACAGCCGGCGTACCCGCTGTACGGCGGTGGTCAGGTCCCGCAGGTCGGCGAGGCGGAGCCGGCAGTCGAGCCAGCCGGCACGGCGGCGCTCGTCCACCTCGGCCACGCCGGGGCCGTGCGGCAGCCGCAGGGTCCGCCGGTAGGTGCGCCGGCCGGGCGGGCCGGTGATCTCCTCGATCCCCGGCACCAGGTCCGTGCGCAGGAAGTCGAAGACCCCGGCGGCGTCGTAGGGGCCCCGGTAGGCGAGCCGCAAGGGCACCCCGGAGGCCGAGCCGGGCTCCGTCGCGCGCTCGGCGGTGGCGGTGGCGGTGGCGGGGCGGGCCGCGGCGCGCAGCTCGCTCGGGGTGCGGGCGTAGATCTCGCGGATGGTGTCGTTGAACTGGCGGACGCTGGCGAAACCGGCCGCGAACGCCGTGTCGGTGACGGACAGCGCGGTGGTCTGGAGCAGCACCCGTGCGGCCAGGGCGCGCTGCGCGCGGGCCAGGGCCACCGGTCCCGCGCCGACCTCGGCGGTGAGCTGGCGGTGGACCTGGCGGGAGCTGTAGCCGAGCCGGTCGGCCAGGCCCGCCACACCCTCCCGGTCGACGACGCCGTCGCCGATCAGCCGCATGGCGCGGCCCACGACGTCGGCGCGGATGTTCCACTCCGGGGAGCCGGGGACCGCGTCCGGACGGCAGCGCCGGCAGGCCCGGAAGCCGCCGCTCTGGGCGGCGGCGGCCGTGGGGTAGTACCGCACGTTCCGCTGCTTGGGCGTCACCGCCGGGCAGCTGGGACGGCAGTAGATGCCGGTCGTCGCGACCGCGAAGAAGAAGACGCCGTCGAAACGGGCATCGCGGCCGCGTACCGCCGCATATCCGGTCTCTTCGTCAATCATGTGTCCCATTCTGCGGCATCGGACGGCCTTGGACTGGCGGAAATCGGACAGGGAGATCAGCGGGACGGCGCAGCTTATGAGAGCGCTCTCCCGACGCTGGACCAGGGAGATACCCTGTCCGCATCCAGCTCGCAGAGGAGCGTGCAGTGTCCGAGCAGACCTTCCCGTCCCGCCCCACCCTGGAGGCCGTCGCCGAACGGGCCGGGGTGTCGCGGGCCACCGCTTCACGCGTGGTCAACGGTGGCGCGGGAGTGCGCGCGCCGCTGGCCGACCGGGTGCGGCAGGCGGTCGACGAGCTGGGCTACGTACCGAACCAGGCGGCCAGGACCCTGGTCACCCGCCGTAACGACGCGGTGGCCGTCGTGGTCGCGGAGCCCGAGACCCGGTTCTTCTCCGACCCGTTCTTCGCCCAGCAGGTGCGCGGCATCAGCAAGGAGCTGACCGCGCACGACAACCAGCTGGTGCTGCTCCTGGTCGAGGGCACGGCCGACTACGACCGGGTCGGCCGCTATCTCGCGGGCGGCCATGTCGACGGGGCGCTGATCTTCTCGCTGCACGCGCACGACCCGCTGCCCGAGCTCGCCCGCAAGGCGGGCATCCCGACCGTCTTCGGCGGGCGGCCCGGCTGGGCGGAGACCGACGGGGACCGCAACGCGCTCTATGTGGACTGCGACAACCGGGGCGGGGCGCGGGCGGCCGTGCGCCATCTGACGGGGCTCGGCCGCCGCCGGATCGCCCACATCAGCGGACCGCTCGACCAGACCGCCTCCGTCGACCGGCTCGACGGTTTCCGCGACGTCCTCCCGGACGCCGATCCGGCGCTGATCGCCGAGGGCGACTTCACACCCGACGGCGGCGAGCGGGCGATGGCCCAGCTGCTGGACCGCTGCCCGGACCTGGACGGTGTCTTCGCCGCCTCCGACCTGATGGCCTCGGGGGCGCTGCGCGTGCTGCGGCAGCGCGGGCGGAGCGTGCCCGACGATGTCGCGCTGGTCGGCTTCGACGACATGGTCCAGGTCGCGCAGTGGACCGATCCCCCGCTGACGACGGTCCGTCAGGACATCGAGGAGATGGGCCGGCTGATGGCCCGTCTGCTGCTGCGCAGCCTCGACCCGCGGCGCGACGCCCCCGGCGCCCTGCCGCTGTCCTCGGTGGTCACCCCCACCCACCTGGTCAGACGGCGCTCCGCCTGACGCGGTGAGGTAGGGGTGCTCCGGCCACGGTCGGTGGCAGCGGTCCGGCGACGGCCGGACCGGCGGGATCCGGCCGTCGAAGTACTGGTCCCCGTTGGGACGGTTGGGAACGAAAGGCAACGGGAAGGTCACGGAACGACAGCGATTGTGAAGGTGCGGTGATGGTGCGCACCCCCGCCAACAGGAGGACGCTCATGGTCTACACGATCATCCTCGGCATCGTGATTGTGGCCCTCGGCATCGCGAGCGTCGTGGCAACGTTCTGGAGCGAGGGAAGCCCGATCGCGATCCGGCGCCGTCATCGTCACAACGGCGCCGGCTGAACCCGCGCTCACCGCGGCCTCGTTGGAGAGCGCGGCCGGGCCCCTCACCGGGCCGCCTCAGGCCTCCCGTCGGTGGCCGCCGCCGCGCTTCGCCTCGTACATCGCCCGTCCCGCCGCCGACTTCATCTTCCAGTCACGGCGCATCTCGGCGCGCAACCGCTGGTCGGTGCGGGAGGCGATCCACGCGTTCTCGCGGAGCAGTTTGCGGTAACTCTCCAGCCGGCGGTGCGGCAGCGAGCCGTCCTCCAGGGCGGCGAGCACCGCGCAGCCGGGTTCCGCGACATGCGAGCAGTCGTGGAAGCGGCAGTCGGCGGAGAGCGCCTCGATCTCCGAGAAGACCTGCGAGACACCGGACTCGGCGTCCCACAGCCCGACCCCCCGCAGCCCGGGGGTGTCGATGAGCACCCCGCCGGACGGCAGCGGCAGCAGATCCCGCGTGGTGGTGGTGTGCCGCCCCTTGCCGTCGGCGTCACGGATGGCCTGGACCTCCTGGATCTCCTGACCCAGCAGGGCGTTGGTCAGAGTGGACTTTCCCGCGCCGGACTGGCCGAGGAGCACGGAGGTACTGCCGGCCAGCACCGCCGCGAGCACATCGATGCCCTCGCCGGTCGCGGCGCTCACCACGAGCACCTGGACGCCGGGCGCCGTGCTCTCGGCGTCCGCGAGCAGATGGGTCGTGTCGGCCACGAGGTCCGCCTTGGTCAGCACGACGAGCGGCTGCGCGCCGCTCTCCCAGGCCAGCGACAGGAAGCGCTCCAGCCGGCCCAGGTCGAGTTCGGCGGCCAGCGACACGGCGATCACGGCGTGATCGATGTTGGCCGCCAGCACCTGGCCCTCGGAACGGCTGGACGAGGTCGAGCGGACGAAGGCCGTCCGGCGCGGCAGCAGCGCGCGCACGGCGGGACCGGTCGGCGCTTCCAGGTCGAGCGCCACCCAGTCGCCGGTGCAGGCCAGCTTCATGGGATCGGACGAGGAGTTGACGGAGGTGGTGTCCGCGCGCAGCGTGCCGTCAGGGGTGACGACGTCGCAGAGCCCGCGGTCGACCCGCACGATCCGGCCGGGCAGCAGGCCCTGGGCGGCGTACGGGGTGAATTCGGTGTCGAGAATGGAGTCCCAGCCGTACGAGGTGAACGGGAGGGAAGCAGATCCGTTGGTCAACGGAATGCCCTTCGAAAGGGCGGCCCCGGAGCTGAGGGTCTGAAAGAGGTCAGCCGGCGACCGCGGAGGTAAGGATGCTGTGCGACGGAATGAGGGCAACGCCCTGCGCAATGACAGTCATCGAAAAACACCTCCACGTATGTGTGCCGGCCGCGGTCTCTCACCGCTGCGGTCCTGAGGACGGTACGACACGGCCCGAATCGCTGTCCAGCGATTTATCGCGTCCGGCCGGCGCCGCCGCCGACCGCCCGTGATGTCCGGTTCCTTCGACGTCCGATTCGTTCAAGACCCCGTGGCCGCGGCGCGCCTAACGTGGCCGGTATGACTCCTCGATTCGCGTTCATCGGTCTGCTCGCCTCCGACATGGCCGCGTCGCTCGCCTTCTACCGCCGGCTCGGCCTGGACATCCCGGCGGAGGCCGACAGCCAGCCGCACGTCGAGGCCGCGCTTCCCGGCGGCCCGCTCCTCGTCTGGGACACCGAGGAGGTCGTACGGTCCTTCACCCTGGGCTGGCAGGCCCCGCCGCAAGGCAGCGGCCGGGCCGGTCTCGCTTTCACCTGCGACAGCCCGGCGGACGTCGACAAGGTCTACGCCGACCTCACGGGCGCCGGATACACCGGTCACCTCGCGCCGTTCGACGCCTTCTGGGGCCAGCGCTACGCCACCGTCCTGGACGCCGACGGCAACCACGTCGACCTGCTGGCGGCGCTGCCCGCCGGTTCGGCTCCGACCGATCCCGCCTGACCCGGTCCGGTCCGGCCGTGTCCGACGCGTCCCGCCCGGGTCGGGCGGGGCAGGACCCGGCCTAGCGGATGAGCTCGCCCAGCGGCACCCCGGCCAGCGCCTTCACGTCGCGCGCGAGATGGGCCTGGTCGGCGTAGCCCGCCGCCACCGCGACCTCGGCGAACGGGGTGCCGCGCCGGGCGAGTTCCAGCGCCCGCTGCAGGCGCAGTACCCGTGCGAGCGTTTTCGGGCCGTAGCCGAACGCCGCGAGGCTGCGCCGGTGCAGCTGCCGTTCGCCCAGCCCGGCGGCTTGCGCCGCGGCGGCCACGCTGACGCCAGACGCCAGCCGGGACGCCGTCGCGGCCAGCAACGGATCCACGGTCACCGGCCCGCGCCGGTCTTCGAGATCGCCTACGGACCCGGTCACCGCGTCCTCCAGCGCGGTCCCCGGATCGGCTGCGTCCCCGATCCGCTCCGCGATCCGCCGTGCGGTGCCGCCGAGCCACACCGCGTCCAGCGGTACCCGCAGATCACGCAGCTCGCACGCCGGGACGCCCAGCACCCCCGGCCCCCGGCCGGGCGCGAACCGCAGCCCGGCGAAGCGCGCGCCGGCGGGGGTCTGCGCCACATGGGCGCGGGTGTCGGGGCCGGTGACGATCAGTTCGCCATCGCACCAGATCACGTCCATGCAGCCGTCGGGCAGCACCCGGTAGGGCCCGCCCTCCTTGGCCCCGACGGTCCTGGTCCAGAGCACCGCGCCCGCGACCCGCGACGACCTCTCCTGGTACACACCTCCATTTTGCCCCGGGCCCCGATTCCGAGCCGGGCCCCGATTCCGAGCCGGGCGCCGATTCCGAGCCGAGCCCCGACTCCGAGCCCGGCCCCGGCCCCGGGTCAGTCCCGGCGGCGAAGGCGCGCGCGGACGTCGGACGGCGGGAGGAAGCGCGTCCAGCGCTCGGGGAACTCGGCGGGCGGGTCGTCCGGGCCCAGATCCCCGTCGTCGTCGAAGTCGTCGTCGCGGCCGTCCTCCGCGGCTCGCCGCCTGGCGGCGTCGGCGACCACCCGGACCGCGGCCGCCTCCAGGGCGCGGGCGTTCTCCTCGCGGGCGGCGGCGGTGGCGAGCGAGGGCCAGATACGGTCCACGGCCGCGTTGACGGCGGCGCCGACGAGCACCGCGAAGGCGGAGATACCGATCCACAGGAGCACCGCGACGGGCGCGGCCAGCGACCCGTAGATCGTCGGTCCCTCGACGGTGTGCGTGAGGTAGATGCGCAGCAGGAAGCTGCCGAGGACCCACATCATGAGCGCGATGAGCGCGCCCGGCACGTCCTCGTACCAGGGCGACCGCACGGGCACCGACACGTGGTAGAGCGTGGTGAGGAAGGCGATCGACACCAGTAGGACGACCGGCCAGTAGAGGATGTGGATCGTGCCCTGGCTGCGCGGCAGCAGCGAGACGAACGCGTCAGGACCGGCGATCATCAGGGGCAGCACCAGCGCGCCGACGACGAGCGCGACGATGTAGAGCAGGAGGGCGAGCAGACGGGTCTTGACGATTCCGCGGTGCCCTTCGAGGCCGTACATGATCGTGATGGTGTCGACGAAGACATTGAGGGCGCGGGAGCCCGACCAGAGCGCGATCAGGAAGCCGAGCGAGATGAGATCGGGCCGCCGCCCGTGGAAGACGCTGTCGACCAGCGGCCGGACCAGTTGGTTCACGCCCTTGTCGGACAGGACCGTCGCGGACGCGGTGAGGATGTTCTCGCGAAGGTGCGCGATGGTGTCCGTGCGGATGACCCCGTCGACGTAGCCGAGCGCGCCGACGAGCCCGAGCAGCAGCGGCGGCAGGGACAGCAGCACGAAGAAGGCCGCCTCCGCGGCGAGTCCGGTGACCCGGTACTCGATGGAGGAGTTGACGGTGTCCTTCAGCAGCAGCCAGCCGACCTTGCGCTTCGACACATTCCGGTACAGGGCTCGAGCCCTGCCCCAGCGGCCGGGAGGCCGCCCTCTTTTTCCATCCGCTGCGTGCACCCGCCTACGGTATCCGCCCCGGGAAGGGCCGGTCCCACCCCGTCACGGGCGCCCGGACCAGGCACGGTGGCGGCGCGCGGGACGGCGGGGCGGCGCCTTCCGCGCGGCGCGCGCGGGCGCCTACGGTTGCTGCCATGAGTGCCCCCACGCATACGGTGACCAATCAGCCTCCGCCGCTGGTCGGATATGACGTCCACGCCTCCGACGCCGCGCTCGTCGAGGCCGTCGAACGCCATGCCGCCCCGGAGCGGCTGGCGGAGATCCAGGACGAACTGGGCGCGCTGGGCCAGGCGGCGGGCTCGGCCCAGGCGCAGCGCTGGGGGGACGAGGCGAACGCCAGTCCCCCGGTGCTCCGCACCCACGACAGGTACGGCAACCGGATCGACGAGGTCGACTTCCACCCGTCCTGGCACCGGCTGCTGGGCCACGCGGTGTCGGCCGGCCTGACGGACGCCTGGTCCCGCCCCGACGGGCACCTTCGCCGCGCGGCCGGGTTCCTGCTCTGGTCGCAGGCGGAGGCCGGCCACGGCTGCCCGGTGTCGATGACGCACGCGGCGGTCCCGGCGCTGCGTGCCGATCCGGCGCTGGCCGCCGAGTGGGAGCCGCGGCTGCGCTCGCGGATCTACGATCCGCAGCTCGCCCCGGCCGGCGCGAAGCCGGGCGCGCTGTTCGGCATGGGGATGACGGAGAAGCAGGGCGGCTCGGACGTTCGGGCCAACACCACCCGCGCCGAGCCGCTCGACGAGGACGGCACGTACGCGCTGACCGGCCACAAGTGGTTCTGCTCCGCACCGATGTCGGATGCCTTCCTGGTGCTGGCGCAGGCCCCGGACGGGATCGGCTGCTTCCTGCTGCCGCGGGTGCTGCCGGACGGGACCCGCAACGTCTTCGCGATCCAGCGGCTGAAGGACAAGCTCGGCAACCGTTCCAACGCCTCCGCCGAGGTGGAGTTCGACGGGACGTGGGCCCGCCGGGTCGGCGAGGAGGGCCGCGGGGTGGCGACCATCATCGAGATGGTCGCGGCGACCCGGCTGGACTGCGCCGTGGGTTCGGCGGCCATCATGCGGCAGGCGGTCGCCCAGGCCGTGCACCACGCCACCCACCGGAGCGCGTTCGGCGGTCCGCTGATCGACAAACCGCTGATGCGCAACGTCCTGGCGGACCTCGCCCTGGAGTCGGAGGCCGCCACGACCACCGCGATGCGGCTGGCCGCCTCCTACGACACCGGCACCGAGCAGGAGCGGCACTTCCGGCGGCTGGCGGTGGCCGTCACCAAGTACTGGGTGACGAAGCGCTGTCCGGCGGTCGCCGTGGAGGCGCTGGAGTGTTTGGGCGGCAACGGGTACGTGGAGGAGTCCGGGATGCCCCGGCTGTTCCGCGAGTCTCCGCTGAACTCGGTCTGGGAGGGTTCGGGCAACGTCCAGGCGCTGGACGTGCTGCGGGTGCTGCGGCGCGATCCGATGGCCCTGAACGCGTTCCTCACCGAGATCGGCCTCGCCCGCGGCGCGGACCACCGGCTGGACGGCGCCATCAAGGGGCTGCTGACCGAACTCGCCGACCTGGACGGTGTGGAGGCCCGCGCCCGCCGCATCGTCGAGCGGATGGCCCTGATCCTCCAGGGCTCGCTGCTCGTACGGTTCGCCCCGCCCGCGGTGGCCGACGCGTTCTGCGCCTCGCGGCTCGGCGGCGACTGGGGATCCACTTTCGGCACCCTGCCGCACACGCTCGACCTGGCCTCGATCGTGGACCGCGCCCGGCCGCTCACGGAGTGAGGGAGGCGGCACGCGCGCGTACACGGGACCGGGCTGGGCATGGGCTGGGATCGGGCCGGGCATCGGCCGGGGCCGGGAGCCTGGCGCGGCGGCGGCTCCCTCCCACCTTCAGAGGGGGGCCTGGAGAGGTGAGCGGCCGCCACCGCGCCGGCAGAGGGTGGCGCCGCGCCGACTCGGCACCACCCCCGGTCCTGGTGCCCTCGTCACCCGAGGGCCGCCGCGCCGGAATCACGCGGCAAACGACGCCAGTAACCCGTCCCCACAGGCTACTTGGGAGCGTGCCCAAGGGGACCCGTCGAGCACGTAACCGACGTCGGGAACGCCGCCGACGACCACCCGGGACGGCATGGGGTCAACATGGCGGGATTCTCACCTTGTGGTGGCGGTCGGACGAGGGAACGGATCTCGTCGGACCGCGCACGGCGTCGCGGCGTCACTGTCCGCCGGGTCCCCGCGCACCCGCAACAGTTGCAGCTCGTTGCAATGGATATACGGGTTGCCCGGGCACGGTGGACGTGGCGGCGGCACGATGGGCACACGATGGGCAGAAGCACGTGAGAAGCGGCGAACCGGGGGCAAAGTGACACACCCACCGATCGGTCTCGGCCGTCTCGGGGCCATGGGCGTCCGCGAGTCGGCGCAGCTCCTCGCCCGCGTGCACGAAGCCTCTCTGGCGGGTGACACGCCGCCTGCGGCGCCCCGGACGGTGATCAGCGAGTCCTGGCTCCGGGTCCGGAACCACGGTGTGGATCCGGACATCGGCCGGCACGCCGGCCTGCTCTCCACGGAGGAGATCGAGCACCGCCGGCAGTCCTCACCGCTCGGCGACGTCATGCCGCTGCTGCGGGAGGGCCTGGTGACGGTGGCCGACGTCGCCTGGCACATCATGGTGGTCACGGACGGTGACGGCCGGGTGCTGTGGCGGGACGGCAGCCTCGCGGTGCGCAAGAGCGCCGACCGGCTCGGTTTCGCCGAAGGCGCGTCCTGGGCCGAGGACGTCGTCGGTACCAACGCGATCGGCACCGCGCTGGTGACCCGCGCGCCCGTCCAGGTGCACTCCTCCGAGCACTTCGTACGAACCCACCACGGGTGGACCTGCGCCGCCGCCCCGCTGCACGATCCGCGCGACGGGCGGCTGCTGGGCGTCGTGGACATCAGCGGACCCGCCGCCACCATCCACCCGGCCACCCTGTCCCTCGTGACCGCCGTGACCCGGGTCGCCGAGGGCGAGCTGCGGTTGCGGCACTGGGCCTCCATCGAGCGGCTGCGGGCAATCGCCGCACCGCTGCTCGCCCGTACGGAGGGGAAGGCCGTGGCGGTGGACCGCAACGGCTGGACCGCCGCCGTCACCGGCATGGCGCCCCCGGACCGGGTCACCCTGCCGGCGGCCGTGCGGTCCGGCGAGATGTGGCTGCCGAGCCTGGGCATCTGCTCCCTGGAGCCGCTGCCCGGCGGCTGGCTGATCCGGCCCGGCGACCGGGACCGGGCGCCCGCCATGAGCCGGGTCGTCCTCGACGTCAGCCGGCCGCGCACCTGGACGGTGACGGTCTCGGGCGCGGCGGGCAGTTGGGCGCAGCAGCTCAGCCCGCGCCATGCGGAGCTGCTCTTCGTCCTGGCACTGCATCGGGGGGGCCGGAGCGCGGCGGAGTTGGCGCACGACTTGTTCGGGGACGCGGGGAGGGCGGTGACGGTTCGCGCGGAGCTTTCGCGGCTGCGCCGCAATCTTGCGGGGGTGCTTGCGCATCGGCCGTATCGGTTCGCGGATGGGGTGGATGTGGAGTTGGTGCGTCCGCCGCTCCCGGCCGATCTTCTTCCGCACTCGGTGGCGCCGGCGGTTTTGGCTGCGCGGCGGTGACCGGGTCGGGGGCCGGGCCCTCCGGGGGAGGGTGGGGGAAAAGTCCGCCGCAGGCGCAGCCTAGAGGTCGGTTGCCCAGGGGGGATTCGCGCCGCGGGTGGCGCATGTGGCGGCAGCCACTGCCGTGCCCAGGGTGACGGCCTCCTGGACGTCCGCGAGGGTGAGGGTGGTGAGGCGGCCGCCCAGGTGGCCCGCGTTGTGGAGGTGGTGCAGCAGACCTGCCATGAACGCGTCGCCCGCGCCGACGGTGTCGACGACGTCGGACGGCTGGGCCGGCACATGGAGCCGTTCGCCGTCGAGCGAGGCGAGGGCGCCCTTGGGGCCGAGGGTGATCACGACGAGCGGGACGCCGAGCGCGTGCCATTCGTCGCAGGCCTGTTCCGGCGGGGTGCCGGGGTGCAGATGGCCGAGGTCGTCGTCGCTGAGGCGCAGGATGTCGGCCGCCGCGCACCAGCGGGGCAGCCGCTGCCGGTAGCGGTCGGGGGGTACGAGTCCCGGGCGGACGTTGGGGTCGATGCTGATGGTGGTGCGGGGGCGGAGGTCGTCGAGGAGCTCCTCGACGCGGCCGGCTCCCGGGTCGCGCACCAGGGCGAGGGAGCCGGTGTGCAGGCAGGCAGGGTCGGCGGGCAGCCCGGCCGTCAGCTCGGTCGCCGTCCACTGCCAGTCGGCGGTGCCCTCGGCGTGGAGGGTGTAGCGGGCGCCGCCGGTCGCGTCGAGGTCGGCGACGGCGAGCGTGCTGGGCTCGGCCGCGTCCGGGCAGCCGGTCAGGTCGACGCCGGAGCCGGCCAGCCGTTCGCGGAAGAGCCGGCCGAAGACGTCGCCCGACAGTCGGCCGAGGAACCGGGTGGGGGTGCCGAGCCGGGCCAGCGCGACCGCGGTGTTGGCCGGGCCGCCGCCCGGTACGACGGTCAGGTCGAGCCCGGCGGCCGGCTCGCCGGACCGGGGGGCGGCGAAGGCGTCGGCGACGCATTCGCCGAGGACGACGACAGGGCGGCTCGGACTCATGCGGGACAGCGTACGAGGGGCGGGTGGCAGGGTGTGGGGGGACCGGCCGCGTGGTCCCAGGGGCCCGCGCGCTCGCGCCACCCGATCGCCTGCCAGCTGTCGCCTCCCGTCCGCCCCGCGCCTAGCGTTCCGGGGGACGGTCCTCCAGCTACCGCTGGAGCCCCGAGCGGGAGGAAACCATGGCCACGAGGCAGCAGCCGGCGGGCCTCGTCGCTCCGGTCACCATCGCTGTGATCGCCGTCGTCGGGGTGGGCCTGCTACGCAGCGGGTCCGCGGAGCAGACGCTGCCTCCGCGGCCCACCACGGCCGCCGCCGTCGACACGATTCCCGGTGTCGTCCCCACCACCGGCCGGGCGGTCCCGCTGCCGGCCTCGCCGCCGGTCCGGGTGAGGATCCCGTCGATCGGGGTGAACGCCCCGCTGATGAGCGTCACCCTCGACAAGGACGGCTGGGTGGGCTCGCCGCCGCCCGCGAACAAGAACCTGGCCGGCTGGTTCCGGAACTCCCCCACCCCGGGCGCGGCTGGCACCTCCGTCATCGACGGGCATGTCGACAATCTGGCGGGGCCCGCCGTCTTCTACAGCCTCGGCGCCCTGAGGAAGGGCAGCCGCATCGAGGTGACCCGGCAGGACGGCCGTACCGCGGTCTTCGACGTCTACGGCGTCGAGGTCTTCGCCAAGAACGCCTTCCCGGCGAAGCGGGTGTACGGCGCCACCGGCGGGTCCGAGCTGCGGGTCATCACCTGCGGCGGCGGCTTCACGGAGCAGGGCGGGTACGACGGGAACGTCGTCGTCTTCGCCCGGCTGGGGGCGGTGCGCTGATCCGGTCGCTTTCGTCCGGTGGGGGCGATCTAGGCTGATGGCATGAGCATCAGCGTGACCACCTGGTCCCTCGAACAGACGTCACCGGCGGACCTGCGGCCCTCGGCCGCGCCCGCCGCCGGGTCGGGGATCCGGATCGTGGCCGCGGAGGTGCCCTCTCCCGACTTCAGCCGCTTCCTGTACGCGTCGGTCGGTGCCGACTGCCTGTGGACCGACCGGCTGCCCTGGACGTACGGGCAGTGGCAGGCGCATCTGGAGCGGCCGGGTTCGGAGACCTGGGTCGCGTACGACCGGGGCACCCCGGCCGGGTTCGTCGAGCTCGACCCGCAGGACGACGGTGTCGTGGAGATCATGTACTTCGGGCTGCTGCCGGCGTTCCGGGGCCGCGGGATCGGCGGCCATCTGCTGTCGTACGGCACCGCCCGCGCCTGGGACCTGGCCGGCCGGTGGCCGGGGCGGGACGCGACGAAGCGGGTGTGGGTGCACACCTGCAGCCTGGACGGGCCGCACGCGATGGCCAACTACGAGCGACGCGGCTTCCGGCTCTTCGAC
This sequence comes from Streptomyces sp. NPDC045021, assembly GCF_056432645.1. Taxonomy (NCBI): domain Bacteria; kingdom Bacillati; phylum Actinomycetota; class Actinomycetes; order Kitasatosporales; family Streptomycetaceae; genus Streptomyces; species Streptomyces sp. NPDC045021. Next base: position 86,907 of record NZ_JBWKIQ010000008.1, read on the forward strand.
ACCCGGACGGAAGAGGAAGCCGAACAGCCGGTCCCGACCGGGCCGTGGCCCGTGGAGCAGTGACGAACACCACAGCGTCTCGTCATTTGGGATAATGTGGTCCACATGCTGGACGACGGTGGACTCGTCCAAGACCCTCATGCCACGCTTCCGACATGTCCCGCACTGGAATCGCCTTGGTAGGTCGGCCGCATGTCGACTTCTGCCGCGTGTCCAGCGCCATCTGTCCGGCGAGCTGACCGCGCCGCGCCGGTTGGCGCCGGCACCGCCGCCACCCTCTTGTGTCGTGGTCGCCAACGCGCCCCGCCGCCGCCAACTGCCCTGATCGTTTTCAGGTTTTCGCAGGCCATAGGGTGCATTCGCGCTATCACCGACGTATTCGCCCCTGCCCGAAGGACGCATCGCCATGGCCTCCACTCCTGATCGACCAGCCGACACCACGGCGCGCCGCAAGGCCGGACGCCACCGTGGTGAGGGCCAGTGGGCCATGGGCCACTTCACGCCTCTCAACGGCAATGAGCAGACGAAGAAGGACGACGACGGTCTCAACGTGCGGACACGCATTGAGACGATCTACTCCAAGCGTGGTTTCGACTCGATCGACCCCGCCGACCTCCGCGGCCGCATGCGCTGGTGGGGTCTCTACACCCAGCGCAGGCCCGGGATCGACGGCGGCAAGACCGCCATCCTGGAGCCGCACGAGCTCGACGACGAGTACTTCATGCTGCGGGTCCGCATCGACGGCGGCCGGCTCACCACCGAACAACTGCGCGTGATCGGTGAGATCTCGCAGGAGTTCGCCCGCGGCACCGCCGACCTCACGGACCGGCAGAACGTCCAGTACCACTGGATCCGGATCGAGGACGTTCCGGAGATCTGGCGGCGGCTGGAAGCCGTCGGTCTGTCCACCACCGAGGCGTGCGGCGACACCCCGCGCACCATCCTCGGCTCGCCGGTGGCGGGTATCGCGGCCGACGAGATCATCGACGGCAGCCGGGCGATCGACGAGATCCACGAACGCTTCATCGGCACCAAGGAGTTCTCCAACCTCCCGCGCAAGTTCAAGACGGCGATCTCCGGGTCGCCGCTGCTGGACGTGGCGCACGAGATCAACGACATCGCGTTCGTCGGGGTGAACCACCCCGAGCACGGTCCCGGCTTCGACCTGTGGGTCGGCGGCGGGCTGTCCACCAACCCCAAGCTCGGGGTGCGGCTCGGCGCGTGGGTCCCGCTGGACGACGTCTCCGACGTGTGGGCCGGCGTCATCGGCATCTTCCGCGACTACGGCTACCGGCGGCTGCGCACCCGCGCCCGGCTGAAGTTCCTGGTCGCCGACTGGGGCAGCGAGAAGTTCCGGCAGATCCTCGAGGACGAGTACCTCAAGCGCAAGCTCACCGACGGCCCCGCCCCGGAGTACCCCGAGCAGCAGTGGCGCGACCACGTCGGTGTGCACCGCCAGCAGGACGGCCGCTTCTACGTGGGCTTCGCGCCGCGGGTCGGCCGGATCGACGGCTCGACGCTCACCAAGATCTCCGAACTGGCCGCATCCCACGGCTCGGGCCGGCTGCGCACCACCGTCGAGCAGAAGATGATCGTGCTCGACATCGAGGAGTCACGGGTCGAGTCCCTGGTGGCCGGTCTCGAGGCGCTCGGCTTCCAGGTGAAGCCGTCCCCGTTCCGGCGCGGCACCATGGCCTGCACCGGCATCGAGTACTGCAAGCTGGCCATCGTCGAGACCAAGGCGCGCGGCGCCTCGCTCATCGACGAGTTGGAGCACCGGCTGCCGGACTTCGACCAGCCGCTGACCATCAACGTCAACGGCTGCCCCAACTCCTGCGCCCGCATCCAGGTGGCGGACATCGGTCTCAAGGGCCAGTTGGTCACCGATGAGAACGGCGAGCAGGTCGAGGGCTTCCAGGTACACCTGGGCGGCAGCCTCGGTCTGGAGCCCGGCTTCGGCCGCAAGGTGCGCGGACTCAAGGTCACCTCCGCCGGACTGCCCGACTACGTCGAGCGGGTGCTGCGGCGCTTCGAGGACGAGCGCGAGGACGACGAGCGGTTCGCCACCTGGGCCGCCCGCGCCTCCGAGGAGGCGCTGTCATGACCGAGCGCGCCGCGCCGTTCTACTGCCCGTACTGCGGGGACGAGGATCTGCGCCCCTCCGAGGAGAAGGTTCCGCACGGATCGGGCGCCGCCTGGGAATGCCGGGCCTGCAATCGGGCCTTCCAGTTGAAGTTCCTCGGTCTGCTGACCCAGGGACTCCAGAAGACCCCCCCGACCGGAGGCGAGTCGTGACCACCGCACAGCACACCGCCGAGGACCTGCGGAACCTGGCCGAGCAGGCGGGCCGCGATCTCGAGGACGCGTCCCCGCTGGACATCCTGCGCTGGGCCGCCGAGACGTTCGGCCCGCGCTTCTGCGTCACGTCCTCGATGGAGGACGCCGTCGTGGCGCACCTCGCGTCCCGCGCCTTCCCGGGCGTGGACGTGGTCTTCCTCGACACCGGCTACCACTTCCCCGAGACCATCGGCACCCGTGACGCGGTCGGCGCCGTGATGGACGTCAACCTCATCACGCTCACCCCGGTCCAGACCGTCGCCGAACAGGACGCCGAGTACGGGCCGAAGCTGCACGACCGCGACCCGGACCTGTGCTGCGCACTGCGCAAGGTCAAGCCGCTGGAGCAGGGACTGACCGCATACGACGCCTGGGCCACCGGGCTGCGCCGCGACGAGTCCCCGACCCGTGCCAACACTCCGGTCGTCGGCTGGGACGAGAAGCGCCGCAAGGTGAAGATCTCCCCGATCGCCCGCTGGACGCAGGAGGACGTGGACGCGTACGTCGCAGAGCACGGGGTGCTGACCAACCCGCTGCTGATGGACGGCTACACGTCGGTCGGCTGCGCGCCGTGCACCCGCCGGGTGCTGGAGGGCGAGGACGCCCGCGCCGGCCGCTGGGCCGGCCGCGGCAAGACCGAGTGCGGGCTGCACGGCTGATGACCACTCAGATATCCCAGGAGCGAGCGATGAGCGTGACAGCGAGTCCGCAGGAGGCGGGCGCCACGGTGTGGCTCACCGGTCTGCCGAGCGCGGGCAAGACCACGATCGCCTTCGCACTGGCGGACCGGCTGCGCGACGCGGGCCACCGGGTGGAGGTGCTGGACGGCGACGAGATCCGCGAGTTCCTGTCGGCCGGACTGGGCTTCACCCGCGAGGACCGGCACACCAACGTGCAGCGGATCGGCTTCGTCGCCGAACTGCTGGCCTCCAACGGCGTCAAGGTCCTCGTCCCCGTCATCGCTCCCTACGCGGACAGCCGCGAGGCCGTCCGCGGCCGCCACCAGAAGCAGGGCACCGCGTATCTGGAGGTGCACGTGGCCACGCCGGTCGAGGTGTGCTCCGAGCGCGATGTGAAGGGGCTGTACGCCAAGCAGGCCGCGGGTGAGATCTCGGGTCTCACCGGGGTCGACGATCCGTACGAGGCACCCGAGGCACCGGATCTGCGCATCGAGACCCACGGGCGCACCGTCGATGACTCCGCCGTGGCGCTGCAGGCGCTGCTCGTCGAGAGGGGACTGGCCGTATGACCACCGTCGCCGCACCCAGCGGCTCCACCGCGCTGCCGCACGCGCTGAGCCACCTGGACGCGCTCGAGTCCGAGGCCGTGCACATCTTCCGCGAGGTCGCGGGCGAGTTCGAACGACCGGTGATCCTCTTCTCCGGCGGCAAGGACTCCATCGTCATGCTGCACCTGGCGCTGAAGGCGTTCGCGCCCGCCGCGGTGCCGTTCTCGCTGCTGCACGTGGACACCGGCCACAACTTCCCCGAGGTGCTGGAGTACCGGGACCGTACGGTCGCCGAGCACGGGCTGCGCCTGCACGTGGCCCATGTGCAGGACTACATCGACGACGGCCGGCTGCGCGAGCGCCCCGACGGGACCCGCAACCCGCTGCAGACGGTGCCGCTGCTCGACGCGATCGGCGAGGGCAAGTACGACGCGGTCTTCGGCGGCGGCCGCCGCGACGAGGAGAAGGCCCGCGCCAAGGAGCGCGTCTTCTCCCTGCGCGACGAGTTCGGCGCCTGGGACCCGCGCCGCCAACGCCCCGAGCTGTGGCAGCTCTACAACGGCAAGCACGCGGCCGGTGAGCACGTGCGGGTGTTCCCGCTGTCCAACTGGACCGAGCTGGACGTGTGGCAGTACATCGCCCGCGAGGGCATCGAGCTGCCGCAGATCTACTACGCGCACGAGCGGGACGTCTTCGCGCGCAGCGGCATGTGGCTGACGGCGGGCGAGTGGGGCGGCCCGAAGTCCGGTGAGACCGTCGAGAAGCGGCTCATCCGCTACCGCACCGTCGGTGACATGTCCTGCACCGGCGCGGTGGACTCCGACGCCTTCACCATCGACCAGGTCATCGTGGAGATCGCCGCGTCCCGGCTCACCGAGCGGGGCGCGACCCGCGCCGACGACAAGATGTCCGAGGCCGCGATGGAAGACCGTAAGCGCGAGGGGTACTTCTAAATGACCAGCATCACCACCGCCGAGCAGATCGCGGCCACCTCGCAGCTGCGCTTCGCCACCGCCGGTTCTGTCGACGACGGCAAGTCCACCCTGGTGGGGCGGCTGCTGCACGACTCCAAGTCGGTCCTGACCGACCAGCTTGAGGCCGTCGAGCACGCCTCGCGCCGCCGCGGCCAGGAGGCGCCGGACCTGGCGCTGCTCACCGACGGCCTGCGGGCCGAGCGCGAGCAGGGCATCACCATCGACGTGGCGTACCGGTACTTCGCCACGCCGCGGCGCCGGTTCATCCTTGCCGACACACCGGGCCACGTGCAGTACACCCGCAACATGGTCACCGGCGCCTCGACCGCGGAATTGGCCGTGGTACTCGTCGACGCGCGCAACGGCGTCGTGGAGCAGACCCGGCGCCATGCCGCGGTGGCCGCGCTGCTGCGCGTCCCGCACGTGGTGCTGGCCGTCAACAAGATGGACCTGGTGGAGTACGCGGAGCCCGTCTTCGCCGCCATCGCCGAGGAGTTCACCGCGTACGCGGCGTCGCTCGGCGTCCCGGACATCACCGCGATCCCGATCTCGGCGCTCGCCGGGGACAACGTCGTGACGGCGTCCGCCAACATGGACTGGTACGGCGGCCCCACCGTTCTGGAGCACCTGGAGACGGTGGAGGTCGGCACCGACCAGACGCACGCCCCGGCCCGGTTCCCGGTCCAGTACGTGATCCGTCCGCAGACCACCGAGCACCCGGACTACCGCGGCTACGCGGGCCGGATCGCTTCCGGTGTGCTGCGGGTCGGTGACGCGGTGACGGTCCTGCCGTCCGGCGCGACCAGCACCATCACCGGTATCGACGCGCTGGGCGAGCCGGTGGACGTCGCCTGGGCACCGCAGTCGGTGACCGTGCTGCTCGCCGACGACCTGGACATCTCGCGCGGCGACCTGATCGCACCGACCGCCTCCGCGCCGGCGACCACCCAGGACGTCGAGGCGACCGTCTGCCATCTGCACGAGCGGCCGCTCAAGGTCGGCTCCCGGGTGCTGCTCAAGCACGCGACGCGCACGGTGAAGGCCGTCGTCAAGGAGCTTCCGTACCGCATCAATCTCACAGCCGGGCTCGCGCACGAGTCCGGGCCGGCGCAGCTGGACGTCAACGACATCGGCGCCGTCGTGCTGCGCACCGCCGAGCCGCTGCCGCTGGACGCCTACGCGGACTCGCGGCTGACGGGTTCATTCCTGCTGATCGACCCGGCGGACGGCACGACGCTGACCGCGGGCATGGCGGGCGAGGCATTCGCCGAGCCCGCGGCGACCGGGACCTCCGGTACGTCCGCGGCGGGCGACGACCAGGAGGGGTGGGACTTCTGATGGTCACTGAGGTCTATTCGGGCTTCGCGAAGGAGGGCGGCCGCGTCGGCAGCGGCCTGCTCGGTGCCGGCACGGGCGGGGTGGCGCGATGTGCGCGCTGACCGCTGAACCGCGCACCTGCACGCGAGTACGCCCGTACCACCGAAGACCTGACGACTTCCCGGCCGCGCCCAGCTAGGCGCGCTCCGGCTCTCCGAGAGGAACACCTCCCGTGTCTGCCGCAAGAACCACCCGCAGCCTGAAGCGATCGATCGCCGCCGCCGCGACCCTCCCGCTCCTCTTCGGCGCTCTCGCCGCCTGCGGGTACGGCTCGAAGTCCGACAACACGACGGACAGCAACGCTGCCCCGGTGGCCAGTTCGGGTGCGAAGAAGCTCTCCGCCGACGAAGTCAAGATCGGCTACTTCCCGAACCTCACCCACGCCACCGCGCTCGTCGGCCTCAACCAGGGCCTGTTCGCGAAGGAGCTGGGCGGCACCGCCATCAAGACCCAGACGTTCAACGCGGGCCCGTCCGAGATCGAGGCGCTGAACGCCGGCTCCATCGACATCGGCTGGATCGGCCCCTCGCCGTCCATCAACGGCTACACCAAGTCCAAGAGCACCAACCTGCGGATCATCTCCGGCTCCGCCTCCGGTGGCGTGAAGCTGGTCGTCAACCCCGCGAAGATCAAGACCCTGGACGACCTCAAGGGCAAGAAGATCGCGACCCCGCAGCTGGGCAACACCCAGGACGTGGCCTTTCTCAACTGGATCGCCGAAAAGGGCTGGAAGGTCGACGCGCAGAGCGGCAAGGGCGATGTCTCCGTCTTCCGCACCGACAACAAGGTCACGCCCGACGCCTACAAGTCCGGCTCGATCGACGGCGCGTGGGTACCGGAGCCGACCGCTTCCAAGCTGGTCTCCGAGGGCGCCAAGGTGCTGCTCGACGAGCGCGACCTGTGGCCGGACAAGAAGTTCGTGATCACCAATGTGATCGTGTCGCAGAAGTTCCTGGCGGCTCACCCGGACGTCGTCGAGGCGGTTCTGCGCGGTTCGGTGAACACCAACGCCTGGATCACGGCCAACCCGGACAAGGCCAAGGCCGCCGCGAACGCCCAGCTCAAGAAGGACACCCAGAAGGCGCTGGCGGCCAACGTGATCGACCCGGCGTGGACGAGCATCCAGGTCACCGACGACCCGCTCGCCAAGTCGCTGACCGCCGAGGCGGACCACGCCGTCAAGGCCGGCCTGCTGAAGAAGCCGGACCTCGCGGGGATCTACGACCTGACGCTGCTCAACAAGGTCCTCACGGCCGCGGGCAAGCCCGCGGTGGACGCGGCGGGACTCGGCAAGCAGTAGCACCGGCACGACACGGCACAGCCGGTGTCCGCTCCCCACGGGTCGGACACCGGCGGCCCACAGCACGCACGCCCGCCCACGTACCAGGAGGTGACCGGATGGCCACGGCAGTCAGGACCACCGAGCAGCACAGCGCGGACACCGCCGTCGCAGACGTCGCGCCCGCCGTACGGATCGACCACGTCCACAAGGTCTTCGGCCGTCCGGGCTCGGCCCAGGCCGTACTCGACGACATCACCCTCGACGTCCGTCCCGGTGAGTTCGTCTGCCTGCTGGGTGCCTCCGGCTGCGGCAAGTCGACGCTGCTCAACCTGGTCGCGGGCCTCGACCGGCCGACCGCCGGCACCATCACCGTGCCGGGCGGCGGCCGTCCGGCGCTGATGTTCCAGGAGCACGCGCTCTTCCCCTGGCTCACCGCGGGCAAGAACATCGAACTGGCGCTGCGGCTGCGCGGTGTGCCGCGCGCCGAGCGCCGCCCGGAGGCCGAGCGGCTGCTCAGCCTGGTGCGTCTCGACGGCTCCTACGGCAAGCGGGTGCACGAGCTGTCCGGCGGTATGCGGCAGCGCGTCGCGCTCGCCCGCGCACTCGCCCAGGACTCCAACGTGCTGCTGATGGACGAGCCGTTCGCGGCGCTGGACGCCATCACCCGGGACGTCCTGCACGGCGAGCTCACCCGTATCTGGGCCGAGACGGGCGTCTCCGTCCTCTTCGTCACCCACAACGTCCGCGAGGCCGTCCGGCTCGCCGAGCGCGTGGTGCTGCTGACGTCCCGGCCCGGCCGGGTCGCCCGCGAGTGGGCCGTGGACATCCCGCAGCCGCGCCGTATCGAGGACGCCGCCGTCGCCGAGCTGTCCATCGAGATCACCGAAGAACTGCGTGGGGAGATCCGCCGACATGGCCAGCACTGAGACCGTTCCGGCCGATAAGAAGGGCACCACGGGAGCCCAGGACCTCGCGGGCCTGGAGGCCGGGCTCGATGCCCTGGACGCGGTCCAGATCCGGCGCACCCCGTTCACCCAGGTGCTGCTCAAGAAGGTCCTGCCGCCGGTCTCGGCGGTCATCCTGGTCCTCGTCGTGTGGCAGCTCGCCGTCCTCGGCGGGTTCGCCCCCGAGACCAAGCTGCCGGGTCCCCGGGCGGTCGGCAGCAGCTTCATGACGCTCTGGAACGAGGGCACCCTCTTCCAGATCATCTGGACCAGCGTCGAGCGCGGGCTGCTCGGCTTCCTCGCCGCGGTCGCCATCGGCACCCCGGTCGGACTCGTCGTCGCCCGCGTCCCCTTCGTCCGCGCCGCCATCGGGCCGATCCTGTCGGGTCTGCAGTCGCTGCCGTCGGTGGCCTGGGTGCCGGCCGCGGTCATCTGGCTCGGCATCACGGACTCCGCGATGTACGCCGTCATCCTGCTCGGCGCGGTGCCCTCCATCGCCAACGGGCTGATCTCCGGCATCGACCAGGTGCCGCCGCTCTACCTGCGCGCCGGCCGCACGCTCGGCGCCACCGGGGTGAGCGGCGCCCGGCACATCCTGCTGCCGGCCGCGCTGCCCGGCTACCTGGCGGGTCTCAAGCAGGGCTGGGCCTTCTCCTGGCGTTCCCTGATGGCCGCCGAGCTCATCGCCTCCTCCCCCGACCTCGGTACCGGTCTGGGGCGCTACCTGGAGAACATGCGCGAGGGTTCCGACATGCCGGGCATCTTCCTCGGCATCATCCTCATCCTCGTCGTCGGTATCGCCATCGATCTGCTGATCTTCAGCCCGCTGGAGCGCCGCGTGCTGCGCACCCGCGGCCTGGTGTCCAGGAGCCAGTGATGAACGGTCCCGCCCACCCGTCGCCCGCCACCACCCTTCCAACGTGGCGCTACGCGCCGCCCCTTCTGATCATCGCCCACGGCAGTCGCGATCCGCGCCATGCCGCGACCGTCCATGCGCTGACCGAGCAGGTACGGGCCGCCCGGCCGGGGCTCCGCGTCGTCACCGGATACCTCGACTTCTGCGCGCCGACCGTGGCGCAGGTCGTCGGCCACCTCGCGGCGGAAGGGGTCCGCGACATCGTCGCGCTGCCGCTGCTCCTCACCCGCGCCTTCCACGCGAAGGCCGACATCCCCGCCGTGCTGCGCGAGTCGACCGCCGCGCACCCCCGGCTGAGGGTCGCGGTGGCCGATGTCCTCGGCCCCTCGCCCCTGCTGACCGCCGCCCTGGAGCGGCGGCTGTCCGAGGCCGGGGTCACCCCCGGCGACCGCTCGACCGGGGTCGTCCTGGCCTCGGCGGGCTCCACAGACCCGGAGGCGATCGCAGTGATCGCTGAAATCGCGCGGGAGTGGCGGCGCACCGGTTGGTGCACCGTGCGGCCTGCGTTCGCCTCCGCATCCCTTCCCCGGACCGAGGACGCCGTCCGGCAGCTCCGTGCCGAGGGCGTACGCCGTATCGCCGTCGCCCCGTACGTCATCGCGCCGGGCTTCCTTCCCGACCGCATCGTCCGCGGTGCCCGCGAGGCCGGCGCCGACGCCCTCGCTCCCGTGCTGGGCGCGGCCCCGGAACTCGTCGAGCTGCTGCTGGAGCGTTATGCGGAGGCCCTTCTCCCCCGCCGGGCCCTGCTCTCGGCCTGACGGCGTCAGGCGGTGGGAGTGGTACCGGTCGCGGTGACCGCGGGACCGGTTCCCGCGGCGGTGACCGCCGCGATGGTGACCTTGAACGCGGTGCCCGGGGTGAGACCGCCGATGACGCGGAACATGCCCTTCCCCGACGGCTGCGTGACCAGCGCGTCCCGGCCGGCGACCTCGATCGTCCGGCCGTCGGAGACGGTGATCAGGTAGCCCGTGACCTCGGCGTCGCCGGTGTTCACCGGCGGCGTCCAGACGACGGTGGCCGCGTGCGCCTGGGCCCGCAGTTTCGCCCCGGTGGGTGCGGCGGGCAGCGTCGTGACGGCGGTGGGTGCCAGCGCGTTCGACGGCAGTGACGCCGCTCCGCTCCCACGGGAGTTGGCCGCGCTCACGGTGACGGTGTACGGCTCACCGGGCCGCAGTCCCGTGACGCGGAGGTAGCCGCGGGAGCCGAACTCCGCGGCCGGGACCGGCACCGTCGCCGCTTCGTGGCCCGCGGCGTCGTACACATGGGCCGTGTAGGACGTGACGGGCGCTCCGCCGTCGGCGAAGGTGGGGTTGAAGGTGACGACCAGCGCGCTCCCCCCGCCGGAGCTGGTGCCGACGCGTGACGGTGCCTCAGGTGTCGTGAGTGCGCCGATCCGCCGGTTCAGCAGTCCGCGGTAGACGGGTTCCAGGCCGGCGTTGCCGAGGATCGCGGTGGGGGCGTCGGTGGGGGCGGCGATGATGTGGTTGCCGGTGGTGACGAGTCCCTTGTTGTCGCCGTCGCCGGTGCCCTCCTCCCACCAGTTGTCCTTGACGAGGGTGGGGTCGTTGTTGCCGAGCGCGTCGCGGTAGTCGGTGTGGCGGCTGGCGACGTTTGCGTACGAGGCGCCGTACAGGACGTTGCCCTGGACCGTCTCGTAGGTGCAGCCGTTGTCGGTGTAGACGCTCTTGCCCAGGCCCCATTGCCCGCGGATGACGTTGCCGGTGACCTTCTCGCCGTCGGCGATCGAGGTGCCGGTCAGACCCTGGGTGTAGATGCCGCCGCCGTCGTCGAGCATCTGCATGTAGTCGGAGATGAGGTTGTCGCGTACCGCGTTGTCGTGACTGGCGTTCGGGGTCGCGGGCGAGCCGATCTTGTCGGGCCAGCCGCCCCAGCCCAGCGAGATCGCGGAGTAGCCGACGTGGTCGATCTGGTTGTGGGCGATCGTGGTGTGCTGGGTGTAGCCGTTGAGGATCGCGACGCCGCCGTGGAATTCGCGGGGCAGCGCGTAGAGGTGGTTGTCGGTGGCCTGGACGCCGGTGGCGGGTTCGGCGCCGTCGACCCCGCCGATCTCCAGGCCGTTGCCGGAGATGTCGGTGAAGATGTTGCCGCTGACCTGGGCGTCCTTCGTTCCGGTACCCAACTCCAGCCCTGCCGCGCCGAGATGGGCGAAGACATCACCGGAGAACTCGACACCGCGGCTGTGCGCGAGCGAGACGTTGCCCGGCATCTTCGTCCAGTTGGCGAACGGGCAGGTGCCGCCCTCGACGAAGTGGCACAGGCCCTGGGTGGCCCAGCCGGTCGGTCCGGTGATCGTGTAGCCGGCCTGGATCTCGGAGAATCCGCCGGGGGCGGACGGGGTCAGCCAGGTCGCGTAGTTGAACTGCAGGCCGCGGAAGGCGACATCGTGCAGGGGCGCGGCGGCCGTTCCGCCGCCGTCGATCAACTTCTGGGCGACCGGCGCCTCGACGTCGGCGTGCCGCGGGTCCTCGCCGGGGCGCGGCAGGTAGTAGACGGTGCGGGCGGTGCGGTCGAAGTACCACTCGCCGGGCTGGTCGAGCAGCTCGTACGCGTTCTCGATGTACGAGGCGTGGCCGCCGTTGGTGAGCTTGCCGGGGCCGACCATGCTGACGGTGCGGCCGGGTATGTCGGGGAATTCAACACGCTTGTTGGAATTGTCCCAGCAGGGCTGGGCCATCGTGATCGTGGTGCCGGTGGCGGAGGCGATGGGGCAGCGCGGCTCGGTCCACTGGCCGAGGCCGTCGCGGTCGATGTTCCACAGCGACTCGCCGCTGGTGTAGACGAACTCGGCGTCGCCGATGTTCCGCCAGCCGGCGAGGGTGCTCGCGGAGGCCGTGTAGCCGGTGGCGGTGGCGGTCAGTCCGACGGGGACCTGGCCCCGGGCGCGCTGGGCGCGCACCCCGTCGACGTACAGCTGCCGGGTGTTGGTCAGGCCGCTCGGCGCGGGCGCAGCCCACAGGCCGGGCCGGCCGCTCACCTGGTGCCAGCCGGTCACCTGGCGGCCGCCGCTGACGACGGCGGACCCGGCGCCGTCCCAGATCACCCGGTGGCCGTTGCTCCCGGAGTCGCGGGCGTCGAGCACGAGGGGCTTGGTCTGCCGGTAAGTACCGGGCGCCAGATGGACGGTGAGGTCGGCGGTGAGGTGTGCCGCGCGTCCTCGGACGAGGTCGCGGGCGTGCTCCAGGGTGCGGACGGGGTGCTTGGCGGTGCCGGCGGCGTGATCGTCACCGGCCGGGGAGACGTAGACATCGCGTGAAGCGGCCGCCGGTGCTCCGGCGGCCGGGGATATTCCGGTGGTGGCGAACGCGGCGACGGCCGCCAGCGAAGCGCAGACGGCTGCGGCTCTGCGGCGAACGGGCCTCAGGGGTGCGGGCATGGTCCCTCCCGTGGGATCGGCCTCGTAAGTGCCGGAAACATACGACCACTGACGGCCAAGGGTCAAGGAAAAGCGCAGCAATCCCCGCTTCATTGCCGGGAAGTTGGCTGATTCATCGGAGCACTGGACGATGGTTTCCTTAGGCGATCTTTATACGTGTAAGGGACCGGCGTCTTCTGGGGGTGGGGGTAGCCTCCCCTGCATGGGGGAGAACCCCCACCGTCAAGTCACCTGGAAGCCTGATGGGTCGGCGGTACCCCAGCACCTAGCGTCATAGGCGAAGCAAGCGGTGAGGTACCGCTGCCATGACGAGGGGGAACCGTGAGTCGCGGACGCGCACACGGCAGCAAAATGGGAATCGCTGCGTCAATGGGTGGCTGGAGCGCCCGACACCGCTGGACCGCGGTGATCGGCTGGCTGGTCTTCGTGGTCCTGGCGCTCGCCATCGGGCAGATGGCCGGGCGGGTGGACGCCTCCCAGGAGGAAGGCCTGCCGGGCGAGGTCAGCCAGGCGGCGGGGATCATCGACGACGCGGGCATCAAGGGTGCCGCGGGCGAGATAGTGCTCATCCAGGTCAAGTCCGGTGGCACGGTCGCGGATCCCGCGGTCCACACCGCCGTGGACTCGGTCATGGCCGCGGTCAAGGGCACCGGTCAGACGACGAACATCACGTCGCCCTACGACACCAAGGCGATCTCCGCGGACCAGAAGTCGGCACTGATCCGGTTCGAGATGACCGGTGACAAGAAGACCGCCAAGGACCGCGTCACGAAGGTCACCGACGCGGTGGCGGGAGCGCAGGCCAAGTACCAGGACCTGCGGATCGAGGAGTTCGGCGACGCGAGCTCCGAGAAGGTGCTCGGCGACGCGTTCGGCGACGACTTCAAGACCGCCGAGTTCTCCGCGGTCCCGGTCGCCCTCGGCATCCTGCTGATCGCCTTCGGCGCGCTGGTCGCCGCCCTGCTGCCGGTCCTCCTCGCGGTGACCGCCTTCGTGGCCACCACCGGTCTGGTCGCCGTCGTCAGCCACCTGGTGCCGATGAGCGACACCGCCAACTCCGTGATGCTGCTGGTCGGTCTGGCCGTCGGCGTCGACTACTGCCTGTTCTACCTGCGCCGCGAGCGTGAGGAGCGGGAGGCGGGACACGACGCGCAGACCGCCATCAAGATCGCCTCGGCGACGTCCGGCCGCGCCATCCTCATCTCCGGCATCACCGTGATCGTCGCGATGGCCGGCATGCTCTTCACCGGTATCGCGGACTTCAAGGCCATGGGTGTGGCCACCATGATGGTCGTCGCGGTCGCCATGTTCGGCTCCGTGACCGTCCTTCCCGCACTGCTCTCGCTGCTCGGCCACCGGGTCGAGAAGGGCCGTATCCCCTTCCTCAACCGCGCCCGGAAGAACACCTCCCAGCGCTCCGGCTCCGGCAACAGCCGCTTCTGGAACGCCGTCCTCACCCCCGTACTGCGCAACCCGAAGACCGCCACCGTGATCGCGGGCGGCGCCCTGATCCTCATCGCCGCCCCGGCACTCGGGCTGCACACCGCGAACCTCACCATGAACCAGGAGCTCGGCGACGATCTGCCGATCATCCAGACCTACGACCGCATCAACGTGGCGTTCCCCGGCGGCCCCGACCCGGCCCATGTGGTCGTCAAGGCCGACGACATCAACGCGGCGCCCGTCAAGCAGGCGATCGAGGACTTCCGGGCCGAGGCCGTCTCGAAGGGCGCCAGCAAGGGACCGGTCACCGTGACCGTCCACGCCAAGGAGAACGTCGCGCAGATCGACGTCCCGCTGGCGGGTGGCACCGACAAGACGAAGGCCGAGGCCGGGCTGGTCCAACTCCGGGACGAGGTGCGGCCCGACACGCTCGGCAAGGTCCCGGGTCTCGAAGCGCCGATCACCGGTCAGACGGCCGGCTCGATGGACTTCACCAACAAGATCACCAGCAGCGTCCCGCCGGTCTTCGCCTTCGTGATCGTCTTCGCCTTCATCCTGATGCTGCTCTCCTTCCGCTCCCTCACCATCGCCGCCACCTCCATCGTCCTCAACCTGCTGTCGGTGGGCGCGGCCTACGGTGTTCTCGCCGCCGTCTTCCAGCACGGCTGGGGTGCGGGGCTGGTGGGCGCCACGGGGACCGGCGCGGTCGTCGCCTGGCTGCCGCTCTTCCTCTTCGTGATCCTCTTCGGGCTGAGCATGGACTACCACGTCTTCGTGGTCTCCCGGATCCGCGAGGCCAAGATGCGCGGCCTCAGCACCCAGAACGCCATCCAGCACGGCATCACCACCACGGCGGGCGTCGTCACCAGCGCGGCGGTCATCATGGTCGCGGTGTTCGCCATCTTCGGAACGCTCTCCATGCAGAGCATGAAGCAGATGGGCGTCGGCCTGGCGGTGGCCGTCCTCATCGACGCGACCGTCATCCGCGGGGTCCTGCTCCCCGCCGTCATGGCCCTGCTCGGCGAGCGCAACTGGTACCTGCCCAAGTGGCTCGGCTGGCTCCCGGACATGACCCACGACGAGGCCGTCCTGGCCCCGCCGGTGCCCGCACACCACACCCGCCCCGCCGAGGAGCACGACGCGGCCCGCGTCTGACCTCCTCCCGCACACGGCCGGCCCGGTCTCTCACGGGGGAGACCGGGCCGTCCCATGTCCTTTTCCGCGCCGCTCCCCCAGCCGCCCGAGGCGACGGGCGACGGCGCTGCCACCGCCGGCGCGGCTACCGCTGGTAGCGGGCCAGGACGCGGTTGCCGTCGGCGACCAGGCGGTGGCGCAGCTCGTCGAGGCCGATGGCGCCGCTGTAGTACTCCTGGAAGGCGGGGGTGGCGACCTTGTCCTTCCACTCCGGGTAGCCGCGGACGGACTGGGCGGGGGCGGGGCGGAGGTAGGGGGCCAGCGCGGTGCCGGTGGACCAGCCGTTCTGCTCGGTGTGCAGGGCCGGGTCGCGCAGGGCGGCGGTGGCGGTGGGGAGCATCCAGTCGCCCTTGGCGAGCCGGACGACGTTGTCGGTGCGCAGCAGGAAGTCGATGAACTGGACGGCTTCCTTCTGGTGCGCGCAGTCCTGGGAGACCGAGAGGGTCTGCGGGCTGACGCCCTGCGCGCGGTTGCCGTCAGGTCCCGCGGGGGCGGGGAGCACGATCCAGTCGAAACCCTTGGGGGCCTGCTGCTCGATCTGCTGACGGTAGGAGAAGCCGAGCGGGACCATGGCGTACTTGCCGCCGAAGAAGCCCGGGAGGGTGTCGGAGCCGCCCATGCCGAGCGTGGTGCGCGACGCGCTGTGGTCGGTGTTGACCAGGTCGTGGATGACCCGCGGGACGACCTGGTCGGCGGCGTCGAAGCGGACGGTGACCTTGCCGTCCGCACCGCGCTCGAAGAGCTGCCCGCCGGTGGACAGCGAGAGGTTGAGGGTCGAGCTGACCGGCTCCTTGAGCGGCCACGCGACCCCGTAGGTCCCGCCGGCGGTCAGCTTCTTCGCGGACTGCCGGAACTCCTCCCACGTCCAGGGGGTGTCGGCCGTCGGGATGCGGACGCCGGACTTCACCAGCAGCGCGCGGTTGGCCATGATCATGCGCGGTTCCTGGAGGAACGGCACTCCGTAGACGCCCTTGCCGAATGTCGTGGTCTGCCAGGAGGCGGCGGGGATCGCGTCGCGCAGGGTCGGCGGAAGCAGACCGCCCAGATCGGCGAGGTCGCCGCCGTACGCGAAGTCCGCGAGGTCGTCGGAGGCGTCATGGATGATGTCCGGCGCCTCGCCGCCCTCGAAGGACGTCAGGAGCTGGTCGTGGACGCTGTCCCAGTTGCCCTGCACGTACTCGACCTTGACGGCCGGGTGGGTGCGGTTCCACTCGGCCACGAGCTGCTGGTTGGCGGCGACGGAGTCCTGCTGCCAGGCCAGGCTCTGGAAGCGGAGCGTGATCCGTCCGTCGTCGGAGGTGTGGCCGCCGCCGGAGCAGCCGGCCGCCAGCAGGGCGAGCGCGGCGCCGATCCCGACCGCGTACCGGGAGAACCCGAGCGGGCGCCGGGAGGTCCCGGGCGTACGCCGGGAGGTTCCGCGCATCAGCCCTTCACCGCCCCGGCCACCATGCCGCCGGCGATCCGCCGCTGGATCAGCGCGAAGAGCAGCAGGCTGGGCAGGGTCGCGAGCAGCGCGGCGGCGGCGAGCGGCCCGAGGTCCGCGACGCCCTCGGCGCCGATGAAGTGGGTGAGGATGATCGGCATGGTCTGCTTCTCCGGGGTTTTCAGCAGCACCAGCGCGAAGAAGAACTCGTTCCACGCGGTGATGAACGCGAACAGGCCGGTGGCGACGATGCCGGGGGCGAGCAGCGGCGCGGTGATCGAGACGAGGGTGCGGAGCCGGCCGGCGCCGTCCACCGCGGCGGCCTCCTCCAGCTCGCGCGGCACGGCGCGGACGTACCCCGTCAGCATCCACAGCGCGAACGGCAGCGTCCAGACGACATAGACCATCACGAGGCCCGGCAGCGCATTGATCAGGTGCAGGCGCTTGAGGATCAGGAAGAGCGGGATGATCACCAACACGAACGGGAACGCCTGGCTGACCACCACCCACCCGGTGGCGGCCCGGCTCAGCCGCGAGCGGTGCCGCGCCATCACGTACGCCATCGGCGTCGCGAGGAGCACCGCGATGACGGCGGAGCCGAGCGCGACCAGCAGGCTGTTCAGTGCGGCGTGCAGCAGCGGCTGCTCGTCGAAGGCCTGCCGGAAGTTGTCGAGGGTCGGGTTCTTCGGCCACCAGGTCGGGTGCAGGGTGGCCAGCTCGCGCGGCGGTTTGAAGGCCGTCGAGACCAACCAGAGCAGCGGGAAGCCGAGGAAGACCAGATAGCCGAGGAGCGCGAGGTACTGGCCGGCGCGGCCGGCCCGGCGCTTGATCAGCTGGGTGCGGGCGGTGGTCACTGGTCGTCCCCCTTGAGCCGGCCGGCCAGATACACGGCCAGGAGTACGGAGATCACCGCGACCATGACGCAGCCCATCGCCGCCGCGTAGCCGAACTGCCCGTAGCGGAAGGCCTCTTCGTAGGCGAAGAGCATCGGCAGCCGGGTGCGGCCGCCGGGGCCGCCGTTGGTGAGCACGTAGACCAGCGCGAACGAGTTGAAGTTCCAAATGAAATTCAGCGCCGTCATGGCGAGCGCCACGGGTCTGAGCGCGGGCCAGGTCACGGTGCGGAATCTGCGCCAGGCCCCGGCGCCGTCCACCGCGGCGGCCTCGTGCAGCTCGCGCGGTACGTTCTGCAGCCCGGCGAGGAGCGAGACGGTGGTGGTCGGCATCCCGGCCCAGATGCCGACGACGATCACGGCGGGCAGCGCCGTCGACAGGCCGGCGAGCCAGTCGGTGCCGTCGCCGAGGTGGAGTTGGCGCAGCGTCTCGTTGAGCACGCCCGCGTCCGGGTGGTAGACGAGCCGCCACATGATGCCGACCACGACCTCCGGCATCGCCCACGGGACGATGGCCAGCGCGCGGGCGAGCCAGCGCATCCGCAGCGGCTGGTTGAGCAGCAGCGCCAGGCCGAGCGCGAGCAGGAACTGGGGCACGGTCACCCCGAGCGCCCACACCAGGCCGATCCGGAACGAGTCCCAGAAGAGGGAGTCGTTCAGCAGGTCGGAGAAGTTCTGCAGCCCGGTCCACCGCGTCGCCTGGGTGCGGCCCGACTGCGCGTCGGTGAACGCGAGCCCGATCCCGTACAGCAGCGGACCCACGCTCAGCAGCAGGATCGGTATCAGCGCCGGGAGGACGAGGAACCACACGCCCCGGTCGGGTCGCCGCGGACGGGTCGTGGGTGGCGCGGTGGCCAGGGTCACGGCAGGCGCTCCTTTGCGGCTCCGTCGGGTGGGCCGCCCGGCCGGCGTGGAGCCGGTCCCGGCGGCCCCCGTCATGGTCCGGACACCCGGACGGCCCGTCAAGACCATGTGACGGCACGTCATTCCCGGCCGCCGGTCGCGGGCGGGTGCCCGCGGGGCAGGTGGGAGACTGTCGGTGATCATTGGAACGGGGAACGGCGGAGGCACTCGTGGGGCAGTCGGGCGCGGCGTTCACGGAGGAACGGGCACGGGCCGTCCTGGCGGCAGCGGCGAGGCCCGCCGCGACTTCCGCCGCGGCCTCCGCTGCGGATCCGGCGGTCTCCGGGGCGCCGGACGCGGCCGGGGCACGGCTGCTCGCGCTGGGCGAGAACGCGGTGTTCGCGGTGGGCGGCGGCCTGGTCGTCAAGATCGGCCGCAGCGCCGAACTGCTCGACCGTGCCGAGCGCGAGGTGCGGATCGCCGGCTGGCTGGCCGAGCAGGATGTGCCGGCGGTCCGGGCCGCCACGCCGCGGGCCCGGCTGGTCGACGGGCACCCCGTCACCTACTGGGTGCAACTGCCCGAGCCGGTGCGCCCCGCCGGGCCCGCCGACCTCGCCGCGCTGCTGCGGCTGGTGCACGCGCTGCCGGAGCCGTCAGGGCCGTCCGCTCCCACGTTGCCGCCGCGCGACCTGCTGGGCGGGGTGGAGCGCTGGCTGCGGCTCGCGGGCGAGGCGATCGATCCGGCGGACGCCGCGTATCTGCGCGACCGGCGGGACGGTTTCGCCTCGGCGGCGGCCGCGCTGACGCCGAGGCTGCCGCGCGGCCCGATTCACGGGGACGCGCTGCCGCGCAATGTCCAGGTCGGCCCGGACGGCCCGGTGCTGGTGGACCTGGAGACGTTCTCCACCGATCTGCGCGAACACGATCTGGTGGTGATGGTGCTCAGCCGGGACCGCTACGGGCTGGACCCGGTCGCCTATGACGCTTTTACGGCGGCCTACGGCTGGGACGTGCGCGAGTGGGACGGCTGCGCCGTGCTGCGCGGCGCGCGCGAGACCGCGAGCTGCGCCTGGGTCGCCCAACACGCGCCCGCCAACCCGGCGGCGCTCGCCGAGTTCCGCCGCCGCGTCGCGTCCCTGCGGGACGGCGATCCCGAAGTGCGCTGGTACCCCTTCTGACCGACGGCGCCCGCCGGCCCGCGAAGAGCGGTCCGCGTCAGCCCTGGCCCGACACGTCCGGCTCGCCCAGCGAGACGCCGGAGCCGACCGGCGCGCTGCGCTGCTGCGGGAGCGTTGCGTCCAGCCGCAGCGGCCAGGACGCGTCGACGACGGCTTCCGGGTCCCGGTCGCGGCGCAGCCACTTCTGGTAGCCGGTGGCCCAGTCGGTGTACCAGCGGATCTGGGAGCGGTGCAGGTCCCAGAGGTCGGCCTCGCCCGCTTCGGCGTACCGCTCGCCCAGCGCGCGGGCGACCCGGACGGCGGCGAGGGCGTCGGCGCCCGCTTCGTGCGCATCGTCCAGCACCACGCCGTACACCGCGCAGGCGGCCTCCAGATTGCGCTTGCCCTTGCGGTACTTGTCGAGCGCGCGGTCCATCACCAGCGGGTCCAGGACCGGGCCGACGGCCGGGCCGGGGGCGCCGCCGAGGGCGGGCAGCTCATGGCGGCGCAGTTCGGCGGCGAGCAGGCTCAGGTCGAAGGGGGCGTTGTAGATGACGACCGGCACGCCGTCCGCCCAGTACTCGCGCAGCGCGCGGGCGATCTCGGCGACGGCCTCCCGCGAGGGGCGCCCCTCGGCCACCGCACGCTCGGTCGTGATGCCGTGGATCGCGGTCGCGCCCTCGGGAATGGCCACACCGGGATCGACGAGCCACTCCCGGTGCCGTATCGGCTCACCGCCCTTGACCTCGGTGACCGCGGCCGTGACGATCCGCGCCTCGTGCGGATCCGTCCCCGTCGTCTCCAGGTCGAAGCCGACCAGCAGCTCCCGATGCCATGCCATACGCGTACCTCCCACTGGTCCCCCGTGTGCTCTGCCATCCTCTCGTGCACCACTGACAGTGGGTCCCCCGGGTCCGCGCCGCCGGACCGTCTCCGCCGGCCGCGCGGTCACCCGGGTGTCAGGAGACCGGCCGGGAGTCGGCCCAGACCCCTTCGAACTCCTCGCGGTAGACGTCGAAGAGTCCGCTGTGCTCGCCGCGGCGGTCCTCCTTGACGACATGGCGCGAGGGGCCGCGCAGCACCATCACCGGGACCTCCATCCCGCGGGCCTTGCGCAGATAGGACTGGACGACCGCGAGTCCGTCGGCGCTGTCGCCGTCGACGAGGTACGCGGTGAAGCGCGGGGTCTCGTCGAAGACCCGGATCTCGAAGGCCGCGGGGTCGCGCAGCCGGGCCCTGACCCGGCGCATGTGCATGATGTTCATCTCGACGGAGCGGCTCAGCTCACCGCGCCCGAGCCCCAGCTCGCGCTCCCGGCGCCGGACCGCGCTGCTGGCCGGGTTGAGGAAGAGCAGCCGGATGCGGCAGCCGGACTCGGCGAGCCGCATCAGCCGGCGGCCGGAGTAGTTCTGCACGAGGAGGTTCAGGCCGATGCCTATCGCGTCCAGCCGGTGCGCGGAGCCGAAGAGGTCCTCGGCGGGCAGCTGGCGCTGGAGCCGCACCCGGTCGGAGTAGACGCCGACGACATCGGCGTAGCGGTCGGCGACCAGTTCCTCGACGACGTCGACGGGGAGCCGGTCGGCCGCGGCGTAGCCGGAGCCGGAACCGAGGATGTCCAGCAGCCGGGCGGCGGCCCGTTCGGCCTGGGCGAGGACGGTACGCGACAGCGCACGGTTGCGGGAGACGACATGCCGGGCGACCTCGAGCTCGTCGAGCGCGAGTTCCAGATCGCGGCGCTCGTCGAAGTAGGGCTCGAAGCAGGGCCAGTGCTGGACGACAAGCTCCCGCAGTTGCGGGAGGGTCAGGAAGCTGAGGATGTTGTCGTCCGCCGGGTCCAGCAGGAAGCCCTTGCGGCGGCTGACCTCACGGACGGCGGCAGCGCGCTGCACCCATTCGTGTCCGGCCGGACCGGCGGCGGCGACCACCCACTCCTCGCCGTGCACGGGCTCGTAGATCGGGCGCAGCACGGCGTTCACGACGGCGCGCAGGCGCTGCTCGACGAGGTTGAGCCAGACGTATGCCCGCCCGGCGCGGCTGGCACGGGTGCGCACCTCCGCCCAGGCGTCGGCGCCCCAGTCCAGTTCCGCTCCTATCTCCAACGGCTGCGCGAGCGTGACCGCGCCGGGCGCACCGTCGGCGATGGCGCCGCTCTGGTCTCCCTGATCTCCGCCATTGGGGAGCACAAGGCCTCCCGACGTCACCACGCCACCGCCTCCCTCCCCCGTCCACGATCAAGGAAGGCTACTGCCCACCGGGTGGCACCGCAGCCCTATCGACCCTACTTGACTACAACCGCACCGCGTCATCACCCTTACGACTGCTGGCCGTTGAGACAGGGGGTGACTTGGCGCACCCTTCCCGGGGAAGATCCTTCGCAAATGGCACTTTTGCCCCCACATCTACGCGAAGATACAGCGTTGACAACGATGTGACCGGGCGAGCGGCCTACCGTCATCCGGTCCGCGAGTGGAAGAGTCGCGACATGCAAGTCTGGCCGGGTACGGCATATCCCCTCGGCGCCACGTACGACGGCGCGGGTACCAACTTCGCCCTCTTCTCCGAAGTAGCCGAACGCATCGAGTTGTGCCTGCTGCACGACGACGGCTCCGAGACGGCCGTGGAGCTGCGGGAGGCCGACGCCTTCGTGCGGCACGCCTATCTGCCGGGCGTGATGCCGGGCCAGCGGTACGGATTCCGGGTGCACGGCCCGTACGAGCCGACCAGGGGCCACCGCTGCAACTCGTCGAAGCTCCTGATGGACCCCTACGCGAAGGCCGTGAGCGGGTCGATCGACTGGGACGAGGCGGTGTACGGCTACCAGTTCGGCCAGCCGGAGACCCGCAACGACCAGGACTCGGCGCCGCACACCATGACCTCGGTGGTGGTGAACCCGTACTTCGACTGGTCCGACGACCGGCCGCCGCGGATCGACTACCACCGCATGGTGATCTACGAGGCCCACGTCAAGGGCCTGACGATGCTCCACCCCGACCTGCCCGAGGAGATCCGCGGCACCTACGCGGCCCTCGCGCACCCGGCCGTCATCGGCCACCTGGTGGAACTGGGCGTCACCACCCTGGAGCTGATGCCGGTTCACCAGTTCGTGCTGGACCACCGGCTCTCGGACGCGGGGCTCAACAACTACTGGGGCTACAACACCATCGGTTTCTTCGCCCCGCACAACACGTACTCCTCGTTGGGCGACCGGGGGCAGCAGGTCCTGGAGTTCAAGACGGCGGTGCGCGCGCTGCACGCGGCCGGTATCGAGGTGATCCTCGACGTGGTCTACAACCACACCGCCGAGGGCAGCCACCTGGGGCCGACGCTCTCCTTCCGGGGGCTCGACAACGCCTCGTACTACCGGCTGGGCGACGACAAGCGCTATTACACGGACACCACCGGCACCGGCAACTCGCTCCTGATGCGCAGTCCGCACGTCCTACAAATGATCATGGACTCGCTGCGCTACTGGGTCACCGAGATGCACGTCGACGGTTTCCGCTTCGATCTCGCGGCGACGCTGGCCCGGCAGTTCCACGAGGTGGACCGGCTGTCGTCCTTCTTCGACCTGGTGCAGCAGGACCCGGTGGTCAGCCAGGTCAAACTGATCGCCGAGCCGTGGGACGTCGGCGAGGGCGGCTACCAGGTCGGCAACTTCCCGCCGCTGTGGGCCGAATGGAACGGCAAGTTCCGCGACACGGTGCGGGACCTGTGGCGCGGCGAGAACGCCACCCTCGCGGAGTTCGCCTCCCGGCTGACCGGCTCCTCCGACCTCTACCAGGACGACGGCCGCCGCCCGCTGGCCTCCATCAACTTCGTGACCTGCCACGACGGCTTCACCCTCAACGACCTGGTCTCGTACAACGACAAGCACAACGAGGCCAACGGCGAGGACAACCGCGACGGCGAGAGCCACAACCGCTCGTGGAACTGCGGCGAGGAGGGCGAGACCGAGGATCCGGACATCCTGGCCCTGCGCGGCCGCCAGCTGCGCAACTTCATCGCCACCCTGATGCTCTCCCAGGGCGTGCCGATGCTCTCCCACGGCGACGAGTTCGGCCGGACCCAGCGCGGCAACAACAACGCGTACTGCCAGGACAACGAGCTGGCCTGGGTGCGCTGGCCGAAGGCGGGCGAGTCCGGCGCGCAGCGGCTGCACGAGTTCATCCGCACCATGGTCTGGCTGCGCCGCGACCATCCGGTCTTCCGCCGCCGGCGCTTCTTCCACGGCCGTCCGGTGGAGGGCACCCACGACGAGCTCTCCGACATCGCCTGGTTCACCCCCGAGGGCGAGGAGATGGCCCAGCGGGACTGGCAGGCGGCGCACGCCAAATCGCTGGTCGTCTTCCTCAACGGCAGCGCGATCTCCGAGCCGGGCGCGCGCGGCGAGCGGATCACCGACGACTCCTTCCTGCTGATGTTCAACGCGCAGGCCGAGGAGCTGGAGTTCGTGGTTCCGGTCAACCACGGCAAGGAGTGGCAGCTGGTGGTGGACACCGGCCGGCCCGAGGGGGTGGAGCCGGGCAGCGGGCAGAAGGTCACGGCCGGTGACCGGCTGCAGCTGACCGACCGAAGCCTGGTGGTACTGCAACGCCCGGCGTAATCGCGGGGCCGATGTGATCGTAGGACCGCGCGGCGGGGTACGCACTCCTGCATGACCCCGCCGACGGCCGCCGTGCCCACAGCCACCTACCGGCTGCAGCTGCAACCGGACTTCACGTTCGCCGACGCCGAGGCCGTGGTGCCGCGACTCGCCGCGCTCGGCGTCTCCCATCTGCACCTGTCCCCGGTGCTCCAGGCCGCCCCCGGCTCCACGCACGGGTACGACGTGGTCGACCACACCCGGATCAGCGCGGAGCTCGGCGGTGAGGAGGGGCTGCGGGCCCTGTCGCGCACCGCCCGCGCGCACGGTCTGGGCCTGATCCTGGACACCGTGCCCAACCACATGGCGGTACCGGCCCCGGAACACCTCAGCCGGCCGCTGTGGTCCGTTCTGCGCGAGGGGACGGACTCCTCCTACGCCCGGTGGTTCGACATCGACTGGGCGGCGCTGGACGGCAAGCTCCTGATGCCGGTCCTGGGCGCCCCGCTCGGCGAGGTGCTGGGCCGGCTGCGCGTCGAGGACGACAAGGCGCTCGGCGAGCCGGTGCTCCGCTACTACGACCACGCCTTCCCGCTGCGCGCCGGCACCGAGGAGCTGCCGCTGCGCGCGCTGCTCGACGCCCAGTGGTACCGGCTCGCCCACTGGCGGGAGGCGCGTACCGATCTCAACTACCGGCGCTTCTTCACGATTTCCGATCTGATCGCGGTCCGGGTCGAGGACCCCGAGGTCTTCGACGCCACCCACGCCAAGATCCTGGAGCTGCTGCGCGACGGGGTCGTGGACGGCCTGCGCGTCGACCACCCCGACGGCCTCGCCGACCCCGCCGGCTACCTGCGCCGGCTCGCCGCCGCGAGCGGCGGCCGCTGGACCGTCGTGGAGAAGATCCTCGCCCACGACGAGCGGCTGCCCGCCGACTGGGCCTGCGCCGGGACCACCGGGTACGACTCGCTGGACCGGGTCGACGGGCTGTTCGCCGATCCGGCCGGGGTGGAGCGCATCACCGCGGGCTACACCGACTTCACCGGCCAGGACGCCGACCGCGGCGGCGAATGGGCGCCGACGGCGCGCCGCGCCTCGTACAAGATCGTGACCCGGGAGCTGGCCGCCGAGGTGAGCCGGCTCGGGCGGACCGCCGCCCGCGCGCTGCCGGACCACGACCCGGCCGTGCTGCGCCGGGCCATCCGCGAGGTGCTGGTCCGGCTGCCGGTCTACCGCCCCTACGTCGTTCCCGGCCAGGAGGCGCCCGCCGAGGCCGTCACCCTGCTGGAGACCGCGGCCCGCGAGGCGGGGGTGCCGGCCGCGGCGGAGATCCGTGACCTCGCACTCGGCGGGGACGCCGGCTTCGCGATCCGCTTCGCCCAGGTCGCCTCCGCGCTGCACGCCAAGTCCGTCGAGGACACCGCCTTCTACCGCTGGTACCCGCTGCTGCCGCTCAACGAGGTCGGCCGCGACCCCGCACACCCCACCACCTCTCCGGAGGAGTTCCACGCCTTCTGCGCCCACCTCCAGCGCGACTGGCCGACCACCGGTACCGTCCTGTCCACCCACGACACCAAGCGCAGCGCCGACGTCCGCGCCCGGCTCGCCGCGATCTCCGAGCACCCGGCCCTGTGGCGATCCTGGCTGCGCCGCGAATCGGACCACCTGCGCAGCTACTTCACCCGCGCCGGCATTCCGCTCGTCGACCGGCACGCCGAGTATCTGGCCTGGCAGTACGCCGTGGTCTTCTGCAGCTACGGCGCCGAGGACGTGGTCGCCGCGACGCTGCTGAAGTCCGAGCGCGAGGCGGGGCTGCGCACCAGCTGGACGGAGCAGGACGCGGCGTACGAGAAGCGGCTCGACACCTTCACCCGCGAGCTGATCACCGGGCCGACCTACTACGCGACCGCCGACATCTCGCGCGCGATCGAGGCCCCCTCACAGGTCAATCGGCTCGGAGCGGTGCTGCTGCAGCTGACGATGCCGGGCGTGCCGGACATCTACCAGGGCGACGAACACCCCCAGCTGCTCCTCGTCGATCCCGACAACCGCCGCCCGTACCGGCCGGCGGACCGGCGGGACGGCCCGAAGGAGCTGGTGACGACGACGGCGCTGCTGCTGCGCCGCGAGCACCCCGACTGGTTCGGCGCCGAGGCCACCTACGAACCGCTGCACGCCACCGGCCCGGCGGCCGCCCACTGTGTGGCCTTCGTCAGGACCGGCCGCGCGGTCACCGCCGTCACCCGGCTGTCGCACGGCCTGGAACAGGCGGGCGGCTGGGGCGACACCGAGCTCACCCTGCCGCCGGGCGACTGGACCGATCGGCTGACGGGCACTCACCACCGTGGCGCCGTACGCGTCGCGGACCTCTTCGCGACGCATCCGGTGGCGCTGCTCACGTCGCTCACGCCGTAGCGTCACCGGGTCCGAGGGCTCCCCGGTCGGTGTCGGGGAGCCAGTGCCTGGCGGGGTCGTAGGCCAGCCAGTCGTGGGCCCTCGCGGTGCGCGCGAAGGCGTCGAGGAGCGGGCTCAGGGCCGGGTGGCTCTCGCTCGCGCGCCAGATGACGTGCCAGGCGTAGAGCGGTGTCGGGTCCACCACGGGGATCTCCACCAGGCCGGTGCCGGGCGGGATCTCCACGTCGGTGGGCAGCAGCGAGAAGTGCTCGGGGCGGCCGCGCAGGTGGTCGAGGAAGGGCTCGAGACCGAGGTTGATCCCGCCGAAGTCCCCCGGGATGTCGAAGCGTTCCACGAAGCTCCGCAGGAACTCGAGCTTCTCTATCGCTGCCGGGAACCACAGGCGGCTCGTCCGCAGGTCGTCCGGGCGCAGCGCGGAGGCAGCAGCGAGCGGGCTGTCCCGGCTCAGCACCGCCTTGACGGGGTCCAGCCGCACCAGCCGGCTGGTGAGGGTGCGCGGCCAGGGCTCGTCCAGGCCGTGGGTGCGGCCGAGCGCGAAGTCGATCTCGTCGGCCCGCAGTCCGGCCAGCGCCGTCACGAATCCGGGCCGCAGGCTCAGCTCGATGTCCAGGTCCGGCTGTTCCCCGACGACCAGTCGGATCGTCCGCAGCGGGACGAACATATGGCCCCACACCGTCACCCGCAGCGGGCGCTCGCTGTGCCGGGCGGCCGCCACCGCCGCCTCCCCGGCCCGGACGACGTCCTGGGCCGGCCCGAGGAAGCGCTGCCCGGCGGGGGTGAGTCCGACCCCGTGGCCGGTGCGGTCGAAGAGCCGTACGCCGAGCGCGTCCTCCAGGCGGGCGATGCGCTTGGACAGCGCCTGCTGGCTGAGGAACAGCTCGGCGGCGGCCTGCCCGAAGTGCAGCCGCTGCGCCGTGACGACGAAGGCCCTGACCTGCGCGAGATCGAGATCCACCGCCGACGTTCCCCCGTTCCGGTACGGCTCATGC
Organism: Streptomyces sp. NPDC045021; assembly: GCF_056432645.1. NCBI lineage: Bacteria > Bacillati > Actinomycetota > Actinomycetes > Kitasatosporales > Streptomycetaceae > Streptomyces > Streptomyces sp. NPDC045021. The sequence continues at coordinate 114,297 of NZ_JBWKIQ010000008.1, forward strand.
CTGCCGGGTCGGCTGCACGATCACCTGGCGCAGGTTAACGTGCGCGGGGCGGCTGGTGACAAACCCGATGATGTCGGCGATCTCGTCCGACGACAGCGTGCCCATCGCCTCGTACATGCCCCCGAGCTGCGCCGACAGCTCCTGGTTGTCGATGTGGTGGCCGAGCTCGGTGTCGGTCAGCCCCGGCTCGATGTTGGTGACGCGGGCGCCGCGCGGGCCGAGTTCGGAGCGCAGCAACGCCGACAGATGGGTGGGCGCCCCCTGGAGTGCACTGACAACCGACGGTTGTCGAGACCGCCAAAAGGCTGTTGGACACACCCTCTGACCTGCGGCTTTCCTTGATCTCAGCGCGGTACACCCGCACCGCGCCGGATCGAGGGACAGACGATGAAGGCACTGCTGCCCACCGGGCGCCCCGACAGCCTGGTGGTCCTGGGCGACGCGGAGGAGCCCCGGCCCGCGCCGGACGAGGCGCTGGTCAAGGTCGAGGCGTTCTCCGTCAACCGGGGTGAGGTCTTCCGGCTGCACGGCCCGCAGCCGGGGCAGCGGCCCGGCAAGGACATCGCGGGCCTGGTCGTCCAGGCCGCGGCGGACGGTTCGGGACCGCGGGCCGGGGAGCGGGTCGTCGGGCATCCGGCGGGCGGCGGCTGGGCCGAGTACGCCACCGTGCGCACCGACGCGCTCGCGGTCCTGCCGGACGGCGTCTCCTCGATCCGGGCCGCCGCGCTGCCGCTGGCCGGACTCACCGCGCTGCGGCTGCTGCGCACCACCGGCTGCGTGTCCGGGCATCCGCTGCTGCTCACCGGCGCGTCCGGCGGCGTCGGCCACTACTTCACCGAACTGGCCGTCGGCGCGGGCGCCGAGGTCACCGCCGTCACCGCGACACCCGAACGCGGCAAGCGGCTCGCCGAGTTCGGCGCGACCGTCATCCATGACCTGGCCGACGCCCGCGGGCCGTTCCACACGGTGCTGGAGTCGGTGGGCGGCGCGTCCACCGCACAGGCGCTGGCGCTGCTGCGGCCGCGCGGCACGATGATCTGGTTCGGCCAGGCCTCCCGCGAGCCCGCCGAGCTGAGCTTCTTCGCCTTCTTCAAGGGCCCCCGCTCCGGCACCCTGCGGCACTTCCACTACGAGCACTTCGACGAGGCGTTCGGCCCCGACCTGGCCGCCCTCGTCCGGCTGGTGGCGAACGACCGGCTGCACCCGGAGATCGGGCGCCTCGCCGGCTGGCAGGACACCGCCACCACCCTCAATGACCTCCGCGACCGGCGGATCACCGGCAACGCCGTACTCACGATCGGACAGTAGTGATGACCACTCTCACCAAGTCACCCGCCATCGAGGACGGGGCCGCGGCCGGCCCGGACGACACGGCCGTCCGGATGACCCCCCGCCAGCGCCTCGTGCTGCTGCTCCTGCTGGGCTCGCAGTTCATGCTCGCCGTTGACTTCTCGATCCTCAACGTGGCACTGCCGGACATCGGCCACGGTCTCGGCTTCTCGCTGGCGAACCTGCAGTGGATAGCCACCGCGATGATGCTGCCCGCCGCCGGGTTCACCCTGCTCTTCGGCCGGCTCGCCGACTTCGTGGGACGCCGCCGGATGCTGCTGGCCGGCATGGGCCTGCTGGCCGTCGGCTCACTGGCCGGCGGTCTGGCGACCGGTCCCGCGATGCTGCTCTGCGCCCGGGTCGCCCAGGGCCTGGCCTCCGCGATGGCCACCCCCGCCGCGCTCTCGCTGCTCACCACCTCGCTGCCGGAAGGCCCGCTGCGGGCCAGGGCGCTGGGGCTGAACGGCACCCTCATGTCGGCCGGCTTCACCATCGGCGCGATCTTCGGCGGTGTCCTCACCGACCTGCTGAGCTGGCGCTGGGCCTTCTTCCTCAACGTGCCCGTCGCGCTGGTCATCCTCTTCGCCGCCCCGGCCGTGATCGAGGAGAGCCGCGGCGCCCGCTCCAAGCTCGACGTCCCCGGCGCGATCACCGTCACCGGCGGGCTGCTCGCCCTGGTCTACGGCGTCACCCTGGCCGGCCAGCACGGCTGGACCGACACCACCGCGCTGGGCTGCCTCGCCGCCGCCGCTCTCCTGTTCCTCACCTTCTGGCGCATCGAGCTGCGCGCCGAGGCCCCGCTCGCCCCGCTGCGGGTCCTGACCCGGCACACCGTCAAGTGGGGCAACTTCGGCGGCCTGATCACCTTCACCATGGAGAGCTCGGTCGTCTTCCTGCTGACGCTGTACATGCAGCAGGTGCTGGGCTACTCGCCGCTGCAGACCGGCCTGTCGTTCTGCGGCATCGGCGTCGCCGCCTTCGTCGGCGGGATGGCCGCCCCGCGGCTCATCGGCCGCCACGGCACCCGCACCGTGATGACCTGCGGGCTGATCGTCCAGGCCGTCGCCACCGCCGCCTTCTGCTGGCTGGGCACCGACGGCGGCAGCGCGCTGACGCTGCTCCTGGCCGCGTCCGCGGCGGGCGCGTTCGGCCACATCTCGGCGATCGTCGGCTACATGGTCACCGCGACCTCGGGTCTGCCCGACGACGAGCAGGGCCTGGCAAGCGGTCTCGCCTCGATGACCCAGCAGGTCGGCATCACGATGGGCATCCCGGTGCTCAGCGCGATCGCCACCGCCCGCACCACCGCGACCGGTTCGGTCCTCAGCGGCATCCACACCGCGCTGTTGGTCGACGCGGTGATCGTGCTGGCCGGCTCGGCGCTGGTCTTCACCGGACTGCGCCGCCGGTAGAACCGCGGTCGGACAGCCGGTGGAGTCCCGCCCCCAGTTGTCGCTGGGGCGGGACTCCACTATTCCGTGTTCGAACGCACCAGCGGTAATTCATACTCACCGGCGTGACCACCGACTTCACCGACTCCACCTACGAGGAGGCCCTGCGGGTCAGCCCGCTGGAGCTCTTCTTCGACCTCGTCTTCGTCTTCACCATCACCCAGCTCACCGCCAGCCTCGCCCACCATCTCGACGGGGGCGGGCTGTTGCGCGTCGTGATCATGCTCGCGGTGATCTGGTGGATGTACGACGCGTTCATCTGGCTCACCAACGCGATGCCGCCCACCACCCACAGCCGGCGCGGGCTGATGCTCGCCGGCATGGCCGGCTTCCTGATCATCTCGCTGGCGATCCCGCACGCCTTCGACGGCAGCGGCATCGTCTTCGGCCTCGCCTACCTCTTCGTCATAGCCGTGCACACCGGCACCTTCGCCGCCTCGGGGGTGGAACTGAGCTCGGTCGCCCGCATGGGCGCCATGAACGGGCTCAACGCCACCCTCGTGGTCATCGGCGGCTACCTGGAGGGCGGCGCGCAGCTCGCCCTGTGGGCGATCTCCCTCGCCCTGCAGCTCATCACGCCCCGGCTGGCGGGACTGGCCGAGTTCACCATCCGCTGCGGCCACTTCGTCGAGCGGCACGGCCTCGTCATGATCGTGGCGTTCGGCGAGTCCGTGATCGCGATCGGCGTCGGGGCGGGCGACGCGCAGCTCACCGCCGGACGCGTCAGCGCCGCCGTCCTGATGCTCTGCGTCTGCCTCGGCCTGTGGTGGGCGTACTTCGGCCACGGCGACGACGAGCGGGGCGAGCGCGCCCTGGAGGAACTGCCCGCCCGGGAGCGGAACTTCGCGGCCGTGCGGATCTACAACCTCGGCCACTACGGTCTGCTGCTCGGCGTGCTGCTCTTCGCCGCGGGCGTCAAGTCCGCCGTCGGCCACGCCGGGGACCACCTCGGCGGCGCCCAGGCCTGGGCGCTCGCGGGCGGCATCGCGCTCTTCCTCACCGCCAACACCGCCATCCGCAGCGCCATCCGCCTCGGGCCGCTGCACCCCCGGCTCTGCGCCGCGGCCCTGCTCGCCGCCACCGTCCCGCTCGGCACCCACCTCACGGCGCTCACCCAGGTCGCCGGCGCCGTCCTGGTGCTGGGGCTCTGCTTCGGCTACGAGGAGCTGAGCGCGCGAAGCGCCCCCGCGTCAGCCGGCACGGTCCAGGCGTAGCGGCGCTTCTCGCGGGAGGTCGCGCCGAGGCGGTCGTAGAACCGGATGGCGCCCTCGTTCCAGACCGGGGTGTTCCACTGCACCTCCTCCAGGCCGAGCGCCGCCGCCTCGGCCGCGACCGCGTCGATGAGCAGCCGGCCGAGGCCCAGACCGCGGTGCTCGCCGTCGAGGAACAGGCAGTCCATGTGCAGGTACTCGTGGCCGGACCAGGTGGCGAACTCGGGGGTACAGGTCGCGTAGCCGGCCAGGGAGCCGTCCCGCAGCTGCGCCACCAGGCAGATCAGCCGGGGCTCGGGACGGTCGAAGAGCGCGTCGGCGAGCCGTTCGGCGAAGCCGGCGGCGGGCGGGTCGGCCTCCTCGTAGGCGGCATGGGCGATGGCGAGTTCCGCGACGCGCGGCAGGTCGGACCTGGTCGCATGCCGGACGACGGGTACTGCCTGGCTCGGGATCATCCGGCCAAAATAGTGCCTGGACAGCCTCGCCGGGACCAGGCTACGGTGTCCGCACGCCCGAAGATCACCACGGAAGGAGGCGAGAGCGATGTCCACCACGACCTGCCCGCGCTCCCGCCCCGCCATCCGGGCGTCCCACGTCTGACCGGGAGCGCACCACTCTCCCGAAGGATCTTCATGTCTGATCTGGTCATCCGTCCGCTCGTCGCGGGCGAAGCACCTCTTTTCCACTCCCTCGCCGATCCCGGCCTCGTCGGCCGCGCCATCCTCGGCGACCCGTACCGCATGGTCGCCGACGGCGGCGACTACCGGCCCGAATGGACCTGGGTCGCCCTGCGCGACGGTGTCGTCGTGGCCCGCGCCGCCTGGTGGGCCGGGCCGGACGACGAGCAGCCGAAAGCGCTCGACTGGTTCGACTTCGCCGACGGCGAGGCCGAGGCGGGCGTGCGGCTGCTCAGGACCGCACCGCTGTACGGCGAGTACGACCTGCTGCTGCCGCCCGGCTGGCGCGAGCAGCCGCAGCTGCTGGCCGCCGCCCGGTCCCGGATCGACGCCGTCACCGAGGCCGGCCTCAAGCAGCTCGTCGAGCGGTACCGCTACACCTGGACCTCCGGCGACCCGCTGCCCGCGCGCACCGGGCGGCTGGAGTACCGGCCGGTGTCCGACGACGCGGTGATCCTGGACGTGCTGCTCCGCATCCAGGAGGGCACCCTCGACGCGCACGACCGCGAGGAGATAGAGAAGAACGGCCACGAGGCCGCCGCGCGGTCCGCGCTGGAGTTCCTCGACTGGCTGCCCTCGCCGCGCGATTGGTGGCGGCTGGCCTACACGCCCGACGGTGAGCTCGCGGGCATCCAGATCCCGGCGCGGAACCCGGCGGGGTGGGTCGTCGGCTTCATCGGCGTCGTGCCGGAGCAGCGCGGGCACGGCTACGCCCACGACCTGCTCGTCGAGTGCACCCAGGACCTCGTGGAGCGGGGCGCGGACCGTATCTCGGCCGCCACCGACCAGGGCAATGTCCCGATGGCGGCGAACTTCGCGAAGGCGGGCTACCCCGTCTCGCAGGAGCGGATCAACTTCGTCTGACCCCGTTCCCGGGCCCCGGCCCCGGCGGCGGGCCGCGGCGTGTCGGGCGGATGGGCACAGGTGCTCATCCGCCCGCCGGACACTAGGGTGCGAAGGTCTGCGAAGGCCGACGAACGTCCCCGACGGACCGATCGGAGAAGCCGCCAGTGCTGTTCGAGGTGTGGGCGCCGGACGCGGCGCGCGTCGAGGTACTGACCGGGGACGGTACCCACGCCCTGGCGCCGGATCCGGCCCGCGGCGGCTGGTGGCGCGCCGAGGCGCCGGCCGGCCGGGACGGCCGCTACGCGTACGTGCTCGACGGCGGCCGGCCGCTGCCCGACCCGCGCTCGCGCCGCCAGCCGGACGGCCCGGACGGCGCGAGCGCCGTCGTGGACCATGACGCCTTCGACTGGACGCTGCCGTGGGACGGCCGTCCGCTGCCGGGCGCGGTGCTGTACGAGCTGCACATCGGCACGTTCACCCGCGAGGGCACCTTCGACGCCGCGATCGGCCGGCTGCCGCAGCTTGCCGCGCTGGGCGTCACCCATGTGGAGTTGATGCCCGTCTGCCCTTTTCCCGGCGTCCACGGCTGGGGCTACGAGGGCGTCTCGCTGTGGGCCGTCCACGAGCCCTACGGCGGGCCCGACGGGCTCAAGCGGTTCGTGGACGCGGCTCACGCGCACGGCCTCGGTGTGGTGCTGGACGTGGTCCACAACCACCTCGGCCCTTCCGGGAACCATCTCCGGGCGTTCGGACCGTACTTCACCGACCGGCACCACACCCCGTGGGGCGACGCCGTCAACCTCGACGCCCCCGGCTCCGACGAGGTGCGCGCGTATCTCATCGGCAGCGCGCTGGCCTGGCTGCGCGACTACCACCTCGACGGGCTGCGGCTGGACGCCGTCCACGCGCTCGTCGACACGCGCGCGCTGCACTTCCTGGAGGAGCTGTCGGCGGCGGTGGACGCGCTGTCGGAGTCGCTCGGCCGTCCGCTGTTCCTGATCGCCGAGTCCGACGTCAACGACCCCCGCACCACCACGCCCCGCGAGGCCGGCGGGCTCGGTCTGGCCGCCCAGTGGAACGACGACCTCCACCACTGCCTGCACACCGCGCTGACCGGTGAATCCCAGGGCTACTACGCCGACTTCGCGCGTGAGCCGCTCGCCGCTCTCGCCAAGACCCTGACCCGCGTCTTCTTCCACGACGGCACCTACTCGTCCTTCCGCGGCCGCAGCCACGGCCGGCCGGTGGACCGTACGACGACCCCTGCGCACCGCTTCCTCGGCTACTCCCAGACCCATGACCAGATCGGCAACCGCGCCACCGGCGACCGGCTCACCCCCGGGCAGCTCGCTCTGGCCGCCGCGGTCGTTCTCACCTCGCCGTTCACCCCGATGCTCTTCATGGGCGAGGAGTGGGGCGCGGGCACGCCCTGGCAGTTCTTCACCGACCACGACGACCCGGAGCTCGCCGCGGCCATCACGCGGGGCCGCCGTCGCGAGTTCGCCGGGCACGGCTGGGCCGCCGAGGACATCCCCGACCCCCAGGACCCCGCCACCCGCCTGCGCTCCTGCCTCGACTGGTCGGAGCCCGAGCGCGAGCCGCACGCCCGGCTGCTCGGCTGGTACCGCGAACTGATCGCGCTGCGGCAGGCCGAGCCGGAGCTGTCCGGCGCCGGGCTCCTGATGCCACCGCCCGACATCGGCATCAGCGGGGCGGTGCTCACCATCCGCCGCGGGCGCTTCCTCACCGCGGTGAACTTCTCCGGCGACCCGTCGGCCGTCCCGCTCACCGGCCCGTTCGTCGCGCAGCCGCAGAGCACCTCGGTCGCCGCGGCGTGGCTCCCCTGCGAGCCGCCGGGCCCGGACGGCGTGCTCCACCTGCCCGCCCGCTCGGCCGTGGTCCTGCGCAGTACGGTGGACGGGTGACCGAGTGCTACGCCGATCCCGGCGAACCCGAACCGACCCCCGCCCCTTCCGCCACGGCGGACGGGCCGCGCGCCGACTGCGTGCTGTGCGGCAGGCCGACGGAGTACCCGGCCTCGCTGCCCGGGATGACGATGTGCCCGGTCTGCGAGTGGCAGGAGGCGCAGCGGACCGCCTGCTCGGGCTAGGGCAGGGTCCGAGGCGTGACCGGCGTGTCCGCCCTGCCCGGCGGCTCCGTCACGTCTTCAGTAGCCGCGCCCGGCACTCCTCGACGTCGAAGGTGCCCGCCGGATAGGCCGGGTCCATCAGCTCCAGGTGTTCCAGCAGCAGCTTGCTGATCGCCCAGTTGCGGTACCACTTGCGGTCGGCGGGGACCAGGTACCAGGGGGCGGCGTCGGTCGAGCACTTCTCCAGGGCGAACTCGTAGGCCTCCTGGTAGGCGGGCCACAGCGCCCGCTCCTCGATGTCGCCGATGTTGAACTTCCAGTGCTTCTCCGGGTTGTCGAGCCGGGCGAGCAGCCGGTCGCGCTGCTCCTCGTAGCCGATGTGCAGGAAGACCTTGACGATGGCGACGCCGTCGTCGGCGAGCGACTGCTCGAAGCGGTTGATGACGCTGTACCGCTTGGACCAGGTGGCGCGCGGCACGAGGTTGCGGACCCGGGCGATCAGCACGTCCTCGTAGTGCGAACGGTCGAAGATGCCGACCTCGCCGGGCTCCGGCAGCGCCTTGCGGATCCGCCAGAGGAAGGGGTGTTCCTTCTCCTCGTCGGTCGGCGCCTTGAAGGCGCGCATCCGCAGCCCCGACGGGTTGAACTGTCCGACGACGTGCTTGACGGTGCCACCCTTGCCGGAGGTGTCCATGCCCTGCAGCACCAGCAGCAGGGCGCGCGGGTCGCCCGCCGTGCTCTGCGCGAAGAGCCGCTCCTGGAGGTCGGCCAGCCGCAGGCCCATCTCGGCGGTCTCGGCCAGCGCCCGCTTCTTGTTCGGCGGGCCGCCGGGGGTGCCGGCGGAGTCGTGGCCCTTGAGCCTGACCGGGCCGTTGCCCGGCCCGATGCGCAGCAGGGAGCGGATGTCGACGGCCGAGGCGCTTCCGCTCTTCCCGCCCTTGCTGTTCTTCCCGTCCTTCGCCATGCCTTGATCGTGCGACGGATCAGGCAGTGGCGCCAGTGCCCGCCAGTCGCTTGGCGTCACGGGCGAGCGCGGTGAGCCGGGATATCGCGCGGAAGTACTTCTTGCGGTAGCCGCCGGCCAGCATCTCCTCGCTGAAGATCTGGTCGAACGGTGTGCCGGAGGCCATCACGGGCACCTCGCGGTCGTACAGCCGGTCGGCGAGCACCACCAGCCGCAGCGCCGTGGCCTGGTCGCCCACCGGTTGTATGCCCCGCAGGAAGACGGCGTCGACGCCGTCGCACAGCGCGCCGTAGCGGCTGGGGTGGACCCGCGCCAGGTGGTCCAGGAGCGGGCCGAAGTCGTCGAGCGAGGCTCCCGGCGTACGGTCCGCGGCCTCGGTGACCTGCCGGTCGGTGAAGGGCGACGGGGCCTCGGGCAGCCCGCGGTGCCGGTAGTCCTGGCCGTCGATGCGCAGCGGGAGGAAGCGGGAGGACAGCCCCTGGATCTCGCGCATGAAGTCGGAGGCGGCGAAGCGGCCCTCGCCGAGCTTGCCCGGCAGCGTGTTCGACGTGGCGGCGAGCTTCACGCCCGCGTCCGCGAGCTTGCCGAGCAGGGAGGACACCAGCACGGTGTCGCCCGGGTCGTCGAGCTCGAACTCGTCGATGCAGACCAGCCGGTGGCCGCTCAGTGCGTGTACGGCCTGCTGGAAGCCGAGCGCCCCGACGAGGTTCGTGAGCTCCACGAACGTGCCGAACGCCTTCAGCTCGCGCGGTGCGGGGGCCGCGTGCCAGAGCGAGGCGAGCAGGTGGGTCTTGCCGACGCCGTAGCCGCCGTCGAGGTAGACCCCGCCGGGCCCGGACGAGGCTGCCCCGGCTTCGCGCCGGAACCAGCGCCTCTTGCCGCCGTTGACCGCGGTCGCCCCGCCGAGTGTCGCCGCGAAGCCGCTGAGCGTCTTCACCGCGTCCGTCTGGCTGGGCTGATCCGGGTCCGGCAGGTAGTTGTCGAACCGGACGGTGTCGAAGCGCGGCGGCGGCACCATCTCAGCGACCAGCCGGTCCGCGGGAACGTGAGGGGTCCGTCCGCACAAGGTCGCCGGGCCTCCGGCGACGTGGGAACCGGCGGTCTGGGCGAGGGCGGAGACAGGGGTTGACACAACCATTCAGCCTAGTCCCTCCGGCACACAGCTCCACGGGAGTGTGGCGGACCCCACTCCTGGCCACGGGCGGCCTGGCTCGTCCTGACGCCGATCGCCGGCCGGGCCGAGCTGTCACCCTCACGTGTCGGTCGGACCGGATTCGGGCCGCGGTCTGCTCCCGAACGCTTGGCGGGCTGGGGTTTCGCCCCGGGTGCCGGGCGGGCTGATCCGGCCGGCGGCGTGCCAGACTGCGGGACATGCGCCGTCTTTATCCCGTGCCCCGGGCCGATGAGACCCTCGGCTCCCTCGACTCCCTCGACGCGCTCGCGGATGCGTACGCGTATCCGGACCGGGCCGCGGGCCCGTGGCTGCGGGCGAACATGGTGGCGTCCCTGGACGGGGCCGCCTGGCATGAGGGGAAGTCGCAGGGGTTGTCGTCCTCGGCCGACCTGCGGGTGTTCGGAACGTTGCGGGCGCTGGCCGATGTGGTGGTCGTCGGCGCGGAGACCGTTCGGCAGGAGGGCTACCGGCCGGCGAAGGCGCGTGAGGCGTTCGCGGAGCGGCGGGCGGCCGCGGGCCAGCCGCCCGCAGCGGTGATCGCCGTGATCAGCGCGAGCCTGGACCTGGACTTCTCGCTGCCGCTGTTCACCGCGCCGCTGATCCCGACGTTGATCCTGACCGGCGCCGCAGCGCCGTCGGACCGGGTGGCGGCCGCCACGAAGGCCGGCGCGCACGTCGTCACGGCGGGCGACGGGGCCGGCGCCGATCCGGTGCGGGCCGTCCGCGAGCTGGCGGAGCTGGGGCTCACGCGGCTGCTGCACGAGGGCGGTCCGCGGGTGTTGGCACAGTTCACCGCTGCCGGGGTAGTCGACGAACTATGTCTGACCATCGCCCCACTCCTGACCGCGGGAGATGCCCCGCGGATCATGAACGGTCCCGGAATCGCCGTGCCGGAACGTTTCTCCCCGACGTCGATCCTCGAAGAGGACGGTTTCCTGTTCACCCGTTACACCCGCGGCTGACAATCTGCGGAATATGTCGTTCCGTTTGCTGTCGTGCGGGAACACTTACCCCGCGTGCCCCGTACGGAGTCGGGGCAGGATGGTTTCTGTGCCGGCCCGGTGGCCCACGAGAAAGAAGGACGCGTCCGTGTTCACGACCGTACTCATGATCGAGAAGCCGCTCGCCCCCGCCGATGTGGAGCTCGTGACCACACTCCACGGCGACGAGCCCGTCTCCTTCGTCGTACTCATGCAGCCGCGCGGCGACCAGGACCGGCTTCTGCGGGCCGTGGACGATGTCGCCCTCGGCTATCTGGACGACGCCGCCAAGGAGCGAGAGGTACCCGAGGGACAGGAGGCCACCCTTCCGGCCGAGCGGGCCCTGAGCCACTCGCTCGCCTCGCTGCGCGCCACCGGCGCGGAGGCGATCGGTGAGGTGGTCGAGGACCACCCGCTGGACCTGCTGAAGTCGGTGGTGGAGCAGACGCACGCCGACGAGGTGATCGTGCTCACGGCTCCGCACTTCGTGGAGGAGTTCTTCCACCGCGACTGGACGTCGCGGGCGCGGCACAAGGTGGGCGTTCCGGTACTGAAGCTCTTCGCTCAGCATGATTAGAAACTGCTGAACACAGCGCGCCCCCGGCCGTTCCGGCCGGGGGCGCGCTGTGTTCAGATGCGGCCGATCAGGGCCGGCCCGTTGGCGTCGGCGCCGCGTCGAGGCGGCCGTCGGTCATTTCGTGGAGGCGGTCGGCGCGGTTCATCAGGGTGCGGTCGTGGGTGACCATGACCGTCGCCGTGCCGTGCTCGCGGGTCACCCGGGCCAGCAGGTCCACGATCTGCGCGCCGCGCTCGTGGTCGAGGGCGGAGGTCGGTTCGTCGACCAGCAGGACCGCCGGGCGGCCGAAGAGCGCGCGGGCGATGTTGACCCGCTGGCGCTCGCCGCCGGAGAGCTGGTGCGGCCGCCGGGCGCGCTTGGACGCGTCGAGGCCGACCGAGTCGAGCAGCGCCCCGGCCCGTTCCCAGGCCGCGCGCACCGGGCCGCCGCGCAGGTGCTCGACGACGAGCAGCTGCTCCAGCGCGGTCAGCGAGCCGAGCAGGTTGGACTGCTGGAAGACGATGCCGATGTGCTCGCGGCGCAACGTGGTGCGCTCCCCGCCGCTCAGCCGGCCGGTGTCCCGGCCGGCCACGACGACCCGTCCCGAGTCGGGCCGCAGCAAGGTCGCGGCCACCGCGAGAAGGCTGGACTTGCCGGAGCCCGACGGCCCGGCCACCGCGAGCAGTTCGCCCGCCGCGACCTCCAGACAGACGGCGTCGAGCGCGGTGAGGCGGCGATCCCCGTCCGGATAGGTGAGCCGGACGGAGTCGAGCGTGAGGGCGGTCATCGGTTGGCTCCCAGCGCGGTCAGCGGGTCGACGGAGGTGATGCGGGCGATCGCGAGGGCCGAGCCGGCCAGGCCGAGCAGCACCATGACGGCAACGGGCACCCCGACGGTGGCCGGGCCGACCGCGAAGGGCACCGCCGACGCGGCGACCGCGCCTCCCCCCGCCCCGATCGCGCCACCGAGCAGCGCTCCGCCGCCGAGCACGGCCAGCGCCTGCGCGAGCGCGTCGCGCACCAGATAGCCGCTGCTCGCGCCGATGGCCTTGAGCACCGCGACGTCGGGCTTGCGCTGCACCGTCCAGACGGTGAAGAACGCGCCGGTCACCAGGGCGCTCACCGCGAACAGGAACACCTGGATCATCTGCAGGCTGAGGTGCTCGGCCTGGTAGCCGTCGATGCCCACGAGCGCGTCGCCGCGGGCGACGGCCCTGGTGCCCCGCGCCGCGTCGACCGCCGCGAGGTCCGCCGCGGACTGGCGCACTGCCAGCACGGTGGGCTGCCGCTGCCCGCTGATCCGCTGCCAGGTGGCGAGCGTGGTCCAGACGGTCGCGGCGTGCCCGTGCGAGCGGGTGGCGGTGATCCCCGACACCGTCACCTTCTCGGTGCCGAGCCCGAGCGTCCCGCCAGGGGCCACGCCGTAGGTGTCCGCGACCGACTGACTCACCGCGACCTGGCCGTCGCGCGGGGCGCTGCCGGAGAGCAGCGGCGGCAGCAGGGTCGCGGAGCCGCCGAAGAGGCTCACCGAGCCCGCGGCGGCGGCGCCGGCGGCCCGGGTCATCGCGACACCCAACGGCTCCGCGGACGTCACCCCGGCGGTGCCGGCCCAGGCCGCGGCCTGGGCGTCGCTGATCGTGCTGCCGCTGAACGACACCTCGGCGGCGGCCCCGGCCGGAGCGCCGAACACGATGTCGTTGGCGGGCAGCCCGTCGACGGCCGACGAGGCGTCGCGTCCGAGCCCGTCCGTCAGCCCGTACAGGAACACCACGAGCGTGGTGATGAGCGTGACAACCGCGCCCATGAGGGCGAACCGCCCCTTGGCGAATCTGATGTCACGCAGTGCGACGAACACCTTCTGGACCCTCCTGGGTTCTGCGGCCCGGGTTCTCCGGTACTCCCTCAAGGCTGTCCGGCCGGGCCGCCGCTGCCATCAGGGAGAGGACCGGTACCGGAATCCATCGAAAGGTTGATGCCACGGCCCCGCCGGGGGCGTCCGGTGCCCCGTACCCTCGGTGGATGTGAGCAACTCCGGCATATCCCTGTCCTCGGAACGGCCCCCGGGCCGTCGCACGGCCGAGGACACCCCCGCACTGCGCCTGATGCGCGCCGCCCTGCACGGCACGTTCTTCGTGCTGCTCGCCGTGGCGCTCGGCCCCGTGGCGTTCGGCAGCAGGCCGGTGGCGCTGCTGGTGCCGGGCCTGCTGCTCGGGCTGGTCTACGGCGCGGGGGTGCTGCGCGAGCGCCGGGAGCCGTCGCGGGCCTGGGTGCTGGGCTGGCTGACGGCCGTCACCGCCCTGTGGATCGGGCTGCTGCTCGCCGACCGGGACTTCAGCTATGTCGTCTTCCCGCTGTTCTTCATCCATCTGCACGTTCTGCCGCCGCGCTGGTCGCTGCCGGCCGTCGGCGCCGCGACCGCCCTGATCGTCGTCGCGCAGTCGCAGGGGCCGGGCGGCCTCACCGCGGCGAAGGTCATCGGGCCGTCCGCGGGCGCGGCCGTCGCGGTGCTCACCGCGTTCGGGTACGCGGCGCTCTATCGCGAGAGCCGGCAGCGCCAGCGGCTCATCGACGACCTGGTGCGGACGCGGGACGAGCTGGCGGCCTCGCAGCGCGAGGCGGGCCGGCTCGCCGAGCGGCAGCGGCTCGCCCGGGAGATCCACGACACCCTCGCCCAGGGGCTCTCCAGCATCGTGCTGCTGGCCCGCGCCGCGGACAGCGCGCTGCTGCCCGGCGGGGCGGGCGCCGGCACGGCGAGCGAACGGATCCAGGAGGCCGGGCGCACGGCGTCGGAGAATCTCGCCGAGGCCCGCCGCTTCGTGCAGGACCTCACCCCGCCGGCCCTCCAGGACGCCGCCCTGCCGGAGGCGCTGCGCCGCATCACGGCCGCCTTCGGTTCGGGCCCGCAGGCCCGGCTGGTCGACGCGCACCCCGCCCCGAAGATCGTCTTCCGGCTGGACGGCGACCCGTACCCGCTGCCCATCGAGGCGGAGGTCGCCCTGCTGCGGCTCACCCAGGAGGCGCTGGCCAACGTCGCCCGGCACGCACGGGCCCGCAACGCCGCCGTGACGCTGGTCTTCCTCGACGGCCAGGTGACGCTGGACGTCTACGACGACGGGGTCGGCTTCACCCCGCAGGACCCCGGCGCCCCGCAGTCGCCGCCCGCCGGCGAGCGCGTCACGTTCGGCCTGCACGGCATGCGCGAGCGCATCGCCGACCTCGGCGGCACCCTGACCGTCGAGTCCGCGCCGGGCGAGGGCACGGCGGTCGCCGCGGCACTGCCGGTGCCCGCGGCTGCCGCGGTGGTGCCGGAGCCCGCGGTTGCCGCGGTGGTGCCGGAGCCCGCGGTTGCCGCGGTGGTGCCGGAGCCGGACGCACAGCCGGTGCTGGTCCCGGTGCCGTGGTGATCCGGATCCTGATCGTCGACGACCACCCCGTCGTACGGCGCGGCCTGCGCGCCATGGTCGACGACCTGCCGGAGCTGGAGGCCGTGGGCGAGGCCGCCGACGGCGCCGAGGCGCTGCGGCTGCTGGCCGGCGGGACCGTACCGCGTCCTGACGTGGTCCTCATGGATCTGCAGATGGGCGACGGCATGCACGGCGTGGAGGCCACCCGGCGGATCACCGCGCTGCCGGACCCGCCGGCCGTCCTCATCCTCACCACCTACAGCACCGACGCCGACATCCTGGCGGCCGTCGAGGCCGGCGCCACCGGATATCTGCTCAAGGACGCGCCTCCGGAGGACGTCGCCGGCGCCGTCCGCTGCGCCGCCCGCGGCGAGACCGTGCTGGCCCCGCCGGTCGCCGCCCGGCTGCTGGGGCGGGTCCGGTCGGGGCGGCCGACGTTGTCGCCCCGCGAGGCCGAGATCCTGCAGCTGCTCGCCGAGGGGCTGGCCAACAAGCAGATCTCCCGCCGGCTCTTCATCAGCGAGGCCACCGTCAAGACCCACCTCGTGCACATCTACGACAAGCTCGACGTCGACAGCCGCACCGGCGCCATCGCGGCGGGCCTCAGCAGCGGTCTGATCCGGGCCTCCTGACCGGACCCGGATCCGGCACCGACCGCGCTGCGCCGGGCGTGCGGGGGGAAGTGCGAGAATCGGGGCTGCAGGCAAGCCGTTCGAGACGTCCCGGGAGATCCACGTATGAGCCCCACCATTCCCTCCACGATGGACCGACCGCACTTCATCGGCATCGGCGGAGCCGGAATGTCGGGGATCGCCAAGATCCTCGCGCAGCGCGGCGCCAAGGTCGCGGGCAGCGACGCGAAGGACTCCAAGACGGCCGAGGCGCTGCGTGCCCTGGGGGTCGCGGTGCGCATCGGCCATGACGCCCGGCATCTGGCCGCCGACGCCACCTGCGTGGTCGTCTCCAGCGCAATCCGCGCGGAGAACCCGGAGCTGGTGGCCGCCGCCGAGCGCGGTGTCCCGGTCGTGCACCGGTCCGACGCGCTCGCCGCGCTGATGGACGGCACGCGCCCGATCGCGGTGGCCGGCACGCACGGCAAGACCACCACCACCTCGATGCTCGCGGTCAGCCTCACCGCGCTCGGCCTCGACCCCTCGTACGCCATCGGCGGCGACCTGGACGCGCCCGGCTCCAACGCCCACCACGGCGGCGGCGAGATCTTCGTGGCGGAGGCGGACGAAAGCGACCGCAGCTTCCACAAGTACGCCCCCGAGGTCGCGATCATCCTCAACGTGGAGCTGGACCACCACGCCAACTACGCGTCGATGGACGAGATCTACGACTCCTTCGAGACGTTCGTCGGCCGGATCCGTCCCGGCGGCACGCTCGTCGTCTCGGCGGACCAGGCGGGCGCCGTCGAGCTGACCTCGCGGGTCCGCGACATCGGCGGGCTGAACATCGTCACCGTCGGGGAGTCCGAGGGCGCCGACCTGCGCATCACCAAGATCAACCAGCGGGGTCTGACGAGCGAGGTCACCGTCCTGCTCGACGGCCGGATGCTCACCTTCACCGTGTCCGTGCCCGGCCGCCACTACGCGCACAACGCGGTGGCCGCGCTCGCCGCCGGTATCGCGCTGGGCACGCCCGCCCGCAATCTCGCCTCGGCGCTCGCCAAGTACACCGGCGTCCGGCGCCGCCTGCAGCTCAAGGGCGAGGTCGCCGGCGTCCAGGTGATCGACTCGTACGCCCACCACCCCACCGAGATGACCGCCGACCTGGAGGCCATCAAGGGCGCGGTTGGGGGCCCCTCCCGGCCGGAGGTTGGGGGAGGGTCCCGGGTGCTGGTGGTCTTCCAGCCGCACCTGTTCAGCCGCACCCGCGAGCTGGGCGTGGAGATGGGCCAGGCGCTGGCGCTGGCCGACGCCTCCGTGGTGCTGGACATCTACCCGGCCCGCGAGGACCCGATCCCCGGCATCACCAGCGCCCTGATCATCGACGCGGCCACCGCCGCGGGGGCCGACGTGACGGCCGAGCACGACAAGAACGCGATCCCGGACGTGATCGCCGGAATGGCCAAGCCCGGCGACCTTGTTCTCACTATGGGCGCGGGCGACGTGACCGACCTCGGTCCCCTCATCCTGTCCCGCCTGGAGAGCCAGAACTGAGGAGCAACGGCATGCCGTACGAAGTCGAGAAGTCCGACGAGCAGTGGCGCGAGGAGCTGTCCCCCCAGGAGTACGCGGTCCTGCGCGAGGCCGGCACCGAGCGACCCTTCGTCGGCGAGTACACCGACACCAAGACCACCGGTGTCTACTCCTGCCGTGCCTGCAACGCCGAGCTGTTCCGCTCGGACACGAAGTTCGAGTCGCACTGCGGCTGGCCCTCCTTCTACGACCCGGCCGACTCGGCCGCCGTCGAGCTGATCGAGGACCGCAGCATGGGCGCGGTCCGCACCGAGGTCCGCTGCGCGAAGTGCGGATCCCACCTCGGCCATGTCTTCGAGGGCGAGGGCTACGGCACGCCCACCGATCAGCGCTACTGCATCAACTCGATCTCGCTCCGACTCCAGCCTGCCGACACCGACTGACCTGCACCTGCAATGACGCTCCCCTGGGGCACCCCCGAGTTCCTCTCCGGGTAACCCGGGTGCCCCGGTGCTGAGCCGGCGGCTCGCCGACCTGCTGCACGATGAGCTGTGCCGTTCGGCCCTGGGTGAGGAGGCATTTCAGCCAGCTCACATCACGGCGCCCTGCAATGGTCACGTCAAATCCAGCCGGCGAGGCGATGAAAGAGGCATGACTGCTCTGGACTCCCTCGCCACCGCTGAACCCGAAGCGGCCGCCCCCTCCACAACCAGCTCGGCAACGATCACGAGCCCGCGCTACTCCGTGTCGCTGGCCCGGGACGCGGCCGACGTCCGGGCCGCGCAGCGCCTGCGCCACCAGGTGTTCGCGGGTGAGATGGGAGCGCTGCTCGACTCCCCGGAACCCGGCTGGGACATCGACTCCTTCGACGCCCACTGCGACCACCTGATCGTCCGCGAGGACAGCACCGGCACGGTCGTCGGCACCTACCGGCTGCTGCCGCCGGAGCGGGCGGCCGCGGCCGGACGGCTGTACGCGGAGAGCGAGTTCGACCTCTCCCGGCACGCGGCGATCCGCGGCGACCTGGTCGAGGTCGGCCGGTCCTGCGTCCACCCCGACCACCGTGACGGAGCGGTGATCAGCCTGATGTGGGCGGGTATCGCCCGCTATCTGGTGCGGACCGGCCACAACTGGCTGGCCGGCTGCTGCTCGGTGCCGCTCGCCGACGGCGGGACGTCCGCCGCCGGGGTGTGGGACACCGTCAAGGCCCGTCATCTGTCGCCCGAGGAGTACCGGGTGCGGCCGCTGCGCGCCTGGGATCCGACGGGCGTCGAACGTCCGCGTCCCGGCGGCCGCAACGCCCTGCCGCCGCTGCTGCGCGGCTATCTGCGGCTGGGCGCCTGGGTCTGCGGAGAGCCCGCGCACGACCCGGACTTCGGCGTCGCGGACCTGTACGTCCTGCTGTCGCTGCGCCGGACCGACCCGCGCTACCTGCGGCACTTCCTGTCGCTGGCCCCCACCCAATGAGACTGCTGACGCGATCGTCACCCGCGATGGTGACGCCGGCCGTCGTAGCGGCACCCCCTGCTCCGACGCTGCCGCTGAGCGCCCCGTACTGGCTGCCGAGCGCGCCCTGCACACCTGGGGACTGCCTGACCGGGACCTCCGCGGCCGTCGGACGGCCGCGCCAGGCGGCCCGCTGCGCGGCGGGGATCGTGGTGGTGGCCGTCGGGCTCGCCCTGGCGCCGCTGGTGCGCTGCTGCCGTCCGGCACTGCGGGACCGGCTCGTCCGGGCCTGGGCCCGAACCGTGCCCGCCGCCTTCGGGGTGCGGGTACGGATCCGGGCGTCCGGTGCGGCGGAGCGCGTCCCGGCGGCCGGTGTGCTGGTGGTGGCCAACCACATCTCGTGGCTGGACATCCCCCTGGTCGCCGCCGTCCGCCCGGCCCGGATGCTCGCCAAGAGCGAGGTCGCGTCCTGGCCGGTGCTGGGCGCCCTGGTGTCCCGCGGCGGCACTCTGTTCATCGAACGCGACCGGCTGCGCGCCCTGCCCGGCACCGTCGCCCGGATCGCCTCGGTGCTGCGCGGGGGCGCCGCGGTCGTGGCGTTCCCGGAGGGCAGCACCTGGTGCGGGCGACAGCAGGGCCGCTTCCGTCCCGCCGTGTTCCAGGCGGCGCTGGACGCGGGGGTCGCGGTCCAGCCGGTACTGATCCGGTACCGCCTCCAGGGCGCGGGTCCGGCCACGGCGGCCGCGTTCGTCGGCGAGGACACGCTGGTGGCCTCGCTGCTCCGGGTGACCGCCGCCCGCGGCCTCGTCGCCGAGGTCACCGTCCTGCCCCCGATCCCGCCCGGCGCCCACCCCGACCGCGGCTCGCTGGCCCGGGCGGCCCAATGGGCCGTCGCCGAGCCGGAGAACGACCCGCAGGACCGGCACGACCGCCCGGCGACCGCGCCCGTACGGCGCCCGAAGGGCCGGGCCGTCAGCGCCGCGAGCTGAGGGCGCACGCGACCGCGGTCGCCGCTGCCGCCACCACGGCCGCCAGGCACAGGGGCAGCAGCGGCAGCGCAACCGCGCCGGTCTGCGAGCCGCTGACCAGGCCCGACACGGCGGCGTTGGCGGGCGAGCCGCCGACGACCAGCACCAGCAGGGCGGCCAGCCCGGAGACCGGGATCGCCCAGCCTGCGCGGCGCAGCACCGGCGGGTTGGTGAGCGCGCCGACCGCGACACCGAGCAGCGCGGAGACGAGCGCGGCCAGCAGCCCGGCCGCGATCGCCGGGCCGAGCGGGACCGCGTGCCGGTGATCGGCGGTGTGCGCGTCGCTGATCACCGCCACCACGACCACCCCGGCCGCGCCGAGGGCGACGGCGCCGATCAGCGCCGTCAGCACGCTCGACAGATGCACCCGGCCCGGTCCCGCCGCCGCGGCGGCGCAGGCCCGCGCGGCGGGCGGCTCGTTGGTGACGCACACCCGCACCAGCCAGGCGGCGACGGGGAGCATCCCGGCGGCGGCGAAGGCCAGTGAGTCGAGCAACGGCTGCCCGGACGACACCCCGATGGCCATGATCACGCCGTAGAGCAGCACGGGTGGCAGCCAGCGCTGGGAGCGGAGCAGCAGCGCGGCCTGGTAGCGGATCAGGGCGGTCATCCGGTGTCTCCCCGGGTGTCGGCGGAACTCGCTCCGGAGCCGGAACCGGCCTCCGAGGCACCTGGGCCCGAAACCCCCGGGCCTGAGGCACCTGGGCCCGGCTCCGGCCGGACGGCCCGGATGTGCCAGGGCGGGTCGGCGGTGAGCAGGGCGCGCAGGACCGCGTCGGACTCATGGGCGGGGACCGTGAGCCGGAGACGGCCCGGTACGGCGGGCCCGTAACCGGGTGCGCCGGGCAGGGCCGGTGGTTCGCCTGAGCCCGACGCTTCGACGACCACCCGTGGGACGTCCGCTCCGTCGTGCGCCGCGTCCGGAAGTGCGTCCGCCACCGCATCCGGCACCGTCACGGCCGTGAGCCGGCCGTCCGCGAAGCGGTGGACCCCGGTCGGCTCGCCCGCGAGCCGCCGCGGGTCGTGGTCGACGAAGACGACGGCGCCGCCCGCGGCGACCCGCTCGCGTACCGCGTCGTCGAGGACGGTGCGGGCGGCCGTGTCCAGGCCCGTCCACGCCTCGTCCAGGACCAGCAGCCGCGGCTCGGGGAGCAGGGCCTGAATGACCGCGATCTTCTGCGCGGTGCCCTTGGACAACTGGTCCATCGGCGTGCGGGCGTGCCCCGTCACCCCGAACCGCTCCAGCCATTCCCCCGCGCGCCCGGCGGCCGTCGCGCGGCGCAGGCCATGGATGGCGCCGAGGTGGACGAGGTAGCCGTGGGCGTCGAACGGCAGCGCGGGCGGGAAGCGTTCGGGCACGTACGCGGTTGCCGGGCGTCCGGTGATCCGCCCCACGGACGGCCGGTCGACGCCCGCGACGATCCGCAGCAGCGTCGACTTCCCGCTGCCGTTGGAGCCCTCGACGCGCAGCAGCGAGCGCGGTGGCACGTCGAGGTCCACGTCCCGCAGCACCCAGTGCCCGCCGAGGCCGTAGCGCCGGCCGACGCCCTCCAGCCTCATGTCAGTGGGCGGCCGGCTGGTGCGGCCTGGACTCGCTCGGCCGGACGATGACGAACCCTTCGCCCTGCAGCATGAGTTGCACCGCTTCGCCGGAGCCGCCGCGCAGCATCGAGCCGAAGCTCTGCGAACGGTGCAGGGAGGTCTGCAGCTGGGCGCTCCAGCCGACGACCGCGTCGGTGTCGACGTAGACCGGGGACTGCGGGCTCACAGGGATGATGATGGGGTTGCCCTCACAGATCACGCCGAGTCGGCCGTGGCCGGTGAAGACGCTGTTGAAGAGCCCGCCGCCGGTCATCCCCGCGCCCTTGACGACCTTGATCTCGTATTCGAGCGTCGTGTCGAAGCACAGCACGTTGCGGCCGTTGATCGTGATGGCGTCGCCCTGGTCGAGGCTGATGATGAAGCAGTTCGCCGCTTCCTGCGCGAACCACACCTCACCCGTGCCGCGTACCGACATCAGCGGCACGCCCTCGCCGGTGAAGGCGCGCTTGAGGAACTTGCCGACGCCCTGGCTCTTGGCCTCGAACTGGAGGTCGCCGCGGAACGCCACCATCGCGCCCTGGCGGGCGTAACACTCGCCCATCACCGCGTACTTGATCGACTTGGCGTTCTGCAGGGTCATGCCGGGCTCGGTGGCCGGCTGCGCCGTGTTCTCGGACGCGAAAAGGTCGCTGTGCATGATCACCATCCTCACCCGTCGACCCGGCTACGCCAAGGCCTTCGGCTCCATGGCCTGCACGGGCGCACGGCCCGGCACGCGTCCCGGGTGGCGCATAGTTGACTTGACATACCAATCGCCCGGTTTTATTTTGGAATCAGTTGGCCGACTCGGCGTGGACGCGCGATGACGACGGCCCGTGGAGGTAGCAAGTGGCCAAGCAGGAACGGGCGGAGTACACGCTGCGGCGGATCGTGCTGGCCGCGGCGGAGCAGTTCGACAGCGCCGGCTACTCCAGAACGAGCCTGGACGCCATCACGAAGGCGGCCGGGGTCTCCAAGGGGGCGTTCTACTTCCACTTCTCCTCGAAGGAGCAGCTCGCCGAAGCCGTGCAGCGGCACAGCCGGGACCTCTTCGACGACCTCATGGAGGAACTGGGCCAGTACGGCAGGTCACCGCTGCAGGCGCTCATCGACTCCACGCACGGGCTCACCCGCATGCTGGCCGCGGAGCCCTCGGTCCGCGCGAGTATCCGCATCGCGCGGGAGCGGCCCCGGCAGGAGCAGCCGTCACCGCTGGACTTCTACCGCGCCTGGCGCGAGGAGATCCGGCAACTGCTGCGTACGGCGGCCCATCACCGGGAACTGCGCCCGGGCCTGGTGCAGACGTCGACCGAGGTACTGGCCAGTGCCGTGGTGTCGTGCGTGGAGACACTGTCCTGGCTGGGCGTACCGCCGGACGACGCGTCGCGGCGCCTGACCGAGTTGTGGGACATCCTGCTGCCGGCCATCGCGCCGGTTGATCAGGTGGGTCGGTTCAGGACGTCGCCGCCTGTGGAATGCGGCGTGACGTGCCTGCCGGCGCCCGTCCGGTAGCGGCGGACACGGCGGGCGGAGCCGGTGCGAAGACCTCCGGGCTGCCGTCCGGCAGGAAGCGCTGCATCCGCCGCGGTGGCACGAGGGCCGGCAGCAGCAGGATCCACATGTCCGAGGTCCGCCGGGTCAGGTCCTGCCGTCCGGTGAGCACTTCCGAGGTGAGCTGGAGCCCCGTCCAACACCCGACGATGAACTTCGCCACCGCGTCCACATCGACCTCGGGTTTGACGTCCCCCCTGCCCTGCGCCTGCGCGAGGCAGTTGCGGAAGAGGTCGATCCACGTGATGTACGGCGTCGGGTTGGCGCCGCTCAGCGTGCTCTGCTCGACCACCAGTCGGATACCGGCGCGCACCCGCTCGTTCTCCTGCAGGCTCTTCGCCATGCTGTGGAGCAGGTCGATCACCGTCTGGATGCCGGGGCGCTCGACGTTCTGAAACGGACTCCACACGGCGAACTGCTCGGCGATGATGGCCTCTCGGAGGGCCTCCTTCGACGCGAAGTGGAAGTAGAGCGCCCCCTTCGTGACCCCCGCCTCCTTGACGATGTCGCTCAGGCTCGTCCCCCGGAAGCCCGCGACGTCGAAGGCCCTGGCCGCGCCGTCAAGGATCGCCTCCCGGGTGACCTCTGCGCGTTCCTGTCTGGCCATCACAACCTCCATGGATCGAGGGCGGCACGCGATCTGATCTTCCATCATGCCTGCCCGTAACCGCGAGCCCTACCGCCATCAATTCTGCCCACACTCCCGTCAAAAAACCAACTAGCTGGTATTGTTTTGCTCGCCACACCAACCGAGCGCCGAGCACATGCTCAACATTTGCCCTGTTCAACACACGTACAGGAGTCCAGATGCGCATGGCCGTTACAGCCGACCGTCGGGAACTTTCTTCCGCCAATATCGGGGAGCCCGACCTCTTTCTGAGAACAGTGCCTCGTACGTTCGTCCATCGGTCCGCCGTCTCGGAGGTGCTCCTCACGGGCATCCAGGAGACCGGCCAGGACAGGTTCAGGATCGGGGCCCAGTGGCCCCGCAGTCACAGCTATTACGGCCCGGTCCGCCGGCGCTGGCACGATCCCGTGCTGCTCGCGGAAACGATCCGCCAGATAGTCCTTCTCATAGCCCACGACGCGTTCGCCCTACCGCTCGGGTACCACTTCCTCTCGCACAGCACGTCCTACGACCTCGACGTGGACGGGGCGGTCCTCACCGACCGGCCGGCGGATGTCCTCCTTGATGTCCAGTGCCTGAACATCAAGCGCCGCGGGAAGATGGTCAGCGCCTTCTCCGTCGAGGCCCAGTGCATCCGGGACGGCCGGGTCATCGGCTCCACCCGCATGGCGCTGAGCTGCGTCTCCGACGCCACGTACCGCAGGCTGCGCGGCGACAAGTCGGACGCCGTGCCACTGCGGGTCCTTCCGGAACCGGTGGCCCCGGAGATCGTCGGCCGCCGCTGGGAGCACGATGTGGTGCTGGGCGACACGGGCGTCGACCGGGTGTGGACGCTGCGCGCCGACCCCGACCACCCCGTGCTCTTCGACCACCCCGTGGACCATGTCCCCGGAATGGCCGTGATGGAGGCAGCCCGCCAGGCGGCACTCGCCGCCCTCCAGCGGCCCGACGGCCTCGCCCTCGCCTGCGACGCGACGTTCACCCACTATGTCGAGTTCGACAGCGCCTGCCTGGTGACGGCGACCGTCGAATCCCCCGGCCTGCCCGGGTTGAACAATGTCTTCGTCCGCTTCGACCAGGGTGGCGTCACCGCCGCGACCTGCGGTGTCACCGTCCTTGCCGACTGAGGGCGGGACGCTTCTGATCGCCGGGGGAACCGGTTTCATCGGCAGCGCGGTGCTGCGCGAGTTACTGGCACCGCAGGGATCAGGAACCTCCGGGACCGACATACGCGTGCTGTCACGTCGCCCGCTTCCCGGCTGGATGGAAGCCGCGGGAATCCGGCGCACCGCCGGCGATCTGAGCGACCGGGCAACGCTCCGGGGCAGCTGTGACGGCGCGGATACGGTGCTTCACCTCGCTTCTTACGTGGGAAAGGATCCCGTCCTGTGTACAGCAATTAACGACCACGGCACTCGAGCCCTGCTCGAGGAGGCCTACAGGGCCGGAACGAACCGGGTCGTCTACGTCAGTACCGCCTCCGTCTACGGACCGGGACCCCACCGGGGTTCCACGGAAGCGCAGTTGACGCCCGCCCCGGCCTCGGCCGCCAGCGCCTCACGCAGGCGGGCCGAACAGACGGTGCTCAGCGGAGGGGGCATCGTCCTGCGGCCCAACCTGGTGTACGGGCCGGGCGACCGGTGGTTCGTACCGACCTTGTGCAGGCTGCTGCGCAAGGTCCCGGTCTGGCCCGACGGCGGGACGGCCCGGACGTCACTGATCGCGGTGCAGGACCTGGCCCGGGTGGTCTCCGCCCTGGCGGGCCGCACCTGGGGCCAGGGCCTCGACTCCGTCTATCACCTCAACCATCCCCGGCCGGCGGTGCTCCGTGCCCTGGTCGCGGAGTTGTCGAGGAATCTGGAGGTGCGCCCGCCGGAGACCGACCTTCCGTACGCGGCACACCGCGAGCTGACCGCGCGGGTGCTTCCGGAACTCTCCGCGCACCAGCACGCGCTGCTCACCCAGGACCACTGGTACGAGAGCGGCCGGATCTGGAAACACCTCGGGCTCGCGCCCGGCCTCGGCTTCGCCGCCGGGGTCGCGGCCGGCGCACGGTGGTACCGGCGGCATCTCGCCGGGCTCAACCGCACCTGACCGACCACGACCGAACACCGGCGCCGGGGGCAGGCCATGCCGACAATGGCCTGCTCCCGGCGCCGTTCGCCGTCCCCGGTCGTGCTCCCGCTAGGCCGCGCCGCCGCTCGACGACGCCAGTACCTCGGTGCCGCCCACTCCCAGTTCGACCGGCAGATCCCTGCGGCACTTCACGTCCAGCTTCCGGAAGATTCGGGTGAGGTGCTGCTCCACGGTGCTCGGGGTGATGAAGAGCTTCGCGGCGATCTCACGGTTGGTGTAGCCCCGCACCGCCAGCGCGGCGACCCGGCGCTCCGATCCGGTCAGCGACGCCGACTCGGCCGCGGACTCCGCGACCGACGGGCTGTCGTCGGGCTCGTCGGGCAGCGACAGCAGCGACTGACTGAGCGAGGTCGCGCCGCACATGCCCGCCAGATGGCGCGCCCTGCGCGAGTGCATCCGCGCCCGCCGGCTGTCGCCGACCTGGTAGTACGCGTCACTGAGATCGGCCAGCGCGCGGGTCTGCTCGTACTGGTCGCCGCACTCCTCGAACAGGTCGAGGGCCTCGGTCAGCATCTGCGGGCGCCGCTCGGCGGGGCTCGTCGCGGCCAGCAGCCGCAGCGCGGTGCCGCGCGCCTCGGACCCGGTGGTGCCGGGACGGCCCAACTGGTCGTAGGCGAGCCGCCTGGCCTGCTCGCGGTTGCCCAGCTTCAGCCATGCCTCGGCGGCGCTGGTGCGCCAGGGACCGATGCCCGGAACGTCGATGCCCCAGCGGCGCATCAGCTCACCGCAGGAGCGGAAGTCGGCGAGGGCGGCGTGGTAGTGCTCGGTCGCGAGGTGGTGGTGGCCGCGGGCCAGCAGGTAGTACAGCCCGTACCGGCTCTGGAACATCGCCTTGGGCACCGACCGGGCGAGATACCCGGCGGCCTCGTCGTGGTGGCCCAGCCTGGTGCTGGCCAGCACCAGGCTGCTCAGCGGCAGGCCGATCGCCACGCCCCAGGCGGTTGGCGTCAGATGGTCGAGGGCCAGCTGTGCGTGGTCGACCGCCGTGGACAGCTGGCCGAGCCGGACCGCCGCGTCCGCCCGGACCGCCGAGAGCAGCGCCAGCCGCGTCGGCGAGTACGGGGTGTACGGCTCGGTCAGCAGCCGGTCGCACCAGGCAGCGGCGGAGTCGGAACGGCCCGCGGAGGTCAGTACCGACAGGGCGAGCAGCATGGGCTCCTCGGCCCAGGCGTCGCCGTGCACCGCGTGCCCGTCGCGCAGGATCTGCTCGGCGTGCCCGGCCACCTCGTGGCTGCGGCCGGTCATCAGCGCGCCGGCCAGCAGCGCCGTCGGACGGCACCACGGGTCCTGCTGCGGGGCGGGCGCGGACTCGGCCGGGCGGGGCGCCCCGGGCTGCGGCTGCCGCCGGCGCGCGAGCGTCGGGTGGGTCCAGGCCAGCCACAGTTCGGTGTCGTGGAGTTCGGCCGCCGCTTCGCTGTGCGGCTCCATGGTGGTGGTGCGGAGCTTCTCCAGCAGGTCGTCGGCGGCCTCGGGCCGTCCGTTCCAGAGCAGTTGGCGGACCAGGGCGACGCTGTCGCGCCCGTCCAGCGCGCCGGAGTGGGCTGCGGCGGTCAGCGACTCGAGGTGGCGGTCGGCCGCCGCGGGGTCGCTGCGCCAGCGCACCCGTACGAGCCTGGCCTCGATCGCCGCGCGCTCCGGGCTCTCCTGGACGCTGTGCCGGTGGGCGCTCTCCAGCGCCGCGACGGCCTGCTCCGTCCGGCCGGCGAGCAGGTTCTGCTCGGCCGCCTCCCGCAGCAGGCCCATGGCCCACGGCTGCGGGGCCCGGCCGGCCTCGACCAGGAGCCGGGCGACCTGGGTCGCGGGGCCGCCCTGCTCGTAGAGGATCTCAGCGGCCCTGCCGTGCAGTTCCGACCGCTCCTGCGGGGGCAGGTCGTCCACGATGCCAATCCGGGCGATCTCGCTCCGGAAGGTGCCGCCGCTCAGCAGTCCCGCGGCGGTCATCAGACGTACCGCGTGGTCGGCCTGTTGCGGCTCGACGCCGGCCAGCCGGCCGATGCGGTCCGGCGAGGCCGCCTCGCCGAGCACCGCCAGCGCCCGCGCGGTCCGCAGCAGCACCGAGTCGCCCCGGCGCAACTGCCGCAGCACGGCCTGGCCGTAGCCCTCCTTGCGGACGCCGCCGGAGACGGTGTGGTCCTCGATCAGCGCGTGCAGAAGGGGCAGGTTTCCACCGCTGCACCCGTGGAACTCCGGCGCGAGCCGCTCCGCCGTCGACGCGTCGAAGTGTCCGGACAACAGCTGAACCGTTCCTGCTTCGGACAGCGGCGCCAGCGGAATCCTGCGGGCGTGCGGCTGGTCGAGGAGCTCGGCGCGGAAGGTCGGATGGGAGGGCGGCAGTTCCGGGTTGCCCGTCAGAACGACGAGGACGCGGGCCGAACCCAGGCGGCGGGCGAGGTAGAGAAGGCAGTCCAGGGAGCGGGGGTCCGCGTGCTGGATGTCGTCGATTCCTATGAACAAGGGCGCATTGTCGACAAGTTGCAGCAGCAGGCGGACGAGTTCATGGAGCAGCTGGGCCGTCTCCGGCCCGATGTGTTCCGGATCGGTCCCCTCGGCGGCCGTCCCGGCAGTGGCGCCGCGCAGCAGCCGGTCGGCCTCGGCGGCCACGCTGTCCGGCACCGTCGCGCTGCGGAAGAGCTGGCCCAGCACGCTGTAAGGGAGGGCTCGTTCGGCGCGGGAGCACGACGCGTGCAGCACCGGTCCGCCGCCGAGCGCCGCGCGTTCCGCGACCTGGCGCAGAAGTTCCGTTCGCCCGCTCGCCGACGGTCCGTCCAAAAGGACTACATGCCCTTTGCGCAATGCGCATTCCGCGAGTAGTTGATTTAGGTGCTCGTTGTGTTCTGCACGCTCGACCAGCTCCACTGGCCACCTCCCGTTGTATGCAGGTTTTGATTCCAGCAACACAGCCGGTGAATCGTCCCGGCGCGCTCCGCATTTGGCGGCAACTCGGGACGCTAGCAACCCCTCAGGGGGTGGAGGTGTCCGTGCGCCCACTGCGCGGGAACCGTCCGCCCATCGCCTCGCCGGACGGGTCGCGGAGGGCTTCACGGCGCCTTCCGGGCGGTCGGGGGATCTTGGGAGAGCCCACAGAACCGTCTCGCTCACGCTCACGGAGCATACATCTATGCAGGTCAAGAAGTTGCTCACGGCGATCGAGGGCAACTTCCCCAGACAGTCACGCTGTTGGATTGACAAACGGGTCGATCGGTTTGTTTACTGTAGGGGGACGAGATGGTCGGCGGGTGCCGGCCACCGGCCGACCACGCACCATCAGGCCGTCGCGGACTGGAGTGAGTAAGTGTGCGATTCAATGTGCTAGGACCGCTGGAAGCATTCGAGAGGGACGCCGAAATCCCCTTGGGCGGCGTCAATCAGCGAAGTGCTCTTGGATTCCTTCTCCTGCACGCGAATACGGTCGTTCCCACCAGCAAGCTGGTGAGTGCGCTGTGGGGATACGACGTACCGGTGACATCGCGGAAGATGATTCAGAACGCGATTTCCGGGCTGCGCAAGCTCATCGTCGAGTACGCGGGACCCGGTGGCACGGCGTCCCTGGACACCTGCGCCCCGGGCTACCGGCTGCGGATCGATGAGGAGTGCCTCGACCTGACGCGCTTCCGCAGGCTGGAGCAGCAGGGCAGGGCCGAACTGGCGGCCGGGGACGGCGAGTCCGCCGTCCGCACGCTGCGCGCGGCGCTCGCCATGTGGCGGGGGCCGGTCCTCGCGGACCTGGCGGAGACCGGTATCGCCTGGCCCGAGCTCGACGTGGTGCAGAATGCCCGGCTGGCCGTGTTCGAGGATTGCGTACGGATCGAGCTGGACCTCGGCAGGCACCATGAACTGCTGGGGGAGCTGGAGGCCATGGCGGCGGCGGAGCCGACGCGGGAGCGGCTGTGCGGGCTGCTGATGCTGGCGCTCTACCAGTGCAGCCGGCAGTACGACGCGCTGGCCGCGTACCAGCGCACCCGGGCGGCGCTGCTCAACCGGTTCGGGCTCGACCCCGGCCGGGAGCTGCAGCAGCTGGAACGCTCGATCCTCAACCAGGACCTGGCCCTGGCGCCCGCCACCCGGCCGGAACCCCACTGGACCCGGACGATCCCGGCGCCGACCGGACGCTGCACCGGAACGCGGACGGTGACCCACGTGGGACGCCGGGTGCGGCCGCCGCGCCGCTACGGTCGTCCGTGAACCCCCGCACTTTTGCGAGCACGCGGGGACCGTTCGCGCGGCGACCGGGCGCGCGGCGACCGGGCGCGCGGGGATCGGGTACGCGGCGACCGGGTGCGCGGGGACCGGGTGCGCGGGGACCGGGTGCGCGGCGACCGGGTTCGGACCGATGACGCGGGATCAGCGCCCGCGCGCCAGCAGCACCGCGCCGTAGAGGGACGAGAGCCCGCCCAGTTCCGCCGCCCGCACCGGGACCCGCGGCCCGCCGGGCCGCACCAGACGTTCCACCTGCCGGGCCACCTCCGGCACGAAGCCGGGCATCGCGGTGGCGAACCCGCCCCCGATGACGGCCAGTTCCGGATGGGTCAGCTCGCCGAGGCTGATCACCACGGACGCCAGCGCGGCCGCGCTCTCCCGCACCGCCTCCAGCGCCCAGCCCTCCCCCGCCGTGCAGGCCGACCTCAGCTCCGCGAACGTGGCCTCCCCGCCGCGCAGTTCGGCCGCCCGCCGCAAGGTCGCGGGCCCCGAGGCCACCGACTGGACGCATCCCCGGCGCCCGCAGTCGCACCGCCGCCCCGCCCGGTCGACGACCATGTGGCCGACCTCGCAGGAGCCGCGCGCCGGGCCCGGGCACAGCCGCCCGTCGAGGACCAGGCCACCGCCGATCCCGGTGCCGACGCCGAGGTAGACCAGATTCCCGACGCCCGCCGCTTCGGCCTCCGCCACCGCGGCCAGATCGCCGTCGTCCGCGGTACGGATACCGGAGGCGGGGAGATCGGGGAGCAGCGCACCGAGTTCCTCGTGCAGGGCCAGCCCTTCCCAGTACGGCCTGTTGGGCCAGCCCACCACGCGCCCGGTCCGGTCGAGCGTCGCGGGCATCGCTACCCCGACCGCGGCCACCGGTCCCGGCCTGCGCTTCCGCAACCCGGCGATGCCCTCCGCGAGGGCCGCCATGTCGCGCGCGGTGTCACCGGGGCCGGGCCAGCGGAAGACCGCCTCCTCCGGCTCCCCCGCGCCTTCGAGGCGGAGCGCGACCTTGGTACCTCCGACGTCGATACCCAGATATCTCATGCTGCCCTCCCAGAAATCGGATACCGGAAGTCTGTCAGCCATATCCGCGCGGCCGGCGCCCTGCGGCCGGCGCACGGGGATTCAAGGGAGAGTTAGGGGGTTCCGGCTGTGACGCACGGCTCATAGATTGGGGACAAGCCTTCTTTCACAGGAGTTGGGGAATATGCAGCCAGCAAACGTGAACACCATTCTGCGTGGCGGGTCCATGGGCAGCAAGCCGGTCGATGAACGCCTTTTCCACGTCAAGGATCCGGCCGAGGACGTCCTGAAGATATTCCTCGGAAACCGCTACGAGCACTATTACCCGACCGTCGATGTGGAGGAACTGGACGGCCGCCCGCTGCACGTCTTCGACTGGAGTCACAACACCTACGTCGCCGAGTGATCAGCGTGGACGCGGCACGCGGAGGGAGGGAGAACCGATGGGTTCTCCCTCCCTCCGCGTGCTCCACCGCGCGTACCGCGGATGCGGGACGGCATCACCGCATATGGGGTTCCAGGACGGCTCGCAGCCGCTCGGTCACCGCCTGCTGGTGGTCCGCCAGGTAGAAGTGGCCGCCGCTGAAGACATGCAGATCGAAGCCGCCGGTGGTGTGCTCGGCCCATGCCCGTGCCTCCTCGATCGAGACCCTCGGATCGTCGTCGCCGACCAGCACCGTGACCGGGCAGCCGAGCACCGCGCCCGGTTCGCACCGGTAGGTCTCGACCGCCTTGTAGTCGCCCCGCAGCACGCTCAGCGTCAGCTGGACGAACTCCTCGTCCTGCAGCATCACCTCGTCCGTGCCGCCCAGCAGCCGGACCTCGGTGAGGATGGCCGCGTCGTCGAGCCGGTGGATCCCCTCCCGCCGGTCCGTGCGGGGCGCGCGCCGGCCCGAGGCGATCAGCGCCACCGGCGGGCTGCCGTCGCGCTCCAGCCGGCGGGCCACCTCGAAGGCGATGGTCGAGCCCATGCTGTGGCCGAACAGTGCCAACGGGCGGTCCGCGTACGGGAGCAGCGCCTCGGCGACCTGGTCGGCGAGGGCGCCGATGTCCTGGACGAGCGCCTCGTGGCGGCGGTCCTGCCGGCCGGGGTACTGGACGGCGAGCGTCTCGACCTCGGGGCCCAGCGCCGCGGAGAGCGGATGGAAGTAGGTGGCGGAGCCGCCCGCGTGCGGCAGCGCGACCAGGCGAATACGGCTCTGCGGCGCCGGGTGGTAGCGCCGGATCCAGGCCTGGCTACCGGTGGCCGTGCCCTGCATGTGTCGCTCCTCGGGGAAGGGTCGGGTCCGTCACTTGTCGCTGACGAGCGCCAGCAGGGCGCGTGCGCCGAGGCGATAGCCCAGCGCTCCGAGCCCCACGACCACACCGTCCGCGAGGGGCGCGATGACCGACTCGTGACGGAACTGCTCGCGGGCCCAGACGTTCGACAGGTGCACTTCGATCCAGGGGCGCGGGTAGTTGGCCAGCGCGTCGCGCAGGCTCCACCCCGCGATCATGAGGGCGCCGGGGTTCACGATCGCGCCGACCGTGTCGTAACTCTCGTGGAGCGTGCGGACCAGGTCGCCCTCCGTGTCGCTCTGGAAGGAGATCACCTTCCAGTCCCGGCTTGCCACTTCCTCCTGAATGGCCTCCTCGATGTCGAGCAGGCTGTCGGTTCCGTACACGTCGGGCTCACGCTGCCCCAGGATTCCCAGGTTGGGCCCGTTCAGCAGGAGTATCGCGCTCATGATTCACCTCGCGCAGCGGTTCAGGATTCACGGGCACGGGCTATGCCCCATCAACTTTGTATCAGGAAGCGGTGATCGAACGGGAATCCCGGAGACCCTTGCCCGCAACGTAAGGGGGAAAGAGGGGACCCGGTAGGGGATGGGAAGTGTCGTCTTCGCCGAGGTAGCGTGATATCTACCCGGATCAGAATTCACCGGCGCAGTGGCGACCGCAGAAGATTATCGCGCTGCGGCGCTTGATTTCCAGTCCTCCCGGTCGCGTTAATCGTCGAAAGAAGGAACAGATCATCATGAATGATCGTGCGCAGAAGTTCTCGGACCTTCCTCGTTGGCCGCAGTTCGGCGACGAGGAGCGGACCGGTCTGATACGCGCTCTGGACCAGGGCCAGTGGTGGCGCATGGGTGGCAGTGAAGTCGACTCCTTCGAGCGCGAGTTCGCGGAACACCACGGCGCGGTGCGCGCGCTGGCCGTCACCAACGGCACCCACGCCCTCGAACTGGCCCTGCAGGTGGCCGGAGTCGGTCCCGGCACCGAGGTCATCGTCCCGGCCTTCACCTTCATCTCCTCGTCGCAGGCCGCGCAGCGGCTGGGCGCCGTCGCGGTCCCCGTCGACGTGGACCCGGACACCTACTGCATCGACGTGGCGGCCACCGAGGCGGCCATCACCTCCAGGACCCGGGCGATCATGCCCGTCCACATGGCCGGCCACTTCGCCGACATGGACGCGCTGGCCAAGCTCTCCGCCGACTCCGGTGTGCCGCTGGTGCAGGACGCGGCCCACGCCCACGGGGCGCAGTGGCAGGGCCAGAAGGTCGGCGAGCTGGGCTCGATCGCCGCGTTCAGCTTCCAGAACGGCAAGCTGATGACGGCGGGCGAGGGCGGCGCGGTGCTCTTCCCGGACGAGGCGTCCTATCAGGAGGCGTTCCTGCGGCACAGCTGCGGCCGTTCGCGCACCGACCGCAAGTACTTCCACGAGACCTCCGGGTCGAACTTCCGGATGAACGAGTTCTCGGCCTCGGTGCTGCGCGCCCAGCTCGAGCGGCTGGACGGCCAGATCGCCACCCGCGAGGAGCGCGCTCCGCTGCTGGCCCGGCTGCTGGCCGAGATCCCGGGCGTGGTGCCGCAGGCCCAGGACGAGCGGTGCACCGTCAATCCGCACTACATGTCGATGTTCCGGATCCCCGGCATCGCCGAGGAGAAGCGCAACGAGCTCGTCGACCAGCTGGTCGCCCGGGGTCTGCCGGCCTTCATCGCCTTCCGGGCGATCTACCGGTCGGACGGCTTCTGGGAGACGGCGGCGCCCGCCGAGACCGTCGAGGAGCTGGCCCGGCGGTGCCCCAACACCGAGGCCATCAACGCCGACTGCGTCTGGCTGCACCACCGCACGCTGCTCGGCACCGAGCAGCAGATGTACGAGATCGCAGCCGCCGTCGCCGACGTCGTCACCCGCGCATGACCGGCCGCGGGCCGACCGGGCCGACAGGCGCCCCGGTCCGTACGGCCGTGGTGGGCCTGGGGTGGGCGGCGAAGTCGATCTGGCTGCCACGGCTGCGGGAGCATCCGTCGTTCGCGGTGACCGCCGTGGTGGATCCGAGTCCGGCGGCGCGTGCCGAGGTGGCACACGGCAGGACCGGTACCCGGCTGCTGTCCGACGTGGCGGAGCTGGACCGGAGCATGGTCGACCTCGCGGTCGTCGCCGTGCCCAACCACCTGCACAGCGCGGTCGCCTGCCGGCTCCTGCACATGGGCATCCCGGTCTTCCTGGAGAAGCCGGTGTGCCTCAACTCCGCGGAGGCGCAGCAGCTGGCGGTGGCGGAGGCGGCGGGTGACGGCGTCCTGCTGGCGGGAAGCGCGGCCCGGTACCGCGCGGACATCCAGGTGCTGCGGGACGTCATCGACAAGGACCTGGGGCAGATCCGCCATGTGGAGCTGTCCTGGGTACGGGCCCGGGGCGTGCCGAACGCGGGCGGCTGGTTCACCCAGCGGCAGTTCGCGGGCGGCGGGGCACTGCTCGACCTGGGCTGGCACCTGCTCGACACCATCGGTCCCATCCTGGGCCCGGTCGGTTTCGACCAGGCCGTCGGCACGGTCTCCGACGACTTCGTCAACAGCACGTCCTCGCAGGCCGCTTGGCGGCGTGATCAGCCGGCCGACCGGCAGGAGGACGGTGACGTGGAGGACACCGCACGCGGCTTCCTGGTGACCGAGGACGGGGTGTCGGTGGCGATCAGGGCCAGCTGGGCCTCGCACGAACCGCACGACGTCACCCTGCTGCGGGTCGACGGCAGCGACGGCACCGCGACGCTGCGCTGCACCTTCGGTTTCAGTCCCAACCGCAAGCACGGGTCGACGCTGACCCGTATCCAGGACGGCATCACCACCGAGGTGGCGCTGCCCGACGAGGAGATCGGCACGGAGTACCTCCGCCAGCTCGACGACCTTCCCGCACTGCTCGCCGATCCCGCGAGCAAGGGCAGGACCGTCGAGGAGGTCCGCCGCACCATCTCCGTCATCGAACGGATCTACCGCTCGGCCCACAAGGCCCGCGCCGATGCCCGCTCCGCGATCCGGACCGGACGTACGGACGCGTATCCCTATCTACTCAACACGGGGAGCAGTCATGCAGAAGAACCCGACGGGTGAGCCATGGACCTATCCCGCGCTGTTCGCGGGCCATCGCATACGGGCGGTGGTCTTCGACCTCGACGGGGTACTGGTCGACAGTTACGAGGTCATGCGGCAGGCGTTCACGATCGCCTACGCGGAGGTCTGCGGTCCGGGCGAGGCTCCGTTCGAGGAGTACAACAAGCACCTCGGACGGTTCTTCCCGGACATCATGCGGATCATGGACCTGCCGCTGGAGATGGAGACACCGTTCGTCCGCGAGAGCTACCGGCTCTCCGGGCAGGTGCGGCTCTTCGACGGCATTCCCGAACTGCTGGCGGAGCTGCGTGACCGCGGTATCAAGATGTCCGTCGCCACCGGCAAGAGCGGCCCCCGGGCCCGCGCGCTCCTGCAGCAGGTGGGCGTTCTGTCGATGTTCGAGCAGGTGATCGGATCCGACGAGGTGGCCCGTCCCAAGCCGGCGCCGGACATGGTGGAACTCGCCCTGTCCCTGATGGGCGCCCATCCCTCGGAAGCGGTGATGGTCGGGGACGCGGTGACCGACCTGGCCAGCGCCCATGGTGCCGGGGTCGCCGCCGCGGCCGCGATGTGGGCCGACACGGACGAGGCCGCGCTGCTGGCGGCCGGTCCGCAGGCGGTCCTGCGCAGGCCCGCGGATCTGCTGGTGCTGTGCCCGGCACGCGTGCCGGTCGGCTAGACCCCCTGGGGTTCCTGCCCCCACGAACGCATGTTGGCCCGGACGCTGCAACGTCCGGGCCAATCCTTGCGTTCCGCGCGCCGCACGAACGACGCGCCTACTCCGTGTATCCCGTGTATCCCGTGCCGGACTCCGACCGTTCCATCGTCGCCAGGCAGCCGGCGACGACGGCCTCGGGAACGTCCTGCACCAGCTCCACGCCGTTCGGGCCGTCGAGGACGAAGGCCAGCCCGCGGCTCGCCTTCTTGTCGCGGCGCATGTAGCGGACGAGGTCCGCCGGATCGAGCCCGGCCGGCACCGCGGTGGGCAGCCGGTAGCTCCGCACCACCTCCAGGTGCTCGGCGACGCGCTTGTCGTCGATCCGGCCGAGCGCCCCGGCGAGCCGGCCGGCGAACACCGTGCCGATCGCGACCGCCTCACCGTGCCGCAGGGCGAACTCCGTCGCCAGCTCCAGCGCGTGGCCGAGCGTGTGGCCGTAGTTGAGGATGTGGCGCAGTCCGGTGTCCCGCTCGTCGGCGGTCACGACCGCCGCCTTGAGGGAGACGCTCGCCGCGATCTGCTCGTGCAGCGGAAGGCCGCGCAGGTCGCCGGCGCCGATGAAGTGGCAGCGCGCCAGCTCCCCGTAGCCGTTCACGCGCTCCGCGTCGGGCAGGGTCCGCAGGAGGTCGGTGTCGCACAGCACCGCTTTGGGCTGCCAGTACGCGCCGACCAGGTTCTTGCCCTCCGGCAGGTTCACCCCCGTCTTGCCGCCGATGCTCGCGTCCACCTGCGCCAACAGCGAGGTGGGCAGGTGCACGACGGGGACGCCCCGGTGGAAGAGCGAGGCCGCCAGGCCGACGGTGTCGGTGGTGGTGCCGCCTCCGCAGGAGATGACGACATCACCGCGGGTGAGCCCGAACCGGGCGAACTCCCGGCACAGTTCACCCACGGTCTCCAGGGTCTTGTCCTGCTCCCCGTCCCGCGCCCGGAGCCACAGCGTGGGGACTCCCGGGTCGGGCACCGCGCCGGCGGGCCGCGCCGAGACGACGACCGCCCGCGAGGCGCCGAGCCACGCCACCACCTCCGGGAGCAACTCGCGTACGCCCGGCCCGATATGGACGGAGTACGCACGGTCGTCGCCGAGGGCGACCTCCACCTGCCGGTGCGGCGCCTGCGTCGGACTCATCATGTCTCCTTTCTGTCGTTCACCACGTCCCGGCCGTAGCGATCCGTCCGGCTCACGCGGTCTGCAGCGCGGCGGCGGGAACGGCCAGCGGCAGCTGGTCGCGGCCCGAGGGGCTGAGGGACGCCCGCACCAGGCGTGCGGCCAGCGCCTCCGTGACGGCGGGGATGCCGAGCCGGCCGTGGGTCAGATGGGCGTGGTCGAACAGGTGGTAGTTGACCGGTGCGCCCTCGGTGGCCCACTGGCCGGTGGTGACCCGGTGCAGGGTGACCAGGTAGCGGTACCAACGGTCCGCGACAGGGGGCCGCATGGGCGGTGCCATGACGGCGAACAGCGCCGCGGACTCCTCCAGTTCCGCCTGTCCCGACAGTTCGGTGCGCTGGTCGGGGGTGAGCTGCTCGGTCCAGGCCTGCCAGCACTGGAAGAGGAATGCCCGGCGTTCCCTTTCCGGAACGAGGGCGACCAGATGACGAATATGAAGAATGGCAAGGGCCAGCTGCTCGTCCGGCGTGTATCCGCTGCCCTGCATCACCTCCAGGGCCAGGTCGCTGGAGGCCGTCGAGAGATCGTCGGTGAATTCGATGTCGCAGGCGTGCGAATGCTGCGGCACCTGCTGCGGAAGGTGCTCGAATGCAATCGGGCGGCCGACTGCCGCGTATTCCAGCTGTATTCGCTCCTCTGTTTCCCGCAGTACGCGCGTGCCGCCGCCGAACCAGAGGGCGAGGCCGGGCGCTGCCGGGTGGTCGATGCGGCGGAAGAACCACCGGCTGTCGGCATCCGTCCTGCGGAAGCCGCGTACCAGGTCAGGGAGTGTGGGTGGCACTCCAGCGGTGACACCGCCGCGTCCGTCCGCCCGTTGGGGGGCGGGGATGCGGCAGAAGATCCAGCTGTACGTCATGACGGATTCCCTCACTTCGTTCAAAGCCGTGATCCCATGCGGAGAAGGCTGAATTTACTCTTTCTCGACCCGCTTCACTACCCCAGTATCCTTGACGGATACGGGCATGTATGGATAGTAGACGTAGTAGGTGGACCCCCTCTCTTGAACAGTCCTCCGCATTTTCCCGCGACTCAGGTCAGGGATCTCTTAGGGGGGCTTCCAGGGGTTCCGATAATTCCTCGGCAAGCGAGACTGAGTACTGCGAGATTCGCGTCGTCAGTCCGTATCGAGGGGTGTGTTGACATGCTGCGTACCGAGCTGATCCGACCGTTGCCGGAACTGCTCAAGGAGCATGCGAACCGTTTCGGGGACAAGGTCGCCTTCAGCGACTCCCGGCGCGACGTCAGCTACACGGAGTTGGAGAAACGCACCGGTCGGATCGCGGGCCACCTGGCCGCGCTGCGACTGCAGCCGGGCGACCGGGCGGTGATCTATCTCGGCAACTGCGTCGAGACGGTGGAGAGTTACCTGGCCATCACCCGGGCCTCCGCCATCGGCGTACCGCTCAACCCGCGGTCCACCGATGCGGAGCTCGGCTATCTCCTCGACGACAGCGGCGCCCGGGTGGTCATCACCGACGCGGCGCACATCGGCCAACTCCGCCACGTGCTGGGCGACCGCCGCACGGTGCGGATCGTGGTCACCGGCTCCACGGGCATTCCGGTCGACGCGCCCGCCGGCACGGTGGCTTTCGAGACGCTGGCCGGCACCGACCCGGCCGTACCGGCCCGGGACGACCTCGGGCTGGACGACCTCGCCTGGATGCTCTACACCTCCGGCACGACCGGCCGCCCCAAGGGCGTGCTCTCCACCCAGCGCAACGGGCTCTGGTCGGTCGCCGCCTGCTACGCGCCCATTCCCGGACTCACCTCCGACGACCGGGTCCTGTGGCCGTTGCCGCTCTTCCACAGCCTGTCGCACATCGTGTGCGTGCTGGGGGTCACCGCGGTCGGCGCCTCCGCCCGTATCGTCGACGGCTTCTCGGCGGACGACGTCCTGCAGGCGCTGGAGGAGGAGAGGTCCACTTTCCTCGCCGGCGTGCCGACCATGTACCACTACCTGGTCAGGGCCGCCGCGCGGAAGGGTTTCCAGGCACCCGACTTGAGGATGTGCCTGGTCGGCGGCGCCATCACCACGGCCGCCCTGCGCACCGCCTTCGAGAACGCGTACGGCGCTCCGCTGCTCGACGCGTACGGCTCCACCGAGACCTGCGGCTCGATCACCATCAACTGGCCCACCGGCGCCCGGGTCGAGGGCTCCTGCGGGCTGCCCGTCCCCGGCGTCAACGTGCGCCTGGTCGACACCAGGACCGGTGCCGAGGTCGCCACCGGCCAGGAGGGCGAGGTGTGGGTCAGCGGCCCCAACGTCATGACGGGGTACCACAACAACCCGCTGGCGACCGCCGAGGCGCTGCAGGACGGCTGGTACCGCACCGGTGACCTGGCCCGGCGCGACGAGGCCGGCTACTTCACCATCACCGGCCGTATCAAGGAGCTCATCATCCGGGGCGGGGAGAACATCCACCCCCTGGAGGTCGAGGAGGTCCTGCGCACCGTGCCGGGCGTCGCCGACGCCGCGGTGGTCGGCACCCCGCACGACGTGCTCGGGGAGGTCCCCGTCGCGTTCCTCGTACCGGGCCCCGAGGGGCTCGACCCCGAACTCCTCTACGCCGCCTGCCGGGAGAAGCTCGCGTACTTCAAGGTCCCCGAGGAGCTCTACGAGATCGCCCGGATACCGCGCACACAGTCCGGCAAGATCACCCGGCACAAGCTGCTGGAGCAGCCGATGCGGCTGCGGGCCGCCAACAGCAGCCACTTCGAGTCGCTGCTGCGCCTCGACTGGGTCCCGCTGCCCTCCGTTCCCGAGACCGGTGAGCACCCCTCGCACTGGATCGTGACCGGCGCCGACGCCGCCGCGCTGACCGCGGGTCTGGCGGCGAAGCTGACGGACGCGCAGGCGGCGGGGGATCCGGTGCCCGACGCGGTGGTGTTCCTCCCCGACGTCGCACCGCCCTCCGGCGGCCTCGCCGAGTCGGTGCAGCGGACCGTCAGGGAGCTCTCCGCCGCCGCCGGCCACTGGCTGGCCGACAGCCGGCTCGCCGGCACCCGGCTGGCCGTCGCCACCCGTGGCGCGGTGGTCGCGGGCCACCGTGAGCATCTGCAGAACCTGGCCCACGCCCCGCTGTGGGGGCTCGTCCGCTCGCTCCAGGCAGCGCACCCGGAGCGGATCGTCCTGCTCGACCTCGACGACACCCAGGAGTCGCGCGACGCGCTGCCCGCGGCCCTGGCCGTCGCGCTGACCTCGGACGAGACCCAGCTGGCGGTGCGCGCGGGCATCCCGCTGCAGCCGCGCCTGGCGCGGGTGCCCAACACCACCGACCCCGCCACTCCCCCGGTCCTGGACCCGGAGCGCACCGTCGTCGTCACCGGCGCCGACAGCCCGCAGGGCGCGGCCCTCGCCCGCCACCTGGTCTCCGCGCACCACGCCCGCCACATCCTGCTGGTCAGCGCGAACGGCGTGGCGGACTACAGCACTGCGGCCCTGCACGGCGAGTTGACGGCGCTCGGCGCCACCGTGACGCCCACGGCCTGCGACCCGACGGACCGGACCGCGCTGGCCGCCGTACTGGACCGCGCCGAGCGCCCGCTGACCGCGGTGGTGCACGCCCACTCGTGGCAGGAGGCCGTCGCGCAGCGTCCCGAACGTCCGCTGGAGTCCGCCGTCGCGGCCCTGCTGAACCTGCACGAGACGACCCTCGCCCGCACCCCGGCCACCTTCGTCCTGCACTCCTCGGCCGACGGCGTCCTGGGCGCGGCGGGGGACGGCGAGCGCGCTGCCTACACCGCCTTCGCCGACGCGCTGGCCCAGCACCGCGCCGACCGCGGCCTGCCGGCGCTCTCCCTGGCCTGGGGGCCGTGGGAGCAGACGGAGCCCGCGAACGGCGCGGACCCGGACGGCACCGACCGGTCCGACGGCGCCGGCGGAACACCGGCCGCCGGTGTCGGCACCCTGGACGCCCGTGCCGGGCTGGCCATGTTCGACGCCGCGCACATGGCGGCCCAGCCGTTCCTGCTCCCGATGGCCCTGGACACCGCCCGCATCGCCACCGGCGAGGTGCCGCCGCTGCTGCGCGGCCTCATCGACACCACCCCCGGCTCCGCCGGCGCCGACGAGCGACGGGCCGACGCGCTGCGCAAGCGGCTCGGCCGGCTCTCCGACCCCGAGCAGTTCCGGCTGCTGCTGGACATGGTCCGCACCGAGGCGTCCCGGGTCCGGGAGCTGGGCGGGATCACCGCGGTCGGCGCCGAACGCGCCTTCAAGGACCTCGGGTTCACCTCCCTGCACGCGGTGGCCCTGCGCAACCGTCTGACCGAGGGCACCGGGCTCAAGCTGCCCGCCACCCTCGCCTTCGACTTCCCCCGCCCGAACGCGGTCGCCCAGCAGCTCCGCAACCTACTGATGGGTGTCGAGACCGCGCCCGAGGAGCTGCAGCCGGAGGTGGTGGGCTCCGACGAGCCGATCGCGATCGTCGGGATGGCCTGCCGGCTGCCGGGCGGGGTCTCCTCCCCCGAGGAGCTGTGGCAGCTCGTCGAGCAGGGCGTGGACGCCGTCTCTGGTTTCCCGGAGGACCGCGGCTGGAACCTCGGCGAGCTGTACGACCCGGACGGCAGCAGGCGCCGCACGTCGTACGTCCACGAGGGCGGCTTCCTCTACGACATGGCCGACTTCGACGCCGACTTCTTCGGGATCTCGCCGCGCGAGGCCGTCGCCATGGACCCGCAGCAGCGGCTGCTGCTGGAGACCTCGTGGGAGACGTTCGAGCGGGCCGGCATCGACCCCGCCACCCTGCGCGGCGGCAACGTCGGTGTGTTCTCCGGGGTGATGTACCACGACTACGGCACCCATGTGGACCAGGCGCCCGAGGAGTTGGAGGGATACCTCGCCACCGGCACCGCCGGCAGCGTCGCCTCCGGCCGGGTCTCGTACACCCTCGGCCTCGAAGGCCCGGCCCTCACCATCGACACCGCGTGCTCGTCCTCGCTGGTCGCCATCCACCTCGCGGCGCAGTCGCTGCGCAACGGCGAGTGCACGATGGCGCTGGCGGGCGGCGTGGCGCTGATGTCCCAGCCCACCTCCTTCGTCGAGTTCTCCCGACAGCGGGCGCTCGCCGCCGACGGCCGGTGCAAGGCGTTCGCCGAGGCGGCGGACGGCACCGGTTGGGCCGAGGGCGTCGGCCTGCTCCTCGTGGAGCGGCTCTCGGACGCCCAGCGGCTCGGCCACCCGGTGGCCGCGATCATCCGCGGCTCCGCGATCAACCAGGACGGGGCCTCGAACGGACTCACCGCGCCGAGCGGCCCCTCGCAGCAGCGGGTGATCCGACAGGCACTGGCCAACGCCCATCTGTCGTCGGCGGACGTCGACTCGGTCGAGGGACACGGCACCGGCACGACGCTGGGCGACCCCATCGAGGCGCAGGCGCTGCTCGCCACGTACGGGCAGGACCGCGACCCGCACCTCCCGCTCTGGCTGGGCTCGTTGAAGTCCAACATCGGCCACGCGCAGGCCGCCGCCGGAGTCGCCGGGATCATCAAGCAGGTCATGGCCATCCAGCACGGCGTGCTGCCCAGGACCCTGCACGTCGACCAGCCCTCCACCAAGGTCGACTGGTCGGCCGGTGCGGTGGAACTGCTCACCGAGGCCCGGCCCTGGCCGGAGACCGACCGGCCGCGGCGCGCCGCGGTGTCGGCGTTCGGAGTCAGCGGCACCAACGCGCATGTGATCATCGAGCAGGCCCCGGCGGTGGAGGAGATCCCCCGCGAGAACGGGAGCCCGGCGGGACCGGTGGCCCTGACGCTGTCGGCCAGGTCGCCCGAGGCGCTGCGCGCCCAGGCCGGCCGACTGCTTGACCTCCTCGAATCCGGCGCCGGCGACCAGGCCGACCGTTCCGGTCTCGACGACATCGCCTACGCGCTGGCGAACTCCCGCGCGGCACTGGAGCAGCGCGCGGTGGTCACCGCCACCGACCACGCGCACGCGGTGGCGGGCCTGGAGGCCCTCAGCCTGGATGAGCCGGCGTCGAACGTGGTGACGGGTACCGCGGACGCGGACGGCAAGACGGTCTTCGTCTTCCCCGGCCAGGGCTCGCAGTGGACCGGCATGGGCGCCCAACTCCTCGACACCTCACCCGTCTTCGCCGACGCCATCGACCAGTGCGCGCAGGCCCTGGCACCCCACATCGACTGGTCACTGACCGATGTCATCCGCCAAGTGGAGGGTGCCCCGACGCTGGAACGCGTCGATGTCGTCCAACCCGTCTCCTTCGCCATGATGGTGTCGCTGGCCGCTCTGTGGCGCTCCCACGGCGTCATCCCCGACGCCGTCATCGGCCACTCGCAGGGCGAGATCGCCGCCGCCTGCGTCGCCGGAGCGCTGTCGATCGAGGACGCCGCCCAGGTCGTCGCCCTGCGCAGCAAGGCCATCGCCGCGGGACTCGCCGGACACGGCGGCATGATGTCCATCCCGCTGCCCCTCGACGACGTCACCGCCCGCATCGAGGAGTACGCCGGGCGCCTCGAAATCGCCGCCATCAACGGCCCCCACTCCACCGTCGTCGCCGGTGAACCCACCGCACTCGACGAACTCCACACCGCCTGCACCACCGAAGGCATCCGCGCCCGCAAGGTCCCCGTCGACTACGCCTCCCACACCAGCCACGTCGAACGCATCGAGAGCGAACTCGCCCGCGTACTGGCCATGTTGACCCCGCAGGCGCCCATCGTCCCGATGTACTCCACGCTCAACGGGGAGTGGCTCGACGGCGCCACCCCCCTCGACGCCGGCTACTGGTACCGCAACCTCCGGCACACGGTGCGGTTCGCCCGGTCCACGGCGGCGTTGGCAGCCCAGGACCACCGCGTCTTCGTCGAGGTCAGCACCCACCCCGTCCTCACCACCGCCATCCAGGACATCCTGGAGGCCGAGGACATCGCCTCGCCGGTCGTCACCGGCACCCTGCGCCGGGACAACGGCGATCTGGAGCGGTTCCTCACCTCCCTGGCAAGCCTGCAGGTACGGGGAGTTCCGGTCGACTGGTCACCGGCGCCCGCCGCCGGCGCGCACCGGCAGGTGGAACTGCCGACCTACGCCTTCCAGCGGCAGCGGTACTGGCTGTCCGATACGGGCAGCAGCGGCAACGTCAACGCGGCGGGCCTGGACTCCTCCGAGCACCCGCTGCTCAGCGCGGTCGTCGAACTCCCGGGCTCCGGCGGGGTGCTGGCCACCAGCCGGATCTCCCTCGCCACGCACCCGTGGCTGGCCGACCACGCCGTCGAGGGGGTGGCGCTGCTCCCGGGCACGGCACTGATCGAGCTGGCCCTCCGAGCCGGTGACAAGGCCGGTACGGATGTGGTGGACGAGCTCGTTCTCGAAGCGCCGCTGGTGCTGCCGGAGCTGACGGCCGTACGGATCCAGGTGGCCATCGGCGGAACGGACGACGCCGGCCGCCGCAGCGTGACCATCCACTCCCGCCAGGACCACGCCGACCCCGACGCGTCCTGGACCCGGCACGCCACCGGATTCCTCACCACCGGATCGACCGCACCCAACGGCGACCTCACCGTCTGGCCGCCGCAGGACGCCGAGGCCGTCGCGGTGGGCGACTTCTACGACCGCCGGGCGACCGTAGGGCAGGAGTTCGGCCCGGCCTTCCAGGGCCTGCGCAGGGTCTGGCGGCGCGGGGACGAGACCTTCGCCGAGGTCGCCCTCCCGGAGGACACCCAGGACGCGGCTGCGTTCGGACTGCATCCCGCCCTGCTGGACGCCGCGCTGCATGCCGCCGACTTCGGCGCCGTCACCGCGGCCGACCCCGGGCAGCTCCTGCTGCCGTCCGCCTGGAAGGGCGTCGCCCTGCATGCCACCGGCGCCGACCGGCTCCGGATCCGGATCGCGCCGACCGGTGACAACACCGTCACCGTCGACGCCGCCGACAGCACCGGCACAGCGGTCGCGACCGTTCAGGCACTGACGTTCCGCGCCGTCGACACCAGCCGGCTCGCACCGGGGAACAGCAGCCACCATGACGCGCTCTTCCGCGTGGCCTGGCAGCCGCTGCCGTTGGCGGAGCAGGTTCCCGCCCAGCAGTGGCCGACGCTGGATCTCACCGGGGCCACCGACGACGTGCGCGGCCGGACCGCCCACGTGCTGGCCGAGGTGCAGCAGTGGCTCACCGGCGCGGAGCAGGAGGACGCGCGGTTGGTCGTCCT
Source organism: Streptomyces sp. NPDC045021 (assembly GCF_056432645.1). Taxonomy (NCBI): domain Bacteria; kingdom Bacillati; phylum Actinomycetota; class Actinomycetes; order Kitasatosporales; family Streptomycetaceae; genus Streptomyces; species Streptomyces sp. NPDC045021. The sequence goes on from NZ_JBWKIQ010000008.1 coordinate 159,116, forward strand.
GACCCGCGACGCGGTCACCGATCCGGCGGCGGCGGGCGTCTGGGGCCTGGTCCGCACCGCGCAGGCCGAGCACCCGGACCGCATCGTCCTCGTCGATGTCGACGACTCGGAGTCGAGCCTCGACGCGCTCGCCCAGGCCCTGGCCACGGGTGAGCCGCAGATCGCGCTCCACGAAGGGGTCGCGTCGGTGCCGCGGCTCGTCCGCGCCGACGCCGGGCAGGACAGCTCGCGCCGTCCCCTCAACCCCGAGGGCACCGTTCTGATCACCGGCGGCACCGGCACCCTCGGTGCGCTGGCCGCCCGCCACCTCATCACCACCCACGGCATCCGTCACCTGCTGCTGACCAGCCGCCGCGGCCCCGACGTGGAAGGAGCGACCGAACTCGCGGCCGAACTCACCGCCCTGGGCGCGCACGTCACCATCGCCGCCTGCGACGCCGCCGACCGCGAAGCGCTCGCCACCACCCTCGCCACCATCCCGGCAGAGCACCCCCTCACCGCGGTCATCCACACCGCGGGCGTTCTCGACGACGGCATCATCACCGCCCTCACCCCCGAACGTCTCAACACCGTCTTCCAACCGAAGATCGACGCAGCGCTGAACCTGCACGAACTCACCCGGGGCGCCGACCTCGACGCCTTCGTCCTCTACTCCTCCGCGGCCGGCACCCTCGGCAACCCCGGACAGGCCAACTACGCCGCGGCCAACGCCGCACTCGACGCCCTCGCCCACCGACTGCGCGCAGACGGCACCCCCGCCACCTCACTCGCCTGGGGCTACTGGTCCGACGTCAGCGGGATGACCACCCATCTCGACGACACGGCTCTGCTGCGGCACCGCCGGGACGGCATGCTGGGGCTCTCCGCGGACGCCGGTACGGCATTGCTCGACGCGGGGCTGCGCTCCTCCGGGGCGGCGTTCGTGGCCGCCAACCTGGATCTCGCGGGTCTGCGGGTCAGGTCGGCGACCGAACCGGTGCTTCCGCTGCTGCGCAGCCTGGTGCGTCCCGCACGGCGCACCGCCCAGGCGGGCGGTCAGCCGTCCGGCGGCAACTCGCTGGCGGAGCGGCTGACCGGGCTCCTCGAGGCCGAGCAGAGCCGGCTCCTCCTCGACCTGGTGCGCTCCGAGGCCGCCTCGGTACTGGGGCACGCGAACGCCGAACGGATCCAGCCGGACCGGGCGTTCAAGGAGGTCGGGTTCGACTCGCTCACCGCGGTCGAACTGCGGAACCGGGTGGGTGCGCGCAGCGGTCTGCGGCTGCCGACCACCCTGGTCTTCGACTACCCGACGCCGACGGCGCTCGCCCGCCACCTGGGCGCGGAGCTGATCGGCGAGCGGCCGGCGGCGACGGCGGCCCCGGTGGTCACCAGTGGTGCGGACGCGTCGGACGATCCCATTGCGATCGTGGCGATCGGCTGCCGGTTCCCCGGCGGCGCCAACAGCTCCGAGGAGCTGTGGCGGCTGGTGGCGGAGGGCGTCGATGTCATCGGCGACTTCCCCACGAACCGCGGCTGGGACCTGGAGGGGATCTACGACCCCAACCCGGAGCGCCGGGGCAGGTCGTACGCCCGCAACGGCGCGTTCCTGGACAGCGCGACTGATTTCGACGCCGGATTCTTCGGGATCTCGCCCCGTGAGGCCGACGCCATGGACCCGCAGCAGCGGCTGCTGCTGGAGACCTCCTGGGAGACGTTCGAGCGGGCCGGCATCGACCCGGCGGCGCTGCGCGGCGGCAACGTCGGCGTGTACGTCGGTGTCAACGACCGCGACTACGCGATGCGGCTGCAGCAGGACAACGGGGATTCGGAGGGCTACCGCCTCACCGGCACCTCGGGGAGCGTCGCCTCCGGCCGGATCTCCTACGTCTTCGGCCTCGAAGGGCCGGCGCTCACCATCGACACGGCCTGCTCGTCCTCGCTGGTCGCCCTGCACCTCGCGGCGCAGTCGCTCCGCAACGGCGAGACGGACATGGCGCTGGCGGGCGGGGTGGCCGTGATGAGCACCCCGGACGCGTTCGTGGAGTTCTCCCGGCAGCGCGGCCTGTCCACCGACGGCCGCTGCAAGGCGTTCGCCGACGCGGCGGACGGCACCGGTTGGGCCGAGGGCATCGGCCTGCTGCTCGTCGAGCGCCTCTCGGACGCCCGGCGGCTCGGGCACCCCGTGCTCGCCGTCGTCCGCGGTTCCGCCGTCAACCAGGACGGCGCCTCCAACGGACTCACCGCCCCCAACGGCCCCTCACAGCAGCGCGTGATCCGCGCCGCTCTGAAGAACGCCGGGCTCGGCGCCACCGACATCGACGCCGTCGAGGCCCACGGCACCGGCACCAGCCTCGGCGACCCCATCGAGGCCCAGGCGCTGATCGCCACCTACGGCCAGGACCGCGGCGACCGACAGCCGCTCTGGCTCGGCTCGTTGAAGTCCAACATCGGGCACACGCAGGGAGCGGCCGGGGTCGCGAGCGTGATCAAGATGGTGGAGGCCATCCGGCACGGCGTCCTGCCCAGGACGCTGCACGTCGACCGGCCCTCGGCCAAGATCGACTGGTCGGCGGGCGCCGTGCAGCTGCTCACCGAGGCCCGTGACTGGCCGGAGCAGGACGGGAAACCCCGCCGTGCGGGCGTCTCCTCGTTCGGTGTCAGCGGCACCAACGCGCACGTCATCATCGAGCAGGCACCGGCCCTCGACGCCGCCGATGCCCAGCAGCAGCCCGCGGGCACCGGGACCGCACCCGTTCCGCCGGTCCTGCCGCACGCGCTGCCGAACGTGCTGCCGTACGCGCTGTCGGCCAAGAGCCCGGACGCCCTGCGCGGCCAGGCCCGGCGGCTCGCCGACCGGTTGGCCGCAACGGAGAACGACCTCGGCGACGTGGCCTACTCCCTCGTGACCAGCCGCGCCGTGCTGGACCGGCGGGCCGTGGTGCTGGCCGGCGACCGCGAGGAGCTGGTGGCGGGCCTGGAGGCGCTGGCCGGCGGCTCGGCCCCCGGCTCCGTGATCACCGGCGAGCCGGCCGGCGGCAGGACCGCCTTCCTCTTCTCCGGTCAGGGCAGCCAGCAGCCCGGTATGGGACGCGAGCTGTACGAGGCGTTCCCGGTGTACGCGCGGTCGTTCGACGCGACCTGCGAGGCGCTCGACCGGCAGCTGGCCGGGCATGTGGACCATCCGCTGCGCGAGGTGGTCTTCGCCGAAGCGGGCTCGGAGCGGTCCGAGCTGCTGCACCGGACCGTCTACACCCAGGCCGCGCTGTTCGCCGTCGAGGTGTCGCTGTTCCGGCTGGTGGAGTCGTGGGGCGTACGGCCCGACCACCTCGCCGGTCACTCCATCGGCGAGCTGGCCGCCGCGCATGTCGCGGGCGTCCTGTCCCTGCCGGATGCCGCCACCCTGGTCGCGGCACGCGGCCGGATGATGCAGGCACTGCCCGAGGGCGGCGCCATGGTGGCCGTGCAGGCCACCGAGACCGACCTGGCCCCGCTGCTCACCGACACCGAGTGGGTCGGGATCGCCGCGGTCAACGGACCCACCTCGGTGGTGATCTCCGGCGAGGAGGACGTGGTCCTGCGGATCACCAGCGCCTGCCGCAGCCTCGGTTGGAAGACCAAGCGGCTGCGCGTCAGCCACGCCTTCCACTCGCCGCGGATGGACGGCATGCTCGACGCGTTCCGCGAGGTCGCCGCCGGGCTCACCTTCCAGGCACCGCGCATCCCGATCGTCTCGACCCTGACCGGGAAGCCGGTCACGGCAGAACAGCTCGCCTCCCCCGACTACTGGACCGAGCATGTGCGCCGGCCGGTCCGCTTCCTGGACGCGGTACGCACCCTGCGCGAGCAGGACGTCACCGCCTTCCTGGAGATCGGCCCGGACGCCGTCCTCATCGCGATGACCCAGGAGTCCCTGGAGTCGCTGGAGTCCCTGGACGGATCCGCCGGAGGTCCGGAGCAGACGCTGTGCGTCTCTGCGCTGCGCCGTGAACGCCCGGAGACCGCGACCCTGTTGGCGGCGGTCGCCGGCCTCCATGTGCGGGGCACCGCGGTCGAGTGGCCCGCGCTCTTCGACGGCACGGCCGCCGCGCGGGTGGACCTGCCCACGTACGCCTTCCAGCGCGAACGCCACTGGGCGGAGGCGGGCGGCGGCACGGCGGACGCCAGGTCCCTCGGACTGCGCGCCACCGGTCACCCGCTGCTGAGCGTGTTGACCGAACTCCCGGACACCGACGGCCTGGTGGGCACCGGCCGGCTGTCGCTGCGGACGCACCCGTGGCTGGCCGACCACGCCAAGTCGGGTGTGGTGCTGGTACCGGGCACGGCACTGGTCGAGTTGGCGGTACGCGCCGGCGACGAGACCGGGACCGGCGTGCTGGACGAACTCGTCCTCGAAGCACCGCTCGTCCTGCCCGAGCGCACCGGAGTCCAGCTCCGCGTGCAGGTCCTCGAAGCGGACGACACCGGCCGGCGGGCCGTGAGCGTCTACTCGCGCCCCGACGACACCGAAGCCGCGGACGGCTCCGACGCCGTCGGCGCCCCGGCACCGTGGACCCGGCACGCCGCCGGATTCCTGACGAAGGAGAGCCCCCGGCCGGCAACCGGTTCCGGCGTCTGGCCGCCGGAGAACGCCGAGGCGGTCGAGATCGGCGACTTCTACGACCGGCGGGCGGCGGACGGGCACGAGTTCGGGCCGGTCTTCCAGGGGCTGCGCAAGGTCTGGCGACGTGGCGAGGAGATCTTCGCCGAGGTCGCCATCCCTGAGGAGGGCGTCAAGGACGCGACCGCGTTCGGACTGCACCCCGCCCTCCTGGACGCGACGCTGCACGCGACCAGCTTCGGCGCGGTCACCGCGACCGACCCCGGGCACCTGCTCCTGCCCTTCGCCTGGAAGGGCGTCGCCCTGCACGCCACCGGCGCCACCCACCTCCGGATCCGGATCGCGCCCACCGGCGAGAACACCGTCGAGGTGACGGCCGCCGACACCACCGGCGCGCCCGTCGCGACCGTCCAGGCGCTCACCTTCCGCGCCGTCGACACCAGCCGTCTCAGCACCCAGCAGGACGCCAACCGCGACGCCCTCTTCCGCATCGAGTGGCAGCCGCTGCCGCTCGCCGGTGCCGGCCCCGACCAGCCCTGGCCCGTCCTCGATCTCACCACCGACGCCGGTGGTCTCCGCGAGCTGACCGCCCGCGCTCTCACCGGGGTTCAGGAGTGGCTCACCGGTACCGGTCCCGACGGGGCGCGGCTGGTGGTCCTGACCCGGGACGCGGTCACCGATCCGGCGGCGGCCGCCGTCTGGGGCCTGGTCCGCACCGCGCAGGCCGAGCACCCGGACCGCATCGTCCTCGTCGACGTCGACGCCACCGAGGCGAGCCGCGGCGCGCTGCTGCCGGCTCTCGCGACGGGTGAGCCGCAACTCGCGCTCCGCGAGGGGACCGCGACGGTCCCCCGGCTGGCCCGAACCACCGGCGAGGGGTTGGACGACGGCTGGACCCTCGATACCGAAGGCACCGTCCTGGTCACGGGCGGCACCGGCACCCTGGGTGCGCTGGCCGCCCGCCACCTCGTCACCACCCACGGCGCCCGTCATCTGCTGCTGACCAGCCGCCGCGGCCCCGACGCGGAAGGCGCGACCGAACTCGCGGCCGAACTCACCGCACTCGGCGCGCACGTCACCATCGCCGCCTGCGACGCCGCCGACCGCGACGCGCTCGCCACCACCCTCGCCGCCATCCCGGCAGAGCACCCCATCACCGCGGTCATCCACACCGCGGGCGTCCTGGACGACGGCATCATCACCGCCCTCACCCCCGAACGCATCGACACCGTCCTACGACCCAAGATCGACGCGGCACTCAATCTCCACGAACTCACCCAGGACACCAAGCTCGACGCCTTCGTCCTCTACTCCTCCGCGGCCGGCACCCTCGGCAACCCCGGACAGGCCAACTACGCCGCTGCCAACGCAGCCCTCGACGCCCTCGCCCACCGACTGCGCGAACAGGGCACCCCCGCCACCTCACTCGCCTGGGGCCTGTGGGAGGAGGCCAGCGGCATGACCGGCACGCTCGGCACCGCCGACCTCCAGCGGGGCAGGCGCACCGGGATCACCGGAATGTCCACGGAGTCGGCGCTCGCGCTGCTCGATGTGGGGCTGCGGTCGGCGGATGCGGCGCTGGTGACGGCGCGGCTGGATCTGGCGGCCCTGCGCGGACCGTCCGACCCGGACTCCGTGCCGCCGCTGCTGCGCTCCCTGGTGCGCACCCCGCGCAAGGTCGCCCGCACCGCCACCGTGACCGAACAGTCGCTGGCCGACCGGCTGAAGGCACTGCCCGAGGCCGAACGGAACCGGACGCTGCTCGACCTGGTGCGCTCCGAGGCCGCCTCGGTGCTGGGGCACGCGACGGCCAAGGCCGTCGGGGCCCAGCACGCCTTCAAGGACCTGGGGTTCGACTCCCTGGCCTCCGTGGTGCTGCGCAACCGGCTCGCGACGGTCAGCGGGGTGCGGCTCCCGGCCACGCTGGTCTTCGACCACCCCACTCCCACCGCGCTGGCCGAGTACCTGCGGCACGAACTCGACTGCGACGAGCCTGCCACACCGCCCTCGGTGTCGGCGGAGCTGGACCAACTGGAGGCGGCTCTGGCCGATCTGGCCTCGGACGAGTCGGTACGCGCCGGAGTGGCCGTCCGGCTGCGGCTGCTGACCGCCAAGGTCGAGGCCGCATCGAGCGCCCCCGCCGGCGTGCCCGGCGAGAACGTCGACCTCGACTCGGCGACCGACGACGAGATCTTCCAGCTCATGGACGGCGAACTCGGTCTGTCCTGAACCGCCCCCGGACCATCAACTGACGCCTTGAGAGGGAAGACCCGGTATGTCGAATGACGAGAAGCTCCGCGATTACCTGAAGCGGGCACTGGTCGACTTGAAGCAGGCCAACAAGCGGCTGCGGGAGGTCGAGGCCGCGAAGTCCGAGCCGATCGCGATCGTGGGGATGGGCTGCCGGCTGCCGGGCGGGGTCTCCTCGCCCGACGAGCTGTGGCACCTCGTCGAGCAGGGTGTCGACGCCGTCTCCGGGTTCCCCGAGGACCGCGACTGGGACCTCGACCGGCTCTTCGACCCCGACCCCGATCGGCGCGGCACCTCGTATGTCAGCGAGGGCGGATTCCTGCACGGCGCGACGCAGTTCGACGCCTCCTTCTTCGGCATCAACTCGCGTGAGGCGCTGTCGATGAACCCGCAGCAGCGGCTGCTGCTGGAGACCTCGTGGGAGACGTTCGAGCGGGCCGGCATCGACCCGACGTCGCTGCGCGGCGGCAAGGTCGGCGTGTACTCCGGCGTGATGTACCACGACTACGCGACCGACATGGAGCAGGCGCCGGCCGAGGTCGAGGGGTATCTGAGCACCGGCACCGCCGCCAGCGTCGCCTCCGGGCGCGTGTCGTACACGCTGGGCCTCGAAGGCCCGGCCGTCACCCTGGACACGGCGTGCTCGTCGTCCCTGGTGGCGTTGCACCTGGCGGTGCAGGCGCTGCGCAACGGCGAGATCGACATGGCACTCGCCGGCGGCGCGGCCGTCATGAGCACCCCCGGGGTGTTCGTGGAGTTCTCCCGGCAGCGCGGTCTGGCGACCGACGGACGCTGCAAGGCGTTCGCCGCCGGCGCGGACGGCACCGGCTGGGCCGAGGGCGTCGGTCTGCTGCTCGTCGAGCGGCTCTCCGACGCGCAGCGCCTCGGTCACCCCGTCCTGGCCGTCGTCCGTGGCACCGCCGTCAACCAGGACGGCGCCTCCAACGGACTCACCGCCCCCAACGGGCCGTCCCAGCAGCGCGTGATCCGCGCGGCGCTGAAGAACGCCAGGCTGGGCACCGACGACATCGACGCGGTGGAGGCGCACGGCACCGGCACCAGCCTCGGCGACCCCATCGAGGCCCAGGCGCTGATCGCCACCTACGGCCAGGACCGCAGCGCCCAAGAGCCGCTCTGGCTCGGCTCGTTGAAGTCCAACATCGGCCACGCCCAGTCCGCGGCGGGCGCGGCCGGGATCATCAAGATGGTCCAGGCGATGCGGCACGGCGTCCTGCCCAGGACCCTGCACGTGGACGCGCCGTCCCCGAAGGTGGAGTGGTCCGAGGGCGCGGTGGAGCTGCTCACCGAGGCCCGCGACTGGCCGCAGAGCGACCGGCCGCGGCGCGCCGCGGTGTCCGCCTTCGGCGTCAGCGGCACCAACGCGCACGTCATCATCGAGCAGGCCCCGCCCGTCGAGGACGCCCCTCGTGAGAACCGCGGCCCTGCGGGACCGGTGGCGCTGACGCTGTCGGCCAAGTCGCCCGACGCGCTGCGCGCCCAGGCCGGCCGGCTGCTCGACCTCCTCGAAGCCGGCACCGAGGCGGAGACCCGGCTCGACGACGTCGCCTACGCGCTGGTCACCTCCCGCGCGGCGCTGGAGCAACGCGCCGTGGTCACCGCCGCCGACCGGCCGCAGGCGCTGGCGGGCCTGAAGGCCCTGAGCGCCGGTGAGCCGGCGCCCAACGTCGTGACCGGCACCGCGGACGCGGACGGCAGGACCGTCTTCGTCTTCCCCGGCCAGGGCTCCCAGTGGGCAGGTATGGGCGCGCAACTCCTGGACTCCTCAGCGCTGTTCGCCGAGTCGGTGGCCGCCTGCGAGACGGCGCTCGCGCCGTACGTCGACTGGTTGCTGACCGATGTGCTCCGGCGGGCGGAGGGTGCCCCGACCCTGGACCGGGTCGATGTCCTGCAGCCCGCGTCGTTCGCGATGATGGTGTCGCTGGCCGCACTCTGGCGCGCGCACGGCATCGCACCCGACGCCGTACTCGGCCACTCGCAGGGCGAGATCGCCGCGGCCCATGTGGCCGGCGCGCTCACCCTCGAAGACGCGGCCAAGGTCGTCGCCCTGCGCAGCCGGGCCATCGCGGCCGGGCTGGCCGGACACGGCGGCATGATGTCGATCCCGCTCGCGCTGGACGACGTCAGGGAGCATCTGACCGCGTACGCGGGACGGTTGGAGGTCGCGGCGGTCAACGGCCCCGGCTCCACCGTCGTCGCCGGGGAGCCGCAGGCGCTGGACGAACTGCACGCCACGCTCACGGCATCCGGGGTACGCGCCCGCAGGATCGCCGTCGACTACGCCTCGCACACCAGCCATGTGGAGCGCATCGAGGACGACCTGGCCCGGGTCCTCGCCGGCATCACCCCGCGAACGCCGACGATTCCGATGTTCTCCACCCTCAACGGCGGCTGGCTGGACGACTCCACGCCCGTCGACGCCGCGTACTGGTACCGCAACCTCCGCCGGCCGGTCCGCTTCGCCGAGGCCGTGGAATCCCTCGCGGCCGACGGCCACCGCATCTTCGTCGAGGTCAGCACCCACCCCGTGCTGACCACCTCGGTCCAGGACGTCCTGGAGGCCGGAGACGACGAGGGTTCGCTCGTCACCGGCACCCTGCGCCGTGACGACGGCGACCTGCCGCGGTTCCTCACCTCCCTGGCGAGCCTGCAGGTGAACGGCGCCCAGGTCGACTGGACACCGCTCTTCGGCGGCATCGACCACCAGCATGTGGACCTGCCCACCTACGCGTTCCAGCGGCAGCGGTTCTGGCTGAAGGAGACCGGCGGCGGCAGCGGCAACGTGGGCGCGGCCGGCCTGGACCCCGCGGAGCACCCGCTGCTGAACGCGGTCGCCGTACTGCCCGACTCCGGCGGTGTGCTGGCCACCGGCCGGCTCTCCCTGACGACCCACCCGTGGCTGGCGGATCACGCCGTAGAAGGCGTGGTGCTGGTTCCGGGCACGGCGCTGGTGGAGCTGGCCGTCCAGGCCGGTGACAGGGCGGGCACCGGCCTGCTGGACGAACTCGTCCTCGCGGCGCCGCTGACCCTGCCCGAATCCGGCGCCACCCGGATCCAGGTCGCGGTCGGCGCGGCCGACGAGACCGGCCGCCGCGCGGTGACCATCCACTCCCGTCAGGACCACGCGGACGCGGACGCACCCTGGACCCGGCACGCCACCGGCTTCCTGACTTCGGCGGCGCGCACCGCGGCCGGCGATCTCTCCGTGTGGCCGCCGCAGGGCGCCGAGGCCGTCGCGCTCGACGACTTCTACGACCGGCGGTTCGCGGCCGGCTACGGCTACGGGCCGGCCTTCCAGGGCCTGCGCACGGTCTGGCGGCGCGGCGAGAAGATCTTCGCCGAGGTCGCCCTCCCCGAGGAGGGCGTCAAGGACGCGGCCGCGTTCGGCCTGCACCCCGCCCTGCTGGACGCGGCCCTGCACGCGGCTTCGTTCATCGGCGGCGACGAGGCGACGGCGGGACGAACCGTGCTGCCGTTCGCCTGGGAGGGAGTGGCGCTGCACGCTTCAGGCGCCTCCGCCCTGCGGGTGCGGATAGCGCCCAACGGCGCCGACGGCATCTCGCTGGAGGCCGTGGATCCGAACGGCGCCCCGGTGATCTCCGTCGGGTCGCTCGTCTTCCGGCCGGTCTCCGTCGAGGGACTGGGCGCCGACGCCGGACTCGTACGGGACGCGCTGTTCCACCTGGAGTGGACGCCGGTGGCACCCGGCACGCCCGGCGCTTCCGGTGCGGCGCGCGGCTGGCCGACCCTCGACCTGACCGGGGCCACCGACGACGCGACGACGCGGACGGCCCGCGTGCTGGCCGAGGTCCAGGGCTGGCTGACCGGTACGGAGCAGGAGGACGCCCGGCTGGTGGTGCTGACCCGGGACGCCGTCACGGACCCGGCGGCGGCCGCCGTCTGGGGCCTGGTCCGCTCCGCCCAGTCGGAACACCCGGACCGTATCGTCCTGGTCGACCTCGAGGACTCCGACGCGAGCCGCGCCGCGCTCCCCCAGGCGCTGGCCACCGGTGAGCCGCAGGTAGGTCTCCGTGACGGTGTCGTGTCCGTACCGCGGCTCACGCGGACCGTCATCGACGGCGAGAGGCCGGGCTGGACGGTCGACCCGGAGGGCACGGTACTGATCACCGGCGGCACCGGAGGTCTGGGCAGCATCGTCGCCCGGCATCTGGTGACCGCGCGGGGCGCCCGCCATCTGCTGCTGACCAGCCGCCGCGGCCCCGACGCGGAAGGCGCGACCGAACTCGCGGCCGAACTCACCTCACTGGGCGCGACCGTCACCATCGCCGCCTGCGACGCCGCCGACCGCGACGCGCTCGCCACCACCCTGGCCGCCATCCCGGCAGAGCACCCGATCACCGCGGTCATCCACACGGCGGGCGTCCTGGACGACGGCATCATCACCGCCCTCACCCCGGACCGGCTCGCCACCGTCTTCCAACCGAAGATCGACGCAGCGCTGAATCTCCACGAACTCACCCAGGGCGCCGACCTCGACGCCTTCGTCCTCTACTCCTCGGCGGCCGGCACCCTCGGCAACCCCGGACAGGCCAACTACTCCGCCGCCAACGCCGCCCTCGACGCCCTCGCCCACCGGCGCCGGGCTCAGGGGCTGCCCGCCACGTCCCTGGCCTGGGGGCTGTGGGAGGACGCCAGCGGTATGACGGGCCACCTCGGCGACAGCGACCAGAGCCGGATGCGACGCAACGGTGCCTCGGCGCTCAGCGCCGAGGAGGGCATGGAGTTGTTCGACGCCGCGCTCCGCTCGGACATCGCCCACCTGGTGCCCAGCAAGATGAACTTCGCCGCACTGCGCGCCGAAGCGGCGAGCGGCCGGCTGTCGCCCCCGCTCGGCGGGTTGGTCCGGGTACCGCGGAAGGCGGCACAGGCCGGTGCCACGGAAGTGGACTCGCCCGTTGGGCAGTTGGCGGGGTTGGGCGAGGCCGATCAGATCCGGCTGCTGCTGGCCCTGGTCCGCGGGCACGCCGAGACCGTACTGGGCGGCGCCGACCCCATCGGGGCGGACCACGCCTTCAAGGCGGTGGGCTTCGACTCGCTGACCGCTGTGGAGCTGCGCAACCGCCTCGCGAAGGCGACCGGCATACGGCTCCCCGCCACGTTGATCTTCGACTACCCGACGCCGACCGCGCTCGCCCGCCATCTGCGGGAGGAACTCGTTCCGGAGGGCCGGGACAACGACGCGACCGACGCCCGCGAGGCGGACATCCGCCGGGCGCTGGCCCTCGTGCCGCTCAGCCGCTTCCGCGAGGCGGGCGTGCTGGACACGCTCGTCCGGCTGGCGGACGTCCCCGACTCCCCCGCCGTCGCGGCGGACCCGTCGGCGGACAGCGCGGCGCAGGAGCTGGACCTGCTCGTGGCCATGGACGCCGACAGCCTCATCGCCCGCGCGCTGGGCACCGTCAACAACTGATCAGTGATGGATCCGGTAGCCAACTGTGGAGGAACCGATGGACACGCCCAACGAAAAGCTCGTTGAGGCTCTACGCGCCTCGCTCATGGAGAACGAACGGCTGAAGCAGGAGAGCAAACGGGTCAGCGCGGCGGCCAGTGAGCCGATCGCGATCGTGGGAATGGGCTGCCGGCTCCCTGGCGGGGTCTCCTCGCCCGAGGAGCTGTGGCACCTCGTCGAGCAGGGCGTCGACGCCGTCTCCGGCTTCCCCGAGGACCGCGGCTGGAACCTGTCCGAGCTCTTCGACGACGACCCGGGCCACTCCGGCACCTCGTACGTCGACGAGGGCGGGTTCCTCTACGAGGCGGGCCAGTTCGACACGGGCTTCTTCGGGATCTCGCCGCGCGAGGCCCTGGCCATGGACCCGCAGCAGCGGCTGCTGCTGGAGACCTCGTGGGAGACGTTCGAGCGGGCCGGCATCGACCCGACGTCGCTGCGCGGCGGCAAGGTCGGTGTGTACGCCGGCGCGATGCACCACGACTACGCGCCCGCCCTGGAGCTGTCCCCGAAGGAGCTCGAAGGCTTTCTGGGCACCGGCAACTCCGGCAGCGTCGCCTCGGGCCGGGTGTCGTACACCCTGGGGTTCGAGGGTCCGGCCATCACGGTCGACACCGCGTGCTCGTCCTCGCTGGTCGCCCTGCACCTCGCGGCGCAGGCCCTGCGCAACGGCGAGATCGACATGGCGCTGGCCGGGGCCGTCGCGATCATGAGCACGCCGGGCGTCTTCGTCGAGTTCTCCCGGCAGCGCGGTCTGGCGACCGACGGCCGCTGCAAGGCCTTCGCCGACGCGGCGGACGGCACCGGCTGGGGTGAGGGCATCGGCCTGCTCCTGGTGGAGCGGCTCTCCGACGCGCAGCGCCTCGGTCACCCCGTCCTGGCCGTCGTCCGTGGCACCGCCGTCAACCAGGACGGCGCCTCCAACGGACTCACCGCCCCCAACGGCCCCTCGCAGCAGCGCGTGATCCGCGCGGCCCTGAAGAACGCCGGGCTGGGCACCGACGACATCGACGCGGTGGAGGCGCACGGCACCGGCACCAGCCTCGGCGACCCCATCGAGGCCCAGGCGCTGATCGCCACCTACGGCCAGGACCGCAGCGCCCAAGAGCCGCTCTGGCTCGGCTCGTTGAAGTCAAACATCGGCCACACGCAGGCCGCCGCGGGCGTCGCCGGAGTCATCAAGATGGTCGAGGCCATCCGGCACGGCATCCTTCCCAGGACGCTGCACGTCGACCGGCCCTCGTCCACGGTCGACTGGTCGGCGGGCGCGGTGGAGCTGCTCACCGAGGCCCGCGACTGGCCGGAAACCGACCGGCCGCGGCGCGCCGCCGTGTCCGCCTTCGGCGTCAGCGGCACCAACGCCCACGTCATCATCGAGCAGGCCCCACCCGTCGAGGACACCCCTCGCGAGAACGGCACCACCGCGGCACCGGTGCCGTGGCTGCTCTCCGGCCGGACGGCCGGCGCGCTGCGCGGCCAGGCGGACCGGCTGCTGACCGCGACCGCGACCCAGGGCCTGGACCCGGTGGACGTGGGGTACTCGCTGGCCTTCTCGCGGGCGATGCTGGAACAGCGTGCTGTCGTCGTCCCCGACGGCGCCGCGGGCGACGACGAAGGACTCGTCCAGGGGCTGAAGGCCCTCAGCCTGGGTGAGCCGGCGTCGAACGTGGTGACGGGCAACGCGGACGCCGACGGCAAGACGGTCTTCGTCTTCCCCGGCCAGGGCTCGCAGTGGACCGGGATGGGCGCCCAACTCCTCGACACATCACCCGTCTTCGCCGACGCCATCGACCAGTGCGCAGCGGCTCTGGCCCCGCACATCGACTGGTCACTGACCGACGTTGTTCGCCAGACCAACGGCGCACCCACCCTCGACCGCGTCGACGTCGTCCAGCCCGTCTCCTTCGCCATGATGGTGTCGCTCGCCGCTCTGTGGCGCTCCCACGGCGTCATCCCCGACGCCGTCATCGGCCACTCGCAGGGCGAGATCGCCGCCGCCTGCGTCGCCGGAGCGCTCACCATCGAGGACGCCGCGAAAGTCGTCGCCCTGCGCAGCAAGGCCATCGCCGCAGGACTCGCCGGACACGGCGGCATGATGTCCATCCCGCTGCCCCTCGACGACGTGACCGCCCGCATCGACGAGTACGCCGGACGGCTGGAAATCGCCGCCATCAACGGCCCCCACTCCACCGTCGTCGCCGGCGAGCCGCAGGCACTGGACGAACTCCACACCGCCTGCACCACCGAAGGCATCCGCGCCCGCAAGGTCCCCGTCGACTACGCCTCCCACACCAGCCACGTCGAACGCATCGAACGGGAGCTCGCCCGGGTACTGGACGGGCTCACCCCACACACTCCCCTCATTCCGATGTACTCCACCCTTGACAACTCCTGGCTCGGGGACACAACCCCTCTCGATGCCTCCTACTGGTACCGGAACCTCCGCCACCCGGTCCAATTCGCCCGATCCACCCGAGAACTGACTGCCCAGCACCACCGTGTCTTCATCGAAGTCAGCACCCACCCCGTCCTCACCACCGCCATCCAGGAGTCGTTCGGCACCGGCGTCGCGGCCTCCCGCTCCGTCGCCATCGGATCGCTCCGCCGGGACGACGGCGGTCTGCGGAGGTTCCACACCTCGCTGGCCGAACTCCACGTGCGGGGCGTGCACGTGGACTGGACGCCGGTGTTCGACGGCGCTGTACCCCGCCGGGTCGACCTGCCCACCTATGCCTTCCAGCGACAGCACTACTGGCTCAAGACGGTCCGGCCGGCCGCGAACGCCGAGGAGACGACCGTGCCGTCCATAGAGCAGCAACTCGAGGAGACCGAGATGCCCGAAGAGGAATCGATCACCGACCGCCTCGCAGGACTGACCGCGGACGAGCAGACCGCGGCACTGCTGGAGCTGGTGCGCGCCGAAGCGGCCGTCGTGCTGGGTCACCCGACGCCCGACGCGATCGAGAACGACGAGGGCTTCTTCGACGTCGGGTTCAACTCGCTGACCGCCGTGGAGCTTCGCAATCGCATAGCCGCGGCGATCGGGACCGAGCTGCCGGTGATGCTGCTGTTCGACCAGCCCACGCCGTCGCTGCTGGCCGAGTACCTGCAGCAGGAGCTGCCGCGGGCCGCCGTCGAAGTCGGCTGATCCCCCGATCCCCCCGCGTCCGACCGACTTCCGACCGTCTTCCGATCACGAGAGGTACCCGCCATGTTCGACGTCGATGACTACCTGGTGAAACTGGGCTACTCCGGGCCCCGTACACCCGACCTGGAGACCCTGCGTGTCCTGCACAAGGCCCACCTCATGGCCGTGCCCTTCGACAACCTCCTGAACGCGGAGCGCGGCACGGCGATCTGGTCCGGCGTGAACATCGACGCCGACGCCGTCTTCGAGGAGGTGATCGTCGGGGGCCGAGGCGGTGTCTGCTACGAACTCAACGGTCTCTTCCGCGAGTTGCTGACCCGGCTCGGGTACGAGGTCGTCATCCTCTCCGCGGGTGTCCGTGGCCCGGACGGCAGTTACGGACCGGAGCTGGAGCACCTCTTCAACGGGGTGCGAGTCGGCGACGACTGGTGGCTGGCGGACGTCGGCTACTCGGGCCCGTCGCTCATCGAGCCGGTGCGCGTCTCCGAGGAGCCGCAGGAGCAGTACGGCTGCACCTACCGGGTGACGGAGGCCGACGAGTTCCTGGTGCTGGAGCGCAAGCCGCTGGAGGGCGAGTGGGCGCCGGTCCACCGCTTCCTGCCGCAGCCGCGCCGGTTCGTCGAGTGGACCGGCGACAACCCGGGCCTCGACGAGTACGCGAGGACCATCGCCGCGCACGTCACGTACATCCGCGGCCGGGCCCTGGAGAACGGCCAGATGACGCTGACCGGCAGGCGCCTGCTGACGGTCGAGGACGGCCGCGAGAAGGTGCGCGTCCTGATCAAGCCCGAGGACTTCGACGCCGTCGTGAAAAACATCCTGCTGCAGGACCAGCCCGTCACGGCATGACGGCACAGAACCCAGTGAAGGAAGGGAGTGAGCCATGCATGCGTCACCTGTGAGGGGCGGTGTCCCTCGCGAGGACGATGCGGACCTGCTCATCGTCGGTTACGGCCCGGTCGGCCAGGTACTGGCGAATCTGATGGCACAGCGCGGCTGGAAGGTGACGGTGGTCGAGCGCCATCCCCGGCCCTACACCATGCCCCGCGCCGTGGCCTTCGACGGCGAGGCCGCCCGTATCCTGGCCGCCGCCGGCGTCGGTGACCATCTGACCAGGGTCGGTGAACCCTCCGGGGACTACCTCTGGCAGAACGGCAAGAACGAGGACCTGCTGTACATCGGCGCGGCCGAACGGCACGGCCGCAACGGCTGGCCGGAGTCCACGTCGATGTACCAGCCAGGCCTGGAGAACGCGCTGGCCGCCCGCGGCGCGCGGATCCCGGGGCTCAGGGTGCTGCGCGGCTACGAGGCGGTGGAACTGACCGAACTGGACGACGGCGTCGAGCTGGTCGCCCAGGACGCCGACGGCGGTCGCCGGTCGATCGCCGCCCGCTGGATCGTGGGCTGCGACGGGGCCAACAGCTTCGTGCGGGACCGGATCGGCACCGGGGCCAACGACCTCGGCTTCGCCCATGACTGGCTGATCTGCGATGTCGTGCTGCACGACGCACGCGAGTTCACCCCGAACAACCTGCAGGTGTGCGACCCGGACCGGCCCAGGACCCAGGTGTCGGCCGGCCCCGGCCACCGGCGCTGGGAGTTCATGCGGCTGCCTGGCGAGACCAAGGAGGAGCTCAACACCGTCGAGACGGCCTGGCGGATGCTCTCCCTGTTCGGCATCACGCGGGCCGACGGAATCATGGAACGGCACGCCGTCTACACCTTCCAGGCCAGCTGCGCCCTCACCTGGCGGTCGGGGCGGATGCTCATCGCGGGCGACGCCGCCCATCTGATGCCGCCGTTCGCCGGCCAGGGCATGAGCTCGGGCTTCCGGGACGTGGCCAACATCGTCTGGAAGCTGGACCTGGTGCTCCGGGGCGTCGCGGACGAGTCCCTGCTGGACTCGTACACCGCCGAGCGGTGGGCGCATGTGCAGCACGCCATCGGGATGTCGGTCAACCTCGGCAAGGTCATCTGCCAGACGGACCCGGTCGCGGCCGGCGACCGGGACACAATCATGATCGCGACCCGGGAGCGGAACCTGACCCGGCCGCAGCAGTCCCCCTTCCAGCCGCTCACCAAGGGGCTGTTGGGCAGGACCGAGTCAGGCAGGCGGCTGCCGGGCGCCGGCGACCAGGTGCCGCAGCCCCGGGTGGCGCGCGGCGCCGTGTCCGGGCTCTTCGACGAGATCGTGGGCCGCGGCTTCGCCCTGGTCTCGCTCGACGATCCGCGTGAGGTGCTGGACGTCGGCCGGCTGGAGTTCCTGGAGAGCATCGGTGCGCATCTGGTGCGGTTGCTGCCGCCGGGCACCCCGGCCGGACAGGCGCGCGGCGGCGCGGTCGTCGACACCGAGGGCACGTACACGGCGTATCTGGACGGCATCGGGGCGCGCGGCGTCCTGGTCCGCCCGGACTTCTACGTCTTCGGCGGCACCGCGGACGCGGAGGGAACGCTCGCGCTCGTGGACGCCCTGCGCGACGCGCTTCCCGAGGCGGCGCTCACCGGCTCCGCAGCGGGGCCGCGAAGCCGGTGGTCGGTGTGATCGCCGCGTTACGCCACTCGGCCGGCGAGCGCCAGGTGGTCGCGCGACCTGCTCTCCGCGCTCTCGGCGGCGGCGCGGCCGTACGCGACGCGCGCGTCGTCGATCTCGTGCCGGTGCCGCTCGGCCCAACCGGTCAGTGCGAGAAGGGAGTCGTAGAGCTCCCGCGCCATGGGCGTCGCCGTGTACTCGACCTTCGGGGGCACGGTGGGGTAGACGGTGCGCGTCAGCAGGCCGTCGCGCTCCAGGTTGCGCAGGGTCAGGGTGAGCATGCGCCGGCTGATGCCCTTCACCTCGCGCTCCAACTCCGTGAAGCGGGCGGGGCCCTGCGTCGTGACGAGCAGGATGCCGATGCTCCACTTCCCGCTGATCCTGTTCAGCGTCTCCAGCACCGAGCACGCCTCCTGCGCCGCAGGAGTTTCGCACCCCTCAGCGGCGCTGACCTGCTCTGTCACATCGGTGTTCCTCTGGGACATCAAAGTGCCTCCTTCCGCTCGGCTCCATGGTCCCAGAGCATGGTCTCTGTAACAAGACGTGCACTGAGGAAACGAACTGTGCCCAGCCCATTCCGAGTTACCGGCCCGTTCCGGCCCGACCACAGGAAAGAAGCAAAGCCGTGAATCCGACAGACACCACGCAATCCAGCTCGCGCGGGCTGGCGCTCGGCGTCCTCTGCGCGATGCAACTGATGATCGTCCTCGACGGAACGATCGTCACCGTCGCTCTTCCGACCATCCAGAACGAGCTCGGCTTCTCGCAGTCCGGTCTCTCCTGGGTCGTCAACTCCTACCTGATCGCGTTCGCCGGTCTGCTGCTGCTCTCCGGGCGGCTCGGTGACCTGATCGGCAGCAAGAAGGTCTTCCTCGGCGGTCTGGTGACCTTCACCGCCGCCTCGCTGGTCTGCGGCGTGGCGAACAGCGAGGGCCTGCTGATCGCCGGCCGGTTCGCCCAGGGCGTCGGCGCGGCACTGGCCTCCGCCGTGGTGCTCGGCATGATCGTCGGGCTCTACCCGGAGCCGGGCAAGCAGGCCAAGGCGATGGGCATCTACAGCTTCGTCTCGGCCGGCGGCGCCTCGGTCGGCCTCATCGCCGGCGGCGTCATCACCGAATCCCTCGGCTGGCACTGGGTGTTCCTGGTGAACCTGCCGATCGGCGTGGTGGCCTTCCTCGCCGGCACCAAGCTGCTCGCCACCACCAACGGACTCGGCCTGCGGGCCGGCGCCGACGCCATCGGCGCCGTCCTGGTCACCGCCGGTCTCTCCCTCGGCGTCTTCACCATCTCCCAGGTCTCCGAGCCGAGCCAGAGCGCCGGCCGGCTGCTGACCTACGGTGCGATCTCGATCGTCCTGCTCGCCGGTTTCGTACTGCGTCAGGCCAAGGCCGGCCGGCCGCTGCTCGCCCTGCGCATCTTCCGCAACCGGGAGATCTCCGGTGCCAACATCGTGGTGATCCTGGTCTTCGCGGCCGGGTTCGGCTTCCAGTTCCTCAACGCCCTGTACCTGCAGCGGGTGCTCGGCTTCGACTCCATGCAGACCGGGCTCGCCTTCCTGCCCGCACCGCTGGTGATCGGCACGATGTCGCTCTTCTTCTCCGTGAAACTCACCGTCCGCTACGGCACCCGCCGGGTACTGATGACCGGTCTCGCGGCACTCGCCATCGGCCTGGTCCTGCTCAGCCGCGCACCGGTCGACGGCAACTACTGGCAGCACGTCATGCCGACGCTCATCATCCAGGGCTTCGGTATGGGCCTCGCGGTCCCGGCAGTGATCATGCGGGCGATGTCGGGTGCGGCTCCCGAGGACGCCGGTCTCGCCTCCGGGCTGAACAGCACCGCCCAGCAGTCCGGTGCCGCCGTCGGCCTCGCCGTCCTGGCGACCGTGGCCACCTCGCGCAGCAACTCCCTGCTCGACAAGGGCGCGGAGAACATCTCGGCGCTGCGTGACGGCTACAGCCTGGCCTTCCTGTTCTCCGCCGGGTTCGTGGCGCTGGGCTTCCTGGCGACGTACTTCATCCTCAAGGACGCCCCGAAGACGGAGGCGGCTCCCGAGGTGGAGAGCGCCCAGGACCAGCAGGACGCCGCTCCCGTCCAGAACACCGCGCGGGTCTCCGGCGAGACCGTCTCGGTGAAGTAGAACCCAAAGAGAGAGCGGACATCACGACCGACCGGGGCGTGGCCGGCACACGTCGGCCACGTCCCGGTCGGTTGTGCGGTGAGCCGCCGTCGTTCAACAGCACGGCAATCAACAGCGCCATCGACAGAGAAGGATGCGGACGTGGCTGACAAGATCCGAGTCGGAGTGGTCGGAGCGCACGCGGGCCGGGGGTGGGCGCGGGCGGTCCATCTGCCGGCTCTCGCCGCGCACCCGGAGTACGAGGTCACCGCGGTCGCCGGCACCAGCCTGGCGTCGGCGCAGGCGGCGGCCGGCGCCTGGGGCGCCGAGCACGCCTTCGACAACCCCGCGGAGCTGATGGCGCACCCGGACGTCGACCTGGTCACCGTCGCGGTGCAGCTACCGCAGCGTGACGGGCTCGTCGAGGCGGCCATCGCGGCCGGCAAGCACGTCTACAGCGAATGGCCGCTGGCGCTGTCGGCGGACATCGCCGACCGCTTCCGCGAACTCGCCGACCTCGCCGGGGTGCGGCACGCGGTCGGCCTGCAGAGCAGGCACCATCCGGCGGTCCGCTACCTGCGCGACCTGGTGGCCGAGGGACGGGTGGGCGAGGTGATGTCCACCTCGCTGACGTACTCGCTCGGCTCGCCGGAGATCTGGTCCCAGCGGTACGCGGCCCTGTTCGACCGGACGAAGGGCGTCAACCACCTGGCGGTCGTCGGCGGGCACTCGATGGACATGTTCCGGTACGCGGTGGGTGACTTCAGCGAGCTGTCGGCGACTCTCGCGACCCGGATCACCCAGGTCACCATGGAGGAGACGGGCGAGCGGATCGACGTCACCTCGCCGGACCAGATCGTGGTCAACGGCCTGCTGGAGTCAGGCGCGGCCGCGTCGGTGCACATCATGACGGGCGGCCCACGGGGCGCCGGCTTCCGCTTCGAGGTCCACGGGCGGGCCGGCCGGCTGGTCATGCGGTCCACGGACGACAACCTGGTCGGGCCCGAGTTCACCCTCGTCGTCACCGACGGCCAGGAGGGACCGAAGCCGCTGGCCGTTCCGGACTTCTACCGGCCGCTGCTGGCGGACGCCTCCCCCGCGGTCCGCAACGTCCACCAGGTCTACACGGACCTGGCGCGCGCCATCAGGACCGGTGAGCCGGCCGAGCCCGACTTCGGCACCGCGGCCCGGATGCACCGGGTGCTGGATGCCATCAAGCTGTCCGCGGCGACCGGTGAACGCCAGCAACTGTCCTGAGCTGCTGGGAACCCCCGGAAGCCCGGGCGCAACGCGGGTTGGGCCGCCTCCAGGACGGAGGCGGCCCAACAGCTGTGCCGGTAGGTGGCGTGGTCAGGAGGAAGAGGAGGCGGACGCGGCTGCCGTGGCCGCCCGGCGGCGGGCGAGCCGGGCCTTGTTCCGGGCACCGGAGCCGCGTTCCACGATCCACCACTCCGCGATGAGCAGCGGAATGATCCACCCCGGCCAGGAGGCCATGCCCGCGCGGGTCTGGCCCCACTGGATCAGTTCGGGGATGTTCTGGGTGACGGGCGGCGGCAGGATGGTGTGGTCGTAGATCACCCCGAGTATCCGGCTGACGATGATCGACAGCGTCAGCGCGAAGCTGCGGATCATCCACCTGCGGTGATCGGTGTACCGGCGCTGCCGCGCCATCCGGAAGCCGACGACGGTGCAGGCGATCCAGAGCACCGAGGTCGTCATCGTGCTCAGCTGCATCGACAGCCCGGACGGGCTGACGTACCCGACGACGATGGCCGTGACGCCCGCCGGGAGGACCCCGGCGAACACGTACAGCCGTCCGCTGGTGCGGTGCACGAGCGGGTAGTGGTGCCGCAGCGACGGCCACACCTGCAGGCAGCAGCAGGTCAGTGCCACCGTGCCGAAGATGATGTGGGCGACCAGGATCGGGTAGTGCAGCGGGAAGTCCGGATTGGCGGGGATCTTGGACTGCGCGGGGTCGAAGGTCAGATACCGCGGCACCGAATGCAGGATGAAGACGGCGCACACGGTGGCCAGCGGGCCGACCCAGGGACGCCGCCACCACTGCGTGGCGCGCGGTTTCCGCTCGTCCGTCGGTATCGGTTCACCGGACACCAGATCCGGCTCGGTTGTTGTGGTTGTCACGACCGTTCTCCTGCCTTTCGGCTCAGTCGCCGGCCGACAGGGTCTCGCCGGTGGCCTTGTCTGTGATGCGGATGGCCCGGTACGGGCAGTAGTCCGCGGCGTCGAGTACGTCCTCGTCGGGCTCGATCCACTCCGCTGTCGGGATGGACTTGGCGTTGACGAGCTCAAAGCGGTCGGGCAGGTTGCCGTTGCACAGCCCCGCCCCCATGCACGCCCGGTGATCGACCTCTATGTGCCAGCTGCTCATCGTGGTCACCACCGGACCGGCAGGCCGCTCACCCCGCGGACGACGTTGTCGACCTTCCAGGGGACCTCCTCGGCGGGTACGGCCAGTTCCAGCGTCGGCAGCCGGCGGATCAGGGTCGACAGGGCGATCTGCAGCTCGATCCGGGCCAGCGGGGCGCCCAGGCAGTGGTGGATGCCGTGGCCGAAGGCCATGTGCGGGTTGTGCTTGCGGGTCAGGTCGAGCTCCTCGGGGCGCTCGAAGATCCGCTCGTCCCGATTGCCGACCGCGGGGAAGATCATGACCGCTTCGCCGGCCCTGACCAGCTGGCCGCCGAGTTCGATGTCCGCCGTCGCGATCCGGGTGTTCTCGGAGTACGGGCTCAGCGGGGTGTAGCGCAGCAGCTCCTCCACGGCGGTGGGGACCAGCTCCGGGTCGTCCAGCAGCTGCTGCCAGTAGCCGGGGCGGGAGAGCAACGTGTAGAGGTAGTTCGCCAGCTGGTTGGCCGTGGTGTGGTGGCCGGTCGCCAGCAGGGCGATGCCCATGGTGATCAGCTCCTCCTCACTGAGCCGGTCCTCGTCGTCGCGCGCCGAGACCAGCCCGGAGAGCAGGTCGTCGGTGGGCTCGGCGCGGCGCTTGGCGATCAGGGTCGCCAGGTACTCCGGCAGCCGCTCGAAGCGCGCCTCGTTCATCTCTTCGAGGGTGTAGGTCTCACCCACCGTGAGCCAGGTGTCGATCCAGCCGCGGAACTTGTAGTGGTCCTCCAGCGGCACACCGAGCATTTCGCAGATCACGGTGATCGGCAGCATCCAGGCGAACTGGCCGGCCAGGTCGCCCTCGGTGCGGCCCTCGGCGGTGAGCTTGTCGAGCAGCTCGTCGGCGATCTGCTGCGTCCTGGGCCGCATCTGCTCGACCCGCCGGACGGTGAACGCCTTCGCGACCAGCTTGCGCAGCCGGCCGTGCTCCGGGTCGTCCATGCTGACGATGTTCTTCTCCTCGTAGGCCTTGCGTACCCGGGGTACGTCCTTGCCCACGGTCTCCGCGCGGCTGAAGCGGGAGTCGGCGAGGACGACCTTGATGTCCTCGTACCGGGTGGCGAGCCAGGCCTCGCCGCCGTACTGCATGTTGACGCGGGTCAGCGCCTGTTCCGCGCGCAGCTCGGCGTACTTGGGGTGCACATCGACAGCCTCGGCCGGCGCGAAGGGGTAGTTCACTACTTCGCTGTCGGTAACCGTCATCAGACGTCAACCTTCCTTTGTATGCGTGACATAGCTGGTCCGTTGGTCCGCTCGGCGGGATGACGGTGTGTCAGGCACCGATGGCGCGCGGGTGCGTGAAGAAGTTGTCGGGGTCGTAGCGCTTGTTGACCTGGAGCAGCCGCGGGTAGTTCTGGCCGTAGTAGGCGGCCTGCCAGTCGGGCAGCAGCGGGTCGGGGAAGTTGATGTAGGACTGGCCGTTGGACAGCGGTGCGATGGCGTTGAAGCCCTTGGTGGTCCAGGCGATGGCGGCCGCGGCGTCCTCGGGCGTCGGGGTGGGGCTCTGCAGCGCGATGCCGTAGCCGACGTGGAAGAGCGAGTCGCGGTGCACGTACGCGGTGGCCGTCGGGCTGGGGTCGCCCGCCGCGCCGCCCAGGCCCATGAAGCTCAGGTAGCGGGTCTGTCCGGGGCGCCGGTCGGCGTCGAACGCGGCCAGGGCCGCGGCCGATCCCGCGGCGTCGAAGGGCTGCTCGACCATGCGGGTCCGCATGCGCTGCCAGGGGGTGCGGGCCAGTACGGCCTCGACGCTGGCCTCGTTGGCCAGGCCGTAGACGTGGTGCATGCCCTCGTCGTACGGCAGGTCGAGCACGGTGCTGCTGGCGGGCGTGCGGCCCACCTGCGAGCCCAGCTCGGCCAGCGCGGTGTCGGCCTGCGACTTCGGCCCGTAGAAGCAGCCCTGCTGGAGGATGAACGGGGCGTTGCCCGCGGCGGCGTCGGGCACCACGATGATGACCTGGGCGCTGCTGTTGCGCGGCGACTCGGCGTACCACGCCTGCCAGGCCGGCAGGAACTCCTGGGCGTCCTCCCAGTTCCAGATCTGCTCGTAGAAGACCATGCGCGGCGCCGCGATGGGCCGGACCTCGAAGTCCAGGACGACGCCGAAGTTGCCGCCACCGCCGCCGCGCAGGCCCCAGAGCAGGTCCGCGTGCTGGGTCTCGGAGGCACGGACGACGGTGCCGTCGGCCAGCGCCACCAGCGCGGAGACGACCCGGTCGCTGCCGATGCCGTAGGCCCGGCTCTGGTAGCCGATACCGCCGCCGGAGAAGAATCCGCCGGGGCACACCGTCGGGCAGGTGCCGGTGACGATCTGCTGGTTGTAGGGCTTCAGCGCGGTGACCGCGTCGATGCTGTGGGCGCCGGGGCCCAGGTGCACGGTCGGGTTGCCGCCGCCCTTGATGTGGTTGATGCGCGAGACGTCCAGGACCAGGCCCTCGCCCAGGGACCAGCCGGCGAAGTTGTGGCCACCGCTGCGGGTGCGCAGCGACAGGCCGTTGTCCCGGGCGAAGCGGATCGCCGCAGTGGCGTCCGCGACGGACTCCCCGTAGACGATGCCGTCGGGGGTGATCGCGTCGAACTCCGCGATCTTGTTCTGTTTCGCCGTCGCATAGGTCGCATCCGACGGAAGCACCACATCGCCCTGTATGCAGCTGCGCAGCTTGTCCCAGTCGGGGCCGGCGGCGGTGCGGCCCGCCGCGGAGGCCGAAGGGGCGTTCCCGACGACCGAGGCCCCCAGGGCGAGCGCTCCTCCGGTACGAAGCAGAGACCTTCTGTTGATCATCGTTCCTCCGATGAATAGATACGTACGGAAATCACGAAGTCTCCCGTTGATTCGCGGCGAGACTAACCCGGGAGACCGGAGCCGGAACTCCCCTCAATTCCCCGGCACTTGACGGTGCGAGCCAGCCGAAAAGAGAGGGGGGTGATACGGGACGGTTCGAACGTGCGGGCTACCTAAACTCGCCGTGAATGGCTGCGGATCACCGGCACGCTGGGAAAGATCTTCCACTTCTCCCTGCCGATGGATTACGCCGCCTTGGCAGCGAGAGGAGCTCGGACGTGCCCGCAACCATGCCGGTCGTGGAATCCGATCCACGAATACCGGAGCGCACCAATCTCAATTCGCTGACGGGGATGCGGCCTTTTGCCGCACTGCTCGTCTTCGCGATCCACATTTTGCAGCCCTTCGACCCGATCAAGCCGACCGGGCCGATCAACCCCTTCGGCGACAAGGATGTCGCCCAGGGCCTCTACGACTTCTTCGCCCCCGCGGGATACCTGGGGGTGTCGTTCTTCTTCCTGCTCAGCGGCTTCATCCTGACCTGGTCCCTGCGGCCCGGGGACAAGGTGACCCACTATCTGCGACGCCGTCTGGTCAAGATCTTCCCCAACCACATCGTCACCTGGGGAATCGCGCTGGCGCTGTTCGCCGGCGCCTACGCCCCGGTGAGCGCCTGGCTCTCCAGCCTGTTCCTGGTGAACTCCTACAGCACGGACGCCGCTCTCCAGATGGGGGTCAACCCGCCCGCCTGGTCGCTCTGTTCCGAGCTGCTCTTCTACATGCTGTTCCCGCTGGCGCTGCTCGCCGTGAGCCGGATCTCGTCGAGCCGGCTGTGGCTGTGGGCCGGGACCATGGTCGCGTGCACCGTGGGCGTCGGGCTGGTCACCACCTATGTCGTCACCGACACCCCGAAGAACCCGATCATTCCGCTCTCGATGACGCAGATGTGGTTCAACTACACGTTCCCGCCCATGCGGTTGTTTGAATTCGTTCTGGGAATGCTGCTGGCGCGTATCGTCCTGGCGGGCAAGTGGCCGCGCATTCCCGCCTTCGTGGTCCTGCCGCTGCTGGTGGCCGGCTACGCCGCCGCGCTCTACGTGCCGGCGCCCTTCAACTTCGTCTCCGCCACGATCATTCCGTTCAGCGTGGCGATCGGCGCGGTGGCCTCCGCCGACATCCGGGGAGCGCGCACCGGTCTCAACGGCCGGTTCATGGTCTGGTTCGGAAACGTCTCCTTCGGCTTCTACATGTGCCAGGGGATCGTGGTCTTCTGGGGCCGTCCCGCACTCCTGGGTGCGGACACCTACAGCACCCCGGTCGCCGTACTCGTGGTGATCGGCTACTTCCTGGCGACGCTGCTCGCCGGCTGGCTCCTTCACACCCTCGTGGAGAAGCCCGCCATGCGTGCCTGGAGCCGGTCCCGCAGGACCCCGCCGCGGAGCGATCCCGCCGCGCCGCGGGAAGTGGAGCACGCCGCCGCCGGCTAGCCGGCGCGACGACCACGCGGACCACCGCCTGCGACAGGCCCCGACCGGGCCCGTCGCAGGCGGCGGTGTGCCAGGGCCGGTCCGGCCGGTCACGAGCGGCCGGACGGGCCCTGTCATCCCCGCACCAGCTCGGCGACCAGGAAGGCCAGTTCCACCGACTGCTGCGGATTGAGCCGCGGATCGCAGCTGGTCTCGTAGCGGCCGGCGAGAGCGGTGTCGTCGATCTGCTGCGCACCGCCCAGGCACTCGGTGACATGGTCGCCGGTGAGCTCGATGTGCAGCCCGCCGGGATGGGTGCCCAGCTCGCGGTGGACCTGGAAGAACCCCTTGACCTCGTCGAGGATGTGGTCGAAGTGCCGGGACTTGTAACCGCTGGCCGTCTCATGGGTGTTGCCGTGCATGGGGTCGCACTGCCAGATCACCTGGTGGCCGGAGGCGGTCACCTTCTCCACGATCGCCGGCAGCACCTCGCGGATCTTCCCGTACCCCATCCGGCTGATCAGCGTGAGCCGGCCCGGCACCCCGTCGGGATCGAGGCGCTCGACGTACTCGGCCGCATGCTCGGGTGTGGTGCCGGGGCCTATCTTGAGGCCGATGGGATTCGCCAGCATCGAGGCGAGCGCGATGTGCGCGCCGTCCAGTTGCCGGGTGCGCTCCCCGATCCACAGGAAGTGCGAGGACAGGCTGTACAGCCGCTCCGCACCCTCGGGACCCGCGGCCCGCAGCAGCCCCCGCTCGTAGTCCAGCAACAGCGCCTCGTGGCTGGCATAGATCTCCGTGGTGTGCAGTGCGCCGTGGTCGACGTTGCACGCCGACATGAAGCGCAGGCCGTTGTCGATCTCCGCGGCCAGCGCCTGGTAGCGCTCACCGGCCGGGGAGGTGCGGACGAAGTCGCGGTTCCAGTCGTGCACCCGGTGCAGATCGGCCATCCCCGCCGAGGCCATGGCCCGGATGAGGTTGAGCGTGGCGCTGGAGTGGGCGTACGCCTGGAGCATCCGGTTCGGGTCGGGGATCCGAGCTGTCGGTGTGGGGGTGGCGGAGTTGACGATGTCCCCGCGGTAGACCGGCAGTCCGAGGGTGTCGTTGCTGTTCGACCGCGGCTTGGCGTACTGGCCGGCGGTCCGTCCCACCTTCACCACCGGCAGGCTGGCCGCGTAGGTCAGGACCACGGCCATCTGCAGCAGCGTGCGCAGATTGGACCGCACATGGGCCTCGGTGTTCCCGGCGAACGTCTCGGCGCAGTCGCCGCCCTGCAGCAGGAACGCCCGGCCCCGGGCGACCTCCGCGAGCCGGGTCTGCAGCCGGTCGACCTCACCGGGCACGACGAGCGGCGGCATCCGCTCCAGCACGCCGCGGGCCTCGCGGACCCCTTCCGGGTCCTGGTACTCGGGCTGCTGGGCGGCGGGCAGGGCGAACGCCTCGTCCGCCCGCGCCCGCAGGTGGGCCGGCAACGGGTCCTGTACCGGCGGCGGTTGGGGCTGGGTCGCGATAGCTGGTGACATACCGAGCAGCGTAGGAAGACGCCGCACACTGACCGGCTATCGCGCAGTAACCGCCCGACCACTGAACCGGTCCCGGCCCGCCTGACGTTCGGATCGCGCCAGCCCGTCCATCCCGAAGAACTCCCGGTACAGGGCGAGTTGCTGCGCCAGCATCGGGGCGCCGTACTGGATCCGCAGCCCGCGCGCCGCGGCGGCCCGCAGCAGCGGGGTCGTGCGCGGCTTCATGATGATGTCCGCCACCACGGCGCCGTCCGGCAGCTCCGCCGGGTCGAAGGGCAGCGGATCGTGCGGGCTCAGGCCCATCGGGGTGGCGTTCACCGCGATGTCCGCCGCCGTCAGGTCGGCCCGCGCCGATCCCGTCACCCGGCCGGGCCAGTGCTCCGCCAGCTGCGAGACCAGCGAGTTCACCCGCGCCGGGTCCCGGTCCCAGACGTCGAGCTCCGCTCCCGCCAGCAGCATCGCGACGGCGATGGCGCGGCCCGCACCGCCCGCTCCCGCCAGCGCGATCCGCTTGCGGTACGGGTTGTGCCCCTCGGCGAGCAGCCCCCGGACGAAGCCCTCACCGTCGAAGTTGTCCGCGTGCCAACTGCCGTCCCCGGCCCGCCGTATCGCGTTCGTGCCGCCGCTCAGCTCGGCCGCGGGGCTGACCAGATCGGCGAAGCGCAGCGCGGCCGCCTTGTGCGGCACCGTGATCAGCAGCCCGTCGACGTTCTCGGTGCGCTGCAGTCCGGTGACGACCTGCCGGAGGTTCTCCGGTGCGGCGTGCACGGGCACCAGGACGGCGTCGGCGCCCAGATCGACGAAGAGCGGATTGACCATCGACGGAGCCTGGACCTGCGCGACCGGGTCGCCGATGACCGCGAACAGCCGGGTCGTGCCGGTGATCTCCGGGTTGCCGGTCCTGGTGCTCTCCATGACGCTCCTTGCTGAGCCGGGGGCTGGGTCGCGGGGCGACCGTGGGACGGCTGGAATGCGGCCGAAATCAGCCTCGCAGGAGTCCGTACGCGATACCGGACCGGCGGCGGAGACAGGGAGGGGTTAGGGGGTGGGTGAGGCGGTCCGCCGGGGCAAAGGCCCGCGCGGCGCGGACCGGTACGCGGCGCGGCCCGGTTCAGAGCGCGGCGGCCGCACTCGGGTCGGCCACCGCTGGATCGGCCACCGCGACGGCGGCGGCGCGCTTCTCGCCCACGGCCACATCGGCGATGGACCAGCCCGCCGGGCCGGCCGCGGGAGTCCCGCCGGTCCCGACGTAGTCCTGCGAGGGATCGCGGCCCAGCCCGATCCCCAGCCCCTTGAGGTACGCCTCCTTCCGCACCCACGCCCGTGCGAAGGCCGCGGGCCGCTCCGGCGGATCCAGGGCCCCGAGTTCGGCGATCTCCACCCGGTGCATCACGGAGGCGACGTCCGCCACCGCGTCGGCGGACGGGACGGTCTCGACGTCCACCCCCACCGGGGTCGCGGCGAACGCCAGCAGCGCGAAGCTGCCGCTGTGCGACAGCGAGAAGTGCACATCGCCCCCCTCCACGGCGGGACGGCCGTGCGGCCCCCCGCAGCCCGGGCACTTCTCCCGGACCAGCCGTACGTCCTCGGGGGCGCTGCCGAGGTAGGCGCCGAGCAGCAGCCGCAGGCCCACGTGCGCGGCTCGGTAGCAGTCCCGGTCGGCGTCGGCGCGGAACGCCGCGGCGCTGCGCAGTTCCTGCGGGTCGAGGACCCCGGACGCCAGCCGGGCCGCGAAGTCGGCGTGCCGGGCCGCGTTCACCAGCCACAGCCGCGGTGGGTCGCCCGGGCCGGGAAGCGCCATCCGTTCGACGGGCGCCACCGGGTCGAGCTCGCTGGGAACGCGTATCGCGGCCGTATCCACCCGGCCATCGTAGATCGTCGGCCGCTCCCCGCAGGGCGGCACCAACGGCGGGCGCGGCGGCGAGCCCCGCGGGACCGAACGCGTCCCGGAACCGTCTCGGTGGCAGACTGAGGCCGTGACCAGCACCGACCGCGACGCCGCGCCCCAGTTCGTCCTGCCGCTCGTCGTGCGCATCGAGAAGGACGACCCGCCGACGCGCACCGACGCCCTGGAGACCGCGGCGCGCGCCGTGCTCACCCTGCTGTCGGACGAACGGGCCGCCGGTGAGGGCGAATGGGCCGAGGCGGTCCGGGACTGGCAGGACGCGCGGATCCGCAAGGTCGTACGGCGGGCGCGCGGCGCGGAGTGGCGCCGGGCGGGTTACCTGCCGGGCATCACCGTGACCGGGCTGGCCGCCGAGGTACGGGTCTATCCGCCGGTCCCGCTGGACGGCTGGCCGAAGGTGCTGGCGAAGCTGCAGGTCTCGGGCACCGAACTGGACGATCCGGCACCCCCGCCGCCGGCCGAGGCCGGGCTGCCGGTGCTGTGGATGAACCCGGAGCTCGACATGTCCGCGGGCAAGGCCATGGCCCAGGCGGGCCACGGCGCGCAGCTCGCCTGGTGGGAGCTGTCGGACGCCGAACGCACCGCGTGGCGCGACGCCGGTTTCCCGCTCGCGGTCCGCACTCCCGTGCCCGCCCGTTGGCCCGCGCTCACCGGCTCCGGCCTCCCCGTGGTGCGCGACGCCGGTTTCACCGAGATCGTCCCCGGCTCCTGCACCGTGGTCTCCGACTACCTCCCGCTGCGCCGCACCACCAGCGCGTAGCGCCGGGCGGGCACCAGGCCCGCACGGGGCACGGGAACCTCAAATCAAGCTCTGAACCGGCCACCCACAGGGTTCGCCCGGTCCGCGCGGGGCCATCACCCCGGCACGGCGTGTACAGGACGCGGAGGGGGACGGCATGAAGGACTTGGGTACGGGTATCGGCTGGCGGCCGGAGATCGCGGATGCCATCGAGGAGCTGCCGGGTGTCGACTGGGTGGAGGTCGTCTCGGAGAACCTCTGCGCCGATCACCTCCCGGAGCCGCTGCGGCGATTGCGGGAGCGCGGCACGACGGTGATCCCGCACGGGGTCTCGCTGGGCCTCGGAGGCGCGGAGCGCCCGGACCCCGGGCGGCTGGCGGCTCTCGCCGCGCGGATCGGGCTGCTGGGGGCACCGCTGGTCAGCGAGCACATCGCGTTCGTACGGGCCGGCGGGCCGATGACCGGCTCACCGCGGCTGGAGGCCGGGCACCTGCTCCCGGTACCCCGCACCCGCGACGCGCTCGACGTGCTGTGCGCCAACGTCCGCATCGCGCAGGACGCGCTGCCCGTGCCGCTCGCGCTGGAGAACATCGCGCCGCTGCTCGGCTGGCCGGACGAGGAGTTCAGCGAGGGCGAGTTCCTGTACGAGCTGGTGGAGCGGACCGGCGTGCGGCTGCTCATCGACGTCGCCAATCTGCACACCAACCATGTGAACCGGGGCGAGGACCCGGTGGCGGTGCTCGACGAACTGCCGCTGGAGGCCATGGCCTACGTCCATGTGGCGGGCGGGACCGAGAAGGACGGCGTCTGGCACGACACGCACGCCCATCCGGTGACCCGGCCGGTGCTGGACGTGCTCGCCGCGCTGCACGAGCGGATCCGGCCGCCGGGTGTCCTGCTGGAGCGGGACGACAACTTCCCTTCCACGGCCGAACTGGCCGCGGAACTCGCGGCGATCCGCGGTGTGCCCTCGGCGGCGCAGGTCAAGGAGGCGCACTGTGTCTGACGCCGACACCGGCCGTACCGGCACCACGAGCACTGCCACCGGCACCGCCACCGCCACAGTCCCGGCCGACGACGTCGCCGCCGCCCGGCAGCGCCTCGCGCTCGCGCAGGCGGCGCTGCTGTCCGCGCTCGTGGCGGGCACCCCCGTCCCGGAGGGCTTCGACCGCGGCCGGATACGCGTCCAGTCGCGGGCGCTCGCGGCCAAGCGGGCCGACGTGACCGCCAAGGTGGCCCCGGAACTGCCACAGATCCTCGGCGACCGCTACCGTCCCGCCTTCCTTCGCTACGCAGCCACGCACCCGCTGGAGGGCGGGTACCGTCTCGACGCGCTGCGCTTCGCGGAACATGTGCTGGGCGAGGGGGCGGAAGCGGTCGCCGACGACGCCACCCGCCGCCTGCTGGACGGCTGGTGGCGGGAACGCTCGGGTCCGGCCCCGCTGTCCGCGGCCACCCGCTCCGGGCGCCTGGCCCGGACCGGACAGCTCGGACGACTCGGCCGGTTCGGCCGGTTCATGGACGCGGCGCGTACCGCGCTGCCGGGAAGGTGACCGCGATGACCGTCATGACCGGCCTCGTGATCGTGGTGTACCTGCTGATCGCCGCCACCTCGGCGTATCTCGTCGGGGAGAAGGTCCGTGCCCGCCGGTTCACCCGGCCGTACACCGGCGAGATCCCGCGGGATCCCCTGGAGACCGCCTTCCTGGCCGGCGGACCCGGCCGGGTCGCGGACACGGTCATCGCGGCGATGTGCGCCGACGGCCGGATCGCCGTGACCACTCCGGGGCAGCTGACCGTGATCCGGCCGGTCGCCGGGAATCCGGTGGAGACCGCCCTGTTGGAGGCCTGCGGCGCCGAGTGGGGCGGCGGTCTGCGCCAGGTCCGTACGGCGGTGCTGACCGGAGCCCCGGTGCAGGCGATCGGCGACCGGCTCGCCCGGCGCGGCCTGTTCTTCCAGCCCGAGGTGCACCGACGCTGGCAGCGCGTGTCGACGCTGCACAAGACCATCTGGGTCCTGCTGCTGTTCCTGTCGTTGGCGGAGGTGATGCCGCACCTCGTCGTCGGCTCCGGCCTGCCCTTGCTCGTACGGGTGCTGCCGGGACTCGCCGTCGGGCTCCTCGTCCTCCTGACGTGCTCGGCGCCGCGCGGCAGGCTCACGCCGGCCGGCCGGCGAGTCCTGCACGGAACGCGCCTCACCAACCGTCCGCTGCTGGCCGCCCGTACCGCGACCGGCGGCCACGACGGCTCCCTGCTGATCGCGCTGGCCGGTGTCGCCGCGATCCAGGACTCCCTGCTGCGGGACGAGTTGGCGCGGTCCTCCCGGGCGCCGGCCGGACAGCCGTCGTCGGATCCGTCCGACCCGACCGCGTGGGGCGGCGGCGCGGGCGGCTGGGCCGGCGGTGGCACCAGCTGCGGCGGTTCCGCTTCGAGCTGCGGCGGCTCCTCGTCCAGCTGCGGCGGCGGAGGCGGAGCCGCTTCCAGCTGCGGTTCGAGCTCGGGGTCCAGCTGCGGTTCGAGCTCCGGTTCGAGCTGCGGGTCGAGTTCGGGATCCAGTTGTGGTTCGAGTTCCGGTTCCAGTTGCGGATCCAGCTCGGGCTCCAGTTGCGGCAGCAGCAGTTCGTAACGGGCCGTTCGTCCCGGCAGCCGCCCCGGTCACCTGCGTCGACGTCGGCCGAGGCGGCGACTCACCAGTACCTCCACACCCTCGGCGGGCCGGGCCGGGCAATCCGTGAAATGCCTGGCGGAGTGTCACTACCGTCGAGTAGAAATCCCTTATGTGGATGCTGTTCCTTCTCGTCGCGTGTGTCTCGGCGGCCGTCTCCTGCGCTCGTCTCTGCCGGGCCGCGATCGCCGCGGGCGCCCTGCCCGCTGCCGGGCCCGGCGGCCCGACGCCGGTCGCCGGACTCGGCCTGTACGAGACGGCGTTCCTGTCCGGCGGACCGCGCCGGGTCACCGATCTGACGCTGGTCTCGATGGCGGGCGAGCGGC
The DNA here is from genome assembly GCF_056432645.1 of Streptomyces sp. NPDC045021. Lineage (NCBI taxonomy): Bacteria > Bacillati > Actinomycetota > Actinomycetes > Kitasatosporales > Streptomycetaceae > Streptomyces > Streptomyces sp. NPDC045021. Next base: position 193,028 of record NZ_JBWKIQ010000008.1, read on the forward strand.
GGCTGGTGCTCGCCCACACCGGGTGGGCGACGGTGGTCGACGCCGAGGGCCGCGACGATCTCGAACGGTCGCTGATAGCGTCGATCGGCCCGGCCGGCCAGTCCCCGGTCGCCGCGATACGGGTGGCGCACGCCGCGGCCGGCGCCATCCGCGCCCTGGGGGAACGGCTCGCGGGCGACGGCCTCGCGGTGCCGGCGGCGGCCCGTGAGAACGTCACCGCCGGGATCCGCCAGCTGCGCGGCGCCATCGTCCTGAACCTGCTGATGGCCGCGGCGGCCATGGTCCTGGCCGCCGGCGGGCAGAGCGACGGCGGGCAGGCACTGGCCTGGTTCACCATGCCGCTGCTGCTGACCACCGGCTGCTGGATCATCGCCCGCGTGGAGGTCCACCCGTACACCCGCTGGGCCTCCCCCGCAGGACAGGACGCGCTGCGCGCCGTTCCGGACGGCCCCGGCCCGCTCATCGCGCTGGCCGTCCGCGGCCCGGCCGCGCTGCTGGACCCCGCGCACCGGGCGGCGCTCGGCTAGTGCTCTGGCCGGAAAGGTTTGCCTGGTTCGCGGCGGCCGGCGCGGTTCATCGCAAGGCGGAGGATCGTCCTCGTACCGGGCGTACTCGGACGACTCCGACAACGCAGCGAGGTGCCGTGCCGGGCGTCGCGAACCGGTGAACCTTTCCGGCCAGAGCACTAGGTCGGGCTCCTCCGGGAGTGCTCCCCGGGGCCGGCAGGAGTGGTCGGGGACGACACCCGCCGCTTGTCCTTTACTTCATCCACCACCGCCCCAAGGATCCCTTTTGTCATGCCCTGACACGAGAGGATCCTTTGTGCGATCGATCGCGCTGTACGGCGTCGCAGGAACGCTGGCGCTGAGCACCCTGGCCATCGCTCCCCCCGGATCGGCGGCCCAAGGACCGCCGCACGGCGACCGGGTGGCCGAGGCGCGCGGCGCGGCCGTCGCCGCCGAGCGCGCCGGGCGGACCGGGGTGACGTTCGGCAGGTGCGCCGCGGCGACCCGGCTGCCCGCCTCGGTCCGGTGCGGCTCCGTGTCCGTACCGCTGGACTACGCCCGGCCCGACGGTGAGCGGCTGAACCTGGTCATCAGCCGGGTCGCCGCCACCGGACCGGCCGGTGAACGCCAGGGCGCCCTGGTCTACAACCCCGGCGGACCCGGCGGTTCGGGTCTGTACTTCCCGCTGTTGAGCGTCCTGAAGGTCAAGGAGTACACCAAGGCCGCCCGCGCCTACGACTTCGTGGGCTTCGACCCGCGCGGGGTGGGCCAGTCCGCGCCCATCTCGTGCGAGGCGCCCGCGGACTTCGTCAAGGCGCCGACCCGCGACCCACGTCCCACGAGCGAGCGCGACAAGCTGGACCGGGTCGCCGACGCGAAGGCGTACGCGGCGGGCTGCGAGCGCCGCTCCGGGCATCTGCTGCCGTATCTGACCTCGCTCAACAGCGCCCGAGACCTGGATGTCATCCGTGCCGCGCTCGGCGAGCGCAAGCTCAGCTACTACGGGGCGTCCTACGGCACCTACCTCGGCGCGGTGTACGCGACGCTCTTCCCCGGGCACGTGCGCCGCATGGTCTTCGACAGCGTCGTCAATCCCGACCCGCGCCAGATCTGGTACCGCGCCAACCTGGAGCAGTCCGCCGCCTTCGAGACCCGCTGGGCCGACTGGCGCGACTGGGTGGCCCGGTACGACTCCGTGTACCACCTGGGCACCGACCGCAAGCAGGTGCAGGACGCCTACGACACGGTCAGGACCGAGCTGGCCGTGCGGCCCGCGGGCGGTGTGGTCGGCCCCGGCCAGTTGCAGAGCGCCTACCTCGGCGCGGGGTACTACGACGACACCTGGCCTGAGCTGGCGGCCGCCCTGTCCGCCTACGTCCACGGCGACCCGAAGCCGCTGATCGCGGAAGCGGCCCCCAATCCCGCGAGGGCCGTCGAGAACGAGAACGGCAACGCCGTCTACACGGCCGTCGAGTGCGCCGACTCGCCCTGGCCGCGTGACTGGTTCACCTGGGACCGCGACAACACCGCGCTCGCCCGCAGCGCGCCCTTCGAGACGTGGGACAACGCCTGGATGAACCTGCCGTGCGCGTTCTGGCAGGGGCCGCACCGGCAGCCCCTGGAGGTGCGCGCGTCCGGCCACGAGCTGCCGCCGGTGCTGCTCGTCTCCGCCGAACGCGATGCCGCGACGCCGCACGCGGGCGCCGTGGAACTCCAGCGCCGGCTGCCCGGGTCCGTGCTCCTCACCGAGCGGGGATCCGGCTCGCACGGTGTCGTGTACGGCCCCAACACCTGCGTCAACGACCGCGTCGACGCGTACCTCCTGCGGGGCGAGACAGGAACGGACCGCACGCCGTCGTGCGGTCCGCATCCCGAGCCCAAGCCCTAGCCGGCCCTGGGGGCCGGCCGGACAGGCGCTACGCCAGGCCGGCCACCAGCTCGCCGATCTCCTTGCGCCGCCCGGTGTAGAACGGCACCTCCTCGCGTACGTGCATCCGTGCCTCGGACGCGCGGAGGTGCCGCATCAGGTCGACGATCCGGTGCAGTTCGTCCGCCTCGAAGGCGAGGATCCACTCGTAGTCGCCGAGCGTGAAGGCCGGCACGGTGTTCGCTCGCACGTCCGGGAAACCCCGCGCCATCTTGCCGTGGTCGGCGAGCATCCGGCGGCGGTCCTCGTCGGGCAGCAGGTACCAGTCGTAGGAGCGCACGAACGGGTACACGCTGACGTACTTGCGCACGGTCTCGTCGGCGATGAACGCCGGGACGTGCGACTTGTTGAACTCCGCGGGGCGGTGCAGCGCCATGTTCGACCACACCGGGACCATCGCGCGGCCGAGCTGGGTGCGGCGGAAGAGGTTGTAGGCCTCCTGCAGCGCCTCCGCGGTCTCCGCGTGCCACCAGATCATGAGGTCGGCGTCCGCCCGGAGCCCCGACACGTCATAGGTGCCGCGCACCGTGACGTCCTTCGCGGCGAGCTGCGCGAACAGCTCCTCCACCTCGTCGGCGTATCCGGAACGGTCCTCGGGCAGCACATCGCGCAGCCGGAAGACGGACCAGAGGGTGTAGCGGATGATCTCGTTGAGATCCTTCGCCTTCTTGCCGGCGTTCGGGGCCCTGTCCGGAGCGTCGGGGGCAGCAGTCGAGTCAGTCATGCCGTCATTCTCCCGCGTCCCGCGCGCTGCCTGTCGCCAGGGTCGCGGCCAGGGAGGTGAGCACCTCGTCGGCCGCCTTGCGGGCACTGGCCACACAGGCCGGAATCCCCACCCCGTCGTAGACCGCGCCGCAGACGGCGAGCCCCGGCAGCTTCCCGACCTGCTCGCGGATCCTGGTGACGCGCTCGACATGGCCGACCGGGTACTGCGGCAGCCCGCCGTCCCAGCGGGTGACGCGGGCCGCGACGGGTGCCGCGGAGAGCCCGATGGCCTCGCCCAGGTCGCGCCGCGACAGGCGTACGAGGTCGGTGTCGTCCCAGGCCAGGTCCGCCTCGTCGCCGTGCCGGCCGACCGAGGTGCGCAGCACGAAGGTGTCGGGTCCCGCCTCGTCGATCCACCCCCACTTGTGGGAGGAGAAGGTGGACGCCTTGATCGTCTTCCCGTCGACGGGCGGCACCAGGAAGCCGGTGCCCTTCGGCATGCGCAGCACATCGCGCCGCCGGAACGCCATCGTGACCAGCGCCATGCTGGCGTACTCCACCGCCGACAGTTCCGCGGCGGCGACGGGCGACTCGGCCGCCAGCAGCCGGGCGGCGGCCGGGGCGGGGGCGGCGATCAGGACGGCGTCCGCGTCGAGCACCCGGTCGCCGACGGTGACCTGCCAGCCGGTCGCGGTGCGCCGCAGCTCCCTGGCCGGGGCGTTGGTCTCGATCGTGACGCCGGCGGCCCGGCAGGCCTCGGCGACGGCGACCGGCAGCTGCCCGACGCCTCCGCGGATGCCCATGAAGACCGGTCCGTCCGGGGCGGCCTTGGCGGCGCGCCGCTGGACACCGCGCACGGCCTCGATGAGGGAGCGGCCGGAGCGGGCCGCCTCGAAGAGCTGCGGCATGGCCGCGCGCAGCGAGATCTCGTAGGCGTTGCCCGCGTACACCCCGCCGAGCAGCGGCTCCACCAGCCGGTCGACGACCTCGTGTCCGAGCCGCGCGGCGACGAACTCGCCGACGGCCACGTCCTCGCCGATCCTCGTCCGGGGCAGTACATGGTCCAGTGGGAGCCGGGCCAGGCCGGCGGGCGACAGCAGGCCGGAGGCCGCGAGGGGCCGCAGATCCCCGGGGACGCCCATGACGTGCCCCTGCGGCAGGGACCGCAGCCGGCCCCGGGTCCACAGGGCCGCGCCGGACACCGCGGGTGGCTCCAGCCGGTCGCCGAGCCCCACCTCGCGGGCCAGGGCGACCGCTTCGGGCCGGCGCGCGAGGATCGACTCGGCGCCCAGGTCCACGGGCACGCCGGCGATCTCGTCCGCGTACAGCTTTCCGCCGAGCCGGGCCGAGCCCTCCAGCACCGTCACCCGCGCGCCGCCTCCGGCCAGGAAGTGGGCGGCGGCGAGTCCGGAGACTCCGCCGCCGACAACGATCACATGCCCTGTTCCGCGGTGTGTGTCGGTCATGCCTCCACTGTCCCAGATTCCCGAACGAGCTCTAAACGTGACCGCTTCGGGACCGGGGATCCGAAACCTGGACCGCCCCCTCCACGTCGTAGGGCCAACACCGGTTCCATCACCGGTTTCCTGCCGGTGAACGACCTCTGGGGGAGTTCGATGCGCCAGCCGACCACCATCCGTCGCAGACCCTTCGCGGCCCTCGCCACCGCCGCACTGGCGGCCACACTCGCCGTCGCGGGCTGCGGCGCCTCGAACACTTCGGGCAACGACGCGGACAAGGCCGCCGTCGCCCCTGCCCAGGCGACCGGGAAGGGCGCCGCGAACGCACCGAACGCGCCGTCGGGCACCGCGAAGGGCGCCACCACCAGGATTCCGGTGACGTCATCCCCGAACTATGTGGTGCGCACCGCGACGCTCAGCGTCGAGGCGAAGGAGAGCGTCGCGTCGGCTCTCGCGTCGGCACGGACCACGGTCACCGGCGCGGGCGGCTACGTCGGCGACGAGAACACCACCCGCGACAGTGACGGCCACGAGCACTCCACCATCACCCTGCGGGTGCCGCCGGACGCCTACGACAAGGTGCTGAACGATCTCGCCGGCCTCGGCAGGCTGATCGAACGCAAGGTCAGCACGGAGGACGTCACCAGCCAGGTGGTGGATGTGGAGAGCCGCATCCGATCGCAGCAGGCGAGCCTCGCGCGGGTCCGGGAGCTGATGAGCCGGACCACGCAGCTCAGCGATGTGGTCACTCTTGAGGGTGAACTCAGCACCCGGGAGGCCAACTTGGAGGCGCTGCAGGCCCAGCAGGCGTCGCTGAAGGAGCGGACGAACCTGGCGACCGTCACGCTGGTGCTGTCCGAGCCGGAACACGCCGCTTCCGCGCCGCCGGAGAAGAAGGACGACGGCTTCTGGGACACGGTCGGGAACGCGCTGGGTACCGGCTGGCACGCCTTCTACGTGACGCTGCGCGGGATCCTGGTCGTGCTCTCGGTGGCGCTGCCGTTCGCGGTCCTGGGCCTCGCCGGCTGGTTCGTCTTCGTTCTCGTCCGCCGCAGGCTCTCCCCGCCGGCCGTGGTGCCGGAAGGGGAGAGCGCGACCGAGGAGTAGAAAGCCGCGTCAGACCTCGGTGGTGCGGTGGACGAAGTCCACGAGGCGGGTGAGCGCGTCCGGGTCGGTGCTGGGCAGCACGCCGTGGCCGAGGTTGAAGATGTGGCCGGGCAGGTCGGTCGCCGAGTACAGCACCTCGCGGGTCTTCGTCTCGACGGCGGACGTCGGGGCGAAGAGCACCGCCGGGTCGAGGTTCCCCTGGAGCGCCTTGTGGGGACCGACCCGGCGCGCGGCCTCGTCGAGCGGGACGCGCCAGTCGACGCCGACGACGTCCGCGCCGGCCTCGCCCATCAGCCCGAGCAACTCGCCGGTGCCGACTCCGAAGTGGATCCGCGGCACGCCGTAGTCGGCGACGGCCTCGAAGACCTTGACCGAGGAGGGCATGACGTAGCGCCGGTAGTCCTCGGGGGAGAGCGCGCCGACCCAGGAGTCGAAGAGCTGGACGGCGCTGGCGCCGGCCTCGATCTGCACCTTGAGGAAGGCGGCGGTGATGTCGGCGAGCCGGTCCAGCAGGTCGCGCCAGAGCTCGGGGTCGCCGTACATGAGCGCCTTGGTGCGCTCGTGGTTGCGGGACGGGCCGCCCTCGACGAGGTAGCTGGCGAGGGTGAAGGGCGCGCCCGCGAAGCCGATGAGCGGGGTCTCGCCCAGTTCGCCGGTGAGCATGCCGATGGCCTCGGTCACGTACTTCACGTCGTCCGGCTCCAGCCCGCGCAGCCGGCCGAGGTCGGCGCGGGTGCGGATCGGCTCCTCGACGACCGGGCCGACGCCGGGCTTGATGTCGAGGTCGAGGCCGATGGCCTTGAGGGGCACGACGATGTCGCTGAAGTAGATGGCCGCGTCGACCTTGTGGCGGCGCACCGGCTGCAGCGTGATCTCGGTGACCATGTCGGGCCGCATGCAGGACTCCAGCATGCCGGTGCCCTCACGGAGCTTGAGGTACTCGGGCAGCGATCGGCCGGCCTGCCGCATGAACCACACCGGGGTGTGCGGCACGGACTGACGCCGACAGGCGCGGATGAACGGGGAAGCAGCGGTCTGCTGGTGCGCACTCACGCCTTGAATCTTCGCATGCGCCGGGATGCGTCCCACGCGCCCGGGTGTTGCTCCACCCGTGGAGGCCGCGGGCGGCCTAGTCTTCCGGGCATGGCAGCGGTTCACGGGCACCTTGCGGACGGGGACGGCGCCCCACTCCCCTTCCAGCGCGCGGTCGACGCGTTGAGTTCCGCACGGGTACGGCCCGAAGTGGAGATCGACACGACAGCTCCGCCCAAGCGTCTCGCGTCGTACGCGTACGCACTGGAGGCAGCGGTCGTGGTGGACGGCGAGGAGCTGGCCGACGGCCGGCTCATCATGCTCCACGAACCGGACGGCCATGAGGCCTGGAACGGCACGTTCCGGCTGGTCACGCTGGTGCGCGCCGATCTGGAGCCGGAGATGGCGGTGGATCCGCTGCTGCCCGAGGTGAGCTGGTCCTGGCTGACCGGCTCGCTGGAGGCGCGCGGCGCCGAGTACACCGAACCGAGCGGAACGGTCTCGCGCAGTTCCTCGCACTACTTCGGTGCGATCGCGGAGCGGCCCGATTCGACCGCGATCGAGATCCGGGCGTCCTGGACACCGCGCGAGGGCCTGGACGGGATTCCGGACGTCGCGTCCCATCTGGCGGCCTGGTGCGATCTGCTCTGCGCGTGCGCGGGACTGCCCCCCACCGAGGGCCACGAGTCGCACGACCTGCCCGGCGGCGGCGTCGTACCGATGCCCAAGCGCCGCGGCTGACTGTCCGTCGGGTTTCTGCGTACTTCCGCCCGGTTTCCGCATACTTCCGGGCAATTCCGCCGCGTCCCCGCCCGGCGCTCGACATGATCTTGTTCGATCGAGCGTCCGATTTGCCGGAATTGTTACTCAACAAATCGTGATCATTCCCTAAAGGCCGGGGCAATTGCTGCCGAAGGAGACTGTGACCCTCTCAGTCCCCCCTTCGCCACAGGAGGCCCGGTGTCAGTTCTTCTCGAGCAGCCCACGAGCCTGGTCGCCTACCGTCCGAACAAGCCGACGGCCATGGTCGTCGTCGCCGACCCCCGCGTCCGATCCACCGTCACCCGGCACCTGTGGGCGCTCGGTGTGCGCGATGTGATCGAAGCCTCGTCGATCGCCGAGGCCCGGCCCCGGGTCAGCAGCCCCCGCGACATCTGCGTAGCCGATGTCCACCTCCCCGACGGTTCCGGCCTGACCCTTCTTGCCGAGACCCGCGCGGCCGGCTGGCCGAACGGCCTCGCGCTCTCCGCCGCCGATGACATCGGCGCCGTCCGTAACGCACTCGCGGGCGGCGTCAAGGGATACGTCGTCACCGGTACCCGCAACAACCTCGGCGGCATGCCGGGCCGTCCCGGCGCCGCGCCGGTCGGTTCGGCCGGCGCCCGCATGCAGCGCCGTCCGCCCGGCGCGCCCGGCCACCCCGGCGGCTACCGCGAGCTCTCCGGCCGCGAGGTCGAGGTGCTGCGACTGGTCGCCGAAGGCCAGTCGAACAAGGCGATCGGCGTCTCGATGGGCCTGTCCGCGCTCACCGTGAAGAGTCACCTGGCACGTATCGCCCGCAAGCTCGGCACCGGCGACCGGGCCGGAATGGTCGCCGTGGCCCTGCGTACGGGCATCATCCACTAGCCCTCCCACACCCCCGCATGGCCGCTGCGCCCGTCGACGGAACGTTCCGTCGACGGGCGTTCGCGATACACGGATACCCTTAGGGGGTGACCGACGCCCGAGAGACCGCAACAGAGGCTGCCCCGGCGCCGGTCCCGCTGCTGGACCCGCGCGAGGGAATCCCGCCGGTGACCGCCAGCCCGGAGGCCCTCGCAGACATCGTCGCGGCATTCGCCGCGGGCTCCGGTCCGGTCGCCGTCGATGCCGAGCGCGCGTCCGGATACCGCTACGGACAGCGGGCCTATCTGGTCCAGCTGCGCCGTACGGGAGCCGGGACCGCGCTGATCGACCCGGTCGGCTGCCCCGACCTGTCCACCCTGGGCGCTGCCCTCACCGACACCGAATGGGTGCTGCACGCCGCCACCCAGGACCTTCCGTGTCTCGACGAGATCGGTATGCGGCCCAAGAGCCTGTTCGACACCGAGCTGGCCGGCCGGCTCGCGGGCTTCCCCCGCGTCGGGCTGGGCGCCATGGTCGAGAACGTCCTGGGGTTCGCCCTGGAGAAGGGGCACTCGGCCGTCGACTGGTCCACCCGCCCGCTCCCCGAACCCTGGCTGCGGTACGCCGCGCTCGATGTCGAGCTGCTGGTCGACCTGCGGGACGCGCTCGAGGAGGAACTGCGCGAGCAGGGCAAGCTGGACTGGGCGCTGCAGGAGTTCGCGGCCATCGCCGCCGCTCCGCCGCCCGCTCCCCGGGTCGACCCGTGGCGGCGTACGTCGGGCATGCACAAGGTCCGCCGCCGCCGGCAGATCGGCGTGGTGCGCGAGCTGTGGAACGCCCGCGACCAGGCCGCCCAGGAACGGGACATCTCGCCGGGCCGGATCCTCACCGACGCCGCGATCGTCACCGCGGCCCTGGAGGGCCCGCCGAACGTGACGGTGCTCGCGACGCTGCCCGGTTTCGGGCACCGGATGGGCCGCCGCCAGCTCGACCAGTGGCAGGCCGCCATCGACCGGGCCCGCGCCCTGCCGGAGCGGGAGCTGCCGCAGCCGGGACCGGCGTACGTCGGTCCCCCGCCGCCGCGCGCCTGGGCCGACAAGGACCCGGTGGCGGCGGCCAGGCTGTCCGCCGCGCGGGCCGCGGTGAGCAAGCTCGCCGAGGAGCTGAACCTCCCGCAGGAGAACCTGATCACCCCGGACACGGTGCGCCGGCTGTGCTGGGACCCGCCGGCCGAGGCCACCACCGAGGAGGTCGCGGCGGTGCTGACCGGCCACGGCGCGCGCCCCTGGCAGGTCGGGCTGACCGCGCCGATCCTGACGACGGCCCTCGCCGCCCAGGCACCGGCGGTCCCCGAGGCCCCCGCGCCGTAGGGCCTGTCCGGTTCGGCGCCCCCGCGGAATCCGGCCGGGAGCGGCCCTCGTCGTATGTGACGTTCGCCGCTCCGGGCAGGGGGACTGTCCCCGTTGGTTACTGGCTAGTAGCATGGGTGTCGTAGCCGCAGCCTCGCGCCCAGTGGCAGCGAATCCGCATCTGGAGGAGAGCCAACGTGCCTCGTACCGCTAGGGACGTCGTCTTTGTCGACGGCGTCCGCACCCCGTTCGGCAAGGCGGGCCCGAAGGGCATTTACCACGAGACCCGTGCCGACGATCTCGTGATCAAGTGCATCCGGGAGCTGCTGCGGCGCAACCCGGAACTGCCCGCCGAGCGGATCGACGAGGTGGCTCTCGCCGCCACCACGCAGATCGGCGACCAGGGTCTGACCCTCGGCCGCACCGCCGGCATCCTGGCCGGCCTGCCGGTCACGGTCCCGGGTTACTCGATCGACCGCATGTGTGCCGGCGCGATGACCGCGGTGACCGCGGTCGCCGGCGGCATCGCCTTCGGCGCGTACGACGTCGCCGTGGCCGGCGGTGTCGAGCACATGGGCCGCCACCCGATGGGTGAGGGCGTGGACCCGAACCCGCGCTTCGTCTCGGAGAAGCTGGTCGACGAGTCCGCCCTCTTCATGGGGATGACGGCCGAGAACCTGCACGACCGCTACCCGGCCATCACCAAGCAGCGCGTCGACGAGTACGCCGTGCGCAGCCAGGAGAAGGCCGCCAAGGCGTACGCCAACGGCAAGATCCAGCAGGACCTGGTGCCGGTCTCCATCCGCAACAACAACCCCGAGGCCGGCGAGACCGGCTGGGGTCTGGCGACCGCGGACGAGCCGATGCGCCCGGGCACGACTCTGGCGAACCTGGCCGGCCTCAAGACGCCGTTCCGCGCCCACGGCCGGGTCACCGCGGGTAACGCGGCGGGCCTCAACGACGGCGCGACCGCGTCGCTGATCGCCGCCGAGGACGTCGCCGTCGAGCTGGGCCTGCCGGTCCGGATGCGTCTGGTCTCCTACTCCTTCGTGGGTGTCGAGCCCGAGGTCATGGGCATCGGCCCGGTCCCGGCGACCGAGAAGGCGCTGGCGCAGGCCGGTCTGACCATCGACGACATCGGCCTCTTCGAGGCCAACGAGGCGTTCGCCGTCCAGGTGCTCGCCTTCCTCGACCACTTCGGCATCGCGGACGACGACCCGCGTGTCAACCAGTACGGCGGCGCGATCGCGTTCGGCCACCCGCTGGCCTCCTCCGGCGTCCGGCTGATGACGCAGCTGGCCCGCCAGTTCGAGGAGCAGCCGCACGTCCGCTACGGCCTGACGACCATGTGCGTCGGCTTCGGCATGGGCGGAACGGTCATCTGGGAGAACCCGCACTTCGACGGAGGCAGCAAGTGACATCCACCGCCGAGCTTTTGAAGGGTGCGGCCGAGCTGTTCCCCGACGAGGTCGTAACGAACGCGCACGTGCGCCACCTCGACCTTCCGGGCGCCGGACGCTTCGCACTCATCACGCTGGACAACGGCCTGGACCACACCAAGCCGACCACCTTCGGCCCGCAGTCGCTGGCCAACCTCGACGCGGCGATCGACCAGGTCGAGGCCGAGGCCGCCGCCGGCACGATCACCGGTATCGGTGTCACCGGCAAGCCGTTCATCTTCGCGGTCGGCGCCGACCTCAAGGGCGTCGAGCTGCTGAAGCGGCACGAGGACGCGCTCGCCATCGGCAAGGGCGGCCACGAGGTCTTCAAGCGGCTCTCGCACCTCGCGGTCCCGACCTTCGCCTACTACAACGGCGCGGCGATGGGCGGCGGCGTCGAGGTCGGCCTGCACTGCGCCTACCGCACCGTCTCCGCGGCGCTGCCGGCGTTCTCGCTCCCCGAGGTCTTCCTCGGTCTCGTCCCCGGCTGGGGCGGCTGCACGCTGCTGCCGAACCTGATCGGTGCGGACCGCGCGGTGACCGTCGTCATCGAGAACTCGCTGAACCAGAACCGCCAGCTCAAGGGCGCGCAGGTCTTCGAACTCGGCATCGCGGACGCGCTGTTCGAGGGTGCGGACTTCCTGGAGCAGTCGCTGCTGTGGACCGCCGCGGTACTGCGCGGCGAGATCGTCGTGGAGCGCCCCGAGATCGACCGCGGTGCGGCCTGGGACCAGGCCGTCGAGCGCGGCAAGGGCATCGCCGACTCCAAGGTGCACGGCGCCGCCCCGGCCGCCTACCGCGCGCTGGAGATCATCGCCAATGCCAAGGACGGCGACCTGCAGGCGGGCTTCGACGCCGAGGACACCGCCCTGGCGGACCTCATCATGGGCGGCGAGCTGCGCAGCGGCATCTACGCCTTCAACCTGGTGCAGAAGCGCGCCAAGCGCCCGGCCGGTGCGCCGGACAAGAAGCTGGCCCGCCCGGTCACCAAGGTCGGCGTCGTCGGCGCGGGCCTGATGGCCTCGCAGCTGGCGCTGCTCTTCGCCCGCCGCCTGGAGGTGCCGGTCGTGCTGACCGACATCGACCAGGAGCGCATCGACAAGGGCGTGGGCTACGTCCACGGCGAGATCGACAAGCTGCTCGGCAAGCGCCGCATCAAGCAGGACCAGGCCAACCGCCTCAAGGCGCTGGTGACCGGTTCGCTCGACAAGGCCGCCGGTTTCGGTGACGCGGACTTCATCATCGAGGCCGTCTTCGAGGAGATGGGCGTCAAGCAGCAGGTGTTCGCGGAGGTCGAGGCGGTCGCCCCGGCGCACGCGATCCTCGCCACCAACACCTCCTCGCTCTCCGTCACCGAGATGGCGTCGAAGCTGAAGAACCCCGAGCGGGTCGTCGGCTTCCACTTCTTCAACCCGGTCGCGATCCTCCCGCTGCTGGAGATCGTGCGCGGCGAGTCGACGGACGACGCCTCGCTGGCCACCGCGTTCGCGGTCGCCAAGAAGCTCAAGAAGACCGCCGTGCTCTGCAAGGACGCCCCGGCGTTCGTGGTGAACCGGATCCTCACCCGCTTCATGGGCGAGATCCAGAACATCATCGACGAGGGCACCCCGGTGGCCGTCGCGGAGAAGGGCATCGAGCCGCTCGGCCTGCCGATGTCCCCGCTGGTCCTCCTGGAGCTGGTCGGCCCGGCCATCGGCCTGCATGTCTCCGAGACCCTCAACCGGGCGTTCCCCGACCGGTTCACCGTCTCGCAGAACCTGGCCGCGGTGGTCAAGGCCGGCAAGCGCGGCTTCTACGTCTACGACTCCGGCAAGCCGGAGCTGGACCCCGAGGTCGCCGCGCTGCTGGTGCAGGGCGACTCGGTGCTCACCGAGGAGCAGGTTCGCGCACGGGTGCTGGACGCCGTGGCGCAGGAGATCGGCCTCATGCTCGACGAGGGCGTCGTCGCCGAGGCGCAGGACATCGACCTGTGCCTGATCACCGGCGCCGGCTGGCCCTTCCACCTGGGCGGGATCACCCCGTACCTGGACCGTGAGGGTGTCTCGCAGCGGGTGAACGGCAAGCCGTTCCTCGCCCCGGGCGTCGCGAGCGTCCCGGCGTAACGCCGCAAGTGGTGCCCTCGTCCGGGTCCTGACCGCAGCTGGTCAGGACCCGGACGGGGGCCTATTTTCTTGGCACCTCGACGACCGGGCCGCGGGCCGTGTAGAAGGCCACGGTCAAATCCCTGACCAGCGACTTCCGCTCGTAGTCGTCGAGCTGGACCAGCCCGCGGTCGGTCAGACCGCGCACCGTCTCGGCAACCGCCGCGAGCACGTCGTCGAGCACCGCGCGGCGGTGCCGGGCGTCGAGCGCGGTGACCTGGGCGCGCCGCATCGCGGCGGCCACCTCGGGCGCGTACTCCAGGCGCACGGGCTGCGCCGAGAAGACCTCGACGCCGACCGGGCGCATTTCGGCGGCGAGCAGCCGGGTGAGCTGGTCGCCGAGGCGTTCGGAGTCCCGCAGGGTGGGCCCGGAGCCGCGGAAGTCGTCGGCGGGCAGCCGGGAAACGGCGCGGGCGACCGCGCTCTCCACCTGTTCGCGCAGGTAGCGCGCGTGATCGTCGATGGCGAAGGCAGCCCGTGCGGTGTCCCGGACCCGCCAGACGATCAGGACGCTGGCGTGCAGCGGGGTGCCGTCCGCGTCGACCGTCTCGATGGCGCGGCTGCGCCAGTGGCGCAGGCTGACGTCCATCCGGCGGCGGCCGAGCAGCGGGCTGATCCACAGCAGGCCGGTCTCCCGGACGCTGCCCTGGTAGGCACCGTGCCGGGTCAGCACCCAGACGTTGCCGGGACGGCCCCGGGTGAGGCCGCCGGCGGCGAACGCGGCCAGCGCGCCGAGCAGCAGCACCGCACCCCACAGACCGGTCAGGTCGCGGGGTTCCGGCGCCTCGGGCAGCACGGTGTGGCCGGCGAGTTGCCCGGGCAGCACGCCCGTCCGCCACAGCAGCCAGCTGCCGGCGACCGCCGCGGCCAGCCCGGTGAGCGCCGCGGTCCACCCCGGGAGGCAGCGGCCGGGGCGCTCGATGAGGTCGGAAACGGTGACAGGGGTGGCGGAAGGGATGACGGCGGGGAGGACGGCGGTGGCGGCCAGGGCCGCGTCCGCCGTGCCGGCGTGAGTCGTCACAGGAACAGTCGTCTCCAGGTCTCCGGTCCGGGATAGCCGTCCGCGTCGCGCCCGGACCAGCCCTGAGCGCGCTGGAACGCCTCCACGGCGCGGCGGTCGGCCTCGCCCCAGGTACGGCTGGGGCCCACGCTGTAGCTCTTGCCGAAGCCCTTGGCGACGAGGCGCCTGCCGAGGGTCAGCACGGAGTCGTTGGACTGTCCGGGGCGGAAGGAACCGGTGCCCGGCCAGCGGGGTGCCGTGGCGCCGCCGACGGGCCGCTTCGTGGGGGTGCGGGCGGCGATGTCCTTGCCCGTGCCCTGTATCAGGTACCCCCAGGTGGTGGGTCCCGGCAGGCCGTCGGCGTCGCTGCCGGACCAGCCCTGGGCGCGCTGGAAGGCGCTGGTGGCGCTGCGGTCGGACTCGGACCAGAGCGGGCCGGGGCCGACCATGTAGTAGGACCTGGCGCCGCGGCTGACGAGCAGGGTGCCCAGCCGGGTGACATTGGCGTTGTTCGCACCGGGCCCGAAGGCGGCGGCGCCGGGATAGGCGTCGCTCCTCGTCGGGCCGGGGGTCCTGGGTGTGCCGGGAGTCCCCGGTGTGCCGGTCGTCCCCGTGCCTCCCGGCTCGGGGCTGCCGGTGCCCGTCACCAGGTACTTGTACCGGTAGGCGAGGTACTTGTCGGAGTTGGTCCAGTACGCCATCGGCGTCGTCTGGGCGCGGGTGTGCGGCTGGGTCTGCTCCAGCGCGGTGTACACGCTGTGCCCGGAGTCGGCCCAGCCGTCGAAGATGACGCCGTGCGAGCCCTTCTCCGGGTTGGCCTGGTTGTGGAAGAGCAGGATGTCGCCGGGGAGCAGGTCGTCCCGGTCGATCCGCGTCGCGTAGTCCGGCAGGCTGCCGGTCCACGCGCTGGTGTCGAGGCCCCAGGCCATGGAGATGAAGCCCGAGCAGTCCTGGCGGTAGCCGTCCGACCAGTACGCGGACAGGCTGTACGGCACCTCGGCGTCCACCCACCGCTGGGCCCGGACCAGGATCTGGTCCCGCGTCAGGCGCAGCGGAGCCCGGGCCGGCGCCGCGAGCAGGGCGTGGCCGAGCGTGGAACCGGTGGCGGCGGTCGGGGCGGTGGCCGCGGCGGCCGCGCCCGCTCCGCCGCCGACGGCCGTGCCGGCGGCGGCCGCCATGACGATCACGCGGGTGGCCGCGGTGGTGGTCGTCCCGGCGGTGCCGGTGGCGCGCGCCACCGAGTCGCTGAGACGTTGTCGCGCGCACTCCTCGCAGACACAGCCGGAGAGCGGTTCGACCTCATCGAACAACGGTATGGACATGCGCACACTCCTCCGTGATCGGGCGTCACATGCCTTCAATACCCGATTTCGCCCAAAAGTTGACGAAAAGTCGGATACATCTCGGCCAAGTGATGACACACCCGGTCACGGAGGGGTGGAACAGGGTTCAGCTCGCGAGGCTCGGCTGCCCGGAGGGGACGGTCTCCTCGGACACCTGCTTGGCCTCCTTCTCCACCATCGACTGCAGCTTGAACGGCGTCAGCGACGTCTGGACGTCCGGCACCGTCTCGCCGTTGATCTGGACGACCGGCACCTCGCCGTAGCCGCCTGACACGAAGTCAGACTCGGACTTCGCGACCCAGCCCTCGTGGTCGTTGTCCTTCATGCACGGTACGAACTTGCCCTCGTCGATCTTCCCGGCCTTCTGGGACAGCTCCTTCAGCAGCTTCTGGCTGCCCAGCGCGTCGTCCTGCGGATCCGGCTGCCGGTCCCAGACCTGCTTCACGAACTGCGTGAACCGACCCTGGTCCTGGGCGCACGCGGCCGCGTTGGCGGCGGCCCGGGAACCGTTGCCGCCCAGCTGCGTGTCGGTGTGGGTGACCAGCCGGTACTCGATCTGCACCTGCCCGGTCGCCAGCAGCTTCGTGAAGGCGTCCGCGTACTGCTCGGCGAAGGCCTTGGACTGCGGGCTGCGCAGGTCCTCGTAGACGGTCAGGGTCACCGGGATGCTCGGCTTCACCGGAACCGCCAGCTTCGCCTGGCCCTCCGGGCCCGCGGCGTTCGCGGGCGGCTTCACCTTGTCCGCCTTCGCGCCGCGCACATGCGCGCCGATGGCCGCGGACGCCCCGAACACCACCACGAGCACCACAATGCCCGCGGCATAGGGCCGCCAGCGCTGCAGAAGACTCTTACGGGGCGCCGCCCCGGAGTCCGCCGTGTCGTTCTGGTTCTTGAGTCCCTTGGACTCCGTCATGAAATACCGCCACCTCGATCAGCGTGCTCTGCTACGTCGCCTGTATACCACCGGGACGTGTCAGGACCGGCCGGGGGGCCTGGCGGCGGCCTGCACCGGGGCCGTCGTCCTGGCGTAGAGCACCGCGCCCCCGACGGTGTCCACGGGCCGGTATCCGGCGTCCAGCAGCCGCTTCAGGGAGGGCGTCAGGGCGGGGGCGTACGGCGCTCCGCGCGAGTCGTCGACGATCAGGTCGGCCGGGCGCCGCGCCGCCTCCTCGCCGAAGGTGCGCCAGGCGCCGGGGACCGCGTACTCCTCCCCCACCCGGGCGCCGCCGCGGCCGCCGCTGAAGTTCGTCAGGAAGCCGGCGGTCAGATAGCGGCTGGCGGGGGCCCTGCCGGAGAGCCAGTACTGCTCAGGGTGCATGCCCCAGACCAGGACGGTGTCCTCGGGGCCGGTAAGGGCCCGTACGGCCGCGGCGACGGCGTCGGAGTGGTCCAGCTCAGTACGCGGCGCGGTCAGGCCCCAGACGGCGAACGCGGCGCTCGAGAGCACCGTCCAGACGGTCGCCGCGGGCCACCAGCGCGGCAGCCCGCGCAGCGCGCCGACACCGACGAGCACCAGCGGCGGGATCAGCTGCAGGAAGTAGTGGCCGTAGAACTGGAAGCCGAAGACGACGCCGAGCGCCGAGGCGCCCAGCCAGACCCACAGGTCGGCGGGAATCCGTTCGGCGCCGCCCCGGCGCGCCAGCGCGAAGATCATGGGGACGACGAAGGCCGCCCCCGCAGCGGCCAGTATTCCGGCGTTCCCCAGGCCCCGGCCCAGCGCCACGCCCCAGGCGCCGGACGCGGAGGCGTACGACCCGGAGCCGGTGACCGTCCAGAACAGGAACCGCGACGGGCCGGTGAACAGCGCGACGGCCGCCACCGGCAGGGCGCAACCGGCGAGCAGCCGCAGGACGGCGACCCGGCCGGCCTGGTCGCCCGCGGAAGGTGCCCGCCCGGCGCTCCACAGCATCCACAGCACGGGCAGCAGCGCCGCGCCGCCGGTCTGCTTGGTCAGCGCCGCCCCCGCGACGGCCAGGCCCGCCAAGGCCCAGCGGCGGCGGTCCGCCGCCCAGAAGGCCAGTACGGTCCACGGCAGCATGAACACGCCGAAGGAGGCGGCCTGGGTGTCCTCGGGGGCCAGGCCGATGGAGAGCAGCAGGCAGCCGGCGCCCGCGGCGACGCCCGCCCGGTCCCCCCAGCGGCGGCGGGCGACGGAGGCGAGCAGCAGGGCGGCGGCGAGCTGCGCCACGACGGCGGCGGCACGCAGCGGCCACAGCGAGCTGTCGCCGAAGACCGCGAACAGCCCCTCGTAGAGCCACGGCAGCAGCGGCGGCTTGCGGTCCACGACGGTGTCGTAGAGGACTCCCCCGTGGGCGAGCATCCGGGCCTGCACGGCGAGGTAGCCCTCGTCGGGGTTCCAGACCGGGCGCAGGAACGACGGAAGGCGCACGAGGGTGGCGAGCACGGCCAACACCGGTGCCAGCCGCAGCCAGTAGCGGTCCGGCGGCCGGAGCCGGCGGGCACGACGGCGAGCGCCCCCGCCGTCCTCCTCGCACGGGGCGGGGAGTGCGGCGAGGGCGTCGCTCGTGGTCTTCGGGGCCGGAGGCACGACTGCCAACGTACCGGTCGTCAGGCGCCCTTGTTCATGCGGCTGTGGCTGCGGCCGTACAGGAAGTAGACGACGACGCCGACCACCATCCACACCCCGAACCGCACCCAGGTCTCGCTCGGCAGGTTCAGCATCAGCCACAGCGAGGCGGCCACCGAGGCGATCGGCAGCACGGGCACCCAGGGAGTGCGGAAGGAGCGCGGCAGGTCGGGCCGGGTGCGGCGCAGGATGATGACGCCGACGGCGACGAGGACGAAGGCGAAGAGGGTGCCGATGTTCACCAGCGCCGCCAGCTCCGAGATGCTGGTGAAGCCCGCGATCACGGCGATCAGCACGCCCAGGAGGATCGTCGAGCGGTACGGCGTGCGGAACTGCGGGTGGACCCTGGAGAAGAACCGGGGAATGAGCCCGTCGCGGCTCATCGCGAAGAAGACCCGGGTCTGGCCGAGCAGCAGGATCATGCAGACCGTGGTGAGACCGACCGCGGCCCCGAAGCTGATGACGCCCGCGTACCAGGGGTGTCCGGTCGCCTTGAAGGCGTCCGCGAGCGGCGCGTCCACCGACAGTTCGGTGTACTTCTGCATGCCGGTGACGACGACCGACACCGCGACGTAGAGCGCCGTGCAGATGAAGAGCGAGCCGAGGATGCCGCGCGGCATGTCCCGCTGTGGGTTCTTGGTCTCCTCGGCCGCGGTCGCCACGATGTCGAAGCCGATGAAGGCGAAGAAGACGACGGCCGCCGCGGTGAAGATGCCCTGGACGCCGAAGCTCGTCGGCGCGTAGCCGAACATCACCTGGATGAGCGGTGCGTTCAAACCGGATTCCTTGGTGGAACCCGTCGCGTGCGGGATGAAGGGCTTGTAGTTCTCGGTCTTGATGAAGAACGCGCCGGCGATGATGACCAGCAGCACCACGGCCAGCTTGATCGCGACGACAACCGACGTGACCCGCGCGGAGAGCTTCATACCGAGGACGAGCACCCCGGTCAGCAGCAGCACCAGCAGGAACGCGAGAAGGTCGAAGCCGAACCCGTCCGCGTCACTGGTGCCGGACAGGGCCTGCGGCAGATGCCAGCCCGCGTTGTCCATCAGCGACCGCACGTAGCCGGACCAGCCGACCGCGACCACCGCGGTGCCGAGCGCGAACTCCAGCACCAGGTCCCAGCCGATGATCCACGCCGGGAGCTCGCCGAGGGTGGCGAAGGAGAACGTGTACGCGGACCCCGCGACCGGCACCGTGGACGCCAGTTCGGCGTAGCAGATGGCCGCGAGCCCGCACACCACGCCGGCCGCGACGAAGGCGAGGGCGACCGCGGGCCCCGCGTTGTTCTTCGCCACCGTGCCGGTGAGCACGAAGATGCCGGTGCCGATGATGACGCCGACCCCGAAGACGGTGAGGTCCAGGGCCGACAGCGACCGCTTGAGCGCGTGCTCGGGCTCCTCGGTGTCCCGCATGGACTGCTCGACGGACTTGGTCCGGAAGAGCCCGTTCTGATTCCTGCCCGCCGAGGGGGGCGGGTTGTCCTGCGTACTCGTGCTCACCGGCGCGCCTCCTGTTCGTCCTGCCGACAGGTTGGGGGGCGTCGGCAGTCGCTACTCCACTCCGAAGGTTCGCTTCACCCGAATAGGCGCGCCTATGCCTACGCCGATGGGTGAGGGGGTCCACCCGGATGGGTGGACCCCCTCACCGACAACCGCGCGGAACGGGCCTCAGTCGCTGACCGCCGCCGGCTCGGCCGATCCGACGCTCTCGCCGTACCGGCCGTCGATCGTCGCGACCAGACCGGTGACCTGGCGTGCGATGTCGGGCGCGGTCAGACCGATCTCGGCCATGACCTCCTTGCGGGAGGCGTGGTCGAGGAACTGCTGCGGGATGCCGAAGTCGCGCAGCGGTACGTCCACGTCCGCATCGCGCAGTGCCTGCGAGATCGCGGAGCCGACGCCGCCGACCCGGCAGTTGTCCTCGACGGTGACCACGACGCGGTGTCCGGCCGCGAGTGCCGGCAGTGCCGCGTCGACCGGCTTGACCCAGCGCGGGTCGACGACAGTGGTGGTGATGCCCTGGGCGTCGAGCAGGTCGGCGATCTCCAGGCACATCGGGGCGAGGGCGCCGACCGAGACCAGGAGCACGTCGGGGCGCTCAAAAGCCTCGTCGGGGGTCGCCTTACGGAGCACGTCCATGCCGCCGATCCGGCCGACGGCCTTGACCGCCGGGCCGACCGCGCCCTTGGAGTACCGGACGACGGTGGGCGCGTCGTCGACCTCGACGGCCTCGCGCAGCTGGGCGCGGACCTGGTCGGCGTCGCGCGGCGCGGCGATCCGCAGACCGGGGACGACCTGGAGGATCGACATGTCCCACATGCCGTTGTGCGAGGCGCCGTCGGTGCCGGTGACACCGGCCCGGTCGAGCACGAAGGTGACGCCGCACTTGTGCAGCGCCACATCCATCAGCACCTGGTCGAAGGCCCGGTTCAGGAACGTCGCGTACACGGCGAAGACCGGGTGCAGGCCGCCGGTGGCCAGGCCCGCCGCCGAGACGGCGGCGTGCTGCTCGGCGATGCCGACGTCGTAGACCCGGTTCGGGAAGACCTTCGCGAACTTGTCCAGGCCGACCGGCTGCAGCATCGCGGCGGTGATCGCGACGATGTCCTCGCGCTCGCGGCCGAGCTTGACCATCTCCTCGCCGAAGACCGAGGTCCAGTCGGCGCCGGAGGCGGCGATCGGCAGGCCGGTGTCCGGGTGGATGGGCCCGATGCCGTGGAAGCGGTCCGCCTCGTCCTGCTCGGCCGGGCGGTAGCCGCGGCCCTTCTCGGTGAGGCAGTGCACGATGACGGGGCCGCCGAAGCGCTTGGCGCGCTGCAGCGCCGACTCCAGCGCGTCCACGTCATGGCCGTCGATCGGGCCGACGTACTTCAGGCCCAGGTCCTCGAACATGCCCTGCGGCGCGATGAAGTCCTTGAGTCCCTTCTTGGCGCCGTGCAGCGTCTCGTAGAGCGGCTGCCCGATGAGCGGGGTGCGCTCCAGCAGGTCCTTGGTGCGGGACAGGAAGCGCTCGTAACCGTCGGTGGTGCGCAGCGTCGCCAGGTGGTCGGCGAGCCCGCCGATCGTGGGGGCGTAGCTGCGCTCGTTGTCGTTGACGACGATGACGAGCGGGCGGTCCCGGGCGGCGGCGATGTTGTTCAGCGCCTCCCAGGCCATGCCGCCGGTCAGCGCGCCGTCACCGATGACGGCCACCACATGGTCCTGCTTGCCGAGCACCTCGTTGGCCTTGGCGAGGCCGTCGGCCCAGCCGAGCACCGTCGAGGCGTGGCTGTTCTCGATGACGTCGTGCTCCGACTCGGCGCGCGAGGGGTAGCCGGAGAGGCCGCCCTTGCTCTTGAGCTTGGAGAAGTCCTGCCGCCCGGTGAGCAGCTTGTGCACGTAGGACTGGTGCCCGGTGTCGAAGAGCACCTTGTCCCGGGGCGAGTCGAAGACGCGGTGCAGGGCGATGGTCAGCTCGACCACGCCCAGGTTGGGGCCCAGGTGTCCGCCGGTCTTGGAGACCGCGTCGACGAGGAAGGTACGGATCTCGCCCGCCAGCTCCACCAGCTGCTCCTGGCTGAGCCGGTCGAGGTCGCGCGGTCCCTTGATACGGGTCAGCAGCGCCACCCGTGCCTCCTAAAGCTGTCGAACTGGTCGATCCGTCGAGTCTAATGTTCCGCGTGCGGCGCCGTGGGGCGCCCCGTGCGACGTTTGTCACCCGCGGCCCACCCGGCAACACGAATGCCCGGTGCAGGGATGATCATCCCTGCACCGGGCCGGTGCCGCCACACCACCGTCATGCGGAGGTGTGTGCGATGGAGCGTTACGCGCGGCCGGAGGCCTTCTGCGTCTTGCGCGACAGCGAGTCGATGACCACGGCGGCGAGCAGTACGGCGCCGGTGATCATGTACTGCAGCGAGGTGTTCATGTTCAGCAGGTCGAGGCCGGTCTGGATCGACTGGATGACCAGCATGCCGAGCAGCGCGGACCAGGTGTTGCCGCGGCCGCCGAAGAGGCTGGTGCCACCGATGACCGCGGCCGCGATGGCCAGCATCAGGAGGTTGCCGGTACCGGCGGCAAGCGTCGCGGTGTAGGTCTGCGCGGCGAAGAACAGACCGCCGGCTGCCGCGAAGCCGCCGGAGATGGAGAACACCGAGATGCGGATCATGGCGACGTTGATACCGGCACGGCGGGCGGCCTCGATGCTGCCACCGACGGCGAAGATCTTGCGGCCGTACGAGGTGCGCCGCAGGATGAAGTCGGTGATCACGAGCGCCACGAGGAAGATCACCAGGGCGTTGGGCACACCCGACGCCTGGTTGAGCACATACGCGGCGACGAAGGACACCACGGCCAACGCACCGACGCGTACGGCGATCTCGATGGTCGGCCGGTACGGAACCCCGGCCTGACGGCGGCGGCGCTGCTCGACGAGCGAGCCGGCGAGCAGGGCGAGGGTGCCGAGACCCGCCAGCAGGTAAGCGCCGGCCACGTCCTGGTTCAGGAAGTAGGAGCGCTGCCCGAGCAGGTGCAGCGGGCCCTTGTCCTGGATCGAGAGGCTGCCGGTGTCGCCCAGCAGCCACAGCATCAGGCCGTTCCAGCCGAGGTTGCCGGCGAGGGTGACCACGAAGGCCGGCACACCGATCTTGGCGAAGAAGTAGCCCTGCAGCGCGCCGATGACGATACCGGTGAGGATGGCCAAGAACACGGCCAGCCAGGGGTTCATTCCGTGTGTCGTCGCCAGGATCGCGAAGACGGCGGCCGACAGACCGCTGACGGAGGCGACCGACAGGTCGATCTCACCGAGCAGCAGCACGAAGACCAGGCCGATGGCGATCATGCCGGTGGCGGCCAGGAAGTAGCTGATGTTGGCCATGTTGCCGGCGCTCAGGAACAGGCTGTCCTGGGACTGGAACACGGACCAGATGATGATCAGACCGACGATGACGGGCAGCGAGCCCAGCTCACCACCGCGAATCTTGCGCTTGAACTCGGTCAGATAGCCCTTGAGGCCCTCTTCGCGGACCAGCAGTCGCGGGTCGACGACGGGGATCGCCGCCGCGGTGGGGTCGTCGGCCGGGGGCGTGTCCTTCACGGTCTTGGACAGGTCGCTCACTTTGCCGCCTCCGTGTTGCGCGCCTGACGACGGGTCACGGCGTTCTCCGTGGCTCCGGTGATCGCCGCGATGATCTCTTCGGGACTGGTGTCCTTCACCGGGAAGGCACCGTTGTTCTTGCCCAGGCGCAGGACGGACACCGTGTCCGCCACGGCGCGCACATCGGCCATGTTGTGGCTGATGAGGATGACGGCGAGGCCGCGCTCACGCAGCCGCTCGACCAGGTCGAGGACCTGGGCGGTCTGCTCCACGCCGAGGGCGGCGGTGGGCTCGTCGAGGATGACGACCTTCGGGTCACCGATCAGTGCGCGGGCGATCGCGACGACCTGCCGCTGACCACCGGACAGACTCGCGATCGGGATACGGACGCTCGGGATGCGGATCGAGAGGGTGTCGAGCAGCTCGCGGGCGCGCTGCTCCATCGTCACCTCGTCGAGCGCGAGCCCGCGGCGCAGTTCGCGGCCGAGGTAAAGGTTGCCGACGACATCGAGGTTGTCGCACAGCGCGAGGTCCTGGTAGACGGTGGCGACGCCGAGACCCTGCGCGTCGTGCGGCCGGTTGATGCTGACCGGCCGGCCCTCCCACTCGATGACGCCTTCGTCGATCGGGTGCACACCGGCGATCGTCTTGACCAGAGTGGACTTGCCGGCACCGTTGTCGCCGACCAGCGCGACGACCTGACCGGAATGGACCTCCAGCTCGACATCGGTGAGGGCTTGCACCGCACCGAATCGCTTGGAGACTCCGCGCAACGCCAACACGGGCGTAGCGGACACGTGAATCATCTCCTTCGCCGCCTGACCGGCGGGGATGCCGCGCCCTGGGAGAGGCGCGGAAGGACGTGCATGAAGCACAGGATTGCAAAGTCAATACGTGGGAGTAAGTCCCGTGTCCCGTAAGCGTTTCCGTCCGGCGCCCCACCCCGAAGCGGGGATGGATGGTGGGGCGGGGCGCCGGACAGGCTTTTACGGGACCGAGGGCCCGGAGGGGCCCCGGGTTCTACTGAATGCCGGCCGTCTTGCAGGCGGCGGCGAATTCAGGGGTGCAGATCTGGGCAACGGTGAAGAGCTGGTCCTTGACGACCGTGTCCTTGACGTTGTCCTTGGTCACCGACACCGCGGTGAACAGCTTGGCGGGCACGGTGGTGCCGGAGCCGCTGGTCGCCGTGATGTCCGCGACGGACTTGATGTCCTCGCCGTTGAGCAGCTTGACCGCGATCTCGGCGGTCGCGTCCGCCTCGGGCTTGTACGCCTTGTAGATGTCGCTGGTCTGCGTGCCCGCGAGCAGGCGCTGGATACCGGCGAGCTCGGCGTCCTGACCGGTCAGCGGAACGTTGATGCCCGCGCCCTTGAGGGCGGTGGCGATACCGCCGGCCATGCCGTCGTTGGCGGAGTAGACACCGGCGATGTTCTTGGCGCCGAGCTGGGTGATGGCCGCCGTGACCTTCTGGTTGGCGACGGTGTCCTTCCACAGACCGCTCTGCTCGTACGCGATCTTGACCTTGCCGTCGAGCGCCTTGTGGGCACCGGCCTTGAACTGCGCGGCGTTCGGGTCGGCGTCGTCACCGTTGATCATGACAACGTTGGCAGTCGGGGTCGCCTTGGCGCCCATGGCGTCCAGGAGCGCCTGGCCCTGCAGCTCGCCGACCTTCTCGTTGTCGTACGAGACGTAGGCGGAGACCGGACCCTGGGCGAAGCGGTCGTACGCCACGACCTTGATGCCCTTGTCCACGGCCGCCTGGACGGAAGCCTTGATGCCGACCGCGTCCTGCGGGTCGAGGATCAGGACCTTGACGCCCTTGGTGATCATGCTGCTGACCTGCTGCGCCTGCTTGGCCGGGTCGCCGGCGGCGTTCGCGTACTGGATCGTGCAGTCGGAGCAGAGCGCCTTGATCTTGGCTTCGATCAGCGGGCGGTCGAACTTCTCGTAGCGCGTCGTCGCGTTCTCCGGAAGGAGCAGGCCGATCGACTTGTCCTTGCTGCTGTCGGACTTGTTGTCTCCGGCCTTGCCGCACGCGGCCACGGACAGGGCCATCGTTACCGCAAGCGAGCCGATTACGGCACGACGCATCATCGCGTTCATTTTGGGTTGCCTCCCTGACGAGGCCGCAACGCTGCGGCCGAGGTTCACGTGAGTCAACTCCGCCGTTGCCATGCCGTCAATAAGTAAACACTTAACGAGATGGCAACGGCGCGTTTCGTTAGCTGTGTGAACCCAGGGTTATGCAGGTCGTTGCGCTGAAAGGGCCGGAACCGCCGCCGGAGCATTTCCATCAAGAAGGGTCGAATCACCCATTTCGCTCAGTACCAGAGCGAGTGCTCCGAGTACTTCCGCGCGTGCGCCGAGCCCGCCGGGGACGATCGACAGCTGCCGGGCTGCGCTGGGAATGGCGTAGCGCGCCACGGACTCGCGGATCGGCGCCAGCACCAGCTCGCCGGCCTCCGCCAGATCGCCTCCGAGGACGACCCTGCTGGGGTTGAGGAGGTTGCAGAGACTGGCCACGCCCATGCCGATGTGGCGCCCCACGTCAGCGATCACCCGGCGGCAGCCGGGATCGCCCTCGCGGGCGTACTGGACCATCCGCGGCACCGTGAGATCGGCTCCGTGGCTGCTGCGCAGCAGCTCCAGGGTGTAGCGGGCGGCGGTGAAGGTCTCCAGGCAGCCGCGGTTGCCGCAGCGGCAGACCGGGCCCGACTCGTCCAGCGTGATGTGCCCTATCTCGCCTGCCGTGCCACCCGGGCCGCGGTAGATGCGACCGTCTATCACCAGCCCCGCGCCGACGCCGCTGGCGACCTTGATGTAGGCCAGGTCCCGCACCCCCCGGCCGCCGCCCCAGACCAGCTCGCCCAGCGCGCCGAGGTTGGCGTCGTTGTCCACCTTCACGGGCATGCCGAGCCGGTCGGACAGCTCCTGACGTGGGTTGATGCCGCTCCAGCCGGGCAGGATCGCGGTCGATCCGATGGCTCCGGACTCCACGTCTATCGGTCCGGGGACGCCGAGGCCGACCCCGAGCACCTTGTCCACGCCTATTCCGGTCGACTCGATCAGCTGGGCGACCAGCTGCTCGGCCCGGTCGAAGCCCTGGGACGCGGAGGCGTCCACGTCGATCGGCTCCGACTGCTCGGCCAGCACCTGGTGTGCGAGGTTCCCCACCGCGACCCGCAGGTGGGAGTGGCCGAAGTCAACGCCCACGACGATGCCGACATCGCCGGACAGCGCAACGCTGCGGGCCCGTCTTCCCCCCGAGGAGGTAGGCGTGACCTGCACTGTTCCGTTGTCCCGCAGCTCCCGGACGATATTGGAGACCGTGGCGGCGGACAGCCCGGTACTCCGGGCGATCTCCGCCTGGGTGAGCGAGCCGGCCAGCCGTACGGCGCGGACCACACGCTCAAGGTTGGCCCGGTGCAGCGATGACTGCGATCCCGGAGTCTCCACGACCATCCACTCCTGCCTCGGCAGGCGGTACAAACCGCCGCCCGAACGGACGAGGCCGCACCAGTGAGACCCCGTCGTCTACAACATGTGAACCCTAAGCTGAGCCTTTAGGGTGATGTCCCGTCAAGGGCTGAGACCAATCTGCGACGGAAAGCCCGATCCGTCACGGGTCGCCCGTGCCCCGTCAGCCCCGCAGAACGTCACGGAGGGAAGACGTGTCGCGGCGCAGCAGCTCGTCCTCGACGAAGGTGACCTCGTAGTCGTTCTCCTTGCCCGTCATCCGCAGCACGAGCCGGCCGTCGTCCGCGATCACCGCCGTCGCCTGCGCGCCCGTCGATCCGTCCCGTCCGGAGAGCACCCAGCCGAGATCCGGATCCCGCCGCACGTACACAAGGTGATCGTGCCCGATGCCCGCCCGGGACAGCATCTCCGCGCCCGCCCCGGGCACCGCGGACGGATCGTGCGCCTCCGGTAGGCCGTCCGTGCCCGTCCGCTGGAGCAGCGCGATCTTGACCGCCCGGCGCAGCCGCGGGTCCCGGGTCTCGGCCAGGAAGCGGCCGAGCACCTCGGTCTCCGCCTCGTTCCGCGCGAAGCCGCCGGCGTAGCTGGAGGCCCGCACCCGGTAGACGTACGAAGGGTCCGCCGGCTTGCTGACGACGGCGCCCGCGGCGACCAGCCGCAGCCACAGGTCCCACTCCTCGCCGTAGGCGATCTTCCGGAAGCCGCCGACCTTGTCGTACAGCGCCCGGCTGTACAGCGCGCCGACCACGACGTAGTTCTGCGCGAGCAGCTGGACGAGCTGGTCACCGGGGAGCGGCAGCCGCCCCTTGGTGTACGTCCCGGGGACGAAGGGCCCACGGCCGGTCCAGGTCAGCGGGCGCGGGCTGATCAGCCCCGGGCAGGCGTCGTAGGCGTCGCACATCGCCTCGACATGGTGCGGAAGGAACGCGTCGTCGCCGTCGAGCTGGCACACCAGGTCGGTGGAGAGCCGCTCGATCCCGGCCCCCCGGGCGCCCCAGACACCGAGGCGGCGGGTGTTGCGGACCAGCGTCAACGGCAGCACCTCGCTCCAGCGCTCCACGCGCCGCACGGTGTCGTCGTCGGAGCAGTCGTCCACGACGACGATCTGGTCGACGGGCCGGGTCTGCATGGCCACCGACCCCAGGGCCTGGTCGATGAAATCCGAGGAGTTCATGGCGGGGACGATGACGCCGACCGTCGGTCGGTCAGTGGGACGCGACACGGAACTGGGGCCTTTCGACGATGTAGTAGTGCGGGAGAACGACATCGCGCAGGACGGAGAGCGCCGCTTCGTACGCGCGCCGCACCTCCCGGACGGTGACGGGCCGGCCGCCTTCGCCCCTTTCGTGCGGGACCACCCGCGCCGTCACCCAGGGCACGCCGCCTGCGTCCCGGTCGACCAGCAGTTCGGCGTCGGCCACCGGAGCCAGGCCCAGCAGGGCCCGGCGCATGGCGCCGAGGTCGGCCCACGTGGAGTCCGTCAGCAGCCAGTCGCCGCCCCTGGCGAGGGGCTGGACGAGAAAACCGTCCTCCAGTGCGGCCATGCGTGTCCCGGGGCGCTGGGCCGACCCGGTCAGCAGCGTCTCCATGTCCAGCAGCAGCCCGCGGACGTCGTCCCGGCGCAGATACGCGGTGTCCGCGACCAGCGAGTGCACGGTTCGGGGGCCGTCCTGCTCGGAGCTCACGTTGTAGTAGAGCTTCAGCGCGGGCAGGGCGAACGGCTCCGCCCAGGAGAAGGAACGGACGCCTGCGCCCTCCTGCTGTTCCGCTCCGTCCCCCGGTGTCCGCTGTTCGGGCTCGCCGAAGAGGAGGGTGGTGTCGTTGTGCAGGACGGACAGGTCGAGTCGCAGCCCCCGGGCGTCCCCCGCCGCCGCGAGCAGCCCGTCCAGATCCGCCGGGTCGTACTGCGCCCTGGCCCATCCGCGCAGCGTGTCCTTGTGGGTGGCGCGGACGACGTCCTCGAAGGCGGGCTCGGAGACGTCGGGGCAGAGCACGACATCGGAGGCGAGCGGAGCCACCATGCCCTGCCGGTCGGCGCCGACCCGGTTGGCGAAGATCGTCTTCAGCGCGCAGCGGGTGGTGCCGTTTCGGCGCGCGAGCAGCGCCGCGAACGCCGCGAGGTGGACGGTCGCCGTGCTCACCTGGCAGCGCAGGGCGATCGTCCGGGCGGCGGCGTCCATCGCGGCGGAGCGCAGTTGGCCGTGCGCGGCTCCGGGTTCTCCCGACGCCCCCGCGAACATGGACTGGGGGACGCGGCCGAGGACCGTGCGCACATACGCGCCGGAGCGGCGGTTCATCGCCCGGCCCCGCTCGGACTGCTCCTGCTCCGCCAGATCCAGCGGCTGGGTGCGCCGCACACCGGCCCCACCTGCGGCGGGCCGCCCGGCCAGCCGGTCCCGCAGGTCCTGCTCCAGGATCCGCAGCGCCCAGCCGTCCAGCGCCACATGGGAGAGATAGAGGAGAACACGGTACGGCGCTCCCCCGGGCGCCAGCAGCAACGTGACCCGGATCCCCCATTCGTGGGTGAGGTCGAAGCCGGATTCCGCCATCCGGGTGTGGAGGCGTACGGTCTCGGCCTCGGGATCGTCGCCGGCCGCCAGGTGCTCGATCCGGACGGGCAGCCGCCCCTCCCCCTGGACCGACTGCCGGGGCGGCTCGCCGTCCGCTCCCGGGAGGTAGACCGTGCGCAGGCTCTCGTGCTCCACCACCACCTCGCGCAGGGCGGTCAGCACGTCCTCGGTGGTGGAGGCACCGTCCAGCTCCACGAAGTACTTGATGTTGTAGTCGTAGGCGTGCGCCTCGGTCCTGCTCCGCACGGCCCCGTAGATCACCCGCTGACCCCACGTCAGAGGGGCCTGGGCTGTGCGCAGTCCGGCGAACTCCAGCCGGACGCTCCTGGCGGCACTGGCGGCACTCGGGCTCCTGGCGTCGATCATCCCTCGCTCCCGGCGGCCGGCAGGAGTGAGGGAGTGAGCAGAGCGGGCAGTTCGTCGAGCGACGCCAGCGCCGCGCCCGCAGCGCCGCCCACCAGATAGGTGGTGATGCCCGCCGCCGCCCCCTGCCGGACGTCGTGCGCGGTGTCCCCGGCGAAGACCACTTCCGCCGCGGAGAGTCCCAGCAGCCCCCGGGCCCGGTGCAGCCCCTCGGCGGCCGGCTTGGGCTCGTCCACGTCCTCGCGCGCGACCAGCAGCGGGACATCGAGGCCGGCGGCGGCGAGCAGCAGGGCCGCGGCGGTGCGGGAGCGACCGGTGCACACCCCGAGGGCGAGGCCCATGGCGGTCAGCTCCCGGACGGCCTCGGCGGCGCCGGGCCGGGGCGGGGCGGGCGCCTCCGCGAGCGCGAGCGGGAAGTGCGCGTTGTAGGCCGCCATCGCCCGCTCCGCGAGCGGCTCACCGACGAGCCGGGCGAGCGTCGCCAGATCGGTCGCGGCGGACCGGGTCGCGATGAGGGCCGCGCTCGGCCGTGGCAGCCCCACGTCCTGGCAGGCCGCGCGCAGACAGCGCACATGCACGCCCCGGGAGTCCACGAGCGTTCCGTCGAGATCGAGGATGACGCCCCGCACCGTCATATGCGTTCGCTTCCTGAAGGGTCGGCGGACTGCCCTGTCGTCTCGGGAGAAGCCGCAGGTGGAGGGGTGGACGCCGTGGCCAGTTCGGTCACAGCGAGTACCGCGTTGATCGGGCCGGCCGCGAGCGCGGCGCCGGAGCCCATACCGAGGCGCAGCTCCAGATCGAGCACCGGCCGCAGCCCCAGCTCGTCCAGCAGCAACCGGTGGGCGGGTTCGGTGGAGACGTGGGACGCCACCAGATACTCGCGGGCCTGCGGGCGCAGCCGGCAGGCGATCAGCGCGGACAGCGCCGTCATGCAACCGTCGAGCACCACCAGGCAGCCGCGGGCGGCGGCGGCCAGGATCACCCCGACATTGCCGCAGATCTCGTACCCGCCGAGCGCGGCGAGCTGCCGGACCGGATCGCCGCCGAGCCCGGAGGTGCGCTCCAGCGCCTGTTCCACCAGCCGCGTCTTGAGCCGGACGGTCTCCTCGCCGACCCCGGAGCCCTTTCCCGCGATGTCCCGCGGGTCCACCCCGAGCAGCCGGGCGGCCAGCGCGGTCGCCGACGTCGTGTTGCCCACGCCGATCTCACCGCAGGCGGCCAAACTCCCGACGGGGAACGCCTCGTGGGCGAACCGCGCACCGGCCTCGATCGCGTCCAGCGCCTGCCCGAACGTCATCGCGTCGGCGCGCGTGATGTCCGCCGTGCCGTACCCGATCTTGTAGCGGTGGTCCCCGGTGTCGGTACGGATCCCCAGATCCGCGGCCTCCACCCGGCCATTCACCCGGGTGGCGAGCGCGCTGACCGGCGCCCGTCCCGTAACGATCTCCGCGAAGAGCCGGGCGGTGGACTCCGGCCGGTGGGCGGAGATTCCGTGCTCCGCGACCCCGTGGTCGCCCGCCAGCACCGACACCACGACCGGCAGCGGCCGCACGTGGTGCGTCCGCAGGATCCCCGCGACCTGCCAGCCGATCTCGTCGAGCCGGCCGAGACTGCCGGCCGGCCTGGCCCCGGTAGCGGCGACCAGCCTCGCCAGCCGCGCGGTCCGCCGGTCGAACGTGCCGACCGCGTCCGTCAACGCGCAAAGACGCGTCTGCGACAGCGCCTCGGCACCCCCGTCGGCATCATTCCCGCTCCGGTCCGCCGCCCCGGAAACCTCCACCGTTCCTCCCCCGTCGAAGCGTTCGCCGCGACCCGTTCCCGGGCCCCGGCCGCAGCCGGGCCACACAGTACGCGGCGGTTTTGCCGATGTCACGAGGTGATCGCCGGCGCTCGGGAGCTGTCCGACAGGCCGTTCCCGGACCGCGCCACAAGTCCAAGCGCTCTTCACGGAAAGCCCTTTCGCCCCGACCGGGCCCGCTGTTACGCTCGCGCCTTCAACCGGTCTAGACAACTTACCGGCTGATTACGGGGCGGTCCTGCCATGGCGTGGGAGAGGGACGATGATTTCTCGGGAGACAGTCGTGGCGGCGCTCGTCAGCCGCCTGTCGCAGACGCTGCCGGAAGCGCGGGGTGCATCGCTCCAGGAGACGGACGACCTACGGCAGTTCGCCGGCTTCGACTCCCTCGGAATCCTGGAGACCCTGGTGTGGTTGGAGTCGGAGTTCGACATCACCATCCCGGACGAGGACCTGGACGTGGAGAACTTCCGGTCCGTCGGCAGGATGGCCGACTTCGTCATCACCCACCGCTGACCGGGACTTGACGCGGATACCCAGGAGGACCAGTGGCTGACGCCGGATTCTTCGCGGCAGTTCGGGACGGCGCGGGACGGGGCGACGCCACCGCGCTCATCTCCGGCAAGCGGGCGTGGACCTACCGTGAGCTGATCACCGCGGCGGAAGCGTGCGCGGAACACCTCGGGCGGCACCGCGCCGCGGGGTTGGTGGTCGTGGACGTCGCCGACACGGCCGTCCGCGCGGTGGTTGCCCTCGCGGCCGATCTGGTGGAACTGCCGGTCCTGCACAGCGATCCCGGCGCGCCCACCGACTTCGGCGGCCTCGTCGTCCGGGACAGCGCCACGCTCCAGGAGCCGCCGGAACCGCCCGCCGTGCGGTTCTCGGGCGGCGGCGTCGAGCTGTGGACGCACACCCGGCCCGCCACCCACAGTCTGGCCGGCATCCCGGCCCGCTCACAGATCTTCCTGACCTCCGGATCCACCGGGACACCGACCGGCGTGGTCCGCCCGGCCGCGACCGTGCTCACGGACGCGCACCGGATCGCGGCCTTCATGGGATACGGGCAGGGACTGCCGGGCGTCGTCAGCACCCTGTCCTTCCACTGCTACGGCTTCGCCTACGGCATCGCCGCGCCCCTGCTGCACGGCACCCCGGTCCGGCACGTCCCCTCGCGGTCCGTCCCCTCCCAACTGGCCCGCGCGGTGCGCGAGCACGGGGCGCGGACGCTGGTCGGGCTGCCCTTCCAGTTCCAGCTGCTGGCGGGTTCGGCAGCGCCACTGGACTTCGGGGAGCTGCGGATGGCGGTCTCCTCGGGCGCCCCGCTGCCCCCGGCGGCGGCCGGCGCCATCACCGAGCGGTACGACTTCGCCCTCTACAACGCGTACGGGTCCTCGGAGACCGGAGCGCTCTCCGCCGCCCTCAGCACCGGAGAGCAGCTGCCCGGCGAGGTCGGCGCGCCCTTCCCCGGCGTCGTCCCCCGGCTGGTCCCGGTCGACGGCGTGTCGGACGGCGGCGAACTGCAGCTGCGGACCGACGCGTTGGCGGCCGGCTACACCGGCACCGACGGACTGCTCCCGCTCGACTTCGACGGCGACTGGTACCGCACCGGCGATCTGGCCCGCATCGAGGACGGCGGCATCCGGATCAACGGCCGGCTGAAGAACATCATCAACGTCGCCGGCAAGAAGGTCAGTCCCGCGGAGATCGAACGGGTGCTGGCCCGGCACCCGGCGGTGGCCGACGTCCAGGTCGTCGCGGCCCCCGACGACGTGCGCGGGCAGGTGCCCGCCGCCCGGATCGTGACCACGTCCGACCTCACCGTCGCGGAACTGCTCGCCTGGTGCCAGCCGCTGCTGGCCCCGCACCAGATGCCCCGGCAGGTCAGCTTCCTGGACGAGATCCCCCGGTCGGCGATGGGCAAGCCCCTCAAAGGACCGGAACCGAGCTGACCATGGAGAAAGCCCCCAGCATCAACGGCAGCTCGCGCGGCACGTTCATGGATCTGCCCCCGCAGACCCGCATGCTGCTGGAGAGCGAGGGATCGACCACGATCCTCCTGGAGTCGCTGATCGCCTGCCGGCTCATCGTCCGCGTCGACTCCCAACTTCCGGTGGACGCCGGCTCCCTGGACCGCCGCATCCGCGACGAACTCGGGCTCTCCCCGGACGCGAAGCCGGTGCTCCGCAGATCGGCGCTGCTCACCCCCGGCGGGGAGGTCGTCAGCAGCAACCGTGTCGTCTTCGACGGGGCGGCCGTGCCCTGGCTGGCGGACAGCCAGGACTCCACGCCGCTGGGCCGCGAGCTGCGTGCCCGCAACTCCATGCAGCACCGCGTCATCCTCGACAACGGGCTGAGCTGCTGGCCGCCGGGAGGGAGCGCTACGCCCTGCGCGTTCAAGGAGTACATCATCAACTGCTCCGACGGCAGCCGCATCCACATCCATGAGACGTTCAGCCCGCACTTCGTCCCGGTGCCCCAACGATGAGCTGGGAGGGGGTTCCCGAACCGTTCCAGGCGTGGTGGACCAAGCGCGGCAGGGCGGGCTGGTTCGACGTCACCCGGATTCCGTTCGACGAGATGGAGGGCTGGTCGTTCGACGAGCCGACCGGGAACCTGGTCCACGGCAGCGGGAAGTTCTTCACCGTGGAAGGGCTGCGGGTGACCGCGGAGGACGGCCGCGCGACGTGGACCCAACCGGTCATCCACCAGCCGGAGTTCGGCGTCCTCGGCATCCTCGTCAAGGACTTCGACGGGGTCCCGCACTGCCTGATGCAGGCGAAGATGGAACCCGGCAACATCAACACCCTGCAGCTGTCCCCCACCGTGCAGGCCACCCGCAGCAACTACACCCGGGTGCACGGCGGCCAGCCGACCCGCTACCTCGACCACTTCCGCGGCCCCGGCCGCGGGCAGGTCCTGGTGGACACGCTGCAGTCCGAGCAGGGCACCTGGTTCTGGCACAAGCGCAACCGCAACATGGTGGTGCGGGTCACCGAGGACGTTCCGCTGCACGAGGACCACCAGTGGATCGCCTGGGACGACCTGCGGCGGATGCTGCGGATCGACGACCTCGTCAACATGGACAGCCGCTCCGTGATCGCCTCCCTGCCCTTCCCACCCGGTCCCGGGGACATCCGTTCTCCCGACGACATCCGTTCTCCCCGGGCGCCGCACCACTCCATGGGCCAGATACTCAGCTGGTTCACCGAGGCCAAGACCCGCTGCGACTGGTCGGCGCGGCTGGTGCCGCTGGCCCGCGTGCCGGGCTGGACCCGCTCCGCGCGGCGGATAGCGGACCGGGCCGGCGACCGTTTCGACGTCATCGCGGTACGGGTGCAGGCCGGCAACCGGGAGGTGCCGGGCTGGACGCAACCGCTGCTCGCGCCCCGCGGGCAGGGACTCGCGGCGTTCCTCCTCCGCAGGATCGGCGGCGTACCGCATCTGCTCGCGCGCGCCGGTCACGAGCCGGGGCTGCTGGACCGGGTCGAGATCGCGCCCACCGTGCAGCTCCCCGACGCGGCGGCCGACGGCTCCGGCGGTCCGCCGCCGTTCCTCGACGCGGTGGACGGGGCCTCGCCCGACCAGGTGCGCTTCGACACCGTGCTGTCGGAGGAGGGCGGGCGTTTCTACCACGCCAGGACCCGCTACCGGCTGATCGAGGTCGGTGACGAGGTGCCGGTCCGGGTACCGGAGGACTTCTGCTGGATGACCGTGTCCCAGCTGATGGAACTGGTGCGCCACGGCCATTATCTGAACGTGGAGGCGCGCACCCTGCTCGCCTGCGCGAGGAGCCTGTGACGCGCTGTGCGTGACGAGGGATGCGTGACGATGATGCGTGAAGGGGAACCGTGCTGAGCGATCCTGGACCGGCCTCCGGTGTGCTGCGGCTCGGGGTGCTGGGCTGCGCCGACTTCGCCTGGCGGAAGATGCTGCCGGCGATCTCCACCGTCCGGGAGCTCCGCATCACCGCGCTGGCCAGCCGCGACCCGGCGAAGGCGGCGCGTTTCGCGGACCGGTTCGGCGGCGAGCCCGTGACCGGGTACGACGCGCTCCTGGAGCGGGACGACGTCGACGCCGTGTACGTGGTCCTGCCCACCGGCCTGCACCACTCCTGGACGACGCGGGCGCTGGCCGCCGGCAAGCACGTGCTGGCCGAGAAGTCCCTGACGACGGGGGCTCAGGAGGCAGGGGAGCTGGTGGCCGCGGCGCGGGACCGCGGCCTGTGGCTGATGGAGAACTTCCTTTTCCTCCACCACTCCCAGCACGCGGCCGTGCGCGAGCGGATCGACGGTGGTGCGATCGGTGAACCGCGGTTCTTCAGTGCCGCCTTCGGCGTCCCGCCACGACCGGCGGGCGACATCCGCAACAGCCCGGAGCTCGGCGGCGGCGCCCTGCTGGACGTGGGCGCCTACACCGTCCGCGCGGCGACGTACTTCCTCGGCCCCCGGCTCACCCTGGCCGGCTCCCAGCTGCGGATCGACGGGCGCACGGGCGTGGACGTGGGCGGCAGCGCCCTGTTCCACACGCCGTCGGGCGTCTCGGCGGAGCTCTCCTTCGGCTTCGACACCTCCTACCGCACCACCTATGCCCTGTGGGGCAGCGAAGGCCGGATCAGCGTGGACCGCGCCTTCACCCCGCCCGCCGATCTGCTGCCCGCGGTGCGCTGGGAGCGGCAGGACGCGGTGGAGGACCTCGTCCTGCCGGCCGACGACCAGTACGCCAACGGAGCCCGCGAGTTCGCCCGCCACGCGCTGAGCGGCGCCGCCTTCGGTACGTACGGGGAGTCGCTGGTGCGCCAGGCGACGCTGCTGGAGCAGATCAGGGACCGCGCGCACCGGGTGACGGTCTAGCGGTCCCGTCTCCTGGGCGCGTCAGCCGTTCAGGTCGGGTCCTAGGCGGCGCCCCGCGTCCATACCCGCGATCACCCCCAGGTCCGCGTCGTCCAGGACGAAGCCGAGGAGGTCCGCGTTCCGCCGGATCCGGACCGGGTCGGCCGAGCGCGGGATCGCGACATGTCCGAGCTGGAGGTTCCAGCGCAGTAGGACCTGGGCGGTGCTCACGCCGTACCGCTCGGCGATGGCGGTGAGTTCCGGCAGCGCGAGCACCTCGCCCTGCCCCAGCGGGCTGTACGCCTCGGTGACGATGCCCCGCGCGTGGTGGTGGGCCCGCAGCTCGGGCCGCTGGTACCAGGGGTGCAGTTCGATCTGGTTGACGGCCGGGACGATGCCGGATCCGGCCGCGAGCCGTTCGAGGTGCGGGATACAGAAGTTGGAGACACCGATGGCTCGGGCGCGCCCTTCGGCGTGGATCCGTTCCAGCGCCCGCCAGCTCTCCGGGTACAGATCGCGGGCCGGCTGGGGCCAGTGGATCAGGTACAGGTCCACGTACTCCAGGCCGAGCGCGGCCAGCGAGGCGTCGAACGCGCGCAGCGTCCGGTCGTGGCCCTGGTCGGCGTTCCACAGCTTGGTGGTGACGAAGAGGTCCGCGCGGGGCAGCCCCGAGGCGGCCAGCGCCCGTCCGGTGCCGCGCTCGTTGGCGTAGATCGCGGCGGTGTCGATGCCCCGGTAGCCGCATTCGAGCGCCGCCGACACCGCGACAGCGGCCTGGGCGTCGGTCAGATGACCGACACCCAGGCCGAGCTGCGGCATCGCGAAGCCGGTGTTGAGGGTGACGCGCGGCAGACCGCTCACGCCGCCCCCGTCCGTGCCGGGCCCCAAGTGGTTACTTGAGGGCACCGGCGGTGAGGCCGGCCTGGATCTGCTTCTGGAAGACGATGTAGACGGCGAGCACCGGGAGCATCGCGATGGCGAGGCCGGCGAAGAGCGCCGCCCAGTCGCCCGCGTAGCCCTGCTGTGTCGCCAGGTCCGCCAGTCCCTGCGTCAACAGGTAGTTCTTGGAGTCGCCCTGGTTGAGGACGATCGGCAGCAGGTACTGATTCCACTGGCCCAGGATGTTGAAGACGCCGATGCTGATGAGCCCCGGCTTCGACATCGGCAGCATGATCTGGAAGAAGGTCCTCGTGTGCGAGGCCCCGTCGACCAGCGCCGCCTCCGCCACCGTGGAGGGCAGCGTCCGGAAGAACGACGTCATGAAGAACACGGTGAAGGGCAGCGAGTACGCGATGTAGACCAGGATCAGCCCGGGGAACGTGCTCAGCAGGCCCAGGTTCTTCGTGACGAAGAAGAGCGGGACCAGCACCATCACGACGGGGAAGGCCATGCCCCCGACGAAGAGGTAGTAGATGAACCGGTTCCCGAAGAACTCGAAGCGCGCCAGGACGTAGGCGGCCATCGAGCCCAGGATCATCGTGCCTGTGGTCGAGAAGCCGACCACGATCGCCGTGTTGATGAAGTACTGGCCGATATTGGCCTTGGACCAGGCCCGCGACCAGTTGTCGAACTGAAGGTGCGTGGGGAGCGACCAGGGGCTGCCCACGATGTCGCCCGAGGTCTTGAGCGAGCTCCAGAGCACCCAGAGCATCGGCACGCCGACCATGAGCGCCCACAGCAGCAGGAAGCCGTGGGAGAAGACGTTGAGTACGCCGCCCTCACTGCGCCGCCAGTTGCGTTTGGTCTTGTTGGCGGTCGGGGCCGCCGACTTCTGCTTTTCCACAGAAACTGCGTTCGTCGTCATCGCGCCACCCCTAGAACTCGATACGGTCGCGGCGCGACAGCCGCATGCTGAGAATGGCGAAGACCAGCGTCACGATCAGCATGGCGACACCCATCGAGGCCGCGTAACCGAACTGGCTGTTGTCCCGGAACGCCGTCTTGTACAACAGCAGCGGCAGCACGTCGGTCGATTCGTCGGGTCCGCCGTTGTTCACCGACATCAGCTGCACGAACGCGAATCCGTCCATGGCGATGATGCCCATGTACACCCAGCCGGTGGCAACCGTGTCCCGCAGCAGCGGCAGGGTGATCCGGAAGAAGGTCGTGCCGCGCTCGGCGCCGTCCAGCCGCGCCGCCTCGTAGATCTCGGTCGGGATGGAGGCCATCCCGGCGGAGAACAGGACGACGTAGAAGCCGACGTTCGCCCAGATCATGACGACCATGATGCAGGCCAGCGCGGTGGACTTGTCGCCCAGCCACGCGTGCTGGGCGGAAGCCAGACCCAGGTTCCCCAGCAGGGCGTTGAGCAGGCCTTCCTTGTTGTCCGGGTTGTAGATCTGCTGCCAGAGCACAGCGATGATCGTGACGGACAGCACCTGCGGGAAGAAGAAGACCACCTTGTAGATGGACGATCCCCGCACGCCGGAGACCCCCGCAGCACTACCTCTGCGGCGGCCTCCGACATTGAGCATGAAGGCGAAGAACAGACCGAGCGACAGTGTGATCAGCGGCACCACCAGCAGCATGATGATGTTGTGCGACAACGCCTTCCAGAAAAGGTCGTTGTGAATGAGCTTCTGGTAGTTGTCGAGCCCGATGAATTTCTTGTCGGATGAGATTCCGCTCCAGTCCGTCATCGAGATCTGGAAGTCCTGGACGAAGGGCGAGATCACGAGGACCCCGTACAAAGCCAAGGGAATTGCCAGAAAACCGATGATGAACCGGTACTTGCCATGTCGCATGTCGCCGGTCGCTCTCGTCTCAGTCAGTACAAGTGAAGCAAGCGTCAGGCGTGCTTGAACTTCGGGACGGACGAGTCCTTCGCGGTCGCGTCCGAAGCCGCCTGCGCCTTGTCGATCCACTCGGCGGCCTTGATCTTGCCGGCGAGCAGGTCGAGGGTCAGGTTCCCGATGGTCTCTTCGTTCAGCTTCTTGTACCAGTCGCCGAGCCGCGGGTTGACCACGTTGGCGGCGGCGGCCTTGAGGCCTGCGCTCGCGGAGGCGAGACCCGGGGTGAGGGTCAGACCCTCCTCGGCGCCCGCGACGGCGGTCAGGGACTTCAGGGACTCGGTGAACGCCTTGGCCTGGGCCTTGCTCAGCATGATGCGGAGCAGCTCCATGCCGCCGGCCGGGTTCTTGCCGTCCTTGGCGACGATGAAGGGCTCACCGGCCGCGGCGCGGATGGCACCGTACGGAAGCTTGTCACTGGCGCCGCCCTGGATCGCGCCGACCGCCAGGTCGAAGTCCTTCGGCATGGTGGGCGCTGCCTCGTTCTCCACCCAGGAACCGTTCGGGATGAAGGCGGCCTTGCCCTTCGTCCAGTCGGTCTGCGCCTGGATGTGGGTCTTGCCCTCGGAGCCCTGGAGGATGTAGCCCTTGGCGGCCAGCTCCTCGTAGTACCCGATGACGCCCTTGACCGCGTCGGTCTTGAACGCGTTCGGCTCCAGGTTGTCGATCGCGTTGATGCCGGCGACGCCGCCGGCCTTGGCGATCTGGGCGAAGATGTCGAAGTGCACGTAGTACGGGTACTTACCCGGGTACGTGTACGGCGCGATGCCCGCGGCCTTGATCTTCTCGCAGAGCGCCAGCATCTCCGTGAAGGTCTGGGGGTACGTCCAGCCCTTGTCCTTGAAGAGCTTGTTGGAGTACCAGGTGCCGTAGACGGTGAACGCGTAGTTGAGCGCGTACACCTCCTTGCCACCGTACTGGCCCTGCTCGATGGTGCCGGCGATCAGCGTGTCGCGGACCTTCTTGGCCGGGTCGTCGAAGGACGCGGCCTCGAGCAGCGGGGTGAGGTCGACAAGCTTGCCCTGCTTGGCGAGGGCCGCCGTGTCGAGGTTGTCGGCACCCGAGTTGTCCATGACGTCCGGCGGGCTGCCACCGGCGAAGCGCGGCTGCAGCTTCGGGCCCAGGGCCTGGGTACCCGTGTGCTTGACCGTGGTCTTGTAGGTGGTGTTGTAGGCCGTCTCGGCGTTCTTGACGTAGTCGTCACCGAAGCCGCCCTTGAAGATGAACGCCTCGAGGGGCGCGCCCTCCTTCACACCGAGGGGGTTCTTCGCGGTGACCGTGCCGGTCTCCTTGGGCTTGTCGGTCTTGTCACCGCTGTCGGAGGCACATGCGGTGAGGAAAGATGCCGACGGTACGGCGACCAGGCCAACGGCCATCGCGCGCTTGACCAGATCCCGGCGGTTCAGTTCGGATCCCATGCTCAAGTCCTCGCCCTCTACAGGACTCATGCGGTGCAGCGGAATCCGCCGGCGCCCGCGAACAGATGAAGCTTCAGTGATGCTGCCATCCACCGAGGAGGGGTGGTCCTGCCACGAGGGACCTCCTCGGCCCGTCGATCCCCCGCCCCGTCCCGCGCTCGCGGGCTTCCCTGGACGCGACAGGTATAGTCCACTTCTCGTTGAGAGGGCAAGATCGAAAGCCCGTTTGGCCGTGAAGCTTTCCCGAGTTGAGACCTGGCCGAAACGCGGAGGAGCGGACTCCGTTTCTGACACCACCTCTAACAGACGGCATTTGCGTTCACTTATCTACCATTGATCATGCCTTCTATGTTCACTTCTTGAAGGACAAATACGGACGGACCGCATCCCCG
Organism: Streptomyces sp. NPDC045021; assembly: GCF_056432645.1. Lineage (NCBI taxonomy): Bacteria > Bacillati > Actinomycetota > Actinomycetes > Kitasatosporales > Streptomycetaceae > Streptomyces > Streptomyces sp. NPDC045021. The sequence goes on from NZ_JBWKIQ010000008.1 coordinate 233,939, forward strand.
GGAAGGGGATGCGGTCCGTCCGGACGGCCGTGGCGGGCCGTGGTGGGGCCCTCTTACTTGGTGATCAGCGAGCGCAGCACGTACTGCAGGATGCCGCCGTTGCGGTAGTAGTCCGCCTCGCCGGGGGTGTCGATGCGCAGCTTGGCGTCGAACTCGACGTCGCCGGCCGTCACCTTCACCGTCTCCGGGATCCCGCCGTCGTTCAGCGCGGTCACACCGGTGAAGGAGAAGGTCTCCTCGCCGGTGAGGCCCAGGGAGGCCGCCGTGACGCCCTCCGGGTACTGCAGGGGCAGGACGCCCATGCCGATCAGGTTCGAGCGGTGGATGCGCTCGTAGGACTCGGCGATCACGGCCTTGACGCCGAGCAGCGCGGTGCCCTTGGCCGCCCAGTCGCGGGAGGAGCCGGAGCCGTATTCCTTGCCCGCCAGGATGACCAGCGGGATGCCGGCCGCCTGGTAGTTCTGCGAGGCGTCGTAGATGTACGACACCGGGCCACCCTCGACGGTGAAGTCGCGGGTGAAGCCGCCCTCGGTGCCCGGTGCGATCTGGTTGCGCAGCCGGATGTTGGCGAAGGTGCCGCGGATCATGACCTCGTGGTTGCCGCGGCGGGAGCCGTAACTGTTGAAGTCACGACGCTCGACCTTGTGCTCGGTGAGGTACTTGCCGGCCGGGGTGTCGGCCTTGATCGCACCGGCCGGGGAGATGTGGTCGGTGGTGACCGAGTCGCCCAGCTTGGCCAGCACCCGGGCGTCGGCGACATCGGTGACCGGGGTGGTCTCCATCGTCATGCCGTCGAAGTACGGGGGCTTGCGGACGTAGGTGGACTCGCTGTCCCACTCGAACGTGTTGCCGGTCGGGATCGGCAGCGCCTGCCACTGCGCGTCACCGGCGAAGACGTCCTGGTAGGACTTGTTGAACATGTCCTCGCCGATGGCGTTCGCCACGACGTCGTTGACCTCGGCCTCGGTCGGCCAGATGTCCTGCAGGAAGACCGGCTTGCCCTCGGTGTCGGCGCCGATGGCGTCCTTGGTGATGTCCACCTTCATGGAGCCCGCGATGGCGTACGCGACGACCAGCGGCGGCGACGCCAGGTAGTTCATCTTGACGTCGGGGTTGATCCGGCCCTCGAAGTTGCGGTTGCCCGACAGCACCGAGGTGACGGCCAGATCGTGCTCGTTGATCGCCTTCGAGATCTCCTCGTCCAGCGGACCGGAGTTTCCGATGCAGGTGGTGCAGCCGTACCCGACGAGGTTGAAGCCCATCTTGTCGAGGTACGGGGTGAGGCCGGCCTTGTCGAAGTAGTCGGTGACGACCTTCGAGCCCGGGGCAAGGGTGGTCTTGACCCACGGCTTGCGGGTCAGGCCCTTCTCGACCGCCTTCTTGGCCACGAGCGCGGCGGCGACCATGACGTAGGGGTTCGAGGTGTTGGTGCAGGAGGTGATCGCGGCGACGGTGACGGCGCCGTGGTCGATCTCGAAGGACGAACCGTCCGCGAGGGTGACCAGGGTCGGGCGGGTCGGCACACCGTTGGTGGAGGCGGGAGCGTCGGAGGCCGGGAAGGACTCCTTGCCGGCCTCGTCGTCGTCCTCGACGTAGTTGCGTACGTCGCGGGCGAACTGCTGCGAGGCGTTGGCGAGGACGATGCGGTCCTGCGGGCGCTTCGGGCCGGCGATGGAGGGGACGACCGTGGAGAGGTCGAGCTGCAGCTTCTCGGAGAAGTCCGGCTCGGCGGCCGGGTCCAGCCACAGGCCCTGCGCCTTGGCGTACGCCTCGACCAGCGCGACCTGCTGAGCGTCACGGCCGGTGAGCTTGAGGTACTTGATCGTCTCGTCGTCGATCGGGAAGATCGCGGCGGTGGAGCCGAACTCCGGCGACATGTTGCCGATGGTGGCGCGGTTGGCGAGCGAGGTGGCGGCGACGCCCTCACCGTAGAACTCGACGAACTTGCCGACGACGCCGTGCTTGCGCAGCATCTCGGTGATCGTCAGCACCAGGTCGGTGGCGGTGGTGCCGGCCGGCAGCTCACCGGTCAGCTTGAAGCCGACGACGCGCGGGATGAGCATGGAGACCGGCTGGCCGAGCATCGCGGCCTCGGCCTCGATGCCGCCGACGCCCCAGCCCAGCACGCCCAGGCCGTTGACCATGGTGGTGTGCGAGTCGGTGCCGACGAGGGTGTCGGGGTACGCCTGGCCATTGCGGACCATGACGGTACGGGCCAGGTGCTCGATGTTCACCTGGTGGACGATGCCGGTGCCCGGCGGGACGACCTTGAACTCGTCGAACGCGGTCTGGCCCCAGCGCAGGAACTGGTAGCGCTCCCGGTTCCGGCCGTACTCCAGCTCCACGTTCTGCGCGAACGCCTCCGGGGTACCGAACTTGTCGGCGATCACGGAGTGGTCGATGACCAGCTCGGCCGGGGCCAGCGGGTTGATTCGGGACGGGTCGCCGCCGAGCTCCTTGACGGCCTCGCGCATGGTGGCGAGGTCGACCACGCAGGGCACGCCCGTGAAGTCCTGCATGATCACGCGGGCCGGCGTGAACTGGATCTCCTGGCTGGGCTGGGCGCTCGAGTCCCAGTTTCCGATGGCCCGGATGTGGTCGGCGGTGATGTTCGCGCCGTCCTCGGTGCGGAGCAGGTTCTCCAGCAGGACCTTCAAGCTGTAGGGAAGGCGGGCGGAGCCCTCGACCTTGTCCAGCTTGAAGATCTCGTACGACTCGTCGCCCACCTGCAGCGTGCTGCGGGCGTCGAAGCTGTTCGCCGACACGACAGTCTCCTTCATGCATGTAATTCGCGCGTACCACCGCAATCCTGCCGACACGACCGACACGACTCCATGCCGATCCGCTAAGGTGAGCGCTAAGTTAGGTATGCCTTACCTAGCAGCTCGGTGACTGCGGCGTGGTACGCCTCGGCAGATATCTCGATGTCGAGATAACTCTAGTACATCACCGGTGCGGGGTCATGCCCCGGCACCCCCGTGGCGTTCCCGTGCACCCGGCGCCATGGCCCGGAGCCGGATCGTCCATCTGGAGCAATGCTTCACACGATCAGGGGCATTAATCTCATATCCGAGATAGTGACCTTGCGTGATGCTGCCGGATCGACGGTCATCGCGCCGCGTCTACCCCGTTCTGGAGGTTCCACACACCCGACGCGCCCTTCACCACACAGCACCCATCTCATGTGTGAGATATCGTCTGTTGCATGATCGATGACTACCTCGCCCGTATCGGCAAGCTCATCCGTGACGCCCGCCAGCACCGCGGCTGGACCCAGTCCCAGCTCGCGGAGGCGCTGGGCACCAGCCAGAGCGCGGTCAACCGCATCGAGCGGGGGAACCAGAACATCAGCCTGGAGATGATCGCCAGGATCGGCGAGGCGCTCGACAGCGAGATCGTGTCGCTCGGCTACGCGGGGCCGATGCACCTCCGGGTCGTCGGCGGGCGGCGGCTCTCCGGCGCCATCGACGTGAAGACCAGCAAGAACGCGTGCGTGGCGCTGCTCTGCGCCGCCCTGCTGAACTCCGGGCGCACCACATTGCGCCGGGTCGCCAGGATCGAGGAGGTCTACCGGATCCTGGAGGTGCTGAACAGCATCGGCGTCCGTACCCGCTGGATCAACGACGGCAACGACCTGGAGATCGTGCCGCCGGCCCAGCTGGACCTCGACGCGATGGACACCGAGGCGGCCCGCCGCACCCGCAGCGTGATCATGTTCCTCGGCCCGCTGCTGCACCGCACCGACCGTTTCCGGATCCCCTACGCGGGCGGCTGCGACCTCGGCACCCGCACCGTGCAGCCGCACATGAACGCGCTGCGCCACTTCGGCCTCGACGTGACCGCAACCGACGGCACCTACCACGCGGTCGTCGAGCGGGCGACCTCCCCCAGCCGGCCCATCGTGCTGACCGAACGCGGCGACACCGTCACCGAGAACGCGCTGCTGGCCGCCGCCCGCAACAACGGCATCACCGTGATCCGCAACGCCAGCTCGAACTACATGGTCCAGGACCTCTGCTTCTTCCTGGAGGAGCTCGGGGTACGGGTCGACGGCGTCGGCACCACCACCCTGACCGTGCACGGGGTCACCGACATCGACCGCGATGTGGACTACGCGCCCTCCGAGGACCCGGTCGAGGCGATGAGCCTGCTGGCAGCCGCCGTCGTCACCGAGTCGGAGCTGACGATCCGGCGGGTGCCGATCGAGTTCCTGGAGATCGAGCTGGCGGTCCTGGAGGAGATGGGCCTCGACCACGAGCGCACCGACGAGTACAAGGCCGACAACGGCCGCACCCGTCTGATCGACCTCACCGTGCGCCCCTCCAAGCTCCGCGCACCCATCGACAAGATCCACCCGATGCCCTTCCCGGGCCTCAATATCGACAACGTCCCGTTCTTCGCGGCCATCGCCGCGACCGCCCAGGGCTCCACGCTCATCCACGACTGGGTGTACGACAACCGCGCGATCTACCTCACCGAACTCACCCGTCTCGGCGCCGGCGTCAAGCTGCTCGACCCGCACCGGGTCCTCGTCGAGGGCCCGACCCGCTGGCGCGCCGCCGAGATGATGTGCCCGCCAGCGCTGCGCCCGGCCGTCGTCATCCTGCTCGCAATGATGGCCGCAGAGGGCACCTCCGTGCTGCGCAACGTCTATGTCATCAACCGCGGCTACGAGGACCTGGCCGAGCGGCTCAACACCATCGGCGCGCAGATCGAGACGTTCCGCGACATCTGATCTGAACCGAGCGTCCGGCTCATCCGGCCCGGCACACACTCCTGCAAGGAGCGTGTGCCGGGCTTGCTTCACGGAAGCCCTGACACCGGCTGACAGCTGTCGACGAACACCGTCAGCGCGCTGTCCGCGGACTGTCAGGGCTGCCCGGCATCGTCATGGTCATCGAGAACGACGAGGACCTGACGAGGAGTTGTTGAACATGGCGTACGCGATCCGGGCCGAGGGACTGGTCAAGAAGTACGGCGACTTCACCGCCCTGGACGGCGTCGACCTGGAGGTCCCGGCCGGCAAGGTCGTCGGCGTCCTGGGCCCCAACGGCGCCGGCAAGACCACCACCGTGCGCATCCTGGCCACGCTGATGCGCCCCGACGCCGGGCACGCCAGCATCGGCGGCTACGACATCGTCAAGGACCCGGTCAGGGTCCGGCAGTTGATCGGGCTGACCGGCCAGTACGCCTCCGTGGACGAGACCCTGTCCGGCGCCGAGAACCTGGTGCTCATCGCGCGCCTGCTCGGCCTGTCCCGGCGCGATGCGAAGGCGCGGGCCGCGGAGCTCCTGGAGAACTTCTCCCTCACCGAGGCGGCCCGCAAGCCGATCGCCACCTTCTCCGGCGGCATGCGGCGGCGCCTGGACCTGGCCGCCTCCCTGGTCGGCCGGCCGCAGGTGCTCTACCTGGACGAGCCCACCACCGGCCTGGACCCGCACGCCCGGCAGGAGGTCTGGAACGTCGTACGGCGGTTGGTCGCGGACGGCTCCACGGTGCTGCTGACCACGCAGTACCTCGAAGAGGCCGACCAGCTCGCCGACTCCATCACCGTCTTCGACAAGGGCCGCAAGGTCGCCGAAGGCCGGCCCGGTGAGCTCAAGCGCCGGGTGGGAGGCCAGATGCTCCAGGTCCGGCCCGCCATGGCCGCCGATGTGCCGCGGGTCGCGCAGTTGCTCGCCGAGTTGTCCGGCCACTCCCCGGCGGAGGACTCCGGCGTGCTGACCGTCCCGGCCGACGACCCGCTGCTCGTCGCCGCGGTCGCCCGCCGTCTGGACGGCGCCGGCATCACCGCCGACGAGCTCGGCCTGCGGCTGCCCAGCCTCGACGAGGTCTTCCTCGCCCTGACCGGACACGCGCCCGCCGTCGCCGACGAACAGCCCGTCGCCGTCTGAGCTCCCGCTCCCCCGTTCCGCACAGACTCTCCCGAGAGGACACCCGTCGTGAGCACCCAGACCCTCAGCGCCCCCCACGCCGAGCTCCCCAGCCGTATCGGCCTCGCACAGACCGCCCAGCACAGCTTCGCCCTCGCCGGCCGCGGCGTCACCAAGTTCATGAAGTCGCCGATCCAGCTGGTCGATGTGATCCTCACCCCGATCATCAGCCTGCTGATGTTCATCTACCTGTTCGGGGACGCCATGTCCGGCGGCGACACCCACGGCTACCTGCAGCACGTCACCCCAGGCGTCATGGTGATGGCCGTCTTCCAGGCCAGCATCGGCATCGGCGCCTCGCTCAGCGCGGACGCCAGTACCGGGATCTTCGACCGGTTCCGCAGCATGCCGATCGCCCGCTCCAGCCCGCTGATCGGCGCCGTGCTCGCCGACATCGTCCGCTACGTCGCCTGCCTGGGCACCCTGGTCGTCCTCGCCCTGGTCATGGGGTACCGCTTCGAGACCGGCCCGGTCGCGGCACTCGCCGCGCTCGCCCTGCTGATCGGCTTCGCCCTCAGCTTCTCCTGGATCTCGGTGTTCCTCGGGATGCTGATCAAGAACCCCGCCTCCGTGCAGGGCCTGATGACCATCCTGATCCTGCCGCTCACCTTCGCCAGCAACGTCTTCGTCTCCGACAACAAGATGGCCGACTGGCTCCAGGCCTGGTCCGACATCAACCCCGTCTCCCTGGTGGCCGACTCGGTCCGCGGCCTGCTCAACGGCGGCCCGGTCGCCGGCTCGCTGGCCGGCAGCCTCGCCTGGATGGCCGGTGTGATCGTGGTCTTCCTCCCGCTGGCGATGCGGGCCTACCGCAAGAGCGCCGGATGATCCTCCGGTGACAAGCCCGGCCGGGCGGGGTCCGCACCCACGGGGGTGGAGCGGACCCCGCCCGGCCGTCCGCATGACCGCGCGGGGCCTCGTCAGATCCGCGGCGCCGCCCGCAAGGTCTCCGCCTCCAGCCAGCGCAGCGCGTCCTCGCGGGAGTACGCGGCTCCCTCCTCGAACGCCTTCTTGAAGCGCTCCTCGCCCAGCGTCGCCACGATGCGGTCGACCAGCTCGCACCACTCCGGCTCGCCCCAGTCGAAGGCGCCGCGCATCACCTGGCTCATGCCGAGCGACCGGGCGCCCTCTTCGGGGGCTCCCTCCAAGGTCCGCAGTCCGCCCAGCAGTTCGGCCACCCAGGCGAGCGCGGCGCCCGCGCCCTGGCCGAACAGGGCGCCGGCCGCCTCCGGCAGCAGGGCCCTGGCCCGCGCGGCATCACCCTCGGCGAGACGGTTCTCGATGCGGGTGCTGACGATCAGGTCGCGGGCGGTCTCCCTGAGGGAGGGGCGCCGGGCGCTCAGCGCCTCCAGACGGTCGAGGGTCGCGTCGGACTGCGCCAGGTCACCGGCCCTGCGGTGCACATTGGCCAGGCCCACGAGGATGTTGGCCTCCAACCGCAGCTGTCCGCGCTCGCGGGCCTGCCGGTGTGCGGCGTGCAGATCGCGGAAGGCGCCTTCCAGGTCGCCGCTGCGCCGGCGTTCGCGGGCGAGTCTGGCCTTGCTGAGGTAGAGGTAGTCCTCGGTGCCGAGTTCCGAGCTGAGGGCCACGGTCCGTTCGAAGGTGGCGATGGCCTGGGGGTACTCGCCGCGCAGGGAGTGGTCGCGGCCGATCGGGAACAGGCTCATCACGAGCCCCCAGCGGTCGCCCACCTCCTCGAAGCCGCGCAGGGCCTCGATCCGGGACTCGGCGCCGGTGACCAGGTCGCCCTGTTCGGTGAGGGCGAAGTCCCGTGCCAGGTGGGCGCCGGCCCGGACCCAGGGGTCGGGCGAGTCGAGCGGGTCCTGGTCCGCGGCTCCGCCCGGTCCGGAAGCGCGTGCGGGGAAGGAGACCTGGGACATCCGCAGGAGCAGTACGGCCGGGTGGAACTCACGCGCCGTCGCCGATTCACCCTCGCCGGCCGGACGTTCGCCGCCCGCTGCCCGCCCGGAATCTGGTGCCGGTACGGAATCCCCTGCCTGTACGGAATCCGGCCCGCCGGGCCCGGCGACCTCCGCCAGATAGGTGTCGAGCTGGGTACTCATCCCCCTGATCCCCCAGTACCAGAACATCGCCCCGGCGAAGCGCGCGGCCAGGTTCTCGTCCCGGGCGTCGACGACCGAGCGCAGCGCGAGGACGAGGTTGTCGTGTTCGGCGTCGAAGACCTCGATCGCGCGCAGCTGCTCGCCGGTACGAAGGCGGGGTTCGTGTTCTTCCGCGAGGGCCAGGAAGTACGCGGCGAAGCGCTGGGTGACGGCATCTCCGGACCCGGCGTCGGACTCGGCGTCTGCGAGCTGCCTCGCCGCGTACGCACGTACCGTCTCCAGCATCCGGTAGCGCGGCTCACCCACCCGTTCGTCGGCGGTGTGGACCAGCGACTTCTCGACCAGGGCGTCCAGGACGTACGGGATGTCGGCGGCCGGCAGCGACAGGTCCGCGCAGACCGCTTCGAGCGCGGGGACGGTCGCGCCGCCCGGGAACACCGACAGTCTGCGGGCGAGGATCCGCTCGGGTTCGTCGAGCAGGTCCCAGCTCCACTCGACGAGCGCGAGCAGGGTGCGCTGGCGGGGCAGGGCGGTGCGGCTGCCCGAGGCGAGGAGACGGAAGCGGTCGTCGAGGCGGCGCGCGATCTGCTCGACGCTCATCGAGCGGAGCTTCGCCGCGGCCAGTTCGAGGGCGAGTGGCATCCCGTCGAGCCGTCGGCAGACCTCGACCACGGCGTCGAGGGTCGAGTCGTCGAGCGTGAAGTCCGGCCGGACTCCGGCGGCCCGGTCGACGAAGAGGCGGACGGCGGGCGACTGCGCGGCCTCGGCGGGCTCCGGTGATCCCATCGGTATGTCGAGGGGGCCGAGGTGGCACAGGGACTCGCCGGTGATGGCGAGGGCCTCGCGGCTGGTGGTGAGGATCCGCAACTCCGGCAGCTTGTCGAGGAGTTCGGCGGCGAGTTCCGCGGCCGCCTCGACGAGGTGCTCGCAGTTGTCGAGCAGCAGCAGGGCGTCGCCGCTGCCGAAGAGTCCGGCCATGCGCTCGATCGGGGTGGCCCGCTGCCCCTGGCCGGCGTCGTAGAGGCGGCCGTCGGTGGAGCTGAGGGCGCCGAGTACCGCGTCGGCCAGCTGGTCCGGTGCGCTCACACCGGCGAGCGGCACGAACCAGACCCGGCCGCGCTCGTGAGCACGGTCCCGGGTGGCCGCTTCGAGGGAGAGCCGGGTCTTGCCCGCGCCACCGGGGCCGACGATGGTGATGAGCCGGCTGCGGTCCAGCTGCCCGGCAAGTCGTTCCAGTTCGCTGTCCCGGCCGACGAAGCTGGTCAGCCGGGCCGGGAGGCGGCTCGGGGCGGCCTCGGCCCGCTCGGCCGGCGTCTCCAACTCGCCTCGCAGCAGGTCAAGATGGATCTCCCGCAGTTCGGCCGTCGGATCGACGCCGAGTTCGTCGCCGAGCCGCTTGCGTATCGCCTCGTACACCGCGAGGGCGTCGGACTGCCGTCCGGCCGCGGACAGCGCCCGCATCCGCAGCCCGGCGACCCGCTCGCTCAACGGCCGCTCGGCTCCGGCCGCTTCGAGGTCGGCCAGCACCTCGCCGTACCGTCCGAGCCGCAGCTCGGCATCGCAGCGGTCCTCGGCCGCCGCGGTCCGCAGATCATCGAGCCGGGTCGCGACGGGCCCTGCGAACGGGGCGCCGAGGACATCGGCGAGCGCCGCGCCCTGCCACAGCCCGAGCGCGCTTCCGAGCAGCGAGGCCGCCTCGCCGGCCCGCCCGGCCGCGAGCGCCCGCCGGCCCCGGGCGGCCAGCTCCTCGAAGCGGTGAACGTCCACGTCCTCGGCCCGTACCGAGAGCCGGTAGCCGCCGGACGCGGACTCCAACGACGCGGACCCGCGCAGCGCGCGGCGCAGCCGGGACACCAGCGCCTGCAGCGCGTTGGCCGCGTCGGCGGGCGGCTCCTCTCCCCACAGGCCGTCGACGAGCGAGTCGACGGACACCGTCCGGCCCTCTTCGAGGGCGAGCCGGGCGAGGAGCATCCGCAGCCGGACGCCACCCACCTCGACCGGTGTCACATCATCGGCGTACGCCCGAATCGGTCCAAGCAGCTCTACGCGCACCACTGCGGCCTTCCCCTCCGAACCGACCGGCTCCCGCCGTGTCGATCATTCCTCCAATGCCGGGTCAGCATCACCCACTCGATGCCCCTGGTAAAGGGCCGCCGGATCCAACCCTTCCCGCGTTGCGATGCCTGCTCCGAGCGCTGCGACCTGTGCGCCTCACGGGCCGTCCCCCCGACGCCCTCGGCCCCTCGGGCTCCTCAGCCTTCGGAGCCGATGAATTCGCGCAGTGCCGCCGCGAGGGCCGCCGGCTGGTCCACCGGGATGAGGGTGCGGCAGTCCGGGATCTCGACGAGACGCCCCTGCGGCAGCAGGTCGGCGAGCCGGCGGCCGTGCGCGCGGGGCATCATCTGATCGTCCTCGGCCCAGACGACCAGCGCGGGGCGGTCGAACTTCCTGAGGCCTTCGGCCGCTTCTAGCATGGCGCCCTTGCGGCAACTGCGCAGGTAGCGCTGCAGATCGGCCCGGATGGCAGGGTCGGCGAGCAGCGGCCGGAGCCAGTCGTCGAGCATCTCGTTCGGCACACCGTGCACGGACATCGGACGGAATCCGAAGGGCAGCCCGCGCAGCGCCCGCACACCCATCAGGTGGGCGAGCAGGTACACACCGCCGGGGACACGGCTCGCGGCGGTCAGCATCTTGCCGCCCGCCCCCGGCGGGTAGTTCTCGAACGCCTCGCAGGACGTGAGCACCAACCGGCCGATCCGCTCCGGCCGTTCGCCGGCCAGCACCTGGGCGTGGCCGGAGTCGTTCTCGACCAGCGTCACCCCGTCGAGCTCCAGCCGCTCCAGGAACTCCCCGACCAGCAGGGCCACCGCGCGCAGTGACAGCTCGGCGTCCGGCCGCATCGGCCGGAGGTGGCCGCCGGTCGGCAGGGTGGGGACCACGCAGCGGTGGTCGGTGCGCAGAACGTCGACGACCTTCCTCCACACCGAGCCGTTCTGGCCGAGCCCGTGCAGCAGGACGACGACCGGCCCCGATCCCCCGGTGTCCTCGAAGTCGACGGTTCCGGCGGTGAGTTCGATCCCGGGCACCTGATCCCCCTCGCGAGTCGGCTACCGATCTCCGCGACCGTATCGCGCCCCCGGCCGACACGGCAGGAACCCCCGGAACGCCCCGGAGACACATCGCCCCGGGGCGTTCCGCGAACACCTGGGTCTGTCAGGCATTGACGACCGAACGCCGTTCGGTGTCCACCCTGAACTTGCCGCTGAGCATGTCGTCGATACTGCTCTCTTCGACTTCGATTTCGAGGACCGTTTGTCCGTCTCCGGTCAGTGGAACCGCCTTCACACCTTCTGCCGGCCGTCCTATCGAGACGATGCGACCGCTCAGCGCATCGTGAACGACGAATGCCTTCACCTTTGCCATCCTGCTTCACGCCTTTCCACAGGGTTGGGGTCGCCCTTCTCCTACGAAGAACACAGAACGCCCGCCATCCTCAGGGCAGTGATTCGACTATCGCGAGAACGCGAAAGTTGCAGCTGTTGAAAGGAGCATTGTTCTGGATGTAGATCTTGTAGGCCTTCGTGCCGTCGACGTGCTGGAACGACTCTCCCTGCGTGAGGGTTGCGTGCCCCACCGGATTCAGGACACCGGCGCCGGAGCCGGGGAAGACCACGATACTGAAGACCACGGATTCCTTGTTCGTGAATCCGTGGATGAACCAGTTGGTCGACGAGTTGGCCGCCACTGAGTCGTCCACTATGACTCGAACTGGCATAACTCCTCCAGTCTCTTCGAGAATGGTTTGGATGCATCGCCAGCATTGCCAACCGAGCTGCAACAGCACACAGCTTCACCGTCACCGAACGGACGCGGCGACAGTGCCCCCTGGGCGGGCTCGGCAATAATCGCGGTGTCACGCCACTTTGCGACGTGCCTTCTCATCATCACCCCTGTATTCCCACCGCGCCAACGGAGCGGGAGGGAGCAGCAGTTCGCGGACGGCCGCCGCTCGCACCGTCCGACCGACTCCTCACTCAGGGCATCTTCGCGCACCCTCTACACATCACCTTTGACATGTGAAATATTACCTGCGCTCACCGGCCCTCCCCTCCTCCGGGAGGCGCCCCCGCAGTTCCTCCGAAAGGACCTGTACGTTGCGCAGAATCACCCTGCCCGGTATGGCGGCGCTCACCAGCGCCGCGATAGCCGGCGCACTGCTGCTCACCGGCCCGGCGGCCGCCTCGACAGCACCAACGGCCGCCGCCCCGGGCCCCGTTACCACCGCCGCCGGCGTCGCTCCCGAGGACGCCCAGCACGCCGACGCCCCGTCCAGCCCGATGGAACTGCAGCGCCAGGCGCTGCGCCGGCAGGCGTTGGAGCATGTCGCCGCCGGTTCCGTGGCCCGCGCACCCGGCGGGGCGCTCCCGCACACGGTCAAGATCGGCAAGCAGTACGTCGAACTCGCCCAGGAGCGTACGGACAAGATCTTCGTCATCCTCGCCGAGTTCGGCGACCAGGTGGACAACACCACCATGAACAACGGCCAGCCCCGCTACGGCGGCGAGCCCGGCCCGCTGCACAACACCACCGGCCGCCCCGCGAAGGCCGACAACCACACCGTCTGGCGCAAGGACTTCGACCGCGCCTACTACCAGCAGCAGTTCTTCGGCGACGCCCCCGGCACCGTCTCGCTGCGCAACTTCTACCGCACCCAGTCCTCCGGCCGGTACGACATCGAGGGCACCGTCACCGACTGGGTCAAACTCCCCTGGAACGAGGCCCGTTACGGCAGTGACAACTGCCCCGAGGGCCAGCAGTGCCACAGCAACTGGGACATGATCCGGGACGCCACCACCGCCTGGTACGACGGCGAGCGGGCCAAGGGCCGTACCCCGGCGTCCATCAAGGCCCAGATAGCCCAGTACGACCACTACGACCGGTACGACTACGACCACGACGGCAACTTCGACGAGCCCGACGGCTACATCGACCACCTCGTCGTCGTACACGCCGGCAAGGACCAGACGTGGGGCGGCGGCGCCCAGGGCACCGGCGCCGTCTGGGCACACCGCTGGTTCGCGTACTACGACCAGGCCGGGCAGGCGGGCCCGCAGGGCAACCGGATCGGCGGCACCCCGGTCGGCGACACCGGCATCTGGGCGGGTGACTACCTCACCGGCGGCGAGAACAGCGGCGTGGGCCTCTTCGCCCACGAGTACGGCCACGACCTCGGACTTCCCGACCTGTACGGAGCCACCGGCGACAACAGCGTCAACTTCTGGTCACTGATGTCCTCGGCCTCCTACCTCGGCAAGGGCCCGAACACGACCGGCGACTACCCGGGCGACCTCGACGCCTGGAGCAAGCTCCAACTCGGCTGGCTCGCCTACGAGGAGACCGCTTCCACCGCCCCCGCCTCCACCCACCGGCTCGGCGTCTCCAGCTACAACACCGCCGATCCACAGGGGCTGCTCGTCCATCTGCCCCCGTCGACCACGACCACCGACCTCACCGACCCCTACGAGGGCGGCAAGCAGTGGTGGAGCGGTACCGGTGACTTCCTCGACAGCTCGCTGACCCGCACCATCGACCTGCGCGGCACCACCGCCCCGGCCGTCCTCGACACCCGGCTCTGGTACGACATCGAGAAGGACTACGACTTCTTCACCGTCGAGGCCTCCACGGACGGCGGCAGCCACTGGACCGCCCTGCCCGGCACCGTGGACGGCGCCCCCATCCCGCGCACCGGCACCGGGGTCCCCGTGGTCACCGGCACCTCCGGCGCCTGGACGGCGCTGAGCGTCCCGCTCGACGCGTACGCGGGACAGCAGGTCCAACTCCGCTTCCACGTCACCTCGGACAGCAACACCCACGGCAAGGGCGTCCTCACCGACGCGGTGAGCGTCAGCGCGGGCGGCACGCAGCTGTTCGCGGACGGCGCGGAGGCCGGCCCGGCCGGCTGGACAGCGCAGGGCTTCACGATCGTGACCGGCCGCGCCGGCACCACCGACCACCCCCGCGCCTACATCGTGGAGAACCGCCGCTACACCGGCTACGGCGCCTTCCTGAAGACCGGCCCCTACAACTTCGGCTGGTCGAAGGACCCGAAGAACCCGGCGAAGAAGGACACCGTCGAGTTCTACCCGTACCAGCAGGGCGCCCTCATCTGGCTCTGGGACACCGCCTACAGCGACAACACCACCGCCAACCACCCCGGCGGCGGCCTGCTGCTCCCCATCGACGCCCGCCCGACGGCCCTGCGCTACACCGACGGCACCGTACTGAACGCGCGCGCCCAGACCTTCGACGCGACGTTCTCCCTGGGCCGCACCGACCGCCTCACCTTCCACAAGGACGGCGTCCCGGTCACCGTCCCGTCCCGCGCCGGCGTCCCCGTCTTCAACGACCACACCGGCGTCTACTGGAACGCGGACCTCCCCCAGGTAGGCGTCAAGGTCCCCGACACCGGCACCCGCATCGCCGTAACCAACGAATCCCACGACGGCCGCGTCACCACGATCCGAGTGAGCCACGTTTCCTGACCTCCTGTAACACAGGACGCCGCCCCGGCCCCCGCGATGCGGGGGCCGGGGCGGCGTCTTCATCAGGTGGCCGGAAGCGGCAGCGGTCAGCGGCGCAGCGGGCCCTCGCAGGAGTAGTCGCTCGAGCCCGCCAGGCCCGAGGACCAGACGTCCACCGCGCCGAACGTGCAGTTCATGTCCGCCAGGTTGTTCGCGGCGGCGCCCGCCCGGTCCAGGATGAAGTAGTCGACCGTCTCCGACATGTCCTTGAAGACCCGGTCGGGGTTACCGGAGTCGGAGAGGTTGGCCGTGATGCGCCCGGTGCAGGTGAAGCGGACCTTGTTGTTCCAGTCCGCGTTGTCCTTGCAGACCGGCGTGTTGGCGGTGGCCGCGGCGAACGCCGCCTGCACCTCGGCGGCCGTCGCGAACTTCAGGGACCCGTTGGCCGTGTACTTCGTGTCGGGCACGTACAACGTGCCGACCTGGGCGATCTGCCGGTCCAGGAAGGCGTCGTACTCCCGCTGGAGCGCCGCGTCGGCGCCGGTCCTGGTGCGCCAGGCGTCGAAGCCGGCCGGGTCGTCGGCCCGCTCGTAGCCGTACATCTCGCGCAGCAGGGTCGGGTGCTCGGTCCACAGGAACTCGAAGAACGTGCCCGCGTAGTCGTAGAAGCGGAATCCGTCGCCGTCGTACGTGGCGTGCAGCAGCTGGTTGACGCTCATCCGCGGGCCGCCGCCGGAGGTGTCGTCGATGACGCCCTGCACCAGGGACTTGCGAACCTTGATGCCGTCGTCGCGGGTGCCGCCGTCGAAGAACTCGGCGGTGCCCTCGTCCATGGCGGTGGTCAGGTCGTTGGAGTACCAGCGGGTGTCACCGAAGGTGCCGGGGACCGCCCAGCGGCCGTTGAGGTAGTGGGTGTACTCGTGGCGGAACAGCTCCTCCAGGGTGAGCGAGGAGTCCTGCGGCACCCGGCGCTGGTAGGTGTAGAAGGTGGCGCCGTCCTCGATGTACATGCCGCCGTTCTGGGTGCCGTAGCCGGTGAGCAGCGGCTGGAAGACCTCGTAGTCGGCGCGTGACGCGTACAGGTGGATGTGCAGGGTGGTGTTGGTGTCGCCGGCGAGCGGGGTGGAGGTGCCCAGGACGCGCAGGAACTGGGTCTTGACCTGCTTGCTGGCGTAGTAGAGCTGGTCGACGGTGGCCTGGTCGAGGCCGGTGTGGACCTCGATGGCGCCGTTGTCGTACGTGTAGGTGTGGGGGAAGAGCATGGCCTCGATCTGGGCCTTGCAGACGTTGAACCGCGTGCAGTCCTCGTAGTAGTTGAGCCACGACGCGGCGCTGACCCAGGGCGGGCTCATCTTGCCGAAGCTCGCCTCGGTGGTGCCCAGCAGGGTGCCGAGGTCGTTGACGATCGTGGTCTTGAGGGCGTCGATCTGGCCGAACCGGCCGTACTCGCCGACCGCGTCGCGCGCCACCCAGTCGTTGGTGGTGCCCTTGAGGTGGCCGTAGCCGCCGAAGGCCCGGAAGGCGCCGCGGTACGCGGCGTCCGCGGTGGCCGCCGCACGGAAGGCGGTGTCGTTGTTGCCGGGGTAGACGCCGAGGTAGTTGACGGACAGGGCCGCGAGGACCGCGCCGCCCCAGTCGGCGCTGGTGGCGGTGACCGCTCCCGGGGCCATGGTGCCGAGCACCTTCTTGATCAGCGGGAGCTGGTACTGGCGCAGGCCGGGCGCGCTGGCCGCGTAGAGCGCCTCACGCAGCGTCTGGGCGTTCTGCTTGGTCGCGTCGAAGGTGCGCGGGGCGGTCCCGAAGGCGGCGATGGCCTTCTGCATGGCGGCGACCGTCGGGGCGTCGGTGACGTCGATCTCGGTGTGCGAGTAGTCGTGGTACGCGACCGCGTGCAGGTACGTGAACATCTCGTACAGGTTGTTGGCGTTGGTGCCTCTGTGTTTCGGCGCGAGCAGGGCTATGCGCTTGGAGACGGCCTGCACATGGGCGTCGGACATGACGGGGATGAGGCGTGGGTCCCAGGTCCAGAGCAGCTTGCTCAGACAGTTCTCCACGGAGACGGTGTAGTTGTCGGCCAGGAAGTCCGCGAAGCGTTCCGGGCTCAGCTTGGTGATGGCGTCGAGGGTGCAGGGGACGGTGCCGCCCAGTGCCTTGACCGGGGTGGCGGACTTGGCGTGGGCCGCCACGGACGGGCCGGCCGCCGGCCCGGACTGGTCGCCGGGCAGCTTGCCCTCGGCGTGCGCGCCGCCCCCGGGGGCGGGCGCCTGGTGAGGGGCGACGGTGGTGGCCTTGGCGAGCCGCTGGACCTCGTCGAACGGGTTGCCGTCGGCCGGCCGGGCTCCCGCGCCCGGCTGTCCGGCGAAGGTCGCCGGGACGGCCGGAGCGGCGGGTGCGGCCTGCGGTCCCGCCGGGCCCGCCTGGGCGACCTGCATCATCGGCAGGGTGAGGGACGCCGACAGGGTGGCGACCAGCAGGCTCTTGCGCACGGCGCGGGTGGTACGGGTGGTGCGGGCGCTTCCCGCGGGACGTGCGGAACGGGCGTGAGACACCGAGAACTCCTCAGAGTGGGGTGGAGTGGGTGAGACACCGTCGGCGGCGAAGTGGCCGTTCATGATCGGCCGGCCAGGACCTAGCTGACGGGTGCGGGCTCCGGGAAGTGGCAGGCGGCCTGCCGCTGTCCCGGGCCGGCGATCTGCAGCAGTGGTGCTTCGGTGCGGCAGATCTCCCGCGCCTTGTGGCAGCGCGGGTGGAAGGTGCAGCCCGACGGCGGATGCGCCGGGCTGGGGGGATCGCCGAGCAGCACGATCCGTTCACGGGCCCGCTCCGCCGCCGGGTCCGGCAGCGGTACGGCGGACAGCAGGGCCCGCGTATAGGGGTGGGCGGGGGCGCCGTAGACCTCGGCCTTGTGGCCGATCTCGACGATCCGGCCGAGGTACATCACCGCGACGCGGTCGCAGACCCGCTTGACGACCGACAGGTCGTGCGCGATGAAGAGGTAGGCGAGGCCGAGTTCGCGCTGCAGGGTCTCCATCAGGTTCACGATCTGGGCCTGGATGGAGACGTCGAGCGCGGACACCGGCTCGTCGGCGATGATCAGCCGCGGCCGGGTGGCGAGCGAGCGGGCGATGCCGATGCGCTGTGCCTGGCCGCCGGAGAACTCGTGGGGGTAGCGGTCGAGATGCTCGGGGATGAGGCCGACCAGATCCATCAGTTCGGCGGCGCGCCTGCGGGCGTCGGCCGCTCCGCTGCCCTGCGCCAGCATCGGGTCGGAGATGATGCGGGCGACGGTCTGCCGGGGGTTGAGGGACGAGAACGGGTCCTGGAACACCATCTGCACATGGCGCCGCACCGGGCGCAGGGCCCGCGCGGACAGATGGCTGATGTCGCGGCCGTCGAAGGTGACGGAGCCCGAGGTGGGCTCCAGCAGCCGGACGACCATCCGCCCGGTGGTGGACTTCCCGCAGCCCGACTCCCCCACCAGGCCCAGGGTCTCGCCCTCGGCGATGTCGAACCCGACACCGTCCACGGCCCGGACGGGGGCGCCCGCGCGCCCGCCGCGGGTGCGGCGGCCCGGGAACGTCTTGACGAGGTCGCGGACGGACAGCAGCGGCGCCGCTCCGTCGCCCGCTGTGGCGCCGGTGGCGGCGACCGTCTCCAGGGCACTCATCGTGATCCTTCCGGGGCCGGGGCCGGGACCGGCGCCGGGACGGGAGCCGGGACCGGGGCCAGGGCTTTGGCCGGAACGGCGGGAACCGGCTCCAGCGGGTGGTGGCAGGCCACGCGGTGCCCGCCGGCCGATGAGGACGCCGGGTCGAAGGCCGGCCGCTCCGAGACGCACCGGTCCCGTTCCGCCGCGCTCCCGGCCGCCGCCCGCGGGCAGCGGGGCACGTACGGGCAGCCGGGCGGTGGCGCGAGCAGCGAGGGCGGGCTGCCCGGGATGGCGCGCAGCGGCGCGTCGTCGGTGTCGTCGAGCCGGGGCAGCGAGTCGAGCAGCCCGCGGGTGTACGGGTGCGCGGGCGCGGTGAACAGCCGGTCCACGGGGGCCTGCTCGGCGGCCCGGCCGCCGTACATGACCAGCACCTCGTGGGCGACGCGGGCGACGACGCCCAGGTCATGGGTGATCATCACGACGCCGAGGCCGCGGTCGGCCTGGATGCGGGCGATGAGTTCGAGGATCTGCGCCTGCACGGTGACGTCGAGCGCGGTGGTCGGCTCGTCCGCGATCAGCAGGTCCGGTTCGCAGGCCAGCGCCATGGCGATCATGACGCGCTGTCGCATGCCGCCGGAGAACTGGTGCGGATAGTCGGCCGCGCGGCGGGCCGGTTCCGGGATGCCGACCTCGCCGAGCATCTCGACGGCCCGCCGCCGTCCGACCGCCCGGCCGGTCTTGAAGTGCACCCGGTAGTGCTCGGCCACCTGCTCGCCGACCGTGTAGAAGGGGTGGAGGCTGGACAGCGGGTCCTGGAAGATCATCGCCATCCGGCGGCCGCGCAGCCGGTTCAGCTCGCGGTCGGGCAGCGCGGTGAGCTCCCGGCCGTCGAGTGCGATGGATCCGCTCACGGCCGCGTCCCGGTGCAGACCCATGACGGCCAGCGACGTGACGGACTTTCCGGAACCGGACTCGCCGACGATGCCCAGGGTCCGGCCCGCCTCGACGGTGAAGCCGATGCCGTCGACAGCGCGGACGGGGCCCGCCGGGGTGGGGAACGTGACCTGGAGGTCGCGGACTTCGAGCAGGGGGCCTGGCGCGGCCATCAGTACCTCACTCTCGGGTCGACGACGGCGTAGAGGAGGTCGACAACCAGGTTGGCGATGACGATGAAGAAGGCCGCCAGCAGGGTGACGCCGAGGATGACGGGCTGGTCGGAGCGGACGAGACCGTCGTAGAAGAGCCGTCCGACGCCGGGCAGTCCGAAGATGGACTCGGTGATGACGGCGCCGGCCAGCAGCCCGCCGAGGTCCATCCCGAAGAGGGTGAGGATGGGCGTCATCCCGGAGCGCAGCCCGTGCTTGACGATGACGGTGCGCTCCGGCATGCCCTTGGCGCGGGCGGTGCGGATGTACGGCTCCGCCATCGCCTCGATCATCGAACTGCGGCTCTGCCGGGCGTACATGGCGGCGTAGAGCAGGGCCAGCGCCAGCCAGGGCAGGATCAGGTTGGAGGCCCAGTCGAGCGGGTCTGCGGTGAAGTCGGTGTAGGTGGGGTACGGCAGCAGGCCGGCGATCCTGATCACGCCGTAGATCAGCATCACCGAGGTGAAGTAGACCGGCATGGAGGCCGCCGCGACCGCGCCGACCATCAGGGTGCGGTCGACGAGGGTGTCCTTGCGCAGTGCGGCGGTGACGCCGGCGCCGAGGCCGAGCAGCAGCCACAGCACGGCCGCGCCGACGGCGAGCGAGATCGAGACCGGCAGCCGGTCCATCAGCAGGTCCCAGACAGGGACGGAGTTCTCGTAGCTGTAGCCGAAGCAGGGGAATCCGCAGTGCAGCGCGTGCGGCCCCTCCCCCAGGGTGCGGCCGGAGAAGATGCCGGTGAGGAAGTCGCCGAACTGCCGCCAGACCGGCTGGTCCAGGCCCATGTAGTGGCGGACCAGTTCCAGGCGTTCGGGGCTGCAGCTCTTGCCGCAGGCGGCCGCGGCCGGGTCGGAGGGCAGGACGTAGAAGATGGTGAAGGTGATGGCGGAGATCGCGAAGAGCACTCCGACGACTCCGGCGAACCTGCGGGCGACGTAGAGGATCACCGGCGGCCTCCGCGCGGATCGAGGATGTCGCGCAGCGCGTCGCCGAGCAGGGTGAAGGCGAGGACGGCCAGGAAGAGGAAGAGGCTCGGGATGATGAAGTACATCGGGTCGGTCTCGTAGAACGCGACGCTGTCGGCGATCATCTGGCCCCAGGAGGGCGTGGGCGGCCGGACACCGACGCCCAGATAGCTGAGGGCGGCCTCGGTGCTGATCATGCCGGGGATGAGCAGGGTGGTGTACGCGATGATCGGCCCGGCGACGTTGGGCAGGATCTCCCGGCCGAGGATGCGCCAGGCGCCGGAACCGCCGACCCGGGCGGCCTCGACGTATTCGCGGTGCTTGACCGAGAGCGTCTCGCCGCGGACGACGCGGGCGATGCCCGGCCAGCCGAAGACACCGATGATGGCTGTCATCAGGAAGATCCGGTTGACGTCCTGGGCCACCGACATCATCGCGATCATGAAGATGAGGGACGGGAAGGACATCGTCAGGTCCATCAGGCGGCTGAGCACGGCGTCGGTGCGGCCACCGAAGTAGCCGGCCACGATCCCGGTGGCGGTGCCCGCGACGACGACCACCGCGGTGGCGCTCAGCGAGATCAGCAGCGAGACCTGGGCGCCGTTGACGACCCGGGCGAACAGGTCGCGGCCGGTGACGGGTTCGACGCCCAGCCAGTGGTCGGTGCCGATCCCGCCGAGCGGTCCGAGCGGCAGGCCGCCGAGGTAGGGGTCGACGGCGGTCTGGTCGAACTCGGTGGGCGACCAGCCGCCGAGCGCGCTGAGCAGCGGCGCGCCGGCGGCCATCACGACGAGCAGCGCCACGACGACCAGGCCGAAGCGGGCGGCCGGACGGCGGCTCAGCTGCCGCCAGGCGAGCCGCCACGGCCCGTGTCCCGGGGCCGCGCCGGCAGCCGGCTTCAGGTCGGGTTCAGGGGGAGGTTCCGGTACCCGTTCGGGCACGATGAGGGTGGCCATCGCCGTACGCCCCTCAGCCCTGGCTCTTGGACGGGTCCTTGAGGCCGATGGCCGCGTAGTCGAGTTGGCCCGACCACACCGGGTGGCCGAAGGCTCCCGCGATGTTGGTGCCGACCAGCAGCGGCTTGCGTTCCAGCATCAGCGGAACGGCCGGGGACTTGGCCATGATCTGCGCGTCGAGGTCGATCCAGGCCTGGTTGGCCTTGGCCGCGTCGGGCATCGCGGCGATCTCGTCCATCCGCTTCATCACCGCGTCGTCGCGGAATTGGGAGTAGTTGCCCTGGTTGCCCTTGTCCTTGATCGTGCGGCCGTCGAAGACGAAGGGCAGGAACGTGGAACCCGACGGGTAGTCGGGGCACCAGCCGGCCATCACCATGTCGGGCGCGCTCTTCAGGTCGCCGATCGACTCGTAGTAGGCGGACGGGTCGACGGTGTTGATGGTGACGGAGACGCCGACCCGGGACAGGCCCTGCTGGATCGCCTCGGCCCTGGTCTTGTCGCCGGTCGAGACGGTGAAGGTAGCTCCGAAGCCGCCGGCCTTGCCGGCCGCCTTGAGCAGTTCCTTCGCCTTGGCGACATCGCCGCCCGGCGCGATCTTCAGAGTGTCGGCCTGGTGGGAACCGGTGAGGGCCGGCGGCAGATAGGCGGTGGCGATGTCGTTGAGCGCGGGGCCGCCGGACGCGGTGAGCAATGACGACTTGTCGACCGCGTACTGCATGGCCTCGCGGACCTTCGGGTCGTTGAACGGGGCTCTGCTGGTGTTGAGTTGCAGCATCACGGTGCAGCCGTTGGACTCGGCGATCAGCCGGCTCTTGATGTCGGCCTTGGGCAGCACCTTGGGCGCGCTCTCCGGCCGCATGTTGGACCACTCGACCGTGGAGGCGTCGCCGCCGGCACTGGCGATGACACGGTCGTCGACCTGGCCGCCCTTGAGCCCCTGGACGAAGACGAAGCGATCCGGGTACGCCTTGCGGACGGTGTCGGTGGCGGCGTCCCAGTTCGTGTTGCGGACCAGGACCAGCTTCTTGCCCCGGTCGTAGCTGTCGATCTTGTACGGGCCGGAGGAGAACGGCCGGGCGTCGTACGACGCGCCCTTCTCCTGAGCCTGCGGGACGGGCGAGAAGGTGGGCAATGTGGCCGTGGAGGCGAACTCGGCGACCGGGCGCTTGAGTTTGAAGACGATGGTGAGGTCGTCGGGGGTCTCGATGGAGCTGAGGTGCTTGCCCGTCAGGGGGCCCTCGTAGCCCTTGGTGTCGGCCAGGTACTGCGCGGCGTAGTCGGGGCCGCCGGTGAGGTCGGGAGAGAACGACCGCTCGACGTTGTACTTGACGTCCTTGGCGGTGATCGGCGTGCCGTCCTCGTACTTCAGGCCCTTCTTGAGGGTGAACTTCCATACCTTGCCGCCCTCGCTCGACGTGCCGAGGTCGGTGGCCAGGTCGGGGACGATCTCGCTGCCGGTCTTGCCGGGCTCGCTCTTGAAGGTGGTCAGGGTCCGGTAGAGCAGCCGGATCCCCATGTCCATGTTCGGCATCGTCCAGTTGCGGGCCGGATCCAGGTGCGAGAAGTCCTGGTTGGACAGGACGGTGAGGGTGCCGCCCTTGACCGGGGTGCCGCCGACGACCTGTCCGTCGTTGGCCGCCGCCGGGTTCTTCCCCTTGCCGCCCTGGCTGCTCTTCGTGTCGCCGGAACAGCCCGCGATACCGAGGGCGAGGGACGCCACGAGGGCCGTGGACAGGGCGAGTTGGGTGCGCTTGGTCATATGAGTCACTCCGCTGCGAAGAACCGCGCTCTAAGATGTGACCCGTAACATAGTAATGTGAAATTGCACTGACAAGATGTGTGCGTCGCCGTTACCGACCCGTGTCCGAAGGAGCTCATCGATGAACGGAACCCCCGCCCGACTGCATACGGGAAGTCATGATCTGCCCACCTCGCCGGCGCTGGACGCCTTCATGGGCGCCGGCTGGGCGGCCACCCCGCTGCCCGACGACGCCCGCGTGCCCGCCGCGCACCTCACCCCGGCCCGCCGCGACCGGCTCTCCGCCCGCTTCCCCGGCGAACGGCTCGTCGTCCCCGCGGGGCAGCTCAAGGTCCGCTCCAACGACGACGACCACCGCTTCCGCCCGCACAGCGCCTACGCCTGGCTCACCGGCCTGACCGGCGAGGACCAGCCCGGCAACGTCCTCGTCCTCGAACCGTCCGGCCCGTCCGGGCACGAGGCCGTGCTCTATCTGCGGCCGCGCTCACCACGGACCGAGCCCGGGTTCTACCGCGACCGCCGTTACGGGGAGTTCTGGGTCGGGCGCCGCCCCGACCTCGCGGAGGCCGAGCGGATGACCGGCATCCGGTGCGAGCACCTGGACGGGTTCGGCGCGCTGCCGCCGGGCCGCGACGCCGCCACCGACGCGGAACTGGCCACCGCGCTCTCCGAGTTGCGGCTGGTGAAGGACGCGTGGGAGGTCGGACAGCTGCAACTCGCCGTGGACCACACGGTCACCGGCTTCGAGGACGCCGTACGGTCCCTGCCGCGCGCCCTGCGGCACGCGCGCGGCGAGCGCTGGATCGAGGGCGCGTTCAACCTGCGCGCCCGCGCCGAGGGCAACGGCACCGGGTACGACACCATCGCCGCCTCCGGCGCGCACGCCTGCGTGCTGCACTGGATACGCAACGACGGCCCGCTGGACCCCACCGAACTGCTGCTGCTCGACGCGGGCGTGGAGGCCGACACCCTCTACACCGCCGACATCACCCGCACCCTGCCGCTGTCCGGCATCTTCTCCCCCGTCCAACGGCAGCTGTACGAGCTGGTGCTGGCCGCGCAGGACGCCGGCATCGCGGCGCTCAAACCCGGCGCCAGCTTCCGGGACTTCCACCTGGCCGGGATGCGCGTCATCGCCGAAGGGCTCGCCGACTGGGGCGTGCTGCGGATCTCCGCCGACGAGGCGCTCGCCGAGGACAGCGGCCTCTACCGCCGCTACACGCTGTGCAGCAGCGGCCACATGCTCGGCCTCGACGTCCACGACTGCGCCCAGGCCCGCGCCGAGACCTATCTCGACGGGGTGCTGGAGGAGGGCCATGTCCTGACCGTCGAACCGGGCCTGTACCTCCAGCCCGACGACGAGACGCTGCCGCTCGAACTGCGCGGCATCGGCATCCGGATCGAGGACGACCTGGTGATCACGTCCGACGGCGCCCGGCTGATGTCGGGTGCGCTGCCGCGCGATGTGGCCGGGATCGAAGCGTGGATGGGCGAACTGCTTGCATAGGCAGTCCTCAAACGCCGGACAGGCTGATTTCAGCCTGTCCGGCGTTTGAGGACTTCGGGAAGGGGCGGGGAGGGGATAAGCCCCGCAGGGCAACCGGTCTAGGCTTTGCCGAGCTTGCGCTTGAGGACCGGCTCGGGCTTCGCCGGAGCCGGTTCCTCCTTGCCCACCGCCCACAGCGACCGGACATGCCCGAGGTGCCGGGCCATGCACTCCTCAGCCGCCTCCGCATCACCCGAAATCATCAGGTCGAGCAGCTCGACATGCTCCTCGGCCGACGAGACCAGCTCGCCGCGCTCGTCCAGCCGCGTCAGCCCGTACAGCCGCGAGCGCTTGCGGAGATCGCCCACGGACTCGACCAGCCGCTCGTTCCCGGCCAGGCCGAGCAGGGTGAGGTGGAAGCGGCGGTCGGCCTCCAGGTACGCGATGAGGTCGTGCGCCCGGGCGGCGGCGACGATCTCCTCGGCGGCCGGCCGCAGTTCCTCCAGCTGTTCCGGGGTGGCGGTGCGGGTGACCCGGCCGACGGTGGGCACCTCGATGAGGGCGCGGATCTCGGTGTACTGGTCGAGGTCGCGCTCGTTCATCTCGGTGACCCGGAAGCCCTTGTTGCGCACCGGTTCGACCAGTCCCTCGCGGGCCAGGTCGAGCATGGCCTCGCGGACCGGGGTGGCGGAGATGCCGAAGTCCGCGGCGAGGGCGGGCGCCGAGTAGACGACGCCGGGGCGCAGTTCACCGGCGATGAGCGCGGCGCGCAGGGCGTGGCCCACCTGGTCGCGCAGCCGCTCCTGCGCCGTGATCAGGTTGCGCTGTTTCAGGTCACCCATCGCTGTTCCTCCGTCATCGCGCGGAGGTCCAGCGTACAATGTCACGTTGCTTTCGCGGTCCGGAAAATCTCAGCAGCTACCGCGAGGTCCTGCCACGCCATACCGGTGCCCTTGAAGAATCGGGGGCGGCCCGGTTCGGGGCGCACCCGGCCGGCGACGAGGTCGGCGAGGGTGCCCGCGAGGTCCTCCGGCCGGTAGGCGCCCTCCGCAATCGGGACCAGGACGTCCCCCGCCTCGCGCAGCGCGGCGATACGCGCCTCGACGACGACGGTGGCCCGGGTCACCAGCGCGGTGTCGGTCTCGCGGGCCGTCGGCTCGTGCGAGCCGACGGCGACCACGGTCGTGTGCGCGGCGACGGTGCTGCCGTCGAACAGCGGGGTGCGGGCCGTGGTGCAGCAGATCACCAGGTCGGCCTTGGTCACCGCGTCGGGGCTGCCGACGACGGCGTCCAGGCCGAGCCTGCGGGCGTGGGCCGCCAGTGCCTCGCCCGGTTCGGGCCGGCGGGCGACCACGGTGACCCGCTTCAGGGGCCGTACCGCGAGCGCCGCCGCCAGGTGCCCGTACGCCTGCGGTCCGGCGCCGAACAGTACGAGGTGCGAGGCGTCGGGCACGGCCAGGTGGCGGATGGCGACGGCGGACACCGCCGGGGTGCGCAGCGAGGTGAGCGCGGGCCCGTCGAGCAGCGCGAGGGGCTGCAGGGTCCGGCCGTCGAGGAGGAGATAGCTTCCGGTGATCCGGGGCAGACCGCGCGCCGGATTGCCCGGTGCCACTCCGGCGATCTTCACCCCGGTGAAGTCGTCGGTGGTGGCGGGCATGAGCAGCAGCTCGCCCGCCGGTACCGGGACGCCGGTGCGCGGCGGCCCGGTCTCCGGGTCCAGCCCGTCGCGGAGGGCCGCTTCGACGGCGTCCGCCGCGTCGGCGGGCCCGACGAGCCGGGTGATGGCGGCGGCGTCGAGGTGTAGCAGCGTCACAGCGGCGGTCCCGTTCCCGAAGGGTCGTCAAAGGGCTTCACCGCGGCTCGGTGAGCCCTCCGACCTGACCGTACCCGCCCCGGGTGATCACAGCAGGAACCCGCCGGGGAAGGGGTCGGACGGGTCGAGGAAGTACTGGGCCGTGCCGGTGATCCAGGCGCGGCCGGTGACGGTGGGCACCACGGCGGGCAGCCCGCCGACGGTGGTCTCCTCGACGAGCCGGCCGGTGAAGGACGTGCCGATGAAGGACTCGTTGACGAAGTCGGTGTGCAGCGGGAGTTCACCGCGCGCGTGCAGCTGCGCCATGCGCGCCGAGGTGCCGGTGCCGCACGGCGAGCGGTCGAACCAGCCGGGGTGGATGGCCATGGCGTGCCGGGACAGCCGCGCGTCGGAGCCGGGGGCGATGAGCTGGACGTGCTTGACGCCGTTGATGTCCGGGTCCTCGGGGTGCACCGGCCGGTCCGCCGCGTTGATGGCCTCCATGACGGCCAGCCCGGCGGCGAGGATGTCGTTCTTGCGCTCCCGGTCGAAGGGCAGCCCGAGGTCGGCCAGCGGCAGCATCGCGTAGAAGTTGCCCCCGTAGGCGAGGTCGTAGGTGAGCGTCCCGTGGCCGGGCACGTCCACCTTGAGGTCCAGGCCGGCGGAGAACGCCGGGACGTTCCGCAGGGTGACGGCGGTGGCCTGCCCGTCCTCGACCTGGACATCGACGGTGACGAGCCCGGCCGGGGTGTCCAGCCGGACGGTGGTGACGGGTTCGACGACCGGCACCATCCCGGTCTCGACGAGGACGGTGGCGACGCCGATGGTGCCGTGGCCGCACATCGGGAGATAGCCGGAGACCTCGATGTACAGCACGCCGTAGTCCGCGTCGGGCCGCGTCGGCGGCTGCAGGATCGCGCCGCTCATGGACGAGTGCCCCCGCGGCTCGTACATCAGCAGCGTCCGCACCCGGTCGTGGTGCTCCATGAAGTACAGCCGGCGCTCGGCCATGGTGGCGCCGGGGATGACACCCACGCCGCCGGTGATGACGCGGGTCGGCATGCCTTCGGTGTGGGAGTCGACGGCGTGGTAGATGTTCCGGCTGCGCAAGGGGTCCTCCTGGAGAGGTCTGCTTCGGGCGGGCCGGGCCGCCGCCCGCGCGGAGCGGCGGCCGATGGATGTGCGGGTGTTCTCAGCTGGAATTGTCGATGTTCGGGTGAGTCAGCCGAGTCCTTCGGCCATCGCCTTCTCGGTCGCGGCGCGGACGACGGTCTCGATGTCGGCCGGAAGCGGGGAGCGCGGCGGACGGACCGGGCCGCCGGGCCGGCCCACCAGGTCCATGGACACCTTGATGGCCTGGACGAACTCGGGCTTGGAGTCCCAGCGCAGTAGCGGGTGCAGCGCGCGGTAGAGCGGCACGGCGGTGTCGAGGTCGCCGGTGACGGCCGCCCGGTACAGGGTGGCGCAGGCCTCGGGGAACGCGTTGGGGTACCCCGCGATCCAGCCGACGGCGCCCGCGATGCCGAGTTCGAGCAGGACGTCGTCGGCGCCGACCAGCAGGTCGAGGCCGGGGGCGAGCTCGGCGATCTCGTAGGCCCGGCGGACATCGCCGCTGAACTCCTTCACCGCGACGATGCTGCCCTCGTTGTAGAGCTCGGCGAGCAGCTGCGGCGTGAGGTCCACCTTGGTGTCGTACGGGTTGTTGTAGGCGACGACCGGCAGCCCGGCCCTGGCCACCTCGGCGTAGTGCGCGCGCACCGCCCGCTCGTCGGCGCGGTAGGCGTTGGGCGGCAGCAGCAGGACGGAGCCGGCGCCGGCCTCACCGGCCTGTTCGGCCCAGCGGCGCGCCTCGGCGCTGCCGTAGGCGGCGACACCGGGCATGACGCGGTCCCCGTCACCGGCCGCCTCGACGGCGGTGCGGACGACACGGGCCCGCTCCTCGTCGGTGAGGGTCTGGTACTCGCCCAGGGAACCGTTGGGAACGACACCGTCGCAGCCGGATTCGATGAGCCAGGCGATGTGCTCGGCGTAACCGTCGTGGTTCACGCGCAGGTCGGCGTGGAACGGGAGGGCGGTGGCGACCATGATGCCGTGCCAGGGCTGGTCGCGAGGCGGGGTGTTCGTGGTCACGGTGGATCTCCCTCTAGTGAGATGTGACATTTTACTGTGCGATATGCGAAGACCACAAGGGGCTCGCGGACGGAGTCCTACGGTTCTTCCGTGGTCACGGACGGGCCGGCCGGTTCGGACCGGACGGCTGGTCCGTACGGACCGGCCGATTCGGACAGGGCGGCCAGTGGAACGGGGCAGGAGAGCGGACGGCGGTCGGGACCAGCATCTCCGGATGAGCCGGCGCCCGCCAGGCATGCGACCGCCGGGCCGCACATCCGGCCCTGGCACCAGCCCATCCCGGCGCGGGTGAACAGCTTGACCGTGCGGACGTCGTGGGCACCGAGATCGTCGACCGCCGCGCGGACCTCCCCGGCGGAGACCTCCTCGCAACGGCAGACGTCGGTGTCGTCGCGCAGCCAGCCCGGCCAGCCGGTGCCCGGCCGGTGGGCGGCCGCCATGACGTCGGCGAAGGCCCGCAGCCGGGACCGGGTGCGGCGCAGCGCGACCGCCCGGCGGGCGTCGGGGCGTACCGCGGAGCGCAGTTCCGCCGCGATGGCGAGGGCCGCCAGTTCCCCTTCGGCGAGGGCGAGTTGGGCGCCGCCCACTCCCCCGGCCTCGCCGGCCGCCCAGACCCCGGGGACCGAGGAGCGCTGGCGGTCGTCGAGTTCGAGGGCGTGGGTGCCGTCGGGCGTGCGGCGGGTGGCGCAGCCGAGTCCGGTGGCCAGTTCCAGCTGCGGCACCAAGCCGTGGCCCACCGCGAGCGCGTCGCAGGCGATCCGCCGGCCGGTGCCCGGCACTGGACGCCAGTCGCGGGTGAGCCGCGAGACGGTGACGGCCTCCACCCGGTCGGCGCCGTGGGCCTCGGTCACCGCGCTGCGGGTCAGCGGGCGCAGGCCGTGCCGCAGCAGGGCGGCGCCGTGGACCGCGCCTTCGAGCAGCTTGCCGGGGTTGGTGGCCAGGGCCCGGGGGCTCCTCGCGTACGCGGCGTAACCCGCCGCCTCGACGACGGCGGGCACCTTCGCGCCCGCGGCGGCCAGCGAGCCGGCGACCGCCAGCAGCAGCGGGCCGCTGCCCGCGACCACGATCCGCCGTCCGGGCAGCACCAGACCGGACTTGAGCATCGCCTGCGCGCCGCCCGCGCCGACCACCCCGGGCAGCGTCCAGCCGGGGAACGGCAGCTGGCGCTCGTAGGAGCCGGTGGCCAGCAGCAACGCGCGTGACGTCACAGCAGCCCGGCCCTGCTCCGACCCGTCGGGACCGGTGACGGCGTGCGCCGTCCACTCCGTCCGACCTGCGCGTTCCACGGTCCACACATGGTGGTTGGTGAGGTGCCGGACCCGGCCGGTCCCGGTGTGCCGGTCGAGCCGTTCCACCAGCGCGGCGAAGGCGGCCCAGCCGTGGTGCAGCGCCTCGGGGCGCGCGGCGCCGAGTCCGGGCGCGGGATGGCGGTAGTACTGGCCGCCGGGGGCGGCCGCCGCGTCGAGGACGACGACGCTCAGGCCGAGGTCGGCCGCGGTCACCGCGGCGGCGAGCCCGGCGGGACCGGCGCCCACGACCGCCAGATCGTACGTCGAGGGCACGGAGAGGGGCTCAGACGGCGAGGTCGGCACGGCCGTGGCCCTCCTGGGTGGTGACGAGATCGCCCGGACGGGCCGGGACCAGGCAGGCCCGCTGGTTGGGGGCGCCGTTGACGGTGGCGAGGCAGTCGAAGCAGGAACCGATACCGCAGAAGGCGCCGCGCGGGCGGCCGTTCACCCGGGTGGTGCGCCAGGCGAGGATGCCCGCCGACCAGAGGGCCGCGGCGATGCTCTGGCCCGGCAGCGCGGACACCGCGCGGCCGTCCATGGTGATCTCGAACGACGGCTCGGGGGTGGCCCCGACCAGCTCGACGGGGTTACGCGCCATCGTGATGTCCTCTCGGGTTCGCAGGTCCTCTCGATTCCGCAGGTCCTCTCGATTCCGCGCCGGGAATCGGGTCCGCGCCAGGAAAGCGGTCGGGGCGGAACGGTGCCAGGTCGAGGGCGGGCCGCTCACCCCGGATCGCGGCGGCGAGCAGCAGCCCGGTCGCGGGGGCGAGACCGATGCCGGCGCCCTCGTGGCCGCAGGCGTGGAAGAGGCCGGGGGCGCGCGGGTCGGGCCCGATCGCGGGCAGATGGTCCGGCAGATAGGGGCGGAAGCCGTGGTAGGCGCGCATCACCCGGACGCCGGCCAGTACCGGGAAGAGGCCGGCGGCCCCGGCCGCGAGCCGGCGCAGCACCTCGACCCGCAGCGTGCGGTCGAAGCCCACCCGCTCCCGGCTGGCGCCGATGAGCACCGGCCCCGAGGGGGTGCCCTCGACCACGGGCGAGGTCTGCAGGGCGGCGGAGCCGCTGGCCACATCGGCGACGTAGTCGGCGGCGTAGACCTTGTGCCGGACGAGCCGGGGCAGCGGTTCGGTGACGAGGACGAAGCCGCGCCGGGGCATGACCGGCAGGTCCACCCCGGCCAGCGCGGCGAGTTCGCCGCCCCAGGTGCCGACCGCGTTGACCACCGCGGGCGCGGAGAGCTCACCGCGGTCGGTGCGTACGCCGCGGACCGCGCCGTCGGGGCCGGTCAGGACCGCGGTGACCTCCTCGCCGAGGCGCAGCAGCGCTCCCTCGCGCCGGGCGGCGCGCAGCAGATGGGCGGCGGCCAGGGCGGGTTGGACCTGTGCGTCCTGCGGGTAGTGGAAGGCGCCGGCGAGGCCGGGCGCCAGATGCGGTTCGAACTCGTGCAGCCGGTCCGCCGGAACCGCGGCCACGGTGACGCCGGCTGCGGCCTGCTTGGCCGCGAACGTGCTCAGAGCGCCCAGGCGGGCCTCGTCGGACGCTACGACGAGGCCGCCCTTGGACTCGAACTCGATCTCCGGTGGGAGTTCGTCGGCGAGCTCGCGCCAGAGCCTGGTGGACAGCAGCGCGAGGTCGAGTTCAGGGCCGGGCTCCTTGTCGGAGACCAGCAGATTGCCTTCACCGGCGCCCGTGGTGCCGCCCGCGACGGAGCCGCGGTCGACCACGGCGACGGAGAGTCCGGACCGGGAGGCGTAGTAGGCGCAGGCCGCGCCGACCACCCCGGCCCCGACAATGACGACGTCCAGCGAGTGTCTCGTGGGCACGTGCAGTAATATGTCACATGGCTTACGTGCTGCCAAGGCACCACGTCCGCGCACGGCCTCCGCGCTACGCCAGGACGGCGATCCCGTCGAGTTCCACCAACGCCTCCTCGTCCCACAGCCGGACCACCCCGACGACCGCCATCGCCGGGTAGTCGCGGCCCGCCAACGACCGCCACAGGCGCCCGAGTTCGGCGGCGTTCTCCCGGTAGGCGGCGACATCGGTGGTGTGGACGGTGATCCGGGCGAGGTCGGCGGGGCCGCCGCCCGCTGCGGTCAGCGCCGCCAGGAGATTGCTGAGCGCCAGCTCGAACTGGGCGGGCAGCGTGTCGCCGACGATCTTGCCCGCCTGGTCGAGGGCGGTCTGGCCGGCCAGGAAGACCAGCGTGCGGCCGGTCGCGGTGACGGCGTGGCTGAAGCCGGTGGGCGGCGACAGCTCGCCCGGGTTGATGCGCCGCAGGCTCATCGGTAGAGCTCCTTCGCGATAATGGTGCGCTGGACCTCGGTGGCACCCTCGTAGATACGCGGCGCCCGCACTTCACGGTAGAGGTGTTCGAGCAGATGGCCGCGTTCCAGGGCGCGGGCGCCATGGATCTGGACAGCGCGGTCCACGGCGAACTGCGCCGTCTCGGTCGCGTACAGCTTCGCCATCGCCGACCGCTTGGCGATGTCGGGCGCCCCGCTGTCGTACGCCTCCGCGGCGGCGTAGACGAGCAGCCGCGCGGCCTCGGTGCGGGTCGCCGTCTCGGCGAGCGCGTGGGACACGGCCTGCAGATCCTTCAGCGGTCCGCCGAAGGCCGTGCGCCCACCCGCGTGCTCGACGGCGGCGTCGAGCGCGGCCTGCGCCATACCGACGGCGAACGCTCCGACGCTGGGCCGGAAGAGATTGAGGGTGTCCATGGCGACGCGGAAGCCCCGGCCCGGCTCGCCGAGCAGATCGCCGGGGCCGACCGGGACGCCGTCGAAGACGAGCCGTCCGATGGGGTGCGGGGAGAGCATGTCCAGGTGCTCACCGGAGAGCCCCGGGCGGTCGGCGGGGACGAGGAACGCCGTCACCCCGCGCGACCCCGCGCCGGGCGTGGTGCGGGCGAAGACGGTGTAGAAGTCGGCCTGCGGAGCGTTGGAGATCCAGCACTTCTCGCCGGTCAGCCGCCATCCCGGACCGTCCGGCTCGGCGGCCAGCTCCAGCGCCGCCGCATCCGAACCGGCGGCCGGCTCCGTCAGCGCGAAGGCCGCGACGGCCCGGCCCGCCGTGACCTCCGGGATCCAGCGCGCGGCCAGCTCCGCGTTGCGCAGCACCGGGTGCGCGCCCAGCCCCTGCAGGGCGAGCGCGGTCTCGGCCTCGGTGCACTCGCGGGCCAGCGACTCCCGCAGCAGGCACAGGTCCATCGCCGACACCCGGCCGCCGGGCGGGAAGGCCCGCTCCAGCAGGCCGAGTTCGCCCAGCTCCGCGAGCAACGGGCGGTTGACCCGGCCGGGTTCGCCCGCCTCCGCCAGCGGCCGCAGCCGGCTCGCCGCGAGGGAGCGGACCTGTGCGCACCACTTCAGCTGTTCCGGGTCGAGAGCGAACGAGGACATCCGGCTCCTCCAAGCGGTATCGCGTACCGTTGACTGTCGTCAGCAACACGTTACGCTGAATTCGTCCGCTCTCAGGTGCCAACGAAGGCGGTACCGCCCATGGACCTGCTGCCATCCGCCCACGTGGACACCTTCGCGCGCGACCATCTCCCGCCGCGCGACCAGTGGCCGGAACTCGTCTTCGAGCTGCCCGCCCTGCACTACCCGGACCGGCTCAACTGCGCGGCCGAACTGCTGGCCGGCGGCAGCCCCGGCGCCCCCTGCCTGCGCACCCCCGGCGGGGAGGTCTGGTCCTACGGCGATCTGGACGCCGCCGCCGGCCGTATCGCGCACGTCCTGGCCGACGACCTGGGCGTGCGGCCCGGAAACCGGGTGCTGCTGCGCGGGCCGACCACGCCGTGGCTGGTGGCCTGCTGGTTCGCGGTGCTCAAGGCGGGTGCGGTGGCCGTGACCGTGCTGGCCGCGCAGCGCTCCGGGGAGCTCGCGACGATCTGCGACATCGCGGCCGTCCGGCACGCGCTCTGCGACCTGCGGTCGGTGGACGACCTGGCCAAGGCCGAGATCCCGGACCTGCGGATCGCCACGTACGGCGGCGAGACACCCGAGGACCTGCTGCGGCTGGCCGCCGCCAAACCCGACCGCTTCACCGACGTCGCCACTTCGTCCGACGATGTCGCGCTCATCGCCTTCACCTCGGGGACCACCGGCCGCCCCAAGGGCTGTATGCACTTCCACCGCGATGTCCTGGCCATCGCAGACACGTTCTCCGCCCAGGTGCTGCGCCCCCGCGCCGACGACGTCTTCGCGGGCAGCCCGCCGCTCGGCTTCACCTTCGGCCTCGGCGGACTGGTGATCTTCCCGATGCGGGTCGGGGCGTCCAGCGTGCTGCTGGAGCAGGCCGGACCGGAGCAGTTGCTGGCGGCCGTCGCCCCGCACCGGGTCAGCGTGCTCTTCACCGCGCCGACGGCGTACCGGGCGATGCTCGGTCACCTGAATGACCGAACCGATGCCGGGTCCCACACCTACGACGTCGCGTCGCTGCGGCGCTGCGTGTCCGCGGGCGAGAACCTGCCCGCCGCGACCTGGCAGGCCTGGTACGACCGCACCGGTCTGCGCATCATCAACGGCATCGGCGCCACCGAGCTGCTGCACATCTTCATCTCGGCCGCCGACGACGCCATCCGCCCCGGCACCACGGGCGTGCCGGTGCCCGGCTACCGCGCCCGGATCGTCGACGCCGCCGGGGAGCCGGTCCCCGACGGCGAGCCCGGCCTGCTGGCGGTGCGCGGCCCGACCGGCTGCCGCTATCTCGCCGACGAGCGCCAGACCGTCTACGTACAGGGCGGTTGGAACCTCACCGGCGACACCTACGTCCGGGAGCCGGACGGCTACTTCCGCTACGTCGCCCGCGCCGACGACATGATCATCTCGGCGGGCTACAACATCGCGAGCCCCGAGGTCGAGGAGGCACTGCTGCGCCACCCCGACGTCAGCGAGGCCGCCGTGATCGGCGTCCCCGACGAGGAGCGCGGCCAGATCGTCCGGGCCTTCGTCGTCCTGCGCGACGGCGTACCGCGCGGCGCGGCGACGGTGCGTACCCTGCGCGACTTCACCAAGGGCGTGATCGTGCCCTACAAGTGCCCGCGCGACATCGTCTTCCTGGACGCCCTGCCCCGCACGCCCACCGGGAAGCTGCAGCGCTTCCGGCTGCGCGACCTGGACGGTGGCTGACGGATGGCACCGTCCGCCCGGCGGGCGGGGCCCGGCCTAGAGTGATCACGTGACCGAGCACACCCCCAGTTCGCTGATCGTGACGTTCTTCGGCGCCTACGGGCGCGCCGAACTGAACGGCCGTGTGCCGGTCGCCGCCCTCATCCGGCTGATGGGCGCGGTGGACATCGACCCGCAGTCGGTCCGCTCGGCCGTCTCCCGGCTCAAGCGGCGCGAGCTGCTGGTCCCGGACCGGGTCGGCGGCGCCGCCGCGTACGCCCTGTCCGACGACGCCCGCCAGCTCCTCGCCGACGGCGACCGCCGCATCTACGGCGGCCCCGGCCCGGCCGCCGACGACGGCGCCTGGGTGCTCGCCGTCTTCTCCGTCCCCGAGACCGAACGGCACAAGCGGCATCTGCTGCGCTCCCGGCTGTCCCGGCTCGGCTTCGGTTCGGCCGCGCCCGGCGTATGGATAGCCCCGGCCCACGTCCAGGAGGAGGCCCGGCACACCCTGCGCCGCCTCGAACTCGACTCCTACGTCGATCTCTTCCGCGGCACGCACCTCGGTTTCGAACCGACCGCCACCGCCGTCCGCCGCTGGTGGGACCTCGACGCCATCGCCGCCCTCCACCGCACCTTCCTCGACGCCCACGAGCCGGTCCTCGACCGCTGGTCACAGCGGTCGGACGTCCCCCCGCGCGACGCTTTCCCCGACTACCTCCGCGCCCTCGACTCCTGGCGCCAACTCCCCTACGCCGACCCCGGCCTCCCCACCACCCTCCTCCCACCCAACTGGCCCGGCGCCCGCGCCTCCCAGGTCTTCACCGCCCTCCACAAACGCCTCCACGACGCGGGCGCCCTCTTCGTCCACACGGTTCCGGGGCTCTCCTGAGCGGGTCGTGGAACCACCGGGTGCCGCGGACCGTCTCCCGCCCCATGCGGACACAGGCACCACCCGGCAGGTTCACGCCCTTCGGCTCCCGCCACCGCATGGCGGCCTGGGCGCTCGCGGGAAGCTACGGAGCGCTCGCGGGCTGCCTCGCCGCCTATCTGGTCCTGCTGGCGCCGGTCTCGTGCCATGCGGGGACGGGCCCGGGGCCCGACCTCCTGCGGCTGTTCGTCCACACCCCGGCGATCCTGATCGCGGCCGTCGCGACCGCGCTCGGCACCTTCGCCCTGGCGGTGCGGATCACCCTCTCCTCGCACCTGGCCGTCCGGCTGACCGTGCCGCCGTTGTTGCTGTTCACGGCGCTCGCGGTACTCGTCTGGGCCGACTTCGCGTGGTTCGGAGCGGTCGCCGGGGTACCCAACCCCGGGCTCTGCCCGGCGAACAACGTCCCGCCGTGGTGGCCGCACTGGATACCGGCCTGATCCCCGGCGCCAGGGCAGGCCGGATGGAGCTGCGCCACGCTGCGCGCAGCGCTCATGTTGACGGTGCCACCCCGATCGACGGGTGCATGATGAAGGCATGAGCGACCGCGGCGAATTTCTGGCGTGGGTCAAGACCGCCCTCTACGAGGCGGAGCTTGCGCTGCACAACGGCGATGCGGGTCCCCGCCGGGCGCTCTGGTCACGCAATGAGCCCGTCAGCGTCCTCGGGGCGTGGCGGAACGCCAATGGCCTGCGGGAACTCGACGAGCTCTTCACCTCGCTCGGGAACAGTTTCTCCGACTGCACGTCGTACGCGTTCGAGCTGCAGGCGTACGACGTTCTCGGCGACATGGCCTACACGGCCGGCCTGGAGCACACCTCCACGTACGTCGACGGACAGCCGCGCACCTACACCTTGCGGGCCACGCAGGTGTACCGCCGCGAGGGCGGCGAGTGGCGGGTGGCGCACCGTCATGGCGACACCGTGACCGAGTGACGGAGGCGATTCGGCTCCGGGACGCAGAGTGAGCGCGGTACCCGGCCAGAACGGCCGGGTACCGCGCTCGGTCACGCTGCGCCGCGGTCAGCCCTCGGCCGGGAGCTCGTAGACGTTCTTCGGGGTGATGATGGAGGTGATCGCCTTCGCGAAGAGAGTGCTCGGCTCGAAGCCGTCGTGCAGGATGTCCGTGTTGAGCAGGATCACCATGGTGGCGTCCTGCTTGGGCAGGTACATCGTCACGCTCTCGTAGCCCGGCAGCGAGCCGTTGTGCCCGATCCAGCCATGGGTGTTGAAGAGGCCCAGACCGTAACCCGCCCCGTCGAATCCGGGTACGGGAATGAACTTCTCCCGCTGCGCCTGGGTGGCCGGGGAGAGCAGCGTGCCGGTGGCGACCACTTTGGCCCAGTGGTGCAGATCGTGCAGGTCGGAGATCATCGCGCCGGCCGCCCAGCCCCAGCTCGGGTTCCAGTCCGTCGTGTCGGCGATCTCACCGGTCAGCGTCTGATCCGTGTACCCGTGCGCGTGCGGCAACGGGAACTCGGCGCCCTTCGGGAACAGCGTGTGGTTCAGGTGGGCCGGCCCGGTGACCCGCTGGTGGATGAAGTCGGCGAGCGGCATCTTGCCGAACTTCTCCACGAGCAGGCCGAGCAGAATGTAGTTGGTGTTGGAGTACTGGAACTCCGTACCCGGGGCGAAGACGTTCGGGTGGCGGAAGGCGTAGTCCAGCAGTTCCTGCGGGGTGAACGGGCGGGTCGGGTCGCTGAGCAGGGCCTGGACGAAGTCCGGGTCGGCGCTGTACGAGAACAGGCCGCTGCGCATCTCCAGCATCTGGCGGACCGTGATGTGTTCGCCGTCGGGCACGCCGTGAATGTAGGTGGAGATCGGCTTGTCCAGCCCGACCAGCCCCTTGTCGACCAGCTCCAGAACGGCGGTGGCGGTGAACGTCTTGGTCTCGCTGCCGATCCGCATGTTGAGGTCGGGCCTCATCGGCGCGCCGGTCGCCTTGTCGGCCACCCCCGTCGACCGGATGTAGGTGCCACGGCCGGGCATCCACAGACCGACGGTCACGCCGGGGACGCCGGTTTCCTTGCGGGTGTCCTCGATCGCCTTGTTGAGGCGGGCCACGAGCGCGGGATCCAGGCCATGGGGCGGGCAGTCGTCGGCGGACGGGTCGGTGAGGGTGACCGCGGCCGTCGGCGGGGCGGCCTGGGCCGGGGCCGAGGCCAGGTTGAGCGGAATCAGGGTGGACAGGACGAGCACGGCGGTGGCGAGTCGGCGAGCGGGAGCACGACGCATGGTGGGATGTCTCTTCCAGGAGTGTGGGGACCTTCCGAGCCCAAGATCACACTTTTCCCGGTATCAGACCTTTGTCCGGCGTACACCGCCCGGCGAGTCCACCCGTACGGACCCGGCGCCGTGGGACCGACCGCACTGCGAGCAGGGCATGCGACGCCTCAGAGCGTCAGCCGGGGCTTCGGGGCGTCCGTGCGGCCGCTCGGCGGGCGGCGGCTGCCCGCCGCGTAAGGCTGCGGCCAGTCGGCGGCGGGGCCGCTGTAGTTCTGCTCGGCGGCGGCGTGCAGGGTCCAGTTCGGGTCGTACAGGTGGGGGCGGGCCAGCGCGCAGAGGTCGGTGCGGCCGGCCAGCAGGAGGGAGTTCACGTCGTCCCAGGAGGAGATGGCGCCGACGGTGATGACGGGTACGCCGAGCTCGTTGCGGATGCGGTCGGCGTACGGCGTCTGGTACGAGCGCCCGTACCGGGGGCGCTCGTCGGCGACGACCTGGCCGGTGGAGACGTCGATGGCGTCGGCCCCGTGGGCGGTGAAGGCGCGGGCGATGGCCACGGCATCGTCCTCGGTGGTGCCGCCCGGCGCCCAGTCGGTGGCGGAGATACGGACGGTCATCGGACGGTCCCGCGGCCAGACGGCCCGGACCGCGTCGAAGACCTCCAGCGGGTAGCGGAGCCGCCCTTCGAGGTCGCCGCCGTAGGCGTCGGTGCGGTGGTTGGTGAGCGGGGAGAGGAAGGACGAGAGCAGATAGCCGTGGGCGCAGTGCAGTTCGAGCAGGTCGAAGCCCGCGCGGGCGCCGCGCGTGGCGGCCGCGGTGAACTGTTCGCGGATTTCGGCGAGACCGGCGTCGTCGAGCTCGCGCGGCACCTGGTTGACGCCCGGCCGGTAGGAGAGCGGGGAGGGGGCGACGAGCGGCCAGTTTCCGTCCGGGAGCGGTTGGTCCATGCCCTCCCACATGAGGCGGGTGGAGCCTTTGCGCCCGCTGTGGCCGAGTTGGAGTCCGATCGCGGCGGAGGACTGCGCGTGGGCGAAGTCGGTGACACGCCGCCAGGCCGTCTCGTGCTCGTCGGTGTACAGGCCGGTGCAGCCGGGTGTGATGCGGCCGTGCGGGCTGACGCACACCATCTCGGTCATGACGAGGCCGGCGCCGCCGAGGGCCCGCGCCCCGAGGTGGACAAGGTGGAAGTCGCCGGGCGTGCCGTCCACGGCCGAGTACATGTCCATCGGCGAGACGACGACCCGGTTGCGCAGGGTGAGTCCGCCGAGCCGGAAGGGGGTGAACATCGGCGGGGTGGCAGGCTCGGTGCCGAAGTCCCGTTCCACGGCGTCCGTGAAGCCCTGGTCGCGCAGCCGCAGATTGTCGTGGGTGACGCGGCGGCTGCGGGTGAGCAGGTTGAAGGCGAACTGCAGCGGCGGCTGGCCGGTGTACTGCGCGACCTGCTCGAACCATTCGAGGCTGGCGCGGGCGGCGCGCTGGGTGCTCTCGACGACGGGCCTGCGCTCGGTTTCGTACGCGGTCAGCGCGGCCGGCACGTCCGGCTGCTCCTGCAGGCAGGCGGCGAGCGCGAGAGCGTCCTCCATGGCGAGCTTGGTGCCGGAGCCGATGGAGAAGTGCGCGGTGTGGGCCGCGTCGCCGAGCAGTACGGTCCGCCCGTGCCACCACCGCTCGTTGACGACGGTCGTGAACGCGCCCCAGCGTGAGCGGTTGCCGTGCAGCGCGTGGCCGTCCAGGGAGCGGGCGAAGAGCTTCTCGCAGCGGGCGATCGACTCCGCCTCGTCGAGCCGGTCGAACCCCGCGCGCAGCCACACGTCCTCCCGCATCTCGACGATGAACGTGCTGGCGCCGTCGCGGTACGGGTACGCGTGCGCCTGCATGACGCCGTACTCGGTCTCGGCGATCTCGAAGCGGAAGGCGTTCAGGGGGAGGTCGCTGCCGAGCCAGATGTAGCGGCAGCGGTGGCCGGTCAGCCGCGGCCGGAAGACATCGGCGTGCGCGGCGCGGGTCGTGCTGTTGGCGCCGTCCGCGGCGATGACGAGGTCGTGGCTCGCGGCCAGTTCCGCGGCGGCGGGAGCGGTCTCGCGCAGCTGCAGCCCGACGCCGAGATCGCGGCACCGCTGGTGCAGGATCGTCAGCAGCCGGCGCCGGTCGAGGGCGGCGAAGCCGTGCCCGCCGGAGGTGACGACCTCGCCGCGGTAGTGCACGTCGATGTCGTCCCAGCGGGTGAACTCCGCCTGCAGGGCGCGGAAGACGACCGGGTCCGCGTGCTCGATGCCGCCGAGGGTCTCGTCGGACAGGACGACGCCGAAGCCGAAGGTGTCGTCGGGGGCGCCGCGTTCCCAGACGGTGATGTCGCGCGCGGGGTCGAGGCGCTTGAGCAGGGCGGCCGCGTACAGCCCGCCCGGTCCGCCGCCGATGACCGCGATCCGCATGGCTAGCGCCCCTCCCAGCGGGGCGGGCGCTTCGCGGTGAACGCGGCGTGGAATTCGGCATAGTCGGCGCTGGTCATGAGCAGCGCCTGCGCGGCGGCGTCCATCTCGACGGCGGCCGCCAGTGGCATGTCGAGTTCGGCGGTGAGCAGCGCCTTGGTCTGCTGGTAGGCCAGCGAGGGGCCGGCGGCGAGCCGCTCGGCGAGCGCGGCGGCCACGGCGTCGGCCTGTCCGTCGGCCGCGGTCTGGCTGACGAGGCCGATGCGCTCGGCCTCGGCCGCGTCGACGGTCTCGCCGAGCATCAGCAGCCGGGTGGCGTGACCGAGCCCGACCATGCGGGGCAGGAGGTATGCCGCTCCCATGTCGGCCCCCGCGAGCCCGACCCGGGTGAAGAGGAACGCGAACCGGGCGTTGGGCTCGACGATCCTGAAGTCGGCGGCCAGGGCGAGCACGGCGCCCGCGCCCGCGGCGATGCCGTGCACGGCGGCGATGACGGGGAACGGCGCTTCGCGGATCGCCCGCACGACCTGGCCCGTCATGCGGTTGAAGCCCAGCAGCTCGCCCGCGCCCATGGCGAGGGTGGCGCCGATGATCTCGTCCACGTCGCCGCCGGAGCAGAAGCCGCGGCCGGCGCCGGCCAGCACCAACACCCGGGTCTCCCCGTCGTGTGCCAGCTCGGCGAGCAGATCGCGCAGGTCGGCGTAGGAGCCGAAGGTCAGGGCGTTCAGCTTGTCGGGGCGGTCGAGGGTGACGGTGACGACACCACCGGCGCGCTCCACCCGCAGGTGTTTCCACTGGCCGGTGGGGCTCGCTGAGCTCGGATAGGGACTCATGGCACGTCCTCCATGGCGGGGGGAGGGGGTGCGGACGCCCGCAGAGCGAAGTTATCACTCATCTGTGACCGCCGTCACGAGTGCGAGATATCAGGCCAGCGTGGCCACCAGGATCGCCTTGATGGTGTGCATCCGGTTCTCCGCCTGGTCGAACACGACGGAGTGCGCGGACTCGAAGACCTCGTCGGTGACCTCGAGCGACGTCAGACCGTGCCGCTCGTAGATCTCCTGGCCGATCTTCGTCCCGAGGTCGTGGAAGGCCGGCAGGCAGTGCAGGAACTTCACGTCGGCGTTGCCACTGGCGCGCAGCACGTCCATGGTCACCGCATACGGGCCGAGCAGGGCGATCCGCTCGTCCCACACCTCCTTGGGCTCCCCCATCGACACCCAGACGTCGGTGTGGATGTAGTCCACACCGCGCACGCCCTCGGCCACGTCCTCGGTGAGCGTGAGGCGCGCGCCGGTGCTCTCCGCGAGCCGGCGGGCCTCGGCGACCACCGATTCGTGCGGCCACAGCTGCCGGGGCGCGACGATCCGTACGTCCATGCCGAGCAGCGCGCCGGTGACGAGCAGCGAGTTCCCCATGTTGTAGCGGGCGTCGCCGAGGTAGGCGTAGGCGGTCTCGCCCACCGGCTTGTCGGTGTGCTCGGACATCGTGAGCACATCGGCGAGCATCTGGGTCGGGTGCCACTCGTCGGTGAGACCGTTCCAGACCGGCACGCCCGCGTACTGCGCGAGCTCTTCGACGATCACCTGTCCGGCGCCCCGGTACTCAATGCCGTCGAACATCCGCCCGAGCACCCGCGCTGTGTCCTTGGCGGACTCCTTGTGCCCTATCTGCGAGCCGGAGGGGTCGAGGTATGTGGTGCTCGCCCCCTGGTCGGCGGCCGCGACCTCGAACGAGCAGCGGGTCCTGGTCGAGGTCTTCTCGAAGACCAGCGCGATGTTCTTCCCGACCAGCCGCCGAACCTCGGTGCCCGCCCGCTTGGCCGCCTTCAGCTCGGCCGCCAGCTCCACCAGGTGGTGGAACTCCTCGGGGCTGAAATCCAGCTCCTTGAGGAAATGACGGCCTTTGAGGTCGATGGCCATGGGGACTCCTAGGTAGCGGCAAGGGGAGGACCTTGGAAGTCTATACGATCAATGACATGTTTATACAGATCTACCGGCCCGCCTCTCCGCTCACTGAACCGCGTCTCTTTCGATGGGGCAGCTCATACAGCGCGGGCCACCGCGGCCCCGGCCCAGCTCGCTCCCCGGGATCTCGATCACCTCGATCCCGCGTTTGCGCAGGAAGGTGTTGGTCGTGACGTTCCGCTCGTAGGCCACCACCACCCCCGGCTCGACGGCGAGCACATTGCACCCGTCGTCCCACTGCTCGCGCTCCGCCGAGTGCACGTCCTGCGTCGCGCTGAGCACCTGGATGTCGTCCAGGCCCAGCGCCGCCGCGATCGCGCGGTTCATGTGCTCCGCCGGATGATCGGTGACCTTCAGGTCCCGGTCCCCCGCTCCCGGCTCGATCGAGTACGAGCGCAGCATCCCCAGCCCGGCGTACTTGGTGAAGGTGTCGCCGTCCACCATGGTCATCACGGTGTCCAGGTGCATGAACGCCCGCTTCTTGGGCATGTCCAGGGCCACGATCGTGCGCGCGGAACCCGCCGCGAACAGGCCCTGCGCGAGCATTTCCACCGCCTGCGGGGTCGTTCTCTCGCTCATCCCGATGAGCACCGCCCCATTGCCGATGACCAGGACGTCACCACCCTCGATGGTGGACGGATAGTCCGCCTGCCCCTCCGACCAGATGTGGAAGCCGCCACCGGCGAACAGCGGATGGTGCTGGTAGATCGCCTCGAAGTGCACGGTCTCGCGCTGGCGGGCCGGCCAGCGCATCGCGTTGATGCTGACCCCGTCGTAGACCCAGGCCGAGGTGTCCCGGGTGAAGATGTGGTTCGGCAGCGGATTGAGCAGGAAATCGTCCAGGCGCTTGGCGTGGAAGAGCACCGAGGTGGGTTCGGCGAACCGCTCGAGGAACTCCCGCTTGGTCATCCCGCCGACCAGTGCCTCGACCAGGTCGGGCACGGGCAGCTCGTCGAACGACGCGCGCAGATGGCCGGTGGCCATCGGCCCGTACTCCTTCTCGTCGAAGACCCGGTCCAGCACCAGAGCCCGCGCCTCCGGCACCGCCAGCGCCTCCCGCAACAGGTCGCCGAAGAGGTGGACCTCGACCCCGCGGTCGCGCAGCACATCCGCGAAACCGTCGTGCTCCGCGCGCGCCCGGCGCACCCACAACAGGTCGTCGAAGAGCAGCGCGTCCTTGTTGGACGGGGTGAGCCGCTTCAGTTCAAGGTCGGGTCGATGAAGGATGACGCGGCGCAGCCGCCCGGCCTCGGAATCCACGTGAAAGCCCATGGACACAGTCCTTCCCCTCTCACAGACGCATCGCACACCCCATGCACACCCGGTACCGGATGGACGTGTGGAGCGGATCTACGGTGGCAGGGCCGGTGGCCCGGCCCGGTGTCCGGCAGGCGCCGGGCGCGTGCCCGGCAGGGTGTCACACCTCCTGACGCATCACCTCCGCCAGCGCGGAGATCTGATCCGGCCCGACCCGGCAGCAGCCGCCGATCAGCCGGGCGCCCGCGGTCTGCCAGTCCCGGACCCGCGAAGCCTCGAACGTCACCGCGCCCTGCCACTTCCGCGCCTGCGCGTCCCACTCCTCGCCGCTGTTCGGATAGACGACGACGGGCTTTCCGGACACCTCCGCG
Source organism: Streptomyces sp. NPDC045021 (assembly GCF_056432645.1). Classification (NCBI taxonomy): domain Bacteria; kingdom Bacillati; phylum Actinomycetota; class Actinomycetes; order Kitasatosporales; family Streptomycetaceae; genus Streptomyces; species Streptomyces sp. NPDC045021. The sequence continues at coordinate 277,913 of NZ_JBWKIQ010000008.1, forward strand.
GCGAGCGCCACGGCGCGGTCCGCGTCCCGCGGGGCGCAGCAGTTGACGCCGACCGCGACCACCTCGTCCCGCGCGGCGGCCAGCGCGAAGGCCTCCTCCAGCGGCTGTCCGGCGCGGGTCCGGTCGCCCTCGATGCTGAACGAGAGCCAGACCGGCACGCCGATCCCCTCGACCGCGCGCAGCAGTGCCTCCGCCTCGTCCGTGTCCGGCACCGTCTCCAGGGCGAGCAGATCGGGGCCGGCCGCGGCCAGCGTCTCGATCCGCGGCCGGTGGAAGCGCTCCAGCTCCCGCACGCTCAACCCGTACCGGCCCCGGTATTCGCTGCCGTCCGCCAGCATCGCCCCGTACGGACCGACGGACGCCGCCACCAGCACGCCGGCGCGACCGCCCGCGGCGCTCCGCGCCAGCTCGACGCTGCGCCGCAGCAGCGCCGACGCCTCCTCCCGTCCCGTCCCCCGGCGGGCGAAGCCCTCGTAGGTCGCCTGGTAACTGGAGGTGATGAGCACCTGCGCGCCCGCCCGGACATAGGCCGCGTGCGCCGCCTCGATCTGCTCGGGCGCATCGGCCAGCAGCCGGGCGGACCAGAGCGGATCGGACAGATCACAGCCCTGGGCGGCGAGTTGGTTGGACAGCCCGCCGTCCAGGACGAGCGGGGTGCCCAGCGTCAGGTCGGGCAGCATGGCGGTTGCTCCTTGGATCGGTACGGGTTCGGAACGGGCAGGGATCGTGGTCAAGGTTTCGGACTCGTTGTTTCAGTGGGTCAGGTCAGTTGGGACTGGACCTCGGCGGAGATCAGTTCCAGCTGGTCCAGATCGCCGAGGTCGAGGATCTGGAGGTAGAAGCGGGTCGAGCCGGTCGCCGCGTACTGGCCGATCCTGTCGATCACCTCGGCCGGGGACCCGGCCAGTCCGTTGGCCTTCAGCTCGTCGACCTCCCGGCCGATGGCCGCCGCACGGCGCGCGACCTCGGCGTCGTTCCTGCCGACGCAGACGACCAGGGCGTTGGAGTACACCAGCTCGTCCTCCTTCCGACCCTCCGCCTCGGCCGCCTCGCGCACCCGGCCGAACTGCCGCCTACTGTCCTCGACGGACGCGAACGGGATGTTGAACTCGTCCGCGTACCGGGCGGCCAGGGCCGGAGTCCGCTTGGCGCCGTGCCCGCCGATCAGCACCGGGATCTTCGCCTGGACCGGCTTGGGCAGCGCGGGCGAATCCTTGAGCTGGTAGTACTTCCCGTCGAAGTCGAAGGTCTCACCGGCGGGTGTGGCCCACAGGCCGGTCACGATCGCCAACTGCTCCTCCAGTCGGCCGAACTTCTCCTTCGGGAACGGGATGCCGTATGCGGTGTGCTCCCTCTCGTACCAGCCGGCCCCCAGACCCAGTTCGACGCGCCCGCCCGACATCTGGTCCACCTGGGCGACCTGGATGGCCAGGACACCGGGCAGCCGGAAGGTGCCGGCCGTCATCAGGGTGCCGAGCCTGATGCGGCTGGTCTCGCGGGCCAGCCCGGCAAGAGTGATCCAGGCGTCCGTCGGGCCGGGCAGCCCGTCTCCGCCGCCCATGCTCACGTAGTGGTCCGAGCGGTAGAAGGCGTCGAATCCGAGCTCCTCGGTGGCCTTGGCGACCGTGAGGAGGGTGTCGTAGGTGGCCCCCTGCTGGGGCTCGGTGAAAATACGAAGATCCATGCCTCCCATCCTCCACGCCGGACCGCCTCGCACGTCAACCACGCGTTACGGCGCCACCGATCTTGTGCACCGGCGGGTGAATATCCACCCCATCGCCTCCCCACGGGGCACGGCCGCAGTGACCGCCGCATCCCGTGATCGTTGGCTCGGGGCGGAGTCGGAACGCCCGGCCCCCGGGCCCCAGGAGGCCGCCATGTCCCAGAAGACCGTGCCCGAACAGGAAGCCGGGGCACATCCGCCGGCCGCCGCTCCCGAAGGTCTGCTGCAGCAGATGGAGGAGCTGATGGCCTCTCTCGACGCCGACCTCGCCGACCTCGACGCCGATCTGCAGTCTTCAGGTCTGCAGCCTTCGGGTCTGCAGTCCTCGCGTCTGCAGCCTTCTGGCGGGGGCAGCCTCGTCCAGGGCAGGCCGGACCCCGTTTCATGAGCCGAGCGCGCCGAGCAGCGCGCAGACGCGGTCCTTGGAGTCCTCGGCGGCGTCCACCGCATCGATGCACTGCCAGTACACCGCCTCGTCCTCCGCGGAACAGGCCACTCCCACGAGGGCCGCGCACAGCTGCGACAGCAGGTCCCGCAACTCCGTCAGCGCACGGGCCGGCTCCCGCACGCCGGTGAGTATCGCCGCCCGGACGGTGTCCGTCCGGGCACCTGGGAGGCCCGAGAGCCCCGCCGGTCCGCAGGCCGGGCCGCCCGCCTCGCACACCGAGTAGCCGGCGGCCCGCAGTTCCGGCGGCCCGTGCAGGGCGAGATGGCCGCCCACCGCCTCCGCGAGTGCCTGTGCCTGCCACGCCTCCGTGATCAGGTCCTGGACCTGCCACGCCTGTTCGAGCGCGTGCCGGGTCGCCAGGATGAGCCGTACCGCGTCCATGATGTCCTCCCCCTGCCGCTGCGAGCCACCGACCTGTTACCCAGAGTGACGGTCGGTGGCCGCGAGCGGAAGGGGGGTCCCGGCGCCTGTGGATTACCCGCCGGTTGTGGATATCCCGGTCACCCGGTCGAGTGAAGAGTCCCCGGCCCTTCGTCCCCCGCCGGCGTCGGGAAGCGCGATTCATTACGGTCGATCTTCGCCGCGAGCGCCTTCAGTACGTCGATCTCCAGCACCGCGCAGAACTGCAGCAGATACGCCAGGACGTCCGCCACCTCGTCCTCCACGCGGTGCGCGGTCCCGGCGTCCTCCATCACCCGGCCCGCCTCCTCCGGGGTCATCCACTGGAAGATCTCCAGCAGTTCGGACGCCTCGACGCTCAACGCCGCGGCCAGGTTCTTGGGTACGTGGTACTGCTGCCAGCGCCTGGCCGCCGCGAAGGCGGTCAGACGGCGCTGCAGCGCCTGCAGATCCTCACTCATCCGCCAAGATCTACCGCATCGTCGGCGCCGACCGCGCGGGCACCCGCTCCCCCGGCTCCGTCCCCGGCTCCGTCCCCGGCTCCGTCCCGGGCCCGGTTTCAGGCTTCGCCCCGGATTCGTCACCCACCGGCCGCGCCGACCCCACCGGCCGCGCCGACCCCACCGTCCCCGACGTCCCCGCCATCCCCGACGTCCCCGCCTCCGCCTCTCCCGGCTCCGGACGCCGCGGACGGACGAAGTCGATGACCGACACCCCGCCCAACCCCTCGGCGACCGAAGCGTCGTGCACCGATCCCAGCAGCCGGATGTGGCCACGCTCGGCCGCCATGCCCGCCAGGGAGAGCAGCTCACGGGACTGCCGGCGGTCCACCCCCAGGTCGAGGCCGTCGCTGAGCACCGTCAGCACCTGGGCGGCCGGCAGGAGTTCGGCGCTCGTGTCGACCGCCAGCACCCCAGGCCCGGTGAGCAGGACCAACGCGATGGCCAGGAACCGCAGTTCCCCGTCCCCCAGCCGGTCCACCGGCACCAGCCCCAGCGGCCCGCGGTCCACGGCCGCGATCACCGACCGCAGTTCGGCACCGCGATCGGCCCCGGCCGGGCGGGAGCGCAGAACGGTCAGCCCGTCGACCGGCGGGCTGCAGACCTCCCGCATGGCCCGCACCAGCGCCGCATGCCGCGTACGGCACTCCCCCTCGGTCCTGGCCAGGACCGCCGAGAGGTTCTCGCAGCCGCGACGGAGCATCCCGTCCCCGATGTCCACCGGCGCCCGCATGGTCTCCGGCCGGGGGTCCACCGGGAACACCCCGCGTAACGCCAGCACCAGTTGTTCCACCGCCGCCAGCACCAACCGCTGGCCCTCGGTGCGACCCGCCACCCGCAGCGGCAGCAGCGCCGTCGCCAACAGGTCGTCGGGGAGCGGCGCGCGGGTGACGGGTACCAACCCCGCCGTGTGCCAGGCCGCCTGGACGGTGCGCCGTTCCGGGTCGCGCAGCGCGGTGGTCAGCAGCGTCTCCCCGGCGCCGGTCAACCGCTCGCCGACGATGCGCAGTTCGGGCTCGGCCTGTACGGCCACATCCAGCCGGACCGGCCCGACGGGGCCGGTGACCGTGCAGCCGATCCGGAATCCGCGCCGCCCTTCGGCGTCCGGCTGCGCGCCCTGCGGCACACAGGCCGCGGCCCCGCCGCGCACGCTCCCCGGCACTTCCCCCGACCCGTCGAACACCTCGCTCAGTGTCTCCCCGCCGGCCAGTCGCCCCAGCGCGGTCAGCGCCTCCATGACGCTCGATTTCCCGGTCCCGCTGGCGCCCGCGAGCAGGGTGAGCGGACCCAGTGCGAAGCTCGCGCCCCGGTGCGACTTGAAGGCGGACAACCGCAGTTCGGTGACAGCGGGACGCTCACTCGTGAGGTTCATATCCGCGAACGTAGCCAGCGCCACCCCTGCCGAACCGTTACGTCAGCCCCGGCGTCCTCCGAACGGGCGAAGCCCGGCAGGATGACGGTATGGAGATCAAGGATTCCGGCCCCGAAGCGGGCATCGATCTGACCTCGTACGGCAGCCATGGCGTGCGCCACGTGAGTATCCACCGAAACCCCGGCTCCGGCTCCGGGTCGGCCGTGGTCGCGGTGAGCCTCATGCACCTGGCCCCCGGCGGCCGCCTCGGCCGGCACGAGGCGACGATCCCACAGGCACTGACCGTGGTCGCGGGCGACGGCTGGGTGAGCGGCGCGGACGGCAGAGCGGTTCCGATCACCACGGGCCGGACCGCCTGCTGGGCAGCCGGTGAGGACCATGAGACCTGGACCGACACCGGCCTCACGGCCGTGGTCGTCGAAGCGGCCGAACCCCATCCCACAGGCCTGCTCGGGCGCGCCCCGGTCACCGGAGCCTGAGGTCTGAGTCTGAGGTCTGAGGCATTGTCCGAGCCCTGGTCTACGGTGGGCCGCGTGACGAGCTATGTGGCGCTGCTCCGCGGGATCAATGTGGGCGGCAAGAACAAGGTGCCGATGCAGACCCTGCGCGAGCTGCTGGCCGGGCTGGACTGTACGGACGTCAGGACTCATCTCCAGAGCGGCAACGCCGTCTTCGGCCACCTCCGGGCCGACCCGGCCGAGCTGGCCACCGCCCTGGAGGCGCGCATCAGCGAGGAGCTGGGGCTCACCATCCGCTGCCTCGTGCGGGACGGTGCCGACCTCCAGCGGGTGGTCGACGACAATCCGTTCGACATGGACGGCGTCGAGCCGTCCCGGTTCCTGGTGACCTTCCTGTCCGGCCCGCCGGAGGAGAAGCGGCTGACCGCCATCGACCCCGCGGCCTACACGCCGGAGGAGTTCCGGCTCGCCGACCCCAAGGCCCCGACCGAGATCTATCTGCACCTGCCGACCGGCATCCAGAAGTCCCGGCTCGCCCTGCTGTTCACCGACAAGAAACTGGGGGTGACCGCAACGGCCCGCAACTGGAACACCGTGCTCAAGCTCGCCGCGATGGCCACGGAGTAGACCCCGGCCCTGTCCGAGCACGGCTGGTCCGGTACCTCTGTGCGCATTCGTACCGATTCACCGGACATTCTGCTCAATACACCCGAGTCGCTGGAGGCCATGCTCATCGGCGTGAAGACCGACCACGCCCACCTGCTGGGCGGTATTCGGGCGGTCGTCGACGACGAGGTGCACGCCTTCGCGGGCGACGACCGAGGGTGGCGAGGCCGTCCTCGTCCTCCCGGACGTCGACCACCGCGCGGTACACGGACTGAAGTTCTCGGCCGCCCTCCCGCAGCGGCTCGCGGTGGCGACCGTGGCCGCACGGCTGGCCGACTTCGACGGAGCACGCGCGGCTCTGGGCGAGCCGATGCGCTTCCAGATCGAAAGGTCAGCCCGACGATCACGTGCGATTCAGGGAGAAGGCGGGAGGCTCCTTGCCATCGCGGCCGTGTCAGACCGGGTTCCCGAGGTCGGACAGCAGCACGTCCAGGATGGTCTCCTCCTCGACACGGACTCCCAGTTCCAAGAGAGCCGGCGACAGATCCGGATCCCATGGAGCCTCGACCCGCAAGCCGGTGAGCGGCGGTCCTCCGGGGGACGCCGCGGCTGCGATGCGGTAGTCGGTGGCCGTGTAGTGCCAAGGTAGCCAGGGGACGTGACGCAGCAGTACGGAGGCGATGCGCAGCCCGCCCCAGTCGAAGTCCCCGTGGTACAGGAGCGCTGCCCCGCGCTCCTGCAGATGGCGCAGCAAGGTAAGGGCGGCCGCGGACGGCTGCCCTTGAAGGCACACGAGTGGTGCGGACCGAGTGCCGTACGCATCGGCCGCCGCCGCGAGAACGGCCGGGTTCTCGCAGATTCGGACAGTCGGAGCTGCAAGCGCCGGCGGGCAACGGATGAGCTGTCGTAGCGTCAGAACGGACGGTTCGCCTGCGTCGGCCATCCAGTCCAGGGCGGGAGTGCCTCGCAAGTTCAAGGTGAGGACGGTCGAGGACAGCTCGTCGCGAAGGACACCAGCCGATGCCCACGCCTCCCGGCGCCACGCAGCGCCCGACCCGTCGGGGAACCCGGTCAGTGCGCGAAGACCGGCCAGAGTGAGAGTGGCGAGCGGAGTTCCGTCGTCCAACGCGTGGGCGCTGCCGAGGACTCGGGCCGCGAAAGCGGCAAGCGACACCGGCGGCTCGGCAGGGAGGGAGCGGAGGGCGATGGAGACCTGGCTGAGGAGGGTGTGCGCCGTATCGGGGGAGCCGGCCAGGCGTCGTACCAGGCCGTCACCGCGGAGCCGGACGGCCCATGCGGCAAGGGCCGGGAGCTGGTCCGCGAGGGCATCGATGGGTGCGTAAGCCTTCTGCCAGGCCCGGTCCTGGGACTGGCGGGCGGGGCCGAGCGGGACGACCGGCCCACTGAGCGCAGCCACCGCTGCGGCCAGGCCGTCGGGGCTGATGCCGGAGCGGCGCAGGACGGCGTCCACTTCGTCGAGCCGAATGCTCAGGGAGCGCCCGGCACCGGGAGAGCGGCCGAGCAGCCGCTCGGCGGACGCCCGCTGGGCCGGCGTTGGTGCGCTGAGAGAGACCGGGCCGGTGAGCGACCGTCCCCGTTCCAGACGTCGGTGTGCACGGTCGACCAGCCAGCTGAGATCGGGGTCCCCCAACAGACGGCGTAGCCGGTCCACGTCGACCTCGGCTTCGTGGGATGTCAGGTCCACAATGGCTCGGCTTCGGCGTATGTCTCATGCCCGTCGGAATCCTGGCTCTGCGACCGCACCGGGTCCTCATGACGCTGCCGTCTGACACCGTCCCATTCCCAGCGGGTGACGAGGACCGCCGCCACCTCGTCGATCCGCGAAAGCTGCGCGATGGCGATGCCCGGCACCTGTGGGTAGCAGGCCCACTCTCGTTCGCTGGTCATCACCACGTCGAGATCGAAGGCATGCAACAGACCAAGGCACTTGGCGCGCGAGTCGTCGTCCACACCCGCGAAGGCCTCGTCCAGGGTGACCAGCCGAGGCGCGTACGGGCTGCTCGCGCTCGCGTAGTGCGAGGAGGCCGCGGCGAACAGCGGCACGGAAACGGCGAGGACCCGCTCGCCCCCCGAGGCCGGCCCGGTGGCCGGGACCCAGCGGCCTTGTTGATGGCGCTCGACCCCGAATTCGTGCCAGGAGCGGTAATCGAGTGCGGCGGTGAGGTATTCGAGCCAGCTGCCGGAGGTGTCGTCGGTCTGCTGCCGGGCGATCTGCGTCTGCAGGAACTCGCCGACTGCCCTCCGGTCCTCTGCGGTCCAGGCATCGGCGGACTGACGCAGACGTTCACGGGCCTGGCCAAGACCGGAGGGAGCCTTCCGGGAGGCCCGCCAGACCAGCCGCAGTTTCATGCCGGTGGAGGTGGGGCGCTCCTCCAGTTCGGCGTTCATGTCCCGCACCTGCCGTTCGGCAGCCCCGATGAGTTCTTGGAGGGTGCCCGCGACCTCGGTGATCAGATGCGTTTCAAGGATCTCCCGTTCATGGGCGGACAGAATGCGGGTGAGTTCGCCGACCTCGGCGGTGAGTGCCTCGGCGAGTTCGGGGACGGCACGTTCCCGGCCCTGATAGACGATGTCGACCACCATGCCGTCCTCCACCATGCGGGCAGAGGCCGTGTGCCCGTGCCGGGACAGGGTGTCCTGCAGGGTTTTGAGCTCCTCGCTCAACCGGCGCTGTACGCGTTCCCAGGCCGCTTCCGAGTCGTCGGTCGTCGCCAGCCCGGACTCGATGGCACGGGCGAGAGCGATGGCGGGTGTTGCCGCCCAGGGCCCTTCGTCCGCGTCGGGTACGGAGAGTTCCGGAAGGGCGACTGGGATCAAGCCGGTGGCGGTGAAGCGCTGCAGGCCCGCGATGGCTTCCGCCCGTGCCGCGGCCGCTTCGGTGAGCCCCTTCTCCAACTGCTCGATCCTGCCTTCGGCCTTACTTGCTTCTCGGTCGGCCTCGGCATGTCTCTTGTGGGTAAGTCGCTGGTCGGCGTCGCAGGTGCGCAGGGCTTCGGCAGTCTCGGTGAGCCGTCGCTGGAGCTCGGCGACGGCCGCGCCGACGGTGGAGCGCAGCGTGGTGTGGCGCTCGTCCGCTGTTGCCGCCTCGCGCCCGGCCTCCTCTGCGCGCAGCGTGAGTTCGGCGGTCCGCTCCCCCGCCTGCAGGGCCTCGGCACGTTCCTCTGCCGCTTGGCGGGCGGCGTCGCCGCGTTCGCGCAGGGTTGGCCACAGGGCGGCCAGGGAGACGGCCAGGGAGACGTGGGCCCGGCGGACGGCAGCAAGCCCATCCCGGTCGGCGGGCAGGCCCAGATCAGCGGTGGTCCCGGTGAGTTCGGCGGCGGCCCGCTCAGCCCGTCCCACCGCCTCTGCGAGGGCCGCGGCCCGTTCCTCACGCCGCATCCGGCCCCTGCGTACCGTCTCCGCGGCGGCGATCACGTGGGCGTGTGCTCGGGTGAGGTTGCTTTCGTCGGGTACGTCGGCCAGCTCGGCGTCGAGGGTTCGGCGGCGCGCGGACAACGCCTCGGACTGCGCCGTGACGGTGTGGTTCTCGTGCTGGAGTTGTTCGAGTTCGGCGTTCAGGACGGCGATACGGGTCCGCCTCGCCGCCTCCCGCGCACCCTCGCCGATGTACTCGGCGGCGGCCTTGGCCCAACGGCCGGTGAGTGTACCGACACGGAAGCGTCCGTCAGGTACCGCCCACGTGCCGGCGCCGCTCTCCCCTGTCGCACCGATGGCGGCGAGGAGCCGTACCACCGTGGCCTCGGCCACTGCCGCAGCCTGCGCATCGCCATGATCCACGGCCGGGCGCAGCAGACCGCCGAGTGAGGGCCCGGCCACCGGCCCGGTGGCCGGGGAGAGGAGTACGTCGTGCCCGTCCGCGGCGAGGGTGGAGCCGTCGGGGAGTACCCAGGCGTCCAGCAGCCCGGAGGCCTCCAGCGCCGCCTCCAACCCGGCACGCTCCTGTTCCGGCACGCTGTCGTGGAAGTCCACCAGCCGCCACAGCGGCGCACCGGGCAGCCGCTCGCGCAGGCCCGGCGTGCGGGTGGGCGGGGTCTGGGGGCCACGTCGGCCGCCGGCCTCCAGTGCGGTCAGTTCCTGGCGTACCTGACCGGTGCGTACCGCCAACTCCGCGGCCCGACGTGCTGCTTCGGCCGCCTCGTCGGCCAGCTGCCGTGAGGCGGCACTGTGGGCCCGTGCCGCGTGCGCGCGGGCCGGGTAAGGCCCGTCGACGTGCTGCGTCCACTCCTGAAGTTCGTCGAGCAGGCCGGAGAGGTCCGGATAGGTCAACTCGGTCCATCTGCGGGACCGTTCTCGCACGTCCTCCAGCAGAGCCTGTCCGGAACTAGCAGCGGCTTCCTCCGCCTTGCCCTGCGCCTCGGTGGCCTCGTCGAGGTCGGCATCCGACTCGTCGAGGCGGACGGATGCCTGGCGTCGCTCCGCGGCCGCCCGCTCGGCCGCGTCTGCGAGCTCCTCCGCGTGGGCGAGCGCACGCTGCCCACGGTCCACCGACTCCTGCGTCATGCGCCGCAGTTCAGTCTCGGGCAACCTGTCGTCTCCGGGCATTGCGATCCGGGCGGCGGCGGCTGCTTCCCCCGCCTGACGGAGCGTCTCCCCGGCCAGCTGCTGGGCGGCGCGCAGCCGGTTCTCTGCTGCTCCGACTCGCCCGAGTGCCCGGGTGTGCAGGCCTGCTGCCTGATCCCGGTCGTCGCGGGCCCGATCCAGGGCTCGAGCGGTCCGCTCCGCCGCCGTCGCTGCCTGCTCGAGCGCCCGGGCGCTGCGCATTTCGGGGCCTTCGCGCAAGGCGGCGTCCTGGGCGCGTAGTCGTGCCTGGGTCTCCTCGAGTGCAGCTATCCGCTCCTCGGCACCCGCCCGTTCCTGCTGGGCGCGGGTCTGTTGGGTCTGCGCCTCCGCGAGGTCTCGCTGAAGGTGCTCGTAGCGGGAGTGCTCAGCGCGCGGGAGGCGGGCTCGCCGCCGCGTGGCGATGCGGGCATAGCGCCGGTAGTGCTCCAAGAAGGCGGCAGCGGCCCGCTCGGCGGCCGAGGCCGCCACCAGTTCCTCCTTCTCCTCGTCCAGCGAGCGGAATGCCTCGGCCACATCGGCGATGACCGCCTGGTCCATGGGCGGCAGCGCCTCGGTGAGGGCGCGGGACAAGGCCGCCTCGTTGGGGCGCTTGGACAGTTGCGGCTGGCGCAGTTGGATGAGCAGGTCCACCAGGGCGCCGTAGCGCTGCTCGCCGAGTCCGAAGAGTGCCTCGTCGACGGCCCTGCGATAGGTCTTGGCCTGGTCGTACACCATCCCGTGGCCGGCAATGGCCTCGGCGAGCCGGTCCCGGGAGAGGGCGGTTCCGGTGGCGTCGAGCAGGCTGAAAGAGGTCTCGGCGTGCGCCTGCGGGCGGTGGTCGACGCGCTGGTGGGTGAGGGCGTACCAGTGGCGGGCGATGCCCCGCCCGCTGACAGCCTTGAGTCCGCAGACCAGCGTACGGAAGTGCCGATCGCCGCTGGGCTCGTCGAGCCTGCCGAACTCGATCCACGTGTAGCCGAGCCGCTCGGAGTGCGGGTACTCGCCGCCGAGGAGCAGGTTCCACTCCATCCTCTTGCCCGGATCGCCGTCCGGCTCGACGCGGCGTGAGCTGAGGTCGCCATCGAGCAGAAAGGGCAGCGTCAGGGCGAGCACCTTGGACTTGCCGGTGCCGTTGTTCCCCCGCAGGAGAAGGCGTCCGTCGCGGAAGTGGAATTCCTCCACGTCGTAGTGGAAGAGGTCGACGAGTCCGATGCGCAGGGGTTGCCAGCGAGATCGCAGTGGTTCGGGGAGTGTAGTCACAGGGTGCCGGCCTTTCGCTGCGCGGGCATACGGGCGGTGCTGGGTTCCAGTACGACGGTCTTACCGACCGCGTACCGAGCCAGGGCCGGGCGCGGCGCCACCTCATGGGCCGTACGGACGACGAGCCCGAGGGAGGCGAGCCGGGCGACTGCCTGGTCCACGAGTTCGGCTTCCATACCGGGCTCGCGCGCGGACTTGGACCAGAATCCGCCGTGCTCGGCCGCGAGTTCCCTGACTCTGAGCGCCAGCCGTCCCCAGGTCACCGGACCGCCCGCCGCGGCCAGATGCTCCGCGAGCAGCAGCGTGATGTGGCCGTGGGTGCCCTGTTCGGGCATCCGCACATCGGTGAGATCGTCGTCAGGGTCGACCATCGCGATGCCTTCGGCCCGCACCTCGGCCACCAGCCCCGTCAGCTCGGTGATCCGAGCGGTGATGAACCCTCGCTGCCGGGTCAGATAGCCGAGTTCGGCGTCGTTCAGTTCGTCGTAGTAGAGCACCGGGTCGTCCAGAAGTCGGCGGGTCAGTGAGCGTCGCATCGCTCGAAAGCGCAGTTCGTCACTGTCCAGGGCGGTCTCAGCGACGAGTTCGGTCAGGCGGCCCATGAGGGTTTCGGCGTGCACTGTGGAGGGGCCGCGACGGGCGGCGAGCAACCCCGCCAACACCCTCCGTTCAACGTCGTACAACACGTCGCCGGCTCCGCTGACGTACGCCTCCTCGTCTCCGGCGACGCGAAGCAGCACACCGAGGCTGAGCAGGAGCCGCACGACGGCGGCGAGGTCGAGGCGCTCGTCGCGGCGGTCCAGAGTGAACTGAATCCCCGCCCGGGCGAGTTGGGGGTCGGCGGCGTCGAGGACGACTTGATCGGCGAGGCGGCCGAGGGCGATCTGCGCCTCTCCGCGTTCCAGGGCGGCGAGCGCGAGGCAGAGCAGGACGTAGCGGCGGCGCGTGAAGGGAGCGGCCGCACGACTCGTCTCGCGGGCGGGGTGGGTGGGGTCGGTGAGTACGCCGGGTACTTTGCGCAGGCGGGCCGCCTCGGCATCTGTCTGGAGGGACCAGCCGGTATTGCGGTCGAACCATTCGCGCAGTTCGGAGGCGTGCCGGCGGACAAGGCGGAACTCGTCGGCATAGCGGCCACGGGCGAGCAGGAGCGGCTGTTTGAGGAGGATTGCGGGCTGCTCTGCGGAGATCGGCGGCGTGCTGGCCGTCGAGCACTTCGGCGAGCGGGGTGCTGTTCATCGTTCGCGGTCCCCCTCCGCCAGGTCGATGATCTCGATGAGGTGGTCAGGACCACGGAACGCGCCTCCGGGCGTCCGGATCTCGGCGGCGGTGCCATCGGCGAGTGCGCTGAGCCGGATCTCCATGGATCCGTCGTTGCTCGTGGCCCTCGTGTGTCGCATACCGGGCCGCCAGGTGGCCAGCGCATCGCCGAGCAGTTGGAGGAAGAGCCCGAAGGACGCGGGGTCGAGTTCGCCGAGCCCGGAGAGCCGGGTGACCCCGTCGGTGACAAGCCTGGTGCGAGCCGCTGCGATCTCGGCAGCCTGCTTGGCGGCCACCTCGGCGAGCCTACGGCGAGGCGCCGCCCGATCCTCGACCTTGCGGGGCTTGCCGCGCCGCTCATAGCTACCGGTGCGGCGCAGTTGGGCGCTGATCCGCAGTGGCTCGGCTTCGGCCCACGGGGTGGCGGCGGGAACCGGCCGCGCTACGCGGACCGCGAGGGCGTCGGCATCGACGGTGAGGTGCCGTGCGGGGTACAGCCCGAAGGCGGTGCGCCACAGCCGGTGCCGGGCGTCGTCATCGGGTGCCTCCGCGAACCAGCGGGCGAGTGTGCGGAAGTCGGCTGACCGGTCGGAGCGCCCGGCCCTGCGCTCGTTCAGCGAACGTACGACGGCCAGGAGCTGGGGGATCGCGCCGAGGGCCCGGCCACGCAGCAGTCTGGTCTGGGACTCACGCCCCTCCCGGCTGATGAACCATGCGGCAAGGCCGGTCCAGCGCCCAGCCCACCGGTCGTACGCCTCGCGCTCGGCGTGTTCGGCCTCCTCCGGCGAAGCGTCCACCGCCTCGCGGGCGGCGGCGGCCCGCAGCAGCGGCTCAATTCTCTCGGATTCCTCCAATTCCAGAATCAGCTGGGCGATGCGCCCTCCGAGGGTGATCAGGTCCTGGATGAACCGCTCCAGGTACTGGATCAGTCTGTCCTTGTAGGCGAGGAAGACGTCCTCTTCGACGTCGTGGAGGTCGATGGTCCGCTGGAGAGACCCCATGAAGGCGCGGGCGTTGTCGGCGAGGGCGGTGAATCTGCTCGCGAGCGCGTCAAGTGCCAGGTGTGTTTTGGCTTGATCAGGCTGTTCCTCTGCCGCCAGCACGAGGAGGGCCCGCAATTGGGTGACGATGTCATGCAGGGCGACGGCCTGCAGCGCGCCGCGCCGCCCCAGCGCCTCGTCATAGGCGCCCAAAGCCTCCTCAGCCGCTTCGCCGGCTCGAGTGAGCTGGTAAATGAACCGCTTTCGGTAGAAATCCTCGACAGCGGTGACACGAGCAGTGTCGGGGTCGGCGCGGAGATTGCCCCAACCGACGAGGCTGTCCAGCGCTTTGACCACGACGTCCAGCTCAGCGGGCCGCAACTCGGTCGGTAGGGCGGCATGCACGTCCTCTGGACGCAGATGTACGGCGAACCGCTCCTTGGCCATGACGAATGCCCGCATCACCTGACGGTAGAGACCGGTGTTCTGCACGGTGAGGTGGGCGAAGGGGCTGTACCCGTCCGGTCGCGGTTCCGGATCGCTGCTGGTGGCGGTCATCGCGGGCCATTTTCCCGCAGCGGACTGACTCACAGACACGGACAAATGTATTTGGCTGGTTCACGCCATCAGGTGATCTTACGGGTTCGGTCATGCAAGTCTGCGGCCTTCGGAGACTCGCTATGGCGATCCAACCCGGTATCGACCTCCAGCGAGGTCGATACCGGATGATGAGTGCCTGCGCTCAAGCCCTGTTCAGGCCGTCTTCGCCACCGGCGCCAGGATCGCGACGCACTCGACGTGGTGCGTGAGCGGGAAGAGGTCGAAGGCGCGCATCGAGACCGGCTGGTAGCCCGCCTCCGCGAAGTACGCCAGGTCGCGTGCGAGCGCGGCCGGGTCGCAGGCGACGTAGGCGATGCGGCGGGCGCCGAGCGAGGCGAGGTGCTTGACGGTGGACTTGCCGGCGCCGACCCGCGGGGGGTCGAGGACGATCAGGTCGGCCTCGGTGATCTTGGTGCGCGGCAGTACGGTCTCGACCTTGCCGTGCTCGATCCGTACGCGCTCCAGATCGGCCAGGTTGTGCCGGGCGTCCTCCACCGCGCGCTTTCCGGACTCGATGCCCAGCACCGCGCCGGTCTCGCCGACCTTCTCGGCGATCGCGCCGGCGAACAGGCCGACGCCGCAGTACAGGTCGAGGGCGGTGTCGCCGTCACGCGGCTGGAGGCCGTCCAGGACCGCTGCGGCCAGCAGGTCGGGTGCCTGCGGGTGGACCTGCCAGAAGCCGCCGGAGCCGACCCGCCAGGTGCGGCCGACGGCGCGCTCGCGCACGAAGCCGCGGCCGTGCACCTTGTGGACGCCGCCCTGCTCGTCGACGCGGGCGACCGAGACCGGCCGGTCCAGCTCGACGATCGGAAGCCGGCCCTCGGGCGTGGGGGTGACAATGACCTGGCGGTCGTTGGAGCCGGTCGCCGCGATGGCCTCGACCGACGCGGTGTCCGGCCACTCGCGGGTCTCGATGCCCAGCTCGGTGACGCCGGGAGCAGCGATCAGGCACTGGTCGATCCGCTCGATCTCGTGCGAGCGGTGGCGGCGCAGTCCCGCGTAGCCCTCGGCGTCGACGGCGAACTGCACGCGGGTGCGCCATGCGGGCACCTTGCCCTCGACGCCCTTGTCACCGGGCGCGGGCTCGACGGTGCCGTCCCAGCCGGCGTCCTGCGGGGTGAGACCCGCGAGGCGGCTGAGCTGCTCGGTGATGACGTCGACCTTCAGCCGGCGCTGGGCGCCGGGAGCGACGTGCTGCCAGTCGCAGCCGCCGCAGGCGCCGGGGCCGGAGTACGGGCAGGGCGCCTGGACGCGGTCGGGGGACGCCTGGAGGATCTCCACGGCGTCGGCGCGCAGGAACTTGGAGTCCGGGCCGCCCTCGGTGACCTTGGCGACGACGCGCTCACCGGGCAGTGCGTGCCGGACGAAGAGAACCCGTCCTTCGTGACGTGCGATGCAGTGACCGCCGTGCGCGACGGGTCCGACCTCGACCTCGTAACGCTCCCCGACCAGCTCGTCGGCCTGTTCCTTCGTACGGTTCTGCATGATGAACAGGCTCCTGCGAGAGGTGGTGCGGCGGGGTGGTGCGGGCGGGACCGTAGAACGGCAGCTCACCAGTCTACGTCCCGCCGCACCCCGCGCCTGACGGCCTACTTCTGGCCGGTGTTCTCCCGGTCCCGCTTCGGGGGGCTGACCGGGCCGCGCCGGATCGCGCCGGGGGCGTTCCAGTCGGCCCGCTTGCGCGCCCTGACCTTGGCCCGCTCGGAGGAGTCCAGCTGCCACGGCACCGAGGTGACCATGACGCCGGGGGTGAAGAGCAGCCGGCCCTTGAGCCGCAGGGCGCTCTGGTTGTGGAGCAGGTGCTCGTACCAGTGGCCGACGACGTACTCGGGGATGTAGACGCTGACCACGTCGCGCGGGCTGGCGCGCCGCAGGCCCTTCACGTACTCGATGATCGGGCGGGTGATCTCGCGGTAGGGCGAGTCCAGCACCTTCAGCGGTACGTCGATGCCGCGCCGGGTCCAGTCGGCCTGCAGGGCCTTGGTGTCGGCCGGGTCGACGTTGATGCTGAGCGCTTCGAGGGTGTCGGAGCGCATCAGCTTGGCGTAGGCCAGGGCGCGCAGCGTCGGCTTGTGGACCTTGGAGACCAGGATGATCGAGTGCACCCGGGACGGGCGCACCTCCTCGTCGGTGCGCTCTTCGCCCGCGGCGATCTCCTCGGAGACCCGGTCGTAGTGGCGCCGGATGGCGGTCATCATCCCGTAGAAGAGCACCATGCCGAGGACGGCGACCCAGGCGCCGTGGGTGAACTTCGTCAGCAGGACGATGATCAGCACCATGCCGGTGAAGAAGGCGCCGAAGGTGTTGATCGCCCGGGAGCGGAACATGTGGCGGCGCTTGGCGGTGTCGGTCTCGCTGCGCAGGTGGCGGTTCCAGTGCCGGACCATGCCGATCTGGCTGAGCGTGAACGAGACGAAGACGCCGACGATGTACAGCTGGATCAGCCGGGTCGAGTCGGCGCCGTAGATGTAGACCAGGACGGCGGCGAAGCCGGCCAGCACCACGATGCCGTTGGAGAAGGCCAGCCGGTCACCACGGGTGTGCAGCTGGCGCGGCAGGTAGCGGTCCTGGGCGAGGATCGAGCCGAGGACCGGGAAGCCGTTGTACGCGGTGTTGGCCGCCAGGAACAGGACGAGCGCGGTGACGGCGGCCAGGAAGATGAACGGGATCGAGTTGTGCCCGAAGACGGCTTCCGCGACCTGCGCGATGACCGGGTCCTGGGTGTAGCCGGCGCCGACCGGCTTGCCGTCGACCAGCAGGTCGGTCGCCGGGTTCTCGGCCATCCTGACCTTGGTGTACATGGCCAGCGCGATGATGCCGCAGAACATGGTGACGGCGAGCACGCCCATGGCGGCGAGCGTGGTGGCGGCGTTCTTGGACTTGGGCTTCTGGAACGCCGGGACGCCGTTGCTGATGGCCTCGACCCCGGTGAGCGCGGCACAGCCGGAGGAGAAGGCCCGTAGCAGCAGGAAGACCAGGGCGAAGCCGCCGATACCGCTGACCTCGGCATGGATCGTGTAGTGCGCGGTGGGCGCCTCCATGGTGTCGCCGGTGGCGATCTTGAAGCAGCCCCAGAGGATCATGCAGAAGACGCCGGCGACGAACGCGTAGGTCGGGATCGCGAAGATCGACCCGGACTCGCGCACACCGCGCAGGTTCATCACCATCAGCAGGAAGATCATGCTGACCGCGCCCAGCACCTTGTGGGTGGCGAAGAACGGCACGGCCGAGCCGAGGTTCTCGATACCCGAGGCAACGGACACGGCGACGGTCAGCACGTAGTCGACGAGCAGCGCGCTCGCGACGGTGAGACCCGCCTTCGGCCCGAGGTTGGTGGTGGCGACCTCGTAGTCGCCGCCGCCGGACGGGTAGGCGTGCACGTTCTGCCGGTAGGAGGCCACGACGGTGAACATCAGCACGACGACCGCGACCGCGATCCATGGGCTGAAGTGGTAGGCGGACGCGCCCGCGATCGACAGCACCAGCAGCACTTCGCCGGGCGCGTACGCGACCGACGACAGCGGGTCGGAGGCGAACACCGGAAGCGCCAGCCTCTTGGGGAGGAGCGTCTCTCCCAACTTGTCGCTGCGCAGGGCGCGGCCGATCAAGATCCGTTTCGGCAGGTCAGTCAGTTTGGGCACGGAGAGGATGGTAAGCGCTGCGCCGTACGTGCTTGCGACCGCCACCCTCCTAAGAGATGGCAAAGTCCCTCACAGGCCGCCCGCAACCTCCCGCTGGGGTGCAAGCGTGTGTAGCTTTGGCCGCGGTCTGAGACGCTTATCAAGTATCGGCCAGAAATGTTGACAGCCGGAAGGACGGGCGTGCACGTCGTGATTATGGGCTGCGGACGGGTGGGTTCCACTCTTGCGCAATCCTTCGAACAGCAAGGTCATACGGTCGCAGTGGTGGACCAGGACCCGACGGCTTTCCGCCGCCTGGGATCCGGGTTCGGCGGGCGCCGGGTGACCGGAGTCGGGTTCGACCAGGACACGCTTCGCGAAGCCGGAATCGAGGAGGCAGGCGCCTTCGCGGCGGTCAGCAGCGGCGACAACTCCAACATCATCGCGGCCCGGGTGGCCCGGGAGATGTTCGGTATCGAGAACGTGGCCGCCAGGATCTACGACCCCCGGCGTGCCGAGGTCTACCAGCGCCTCGGCATCCCGACCGTGGCCACCGTGCGGTGGACCGCGGACCAGATGCTGCGCCGGCTGCTGCCTTCGGGCGCCGAGCCGCTGTGGCGGGACCCGAGCGGCGGTGTGCAGCTCGCCGAAGTGCACACCTCGCCGGCATGGGTGGGCCACAAGATCAGCAAACTGCAGGACGAGACCGGCGTCCGTGTGGCATTCCTCACCCGGCTGGGCGAGGCCATGCTGCCGAGCTCCCAGACGGTGCTGCAGGAAGGCGACCTGGTGCACGTGATGATGCGCACCGACGGCGTCGCCGAGGTCGAGGCCGCCTGTGCCAAGGGTCCTGAGGAGGCGAACTGATGAGAGTCGCCATCGCCGGAGCCGGCGCGGTCGGCCGCTCGATCGCGGGCGAGCTGCTGGAGAACGGGCACGAGGTCCTGCTCGTCGACAAGAACCCCACCTCCATCTCGGTGGAGCGGGTGCCGCAGGCCGAGTGGCTGCTCGCCGACGCCTGCGAGATCACCTCGCTGGACGAGGCGGCGCTGCAGCGCTGCAACGTGGTCATCGCCGCCACCGGTGACGACAAGGTCAACCTCGTCGTCTCGCTGCTGGCCAAGACCGAGTACGGGGTGCCCCGGGTCGTCGCCCGGGTCAACAACCCCAAGAACGAATGGCTCTTCAACGAGTCCTGGGGCGTCGACGTGGCCGTCTCGACCCCGCGGCTGATGTCCGCGCTGGTCGAGGAGGCCGTCAGCGTCGGCGACCTCGTACGGCTGATGCGCTTCAGCCAGGGCGACGCGAACCTGGTGGAGCTCACCCTGCCGCCGGAGGCCGCGCTGGTCGGCACCCGTGTCGGCGACGTGGAGTGGCCGCAGGACACCTCGCTGGTGACGATCATCCGGGGCAACCGGGTGCTCACGCCGTCCAAGGACGACGCGCTGGAGGCCGGTGACGAGCTGCTGTTCGTCGCCGCACCGCACCGCGAGGAGCAGCTGGAGGACCTGCTCTCCGTACAGCGGGAGGACTGACAGGACCGGTCATGACGACGGGCGCCCCGGACCGGGATGGTCCGGGGCGCCCGTCGTCATGAAGAGCGGAGTTGAGCGGAGTGCGCGGAGGTCAGGACGCGGCGGCGGCCTTCTTCGCCTCTTCCTCGGCCTCCATCTCGGCGATCACGTTGATCGGCGGCGGAGCCTTCGACAGGAAGATCCACGTCAGGTAGACGGAGAGCAGCATCGGCGGGATGCCCAGCGCCACCTTGACCCAGCCGAGCTGGGTGGCGTCCCCCCACCAGTAGAGCGGGAAGAGGATCGCCGACTTGGCGAGCAGGATCAGCCCCCAGGCCCAGCTGGCCTTGGTGTAGGCCCGCAGCCGGCCGGGGTTGCGCTTGCGCCAGGAGAGGTTTTCCTTGAAGACCGGGCCGAGGATCAGGCCCAGCAGCGGGACGCCGGCGATGGCGGTGGCGATGTACGCGACGGCCAGACCGAGCGTGTAGAGCATCCCCGGCAGGTAGAAGTTCTTGGCATCGCCGGACATCATCGCGAAGACCGCGCCGAAGGCCACGCCGAACACACCGCTGAAGGCGTGCTTGAGGGTGTCCTTGCGGGCCAGTCGGGCGAGCCCGAGCAGCACGGAAAGGCTCAGCGCGGCGATGGCCGCGATGTGGATGTCTCTGTTGATCGTGTAGATCAGGACGAAGACCAGGCCGGGCACGGTGGTCTCCACCATGCCCCGGATGCCGCCGAACGCCTCGAAGAGAGCGGCTTCGGTGATGGCTTTCGAATCGCCGTCCGTCCCCTCCCCGGTCCGCGGGTCCTCTGTCTGCTTGTCGATCGACGCCACCGACTACTCCTGTCCGACCGGACGCAGTTCGTACTTGGGATTGAACAGGACGGGACGACCGTGGTTCATCGAGATCCGGCCCGAAGCGATGATCTTGCGGCCCGGCTCTATGCCGTTGATACTGCGGCGTCCCAGCCACACCACGTCAAGGGCGGCGGAGCCGTCGAACAGCTCCGCCTCCAGCGCGGGCACTCCGGCCCGCGGTCGCAGTGTGACCGTGCGCAGACTACCGGTCACCGTCACTATCTGCCGGTCTCCGCAGTCGCAGATTCGCGTGCAGCCGACCGACAGGGCGTCCTTCTGCAGCTCCTCGGAGTGCAGCTCCTCCTGGGAGGACGACAGGCGGTCTATCATGCGGCGGAAGCGGCCGGTGGGTCGGTCCGAACGGGTGGCACCACTCATGTCTCAAGCGTACCGGGCCCGGCCGACAAGGCGTCCGGTACGCCGGACGGCCGATCGCCGGCCCGCGGATTTCCGCCTCGCGGCCCCGATCGCGGGCCCGCGGATCTCCGCCCCGCCGCCCGGACCCGTTCAGTGCTCGAAGCGGTAGCCCATGCCCGGCTCGGTGATGAAATGCCGCGGATGCGCGGGATCCGCCTCCAGCTTGCGCCGCAGCTGCGCCATGTAGACCCGCAGGTAGTTGGTCTCGGTGCCGTACGAGGGCCCCCACACCTCCTGCAGGAGCTGCTTCTGGCTGACCAGCCGCCCGGTGTTGCGGACCAGGACCTCCAGCAGATGCCACTCGGTCGGGGTGAGCCGGACGTCGGCGCCGCCCCGGTTCACCTTCTTGGCCGCCAGATCGACGGTGAACGTCTCGGTCTCGACGGTCGCGGCATCGTCCTCGGGCCCGCCGGGCGCCGCCCGGCGGACGGCGGCCCGCAGCCGGGCCAGCAGCTCGTCCATGCCGAACGGCTTGGTGACGTAGTCGTCCGCGCCGGCGTCGAGCGCCTCGACCTTCTCGTCGGACGTCTGGCGGGCCGACAGGACGATGATCGGGACCCGGGTCCAGCCGCGCAGCCCCCGGATCACCTCGACGCCGTCCATGTCGGGCAGGCCGAGGTCGAGGACGATCACGTCCGGGTGGCGGGCGGCGGCCAGCTGCAGCGCGGTCGCCCCGTCATGGGCGGCGTCCACCTCGTACTTGCGGGCCCGCAGATTGATCACGAGAGCGCGCACGATCTGCGGCTCGTCGTCCACCACGAGCACCCGGTACATGGAGTCCCTCTTCTCGGTCACGTCGGTCGTGTTCGTCGCATCGGTCACGCCAGTCATGCTCGTCGCTTCGGTCACGGTGCCGCTGCTCGTGGTCACGTTCACTCCCGCGGTCACGACGTGGCTCCGGCCGGCAGGTCGGGGCGGGCCGGGCGGCCGCCGAGGGCGGCCTGGAGGGTGAGGACCATCGTCAGGCCGCCGCCGGGGGTGTCCTCGGCGACCAGCGTGCCGCCCATGGACTCGGCGAAGCCGCGGGCGACCGCGAGGCCCAGGCCCACGCCGTTGCCGCGCGGGGAGTCGCCGTAGCGCTGGAACGGCTCGAAGATCCGGTCCCTGGCGGTTTCCGGCACCCCGGGGCCGCGATCGACGACCCGCAGTTCCACCCGCTCGCCGAGCGCGCTGGCGGCCACGACGACCTTGGATCCGGGAGAGCTGTACTTCACGGCGTTCTCGACGACGTTGGCGACCGCGCGCTCCAGCAGGCCCGGGTCGACGGCGACCATCGGCAGGCTCTCCGGGATGTCGAGGACGACGCTGCCCTCGGGGACGCCGCCCAGCGCCATCGGCACCACCTCGTCGAGATCGATCTCGCGGATCAGCGGGGTGACGGTGCCGGTCTGCAGGCGGGACATGTCGAGCAGGTTGCCCACCAGGTGGTCGAGCCGGTCGGCGCCGTCCTCGATACCGGCCAGCAGCTCGGCCTCGTCCTCGTCGGACCAGGCGACGTCGTCGGCGCGCAGCGACGACACCGACGCCTTGATGGCAGCCAGCGGTGTCCGCAGGTCGTGGGAGACGGCCGCGAGCAGCGCGGTGCGGATGCGGTTGCCCTCGGCCAGCTCGCGGGCGTGCTCCGCCTCGCCCTCCAGCCGCTGCCGGTCCATGACGACGGCGGCCTGCGCGGCGAAGGCGGACAACACCCGGCGGTCGGAGGCGGGCAGCACCCGCCCGGTGAGCGCCAGCGAGAGCCGGTCGCTGACCGGCACCTCGACATCGGCGTCCTCGGGGCGCAGGCAGGGGCGGTCACCGACGCTGGCCTCCCGGGTCCAGGCGCCGTGGTCGCTGTCCCGTGCGAGCAGCACCACCGAGTCCATCCCGAACGTCTCGCGGACCCGTTCCAGCAGCGCGTCGAGGGAACTCTCGCCGCGCAGCACGCTGCCGGCCAGATACGACAGGATCTCGGCCTCCGAGCGCAGCCGCGCGGCCTGCTGGGTGCGGCGGGCCGCGAGGTCCACGACCGACGCCACCGCGAGGCCCACCACCACGAAGATCACGATCGCGATGATGTTCTCGGGCTCGGCGATGGTGAACGAGTGGGTGGGCGGTGTGAAGTAGTAGTTGAGCAGCAGCGATCCGGCAAACGCCGAGGTCAGCGCCGGGAGCAGCCCGCCGACCAGGGCCGCCGCGACGGTGAGGGTCAGGAAGAGCAGCATCTCGGTGGCCTGGCTCATACCGGGGTGCCAGTTGGTGAGCAGCAGGGCCATCAGGACGGGGCCCAGCACGCCCGTGAGCCAGCCGGCCACCACCCGGGCGCGGCCGAGGCTGGCGCCGCGCGCGGAGGGCATACCGCGGCCCTTCGCGGCGTGCTCGTGGGTGACGATGTGGACATCGATGTCGCCGGACTCGCGGGCGACGGTGGAACCGACGCCGGGGCCCAGCACGTACTGCCAGGCCTTGCGGCGGCTTGTGCCCAGCACGATCTGGGTGGCGTTGACCCCGCGGGCGAAGTCCAGCATGGCTTCGGGGATGTCCTCCCCGATGACGTGGTGGAACGATCCGCCGAGGTCCTCCACCAGGCTCCGCTGGGCGGCCAGCTCCTTGGTGGAGCCGGAGGCCAGTCCGTCGCTGCGGACGATGTGGACGGCCAGGATCTCGCTGCCCGAGCCCTTGGCGGCCATCCGGGCGGCCCGGCGGATCAGGGTGCGGCCCTCGGGGCCGCCGGTGAGGCCGACGACGATGCGCTCGCGGGCCTGCCAGGCGGCGGAGATCCGGTGGTCGGCGCGGTACTCCTGGAGGTACTCGTCGACCCGGTCGGCGACCCACAGCAGCGCCAGCTCGCGCAGCGCGGTGAGGTTGCCGGGCCGGAAGTAGTTGGACAGCGCCGCGTCGACCTTGTCCGAGGCGTAGATGTTGCCGTGCGCCATGCGGCGCCGCAGTGCCTGTGGCGACATGTCGACCAGCTCTATCTGGTCGGCGCGGCGCACCACCTCGTCGGGCACGGTCTCGCGCTGCCGGACTCCGGTGATGGACTCGACGACGTCGCCCAGCGACTCCAGGTGCTGGATGTTGACCGTGGAGACCACGTCGATCCCGGCCTGGAGCAGCTCCTCGACGTCCTGCCAGCGCTTGGCGTTGCGCGAGCCGGGCACGTTGGTGTGCGCGAGCTCGTCCACGAGCGCGACCGCCGGGTGCCGCGCGAGCACCGCGTCCACGTCCATCTCGGTGAACTCGGCGTCGCGGTACGTCAGCTCCTTGCGCGGGATCTGCTCCAGGCCGTGCAGCATCACCTCGGTGCGCGGGCGCCGGTGGTGCTCGACGAAGGCGACGACGATGTCGGTGCCACGCTCGGTACGCCGGTGCGCCTCGGAGAGCATGGCGTAGGTCTTGCCCACGCCGGGGGCCGCCCCGAGGTAGATGCGCAGTTTGCCGCGTGCCATGGCCCCATCGTTCTGCTCGGATGCGCCTGCCGCCCGGACGCGCGTGCGGCGCTTGACTCGACCTTAGAACGACCGAAGGGGACATATGGGACCGGGGTGGCCGGTGGGGAGTACCTTGACGGCGCCTTAACCCCCTGGGCTCTCGCCGGCCCCCAGGCACACCGGTCCTCCCGGGCCCGACGGGCCGCGCGGGGCGCCGACAGACGGTGCCAGGCCGTGTTCGCAGGACTGCCATACGGACGTAACGCCCCACCGTTGACCCGCCGCGCGCCGCCCGCGAGCATCGGCGCATGCCCTCCACCGCGCGCCCTCCGTGGCTCGTCGCCCTGCCGTCCGTGCCCGTGCCGGCCGGTGGCCGCGGCGGCGAGGGCGGCGGCACCGGGGCGGTCCTGCGGGCCGTCCTGCGGGGCGGTCCGGTGGCCAGGACCGCGCTGGCGCGGGACACCGGGCTGAGCCCGGCCGCCGTCTCCCGGCACACCGCCGAGCTGATCGGGCTCGGGCTGCTGCGCGAGCTGCCGCCGCCGGACGGTCCACCGCGGGCCGGCCGCCCCAAGGTGCCGGTGGATGTCGACCCCGCCCACCACGCCGTCTGCGGGGTGCACATCGCGCTGCCGCACACCACGTTCGCCGTGGTGGACCTGCGCGGTCGGGTGACGGCCCACGAACGGCTGCCGCACGACGGCTCGGTCGGCGACGTCCTGGGCGGGATCCGCGGCCATCTGCCCGGCTTCCTGCACCGGCACGCCGCCGGGCGGTCCGTGCTCGGCCTGGGGGTCGTCACCGGCGGCTGGGTGGACAGCGAGCAGGGCACCGTCGTCGAGCACGCCCCGCTGGGCTGGCGGGACGTCCCAGTGCGGAGCGTGCTGGCCGCCGCGACCCGGCTGCCGGTGCATGTCGACGGACACGCGCGGGCGCTCGCGCGGGCGGAGCTGATGTTCGGCGCGGGGGTGGGGCGCGAGGAGCTGGTGCAGCTCTTCGTCGGCAACGTGGTCGACGCGGCGATCGCGACGGGCGGCAGCGTCCTGCGCGGCCGCAGGTCGGGCGCGGGCGATGTCGCGCATCTGCCGCTCGGCGCTCCCGGGCAGCGTTGCACGTGCGGCCGTACCGGCTGCCTCCAGGAGGCGGTCTCCGAACTCACCCTGTCCCAGCGGGCCTTCGAGGCCGGCATCGTGCCCGCGCCGGACTTCCGGCTGCTGCTGTCCCGGGCCCGCGACGGCCACGCGGGCGCGGTGCTGATGCTGCGCGAGCGGCTGCGCACCGTGGGCCGGGCGGCGGCCCTGCTGCTCGACGTCATCAACCCCGAGGTGCTGGTCGTCGCGGAGGCCGCGGCGGTGCACTTCCCCGAGCTGCTGCCCGACCTGTACGAGGAGGTCGCCGCGCACTCCCATCTGTGCACGGATCCCGAACGGGCCGTGGTCCCCACGAGTTTCGGTGAACAGGTGCTCGCGGTCGCGGCCGGGGCCGTGGTGCTCGACGCGGTCTACCGGCGGCCGATGGAACTGCGCACGGCCCGGTCGGCGTAGTCGGCACGGCGCCACGGGGGTTTCTTCCACCGCGTCGTTAATCATTGCCCGGCGGGTCGAAGCTCCGCAGAATCGATACATGGACACGACAGGTAGGGCAACGGCGCGCGACGCCGCCGGGCGGGAGGCGGTCAACGCCTTCCGTGCCCACCATTTCGCCGGTCTCGGCTGTCGTCCCACCGGCTCCACCGGCCCCGCCGGTCGCGCCACCCTCGCCGGCCCTGCCGGCCGCACGCGCTGACCGAGCGGCTCCGCCTCCTGGCGCCCGATCTCCGTCGCTCCCCCGGCGCCTGATCTCCCGTCGCCTTTTCCGCCTCCACAGGGGCCGGCTTTCCGCTTCGCCGTTTTCCGCTTCGCCGTTTTCCGGTTCGCCGGTTTCCGGTCCGCGGTTTTCCGGTCCGCGGTTTTCCGCGCCCTGTGGTGCCGGTTTCGCCCTGCCCACCCTGCCCACCCATGAGTTGGAGCTGCTTCGCCATGACCGCACCCACCCAGACCGCACTCGACGTCGCCAAGGTCGCCGGGAACATCGGCGCCGAGATCAGCGGCGTGGACCTCGCCGCCGATCTGTCCGCCGGGACGATCGCCGAGATCCGCGCCGCGCTGCTGGAGCACAAGGTCGTGTTCTTCCGCGGCCAGGATCTCGACCAGGCGGCGCACGAACGTTTCGCCCGCCGCTTCGGCACGCCCACCACCGCGCATCCGACCATCCCGGCGCTGGAGGGCTCGCCCGCCGTCCTCGATCTCGACTACGGGCGCACCACTGGGCGCGCCAACCACTGGCACACCGACGTCACCTTCGTCCGGCACCCCCCGCTCGGCTCCATCCTGCGGGCGGTCACCATCCCTCCGTACGGCGGCGACACCGTGTGGGCCAACACCGCGGCCGCCTATGCGAATCTCCCCGCCGAGCTGCGCGAACTCGCGGACCGGCTGTGGGCGGTGCACTCCAACAGCTACGACTACGCGGCCTACAAGCCGGCCGACGACACCGACGCCGCCCGCCGGCAGCGCGAGGTCTTCACCTCCACCGCGTACGAGACCGAGCACCCGGTGGTGCGCGTGCACCCCGAGACCGGCGAACGCGCCCTGGTGCTCGGCGGCTTCGTCCGGCGGTTCATCGGCTGGAACGGCGACGACTCGCGCGACCTGCTGCGGCTGCTGCAGTCGCACGTGACGGAGCTGGAGAACACGGTGCGGTGGCGCTGGGCGCCCGGCGACGTGGCGTTCTGGGACAACCGTGCCACCCAGCACTACGCGGTGGCCGACTACGGCACCCTGCCGCGCCGGGTCCAGCGGATCACCCTCGCCGGTGACGCCCCGATCGCCGTGGACGGATCGCACAGCCGGGCCGTCACCGGTGACGACACCGCGTACAACACCGCCCTCGCCCAGCCCCGCGACGGGGAACGCTGATGCGCCCGCCCTCACGGTCGCGGCTGCGACCCTTCGCCGTGCCGCTCCTGATCGCCCTCGTGCTGCCGCTGGCGGCCGCGTGCGGCGGAGCGTCCAGCGCCGCCGAGACATCCGGCAGCGGCAAGGTCACGCTGCGGATCGGTGACCAGGGGCAGAGCGTGGCCACCACGCTGAAGGCGGCGGGACAGCTGAAGAACCTGTCGTACAAGGTGGAGTTCAACCAGTTCGACAGCGGGCCGCTCGTCAACCAGGCGCTCCAGGCCGGGGCGATCGACTTCGGCACCATGGGCGACACCCCGGCCCTCTTCGCCCAGGCGAGCGGCATCGCCGCCAAGGTGATCGCGGCGAGCACCTCGGACGGTCCCGGCTACACGCTCGTCGCCCGGCCCGGCAGCGGCATCAGGACCGCCGCCGACCTCAAGGGCCGGAAGGTCGCGTACTCCCGCAACACCGCCAACCAGGGCTTTCTGCTGCGCGTGTTGAAGAAGGATGGCCTCAAGCAGCAGGACATCACCCCCGTCGACGTGCCGCTGCAGAACGTCGGCAACGTGCTGGAGTCCGGCACGGTCGACGCCGCGCCGGTCACCGAGGAGACCCGGGTGAAGTACCTCGCCGACCACCCGGACGCGGTCCAGATCGTCAACGCGCGGGCCTTCCCGTCCATCTACAGCTACCGGCTCGCGTCCGACAAGGCGCTCGCCGACCCGGAGAAGCGGGCGGCGCTGCAGGACTTCACCCACCGCCTCGTCCTCGCCAACACCTGGATCGGCACTCACCCGGACGAGTGGGTGAAGGCGTATTACGTCGGCGTCCGCAAGCAGACGCAGACCGTCGGCAAGCAGGTGTGGCAGGGCTCCGGCAGCTCCTCGTACGTGCCGGTGGACGCCACCGTCCGGGCCGCCCAGCAGGCGCAGTCCGATCTCTTCGAGGAGAACGGGCAGCTGCCCCGGCACGTCGACATATCGCCACAGTTCGACCTCGACCTGCTCAAGAACTTCAACTCCCAGCTGACGAAGGGCTGATCACCATGGCTGTCACCGTCCGTCCCACCTCCGGCCACACCGGCGCCGACATCTCCGGCGTGGACCTCTCGCTCCCGCTCTCCGAGGAGAACCTGCTGCTGATCAAGGAGGCGCTGCACCGCTGGAAGGTGGTCTTCTTCCGCGGCCAGGAGCTCGACCACGCCTCGCAGATCGCCTTCGGCCGGCAGTTCGGCGAGCTGACCTACGCCCACCCGCACGACGACACCCCGCCGGAGGACCACCCGGAGATCTTCACCATCGACCCGCGCCGCTACGAGAAGCGGTACGGCGCCGGCTTCCGCGAGGCCGTGCGCAAGCGCCAGTACAGCTACTTCGCCGGCTGGCACACGGACGTCACCGCGGCTGTCAACCCGCCCGCCGGTTCGATCCTGCGCGCCGAGTCCGTCCCGGAGTTCGGCGGCGACACCACCTGGACCAACCTGGTCGCCGCGTACGAGGGCCTGTCCGCGCCCGTCCGCGCCTTTGTCGACACGCTCCGCGCCGAGCACCGCTACGGCGGCGCGGAGAAGGCGGAGGGCAACAGCGAGTACGCCCGCCGGATCAACGACAACCTGCTCGTCGCCGTGCACCCCGTGGTGCGGGTGCACCCGGAGACCGGCGAGCGCGCGCTCTTCGTCAACCCCGGCTTCACCAGCCACCTGGTGGATGTCACCCCGCGCGAGAGCCGGGCTCTCCTCAACCTGCTCTACGAGGAGATCACCCGGCCCGAGTACACCGTGCGGTTCCGCTGGGAGCCGGGCAGCGTGGCCTTCTGGGACAACCGCGCCACCGCGCACCTCGCGCCGCGCGACATCGAGCACCTCGACGTGGAGCGCCGGCTGCACCGCGTCACTCTGATCGGTGATGTCCCGGTCGGCCCTGACGGCACCCCGTCCGAGCTGATCGAGGGCCGGCCCTTCACCGCCGATCACAAGGTGGTCGTCGGTGCCTGAGGTACTGGCCGAGGCCGTGGCGCCGCCCCTCGCGGGCGGCGCCACGGCGCCACCGGCCGGGTCCGTGCCACCGGTCACTGACCGCGAAGGGCTGGTCGACGCCGCGTCGCTGAGCAGACCGCGCCGCACCCTGGTCCGGCTGCCGCGTCCCGTGCGCCGGCTGGCCGGCCCGCTGCTGGTGGTCCTCAGCTGGCAGTTGCTGGGCACCTTCGGCATCGTGAACGACCGGGTACTCGCCCCGCCGAGCGCGGTGCTGTCCGCCGCCTGGGAGCTGGGGCGCACCGGGGAGCTGGCCGACCATCTGCTCGCCTCGCTGACCCGGGTCGTCTCCGGGCTCTCCATCGGGGTGAGCGCGGGGGTCGTGCTCGCCGTCGTCGCGGGGCTCTTCCGGCTCGGTGACGAGCTGGTCGACTCGACGATGCAGGTGCTGCGCGCGCTGCCGGTGCTGGGCCTGCTGCCGCTGGTGATCATCTGGTTCGGGGTGGGCGAGACGCCGAAGATCGCGCTGGTCGCGTTCGGCACGGCCTTCCCCGTCTACGTGAACACCTACGCGGCGATCCGCGGCGTCGACAACCGCCTGGTGGAGTCCGCCAGAACCGTCGGCCTGGGGCGTCTGGGGCTGGTGCGGCACGTGATCCTGCCCGGCGCCGTCCCCGGGTTCCTGGTGGGCCTGCGCTTCGCGCTCACCGGCGCCTGGCTCGTCATGATCATCGCCGAACAGCTCAACGCCACCAACGGCATCGGCTACCTGATGAACCAGGCGCAGAGCTGGTACCGCACGGACATCATCGTGCTCGGCCTGCTCATCTACGGCCTGCTGGGCCTGACCGCGGACGGTCTCGTCCGGTTGCTGGAACGCCGTCTGCTGGCCTGGCGGCGGGGCTTCGAGGGAGGCGCGTGATGACGACGGCCACGAGTACGAAGGCCCCGGCCACGCTCTCGGGGGCGGCCGGGGAACCGGCCGGTGAACCGGCGCCGGTCTCGGTCTCCGCACGCTCGGTACGCCGGTCGTTCGACGGCCGTGAGGTGCTGGCCGGCATCGATCTGGACATCCGGCGGGGCGAGTTCGTCGCCCTCCTGGGCCGCAGCGGCTCCGGCAAGTCCACCCTGCTGCGCGCCATGGCCGGCCTCGACCCGGCGATCGACGGCCGGCTGCTCGTGCCGCGGCGCCGTTCGGTGGTCTTCCAGGATCCGCGGCTGCAGCCCTGGAAGCGGGTCCTGGACAACGTCGTCCTCGGCCTGCCCCGGCAGGGCGCCCGCGACAGCGGGCGAGCGGCGCTGGCCGAGGTGGGACTGAGCGGGCACGAGAAGGCCTGGCCGGCGACCCTGTCGGGCGGCGAAGCCCAGCGCGCCGCCCTCGCCAGGGCGCTCGTCCGCGAGCCGGAACTGCTGCTCCTGGACGAGCCGTTCGGCGCCCTGGACGCCCTCACCCGGCTGCGGATGCACGCCCTGCTGCGCGATCTGTGTGCCCGGCACCGTCCCGCCGTGCTGCTCGTCACGCACGACGTGGACGAGGCCGTGCTCCTCGCGGACCGCGTCCTGGTCCTCACCGACGGCCGGATCAGCCTGGCCCGCGGCATCGACCTGCCCGGCGCGCGGCAGCGCACCGATCCGCGGTTCGCGGAACTGCGCGCGGACCTGCTCGCCGAGCTGGGTGTCGCGGACGGCGGCTGAACCCCGCCCGCCGCGGTGCCGGCCCGTGCGCTCACCTCTCGTCGACGATCCGGCCGTCGCGCAGTTCGAGCACCCGGTCGGCCAGGGCCAGCAACTGCGCGTCATGGGTGGCGACGAGGGCGGTGACGCCCTCGCTGCGGACGACGGCGCGCAGCAGTTCCATGACGGCGAGGCCGGTCTCGGCGTCGAGCTGGCCGGTCGGCTCGTCCGCGATGATCAGGACGGGCCGGTTGGCCAGGGCGCGGGCGATGGCAACCCGCTGCTGCTGGCCGCCGGAGAGTTCGCCGGGGCGCTGGGCGGCGTGGTCGGAGAGCCCGACGAGCGACAGCAGGAGCTCCACGCGCTCCTCGCGCTCGCGCGGCGGGACCTTGCGCAGCCGCATGGGGACGCCGACGTTCTCGGCGGCGGTGAGGATGGGGATCAGTCCGAAGGACTGGAAGACGAAGCCGATACGGTCGCGGCGCAGCGCCAGCAGGCCGTTGTCACCGAGGGTGGCGAGGTCGGTGCCGTCCAGCGTGATCCGGCCCCCGTCGGGCGAGTCCAGGCCGCCCACCAGGTTGAGGATGGTCGTCTTGCCGGAGCCGGAACGGCCCTTGAGGGCCACCAGCTCACCGCGCGGCACCCGGAAGGAGACACCGCGCAGCGCGTGCACGGCCGTCTCTCCGCTGCCGTAGGTGCGGCGCAGGTCCTCGACGACGACCATCTCCCCGGTCGCCGGCCCGTCCGCGACCGCCGTCCCCGCGTGCCCGGTCGACTGCTCGCTCATGCGCTGTCCCCCTCCTGGCCCGGATCACCGGGCCACACCCCGTGTGGTCGCTCCCGGCCGTGCGCCGCACCCGTCGGCTCCCGGCCTGCCGCTGCGTGTACGCGCGTGGCAGCTGGAGCCTATCGACCCGGTCAAGGAGAGCGTATGTGCCGGTCCTGCCCATGCCCGCGACGGATCACCCGCACCGCCCGTCCGAGGCCGGACTCCGGGGCCCAGGCACGACGCCTTGGACATGGGGACCCGGACATGGCGAAGGGCCGGATCCGTGGTCATGGATCCGGCCCTTCGCGCGGTCGATCGTCCGACCCGCCGGTGGAGCGGGGTGGGTCGGCAGGCAAGGCCCTAGTGGATCTGGGTGATCTCCGGACCGCGGCGCATCGGGTCGAGCCCGTCGCCGAACTTCGGCCCCTCGGTCTCGTCCTGCGCGATGCCCTCGGGCACCATCTGGGCGTCGGTCGGCAGCTTCAGCACGATCGGGTCGCGCGGCGCCATCGGCGTATCGCCGCGGACCACCACGGTGTCGCGGAAGACCGTCTCCAGCAGGCCTGCGGCCTGCGGCTGCACCGCACCCTGGCCGGAGATGACGCCGCGCAGGAACCAGCGCGGGCCGTCACAGCCGATGAAGCGGACCAGCTGCACGCCGTTGGTACCGTCCGGCAGCTGTACGGGAACCTGCGCGCGCAGCTCCCAGCCCAGCGAACCCTCGATCTCGTCGACGATGCCACCCTGCTTGGTGATGCCGGACGCGATCTCGTCGCGCACCTCACCCCAGATGCCCTCGGACTTCGGGGCGGCGAACGCCTGGAGCTGGACAGCGCTGTCGTTCAGCACCACGGTCGCGGCGACGATCGACTCACCGGCCACCTCGACGCGCAGCTCCATGCCCTCGACACCGGGCACGAACAGCCCGCCGAGGTCGACCCGGCCTTCGCCGGGCTGCTTGACCTCGCTCAGGTCCCAGGGCCCGTCGGGCCTGGGGGCGGGCGGAAGGTTGTACCGACCCGATACGCCGGAGTCGTCGGACTCCCCGGCGTTTTCGGCGTCTTCGG
The DNA here is from genome assembly GCF_056432645.1 of Streptomyces sp. NPDC045021. NCBI lineage: Bacteria > Bacillati > Actinomycetota > Actinomycetes > Kitasatosporales > Streptomycetaceae > Streptomyces > Streptomyces sp. NPDC045021. Next base: position 310,311 of record NZ_JBWKIQ010000008.1, read on the forward strand.
CCAGCTCGTCGGGGCTCGCGCCCTCGAGCTCGTCGAGGGCGTCTTCGCGCTCCTTGCGACGACGACGGAACACGGTCACTGTCCTTCCCGGTCTGCAACGACCGAAGCGAATCCATTACCGGCCTGGCCGTCGGGGGCATCGCCTACCGAGGCATGTCCCCCGGTGGAGCCGAAGCCCCCAGCGGCCCTGGCAGAACCGGGAAGTTCCGCGACCTCGTGGAAGCGGACCCGTTCGACCTGCTGGACGACCAGTTGGGCGATCCGATCTCCCCGTTCGAACCGCACGCTCTCGCGCGGGTCCAGGTTGACCACGATCACCTTGATCTCCCCACGGTACCCGGCATCGACCGTTCCCGGGGCATTCACGAGGGTCACTCCGCACCTGGCCGCCAGGCCCGAGCGGGGGTGTACGAAGGCGGCATACCCGTCCGGCAGCGCGATGGAGACTCCGGTGGGGAGCACCGTGCGTTCGCCGGGGGCGAGTTCCGCGGCCTGGGTGGTCACCAGGTCGGCTCCCGCGTCGCCCGGGTGCTCGTACGCCGGGATGGGCACCGAGTCGTCGAGACGGCGGATGAGGACGTCCACAGGACGTCGTGCTGCTTCACTCACGGGTTCACCTCGAAGGCGCGGGCGACCTTGACCTGGTCAGGGTCGGACATCGCGGCCCGGATCTCCTCGGGACGGCCGTTGTCGGTGAAGTGGTTGAGCTTCACTTCCAAGAAGAGCGCCTCCGCGCGGACCGCGACCGGTCCGTCGGGGCTGCCGATCCGGCCTTCGGCGGTGCTGTAGATCTTCCGTCCGGCGACCGCGCGGCAGTGCGCCCGCAGATACAGGGTGGTGCCGACCGGCACCGGGCGGACGAAGTCCGTCTCCAACCGACCGGTCACCGCGATGACCTGCAGCAACCAGTTCAGCGAGCCGAGCGTCTCGTCCAGCGCCGACGCCAGTACGCCGCCGTGCGCGAGGCCCGGCGCGCCCTGGTGGGCGGTCTGTACGGTGAATTCGGCGGTGACGCTCACGCCGTCACCCGCACGGGACTCCAGGTGCAGTCCGTGCGGCTGTCCCTCGCCACATCCGAAACACTGGTCGTAATGCGCCCCGAGGAGCTCACCGGGCGCGGGCGCACCGGGATGCCGTACGGGCAGGGCTGCGTCTGGCGGCGGCTTCAGGCCCGGCCGGCCAGGGCTTTCGGATGCGGTAGCTCCACTCACGCCCGAGACCCTACCCTCCTGCGGGATCCTTTCCCGTCGGTCGTCCGTTGACCCGTACCGGCTTCTACCCCACCTTGACCGGAGCGCACATGAGTCCCAAGTCCGTCGTCGTCACCGGAGCCGGCCGAGGCATCGGCCTCGCCGTCACTCTCGAGCTCGCGCACGCCGGATTCGACGTGATCGGCACCGTGCGGACGCCGGAGAAGGCCGAGGCGCTGCGGGCGGTGGTGGAACGCACGGGGGCGGCGGTGCGCACGGTACTGCTGGACGTGGCCGACGCGACGTCCTGTGTCCAGGCGTTCACCGAGATCGCGATGCTGACGGACGGCGGCCCCTGGGCGGTGGTCAACAACGCGGGTTTCGCCCAACCCGGCGCCGTCGAGGACGTCGACGACGATCAGGTGCGGCGCCAACTGGAGACGAACCTGGTCGCGCCCGCCCGCATCGCCCGGCTGGTGCTGCCGGCGATGCGGGAGCGCCGGGCGGGCCGGATCGTCAACATCTCGTCGGTCGCCGGCCGGGTCTCGCTGCCGATGCTGGGCTGGTACTGCGCCAGCAAGCAGGCCCTGGAGTCGGTGACCGACGCGCTGCGCATGGAGACCGCACCGTTCGGGGTGAAGGTGGTGCTGATCGAGCCGGGCTCGCACCGCACCGGGATCTGGGAGCGCGGCGCGGAGCTGTTGCCGGCCGAGCGCACGTCGGCCTACCGCGACCAGTACGCCTCCGCCGACCAGATGGTGCGCGACGCCCGGACGCTGCCCGGTCCGCGCCCGGTGGCCCTGGCGGTCCTGAAGGCGCTGAGCGCCCGGCGCCCGCTGCCGCGTTACCTGGTCGGGGGCGGTGCCCGCTCGACGGCGGCCCTGGACGCGGTGGCGCCGACCGCGGCGACGGACTGGGCCAAGCAGCTCGCGACCGGTCTGCGGTCCGCCCCGCCGCGCGTCGCGCGGGCGGTGGACCGGCTGCGCGGAAAGTAGCCGGGCGGGAAGCGGGCGGCCGCTAAGGGTCTGCCAAGCTGGATGCCATGCAGCCCTACGACGAACGTCTCACCGTCCCGCGCTCCTGGTGGCTCCTGGCCCTGGGGGCGGGAGTCTCGGCCGCGCTGATCCTGTTCCCCTTCGGGGTTCTGCCGATGCTGGCGGGTCTGGCCGGCGGGACCGCTCTGGCGGCGATGGGCCTGAGTTCGTACGGCTCGGCGCGGATCCGCGTGGTGGCCGGCTCGCTGGTCGCGGGCGAGGCGAAGATCCCGGTCACGGCGCTGGGCGGGGCGACGGTGCTGGACCCGGCGGAGACGGTCGCCTGGCGCGGCCGGAAGGCCGACCCGCGCGCCTTCATGCTGCTGCGCAGCTACGTACCGACCGCGCTCAAGGTCGAGATCACGGATCCGGCGGACCCGACGCCGTATGTCTATCTGTCGACGCGCTCCCCCGAGCGCCTGGCACAGGCCCTGGAGGCCGTCAGAGCTCGATAGCGGGAGGCAGCGGGGCTTCCGGCAGCTCGGGGCCGGGCAGCTCGTCCCAGGGGATCTGGGCGGCGCGCAGGTCCCTTCGGACCTTCTCCGCGAGCTTCTTGGTGTCGCGCCGGTTCATCGTGGCTCCCACGGCGGCGCCGATCATGAACGGGGTCAGCGTCGGCAGGTGGCGCACGGTGCGCTTGAGGAGCTGTTGGCGCAGCTCCCGCTTCATCTTGCCGCCGAGCGCGATGTTGAGCGAGGACAGCCTGAGCACGTCGATGCCCCGCTGTTCGGTCCACGACCACAGGTAGGCGGCCGCGCGCTCCCGTACGGTGCCGGCCGCACGGAGCCCGTAGACCTCGTGCAGCTCGGCGATGAGCTTGTACTCGACCGCCGCGACGCCGAGCGTCTCCGCGGCCAGTTCCGCCGGCATGGCGGGCGGGGTCGGCAGCATCGCCGCCGCTCCCACGCCTGCTCCGACGGTCATGGTGCCTTTGACAGCACCGGCGATGAGCCGGTCCGCGATGTCCTCGGGACCCAGACCCGGGAACTGCTTGCGCAGTGTCGCCAGGTCGCGCACGGGGATGCGCGGGGCCGCCTCGACGAGCCGCTCGGCGAGCGAGCCGAAACCGACCCTCGCGCCCTTGCCGCCCGTCCTGGCCCCGCTCCTGACCCCGCGGCCTATGGCGGCCGCGAGCGAGGCCGCACGGCCTCGCTCGTCGTCCTCCCGGCCCTCCTGCGAGCCCTTCACGGCTACCCGCTGCCTCAGGCCGCGCAGTCGCGGCAGATCGGGTCGCCGTTCTTCGCCTCGCCGGCCAGCTGGCTCCGGTGGTGAACCAGGAAGCAGGTCATGCAGGTGAACTCGTCCGCCTGCCGGGGAAGCACCCGGACCGAAAGCTCCTCGTTGGAGAGATCGGCGCCGGGCAGCTCCAGGGACTCGGCCTGGTCGAACTCGTCGACGTCCACCGCGGACGTGGACTTCTCGTTCCGGCGAGCCTTCAGTTCCTCGATGCTGTCCTCATTGACGTCATCGTCAGTCTTGCGTGGTGTGTCGTAATCCGTTGCCATGTGTCGCTCTCCCCCTCTGGGTGTCTGCTGGTGTCTCAGCGCACGTAACGCGCGGGAGGCCGGACTTGTGCCCGACCTGAGGCGGAGATTTTGCCTCACATCAAGGCCTGTTACTCAATCGACACCCAACGTCACCCCGGATGAGGTGATCGCAACGGTGGCCGATCAGGACCTGTTCCGGTCTGAAAGTCGCACATCACTCGTGCCAACACGTGTACTTCCCGTGATCATGACCAGCGGAAACATGGATTTTCCGGTCTTTTTTCGGGCGTAGTGATCACGCAGGGTAGGCGGGGCGGGAATTCCGGGTGTGATCAATCACACCGCCTCCCGCTGATTCGCAGACCGCGAAATTACTCGCAAAGCGAACACGATCCGACCCTCACGGGGGGTTCCGAGGCCTCGGAAGACCTCGTTCGGACCATGCCCGGCTCCCCGCCGGGTCGGCGGTCACAGCGGGATGACCACCCGCATGACCAGGCCACCGCCCTCCCTCGGCTCCGCCGAGATGAAGCCTCCGTGGGCGCGCGCCACGGAGCGCGCGATGGACAGCCCCAGGCCCACGCCCTTGTCGCTGCCCGTGCGCTCCGTACGGAGCCGGCGGAAGGGCTCGAAGAGGTTGTCCACCTCGTAGGCCGGGACCACCGGGCCCGTGTTCGTCACGATCAGCAGGGCCTGGCCCGCCTCCGTACCGGTCGTCACCTCGACCCAGCCGTCGGCCGTGTTGTACCGGACGGCGTTCTGCACCAGGTTCAGCGCGATGCGCTCCAGCAGCACGCCGTTGCCCTGCACCACCGCGGGCCCCAGCTCGCTGCGCAGCTCCACGCCCTTGGCCTGCGCCTCGGAGCGGGTCTGGTCGAGGGCCTGGGAGGCCGCCTCCGCGACGTCCACCGGCTTGCGGTCGACGATCTCGTTGTCGCTGCGGGCGAGCAGCAGCAGGCCCTCCACGAGCTGCTCGCTGCGCTCGTTGGTGGCCAGCAGGGTCTTTCCGAGCTGCTGGAGGTCCGCCGACGCCTCGGGGTCGGCCAACTGCACCTCCAGGAGCGTGCGGTTGATCGCCAGCGGCGTGCGCAGTTCGTGCGAGGCGTTGGCCACGAACCTGCGCTGCGCGTCGAAGGACCGCTCCAGCCGGTCGAGCATGTCGTCGAAGGTGTCGGCGAGCTCCTTGAGCTCGTCGTCCGGGCCGTCGAGCTCGATCCGGCGCTTGAGGTCCGAGCTGACCACGCCGCGCGCGGTGCGGGTGATCTTGCCCAGCGGGGAGAGCACCCGCCCGGCCATCACATAGCCGAACGCGAAGGCGACCACGGTCAGCCCTATCAAGGCCATCAGCGAGCGCCTGAGCAGCGTGTTGAGCGCCAGCTCGCGCTGGTTCTGCATACAGATGCCGATGGCCCGGGTGAATTCGTCGGCGCTGCCCGACGAAGGGAGCGCGCAGGACGAATTCCCGGACACCTGGCCGTTGAGCAGCCTGAAGGGCAGCTCATTGCCCTGGTGCAGGGCCTGCGCGGCCAGCAGATAGATGATCCACAGCAGCAGGACACCGGCGATCAGGAACATGCCGCCGTACAGGACGGTCAGGCGTATCCGGATCGTCGGCCGCAGCCAGGGCGGCGGGCTTTCGACCGGAATCGGTTCCCACCCGGGTTTCTGGGGCGTCGTGGGGGGCGGCGGGGACGCGGCTGAAGTGGTCACGCCGCTCAGATCCGGTATCCGGAGCCCGGCACGGTGACGATCACCGGGGGCTCGCCGAGCTTGCGGCGCAGCGTCATCACCGTCACCCGCACCACGTTCGTGAACGGGTCGGTGTTCTCGTCCCACGCCTTCTCCAGGAGCTGCTCGGCGGAGACCACCGAGCCCTCGCTGCGCATCAGCACCTCCAGCACGGCGAACTCCTTCGGCGCCAGATGCACCTCCGCGCCGTCCCGGAAGACCTCGCGGCGGTTGGGGTCGAGCTTGATGCCGGAGCGCTCCAGGACCGGCGGCAGGGCCGTGGTCGTCCGGCGGCCCAGCGCGCGGACCCGCGCGGTCAGCTCGCTGAACGCGAAGGGCTTGGGGAGGTAGTCGTCGGCGCCCAGTTCCAGCCCCTCCACCCGGTCGCTCACATCGCCGGAGGCGGTCAGCATGAGCACCCGGGTCGGCATCCCCAGCTCGACGATCTGCCGACAGACGTCGTCACCGTGGACGACCGGAAGGTCACGGTCGAGGACGACGACGTCATAGTCGTTCACCCCGATCCGCTCCAGGGCGGCGCCGCCGTCGTACACGACGTCGACGGCCATGGCCTCGCGGCGAAGTCCGGTGGCAACCGCATCGGCGAGCAGTTGCTCGTCCTCGACGACCAGTACGCGCAAGGCGCTGTTCCTTCCGTGAGCAGTACGAATGTGCTCCCATCCTGCACCGGACGGCCGTAAACCGGCGGTAAGTGGCGAGGGGACCGGAATTCGTCGTCCGCTTGAGGTTTCCTCGTCGCCGGGCCCGGGGAGGACCCGTCGTACACCCACCAACCAAGCCCTGACGCGCTTCCCGCCGCGCCGTTATGGGCTTTGACACACCCCGTGTCAACGACGACGACGAGGGGGCGCCAGCTGATGGACGCATTCACCACCGGAATCCTGCAGCGGATACACAGCACTGAATCCGACCTCCACCACGCCCGAGAGGCCGGCGACGAGTTCCTCGCCGAGGTCGAACAGAGCGAGCTCGAAGATCTGCGGCGCCTGGCCGCGGAGCATGGCGTGAACATCCAGTCCAAGGTCGCCTAGACCGAATCTCCGACCCGGAACCACCGACCCGGAACTTCCGACCCGGAACGGCAGCGCAACGGCCGTCGGCCCGCCCCGGACACCTCCACGGTGCCGGGGCGTTCGCGTGTCCCGCCGCAGGCCGGACGGGTCCGTCGCGGGTCCGGCGCAGCCCGTGCCGGACGGATCCCGCAGGGGCCGCCAGCTGCCCCCGGGGCGCCGCTGCAGCCCTCGGACGGCGGCGTCGGTCCAGGTCAGTCGTGCCAGGCTCCCAGCTCCTCCAGCAGGCCCTGGAGCGGTTCGAACAGGCCGGGACCGGCGGCGACGGTCAGCTCGTTCGACGGGAGCTGCCCGGGGCGTCCGCCGGTGAGGACGCCCGCCTCCCGGGCGAAGAGGGCGCCGGCCGCGAAGTCCCACGGATTGAGGCCGCGCTCGTAGTACGCGTCCAGCCGTCCGCAGCCCACGTCGCACAGGTCGATGGCGGCAGATCCCCCACGCCGGATGTCGCGGACCTTCGGCAGCAGGGTGCGCAGCACCTCCGCCTGCGTCACCCGGCGGTCCGTGAGGTAGCCGAACCCGGTGCCGACCAGGGCGTGCGCGAACTCGGGCACCGGCCGCGGCCGGGCCGGGGTGTCGTTGACGTAGGCGCCCTGTCCGAGCACGGCTCGGTAGGTCTCGCCGCGCATCGGGGCCGCGACGACCCCCACCACCGTCTCGCCGTCCCGCTCGGCCGCGATGCTCACGGCCCAGGAGGGCAGCCCGTACAGGTAGTTGACGGTGCCGTCGAGCGGATCGATCACCCAGCGCACCCCGCTGGTGCCCGCGCTCTCGGTGCCCTCCTCGCCGAGGAAGCCGTCGTTCGGGCGGTGCCCCGCGATCAGTTCGGTGATCAGCTTCTCGGCGGCGATGTCCATCTCGGTGACGACGTCGATCGGGCTCGACTTGGTCGCCGCCACCCCGAGGTCGGCGGGCCGGCCGGTACGCAGCAGTTCGCCCGCCTTGTGGGCGGCTTCCAGCGCGATCTCCAGCAGTTCGGTGCTCACGGCTCTCCTCAGTCGGTGCCCGCGACGGCGGGCTTCGGGGTCCGGGACGGGCAGCAGCCCGCCGGGCAGACGTCGTGGCTCGGACCGAGCGCGCCCAGCGCGCAGGGCCGCGGCGCCAGACCGCGCTCGCTCGCCGCCCGCTCCAGGACCAGGTCGCGCACGGCGGCGGCGAACCGGGGGTCGGCCCCCACGGTCGCGGCCCGCGCGACCGGCAGCCCCAGCGCGGCGGCCTTGTCGGCCGCCTCCGTGTCGAGGTCGTACTTGACCTCCATGTGGTCGGAGACGAAACCGATCGGCACCATGACGACGGCGGGCGCGCCGTCGCCGTGCACCTCCTCCAGGTGGTCGCAGATGTCCGGCTCCAGCCACGGGATGTGCGGGGCGCCGCTGCGCGACTGGTAGACGAGCTTCCACGGGTGGTCGGTGCCGGTCGCCTCCCGCACCGCGTCGGCGATCACCCGGGCGGTGTCCAGGTGCTGCGCCACGTAGGCGCCGCCGTCCCCGTGGCCCTCCACCGGTCCCGAGGTGTCGGCGGCGGCGGTCGGGATGGAGTGCGTGGTGAACGCCAGGTGGGCGCCGTCCCTGACCGCCGCGGGCAGCTCGCCCAGCGCGGTGAGCACCGCGTCGGTCATGGGGCCCACGAAACCGGGGTGGTTGAAGTAGTGCCGCAGCTTGTCGACCCGCGGCACCGGGCGGCCCTCGGACGCGAGCTCGGCGAGGGCGCCGGCCAGGTTCTCGCGGTACTGGCGGCAGCCGGAGTACGAGGCGTAGGCGCTGGTGGCGAGCACCAGGATGCGGCGGTGTCCGTCGTCGGTCATCTCGCGCAGCGTGTCGACCAGGTAGGGCGCCCAGTTCCGGTTGCCCCAGTAGACCGGCAGGTCGAGGCCGTGCTCGCCGAAGTCCTTGCGCAGCGCGTCGAGCAGCTCGCGGTTCTGCGCGTTGATCGGGCTGACCCCGCCGAACAGGAAGTAGTGCTGCCCGACCTCCTTCAGCCGCTCGCGCGGGATGCCCCGGCCGCGGGTGACGTTCTCCAGGAACGGGACGACGTCGTCGGGTCCCTCGGGGCCGCCGAAGGAGAGCAGGAGCAGCGCGTCATAGGGCCCGGCCGCGGGACCGGCCTCGTTGTGATCGGACATGGTCCGATCCTGCCACTGGTGCCCGGCGTCCAGAAAAGCGGTTGCCCTGCCACGTAACCTGTGGAGAACAGTCACAAGCCTTACCGACGCCGGCGAAGACGCCGTGGAGTGCCCGTGTCCAGCCCCTATCGCGCGATCTTCGCAGCACCTGGTACCAAGGGATTCTCGGCCGCGGGGTTCATCGGCCGGCTGCCGCTTTCGATGCTGGGCATCGGCATCGTGACGATGATCTCCCAGGTCACCGGCCGCTACGGGCTGGCGGGCGCGCTCTCCGCCACGCTGGCGATGTCCGGCGCCGTAATAGGCCCTCAGGTGTCCCGGCTGGTGGACCGTCACGGGCAGCGCCGCGTGCTGCGGCCGGCGGCGGCGACCACCGTGCTGGCGGTGGCCGGGCTGCTGCTGAGCGTCGTGTGGGACGCGCCGGAGTGGACGCTGTTCGTCTTCGCCGTCATGGCGGGTGCCACGCCGAGCCTGGGCGCGATGGTCCGGGCCCGCTGGGCCGTGATCCACCACGGCACCCCCGCGATGCACACCGCGTACTCCTTCGAGTCCGTGGTCGACGAGGTCTGCTTCATAGTCGGCCCGATCCTGTCCATCGGGCTGTGCACCGTCTGGTTCCCGGAGGCCGGCCCGCTGCTCGCGGCGGCCTTCCTGGCCATCGGCACCTTCCTGCTGACCGCCCAGCGCTCGACGGAGCCGGTCCCGCACCCCACGGCCTCGCACGCGGGCGGCTCGGCGCTGCGCTCCCCCGGCCTCCAGGTGCTCGTGACCACCTTCGCCTGCACGGGCGCGATCTTCGGTTCGGTGGAGGTCACGACGGTGGCCTTCGCCGACGAGTTGGGCCACAAGGCAGCGGCCAGCCTGGTCCTCGCGGTGTACGCGTTCGGATCGTGCGTCGCGGGGCTGGCCTTCGGGCTGTTCCGGCTCAAGGGCTCGGCCTCGCGCGGCTTCCTGGTGGGTGTGTGCGTGATGGCTGTGAGTATGATCCCGCTCCTACTGGTCGGAAACTTGTGGTTCCTGGCCGTAGCGCTGTTCGTCGCGGGCCTGTCCATCGCACCGACGATGGTCATCGCCATGGCCCTGGTCGAACAGCTGGTACCGCGTGCGAAGCTGACCGAGGGCATGACGTGGGTGAGCACTGGCATCACGGTCGGCGTGGCTCTCGGAGCCTCGATGTCCGGGTGGGTGATCGACTCGTCGGGGGCGGAGGCGGCGTTCGCGGTACCGGCCACCGCCGGGGCACTCGCCGTGGTGGTGGCAGTCCTGGGGTTCCGCCGGCTGCGGCCGGCGCCGGAGCAGGAGGGGCCGCGTACGTATGAGCACGACGAGCACGATGAACGGAACCGCCGAGAAGGCGTGGCGTAACTGGGCGGGGAACGTCACCGCACAGCCGCGCCGCAGCGTCTCGCCGGCCTCGGTGGACGAGCTGTCAGCCGCCGTCCGCCAGGCCGCGGCGGACGGGCTGACGGCGAAGGCCGTGGGCACCGGGCACTCGTTCACGGCCGCGGCCGCCACCGGCGGGGTCCTCATCCGTCCGGACCGGCTGGCGGCCATCCGGGAGATCGACCGCGAGCGCGGCACGATCACCGTGGAGGCGGGGGTGCCGCTCCACCAGCTGAACGCGGCGCTGGCCGCCGCGGGCCTGTCGCTGACCAACATGGGCGACATCATGGAGCAGACGGTGGCCGGCGCCACCAGCACCGGCACCCATGGCACCGGCCGTGACTCGGGATCGATCTCCGCCCAGATCAAGGGCCTGGAGCTGGTGCTGGCCGACGGCTCGGTGCTGACCTGCTCGGCGGACGAGAACGCCGACGTCTTCGCGGCGGCCCGGCTCGGGCTCGGCGCCCTCGGGGTGATCAGCGCGATCACGTTCGCGGTCGAACCGCTCTTCCTGCTCACCGCCCGCGAGGAGCCGATGGGCTTCGACCGGGTCATGGCGGAGTTCGACCAGCTGACGACGGAGAACGAGCACTTCGAGTTCTACTGGTTCCCGCACACCGACAGCTGCAACACCAAGCGCAACAACCGCAGTCAGGGCCCGGCGGCCCCGCTCTCCCCGGTCAAGGGCTGGATCGACGACGAGCTGCTCTCCAACGGCCTCTTCCAGGCCGCGTGTTCGCTCGGGAAGGCCGCTCCCGGCACCATCCCCGGCATCGCGAAGGTCTCCAGCCGCGCGCTGTCGGCCCGTACGTACACCGACATCGCGTACAAGGTCTTCACGAGCCCGCGCCGGGTGCGGTTCGTGGAGATGGAGTACGCCGTGCCGCGCGAGGCGGCGGTCGGGGCGATCCGCGAACTCAAGGCGATGGTCGAGTCGTCGGGACTGCGGATCAGCTTCCCCGTGGAGGTGCGGATCGCGCCCGCCGACGACATCACCCTGTCCACGGCCTCCGGCCGCGACAGCGCGTACATCGCCGTGCACATGTACCGGGGCAGCCGCTACCAGGAGTACTTCACCGCGGCCGAGAAGATCATGACCGCGCACCAGGGCCGCCCGCACTGGGGCAAGGTCCACACCCGGGACGCGGAGTACTTCTCCGGGGTCTATCCGCGCTTCGGCGAATTCACCGCCCTGCGCGACCGGCTGGACCCGCAGCGGCTCTTCGGCAACGACTACCTGCGGCGGGTGCTGGGCGCATAGGACCCGTCAGGTCCCCGGCGCTCAGTTCTGCGTCCCGGCGCCCGCAGCGGCGCCCTGGGTGCCGTTCCGGGCGCCGGGTGACGCCCCGCCGCCCGTGCCGTCGTCCGAGGACCGGCCGGGGTCCGGGGTCGCGGAGCTGCTGGTACTCGGGCTGCCGCCCGACGAAGGCGAACCGCTCGGGTCGGGCGAGGGCGAGCCGCTACCGCTCCCCGAAGGGGACGGGGACGGGGACGAGGACGGCGAAGAGCTCGACGACGATCCCGGCGACGGGGTGTCCCCCGAGTCGTCGGACGGATGGGTGGCCGTGGTGCTCGGCTTCTCCCCGGACGGCCGGGAGTGCGAGCCGCCGCCGTCGAAGACCGCCGTGACCGACGGCTCCGACCCGCTGGCCAGCTCGATCGAGGTGACGGTTCCCATCGCCAGCACGAAGACGACGACGGCGCCGATCGCCGACTTGCGCCAGCCGCGCTTGGTCGTGCCGTGCACGGTCGCCTCGCCGTACTCCCCGTCCGGGGCGTCGCCCGCGCCCGGTGGCGGCAGTTCCTCCAACATCCGGGTGGAGCCGGGCCCGGCCTCCGGGTCCGTCCCCGGAACCGAAACCGGCAGGTGCCGGGTGGACACCGTGCGCAGCTGCTCGCCGGTGCGCCGGAAGAAGTGCTGGAAGACCGTGCCGCCCGCGGTGGCGACGATGCTGACCACGCCGGCGCCGATGATCGTCCCGTAGACGCCGAGCTGCGAAGCCAGCAGTGCGGCGGTCACGGCGGCCAGCGCGCTGCCCGCCACTTGCGGAACGCTCAGGTCCAACCGTCCACGCCGGGGCGTTTCTTCGCGCTCGTCCTTTTCGTCCATATCCATACCTGGGTAGCCGTTCTCGTCCACCTTGCACAGAGAAGAGACATATGGGCGAAGGCAGTGGTTCCACTTGCGCACGTTCTGTGAGCATCGCCACTCAACTCCCTTGTCGCGGGAGAAGTTCAGCCGCGCTGCAACCCACCCCAGTGGCCCGAATGGAGTACTGTGGCGAATCCTGGCTCCGGCTTCCCGTCCGGTTGCCCGGACCACGGGAGGGGAGCCCGGAGGCGGTGCTCATCCCGGGGTGCCGCGTTTGGTCACTCTGAGTGGTCAACTGGTCACCGTCCCATAACGGCGAGTCACGGCACCTGCCCGACACGCCGGGTAACCCTGCAAGGTTGTGGCGTGCCGCACCTGGGCAGGCCACACTCGTCCAACGGGAGCAGCGACGCACGTGACGTCGGCAGGCACCACCCGGGAGGTTCCCATGCCCGAACTGCGTGTCGTGGCCGTCAGCAACGACGGCACACGACTGGTGCTCAAGGCTGCAGACAGCACGGAATATTCGCTCCCCATCGACGAGCGACTCCGGGCAGCGGTACGCAATGACCGTGCCCGCCTCGGTCAGATCGAGGTCGAGAGCCACCTGCGGCCACGGGACATCCAGGCACGGATACGAGCCGGAGCCTCAGCGGAAGAGGTTGCCCAGACCGCCGGAATTCCGGTGGAACGGGTGCGCCGCTTCGAGGGTCCGGTGCTTGCCGAGCGCGCCTTCATGGCCGAGCGGGCCAGGAAGACCCCGGTGCGGCGGCACGGCGAGAGCGCCGGACCGCAGCTCGGTGAAGCGGTCGCGGAGCGGCTGCTGCTGCGCGGCGCCGAGAAGGAGACCGTTCTCTGGGACTCCTGGCGGCGCGACGACGGCACCTGGGAAGTCCTGCTGGTCTACCGGGTGGCCGGTGAACCGCACTCCGCGAGCTGGACGTACGACCCGCCCCGGCGGCTCGTCCAGGCCGTGGACGACGAGGCACGGGCGCTGATCGGCGAGACCACCCAGCAGGACGCCCCGGAGACGCAGGACTCCAAGGAGCCGCCGAGCTTCCCCTTCGTGCCGCGGATCGCCCGGCTGCCCCGGGACCGCCCGCTGGACCGGGCGCTCGACCGGCAGTTGGAGCGCCCCGACCGGCCGCAGGAGCGCAGTGCCGAGCGTGCCGAGGAGGACCGGGACTCGCTGACCAGCCTGCTGGAGGCGGTGCCGAGCTTCCGCGGCGACATGGTCGTACCGGCGCCGCCGTCCGCACCGCCGGAGGCCGCTCCGGTGGAGCAGCCGGAGGAGCCGGCGGCCGAGGAGGCCGCTCCGCCCGCGGCGAGCACGGGTGCGGGTTCCGCGTACGCGGACGTCCTGATGCCGAGGGCCGTCGCGGGCCACCGCGACCGGCTGGTCGGCACCACGGACCGGCAGGCCGAGGCGGACGGTGTCCGGCCGGGACGCCGGGCGACGGTACCCAGCTGGGACGAGATCGTCTTCGGCAGCCGCCGCAAGAAGCAGGAGTAACCGCAGGAATCGACGGTAAGGGGCGGCGCACCACGTGCGCCGCCCCTTACCTTTGCGCTCGACCCCTGTCCGGGGTTCAGCCCGGCTGCGCGCCGGTGGCGACCGGACGGTCCGCATCGGCCGTCCATTCGCTCCACGAGCCCACGTACAGCGCGGCGGGGATGCCCGCGACCGCCAGCGCCAGCACCTCCTGGGCCGCCGAGACGCCGGAGCCGCAGTAGACGCCGACCTCGGGGGAGTCCTTGGCGCCCAGCTCCGCGAACCGGGCCGCCAGGACGTCGGGCGGCAGGAAGTGGCCGTCCTCCGTGACGTTCTCCGTGGTCGGAGCGCTCACCGCGCCCGGAATGTGGCCGGCGACGGGATCGATCGGCTCCACCTCGCCCCGGTACCGCTCGCCGGCCCGGGCGTCGAGCAGCAGACCGCGCCGGGCCAGCGCCGCCGCGTCCTCGGCGGTCAGCAGCGGCGTCGATCCGACGGCGGGGGTGAAGTCACCATGGGCGGGATCCGCCGTTCCGGTCTCCAGCGGCTGCCCGGCGGCGATCCACGCGGCCAGTCCGCCGTCCAGGACTCGGACCCGGGTGTGGCCCGTCCAGCGCAGCATCCACCAGGCGCGAGCGGCGCCCCAGCCCTGCGCGGCGTCGTAGACGACCACGTCGCGGTCGGCCCTGACACCGGCCGCACGCATCGCGGCGCCGAAGACCTCCGGGTCGGGCAGCGGGTGGCGGCCGCCCGTGCCGGGTTCGCCCGCCAGCTCGGATTCGAGGTCGATGTAGACCGCTCCGGGGATGTGGCCCGCCTCGTACTCCGGACGGCCGGGAGGAGCACCGAGCCGGTAGCGGACGTCGAGGACGGTGGTCCGGCTCAGCTCGCTCGCGAGTTCGGCTGCAGCGATAATGGGTTCCATACGTCCATTGTGGGCCTCACACGTTGGACGTTCGACTGATCGCCATCGCGCGGCCACCGGCTCGAAACGGAAGTCAAATACCAAAACGGGCAGTATTCAGCACTTAGGGGTTGGATGCGGCGCGGCCGGGGCGCGTCGCGGGCCCGGTGGTGGAACCATCGACTTCGGCACCTCCCCCGAATGCCCCGAGCGCCGGCCCCGAGGAGAGAATTCAATGACCGAGGTACCGAGCCGGCGTCCTCCCGGCACGCCCTGCTGGGTCAGCTTGATGGCACACAATCTGGACGCGGCCCAGGAGTTCTACGGTGCCCTGTTCGGATGGGAGTTCCACGAGGGACCGCAGCACCTCGGCCCCTATGTCCGGGCCGAGCTGGGCGGGCGGCAGATCGCCGGCATCGGAGACGGCCCGAAGGACCGGCATCTGCCGGTCTCCTGGACCACGCTGCTGGCCTGCGACGACGCGGACGTCACCGCGGAGCTGATCCGCGAGTGCGGCGGCACGGTGGGCGTCGGCCCGCTGGACGCGGATCACGAGGGACGGATGGCGGTGGCCGTCGACCCCTCGGGCGCGGTCTTCGGGATCTGGCAGGCGCAGCGCCACCCCGGTGCCGATGTCATCGGTGAGCCGGGCACGCTGGCCTGGAACGAGCTGGTGACGCGCGAGTCGTCCACCGTCGCCAAGTTCTACGCCGATGTCTTCGGGTACGAGACGGAGACCGAGTCGGCGGCCGGCTTCGACTACCTCACCCTGCGGCTGAAGGGCCGTGCGGTGGCCGGGATCCACGGGGTCGGACAGTCGCTGCCCCGCGACCGGGGCGCGCACTGGATGACGTACTTCGCCGTGGCGGACACCGACGCGGCGGCCCGCCGGATCATCGAGCTGGGTGGCCGGGTGCTGCAGCCGGCCCGTGACTCGGGCTACGGGCGGCTGGCGACGGTCGCCGACCCCGAGGGCGCCGTCTTCACCGTCATCGACGCGGCCCGCTGACCCCGTTCCGGTCGACGGCCTGGTCCACCGGCAGGACGTCCGGGGACAGCGTCGCGGCCTGAGCGCTCGCCGCCGTCATCCGCCGGGTGTGGTGACGGCGGCACAGCACCTCGTAACCCACCTCGCTGGCCGGGCGGTTGACGTCACCGACGACGACCTGCGCGCCTTCGACGACCATCTGGCCGTCTATGGTGCGGGCGTTGTGCGTGGCGCGGGCCCCGCACCAGCACAGCGCCTCGACCTGGAGAACCTCGATACGGTCGGCCATCTCGACCAGGCGCTGCGACCCGGGGAAGAGCTTGGTCCTGAAGTCGGTGGTGATGCCGAAGGCGAAGACGTCCAGGCCCAGATCGTCGACGATCCGGGCGAGCTGGTCGATCTGGGCCGGCGCGAAGAACTGCGCCTCGTCGACCAGGACGTAGTCGGCACGGCCGCCACCGGACAGGTGCGAGACCACATAGCCGTAGAAGTCGACGTCGTCGGCGGCCTCGATCGCCTTGGTGGACAGGCCCAGCCGGGAGGAGAGCACGCCCTCGCCCGCCCGGTCGTCGCGGGTGAAGATCATGCCCTGCAGCCCCCGCGTCGAGCGGTTGTGCTCGATCTGAAGAGCGAGGGTGCTCTTTCCGCAGTCCATCGTTCCGGAGAAGAACACGAGCTCGGGCATGAGGAGGGCGACGGCCTTTCAGGGAGGAGGTTGGGAGGACTGCGCTGCGGGTCAGGAACGTACTTCGAGCAGCGGTACGAGTTGCTCGCCGGGGGCCATCGAGCCGTGCAGGCCGATCATCTGGGACTCCCCCGCCTCGCTGCGGCTCGCGATGACCGCGATGTCGTCGCGGGCCACGGCGATCACATCGCCGATCCGCCCGAGCACCCGTTCGTCGACGGGGTCGCCGGGTCGGCCGAACCAGCCCGCCGCGAGGGCCTCTTCGCGGGTGGCGACCCACATCTGCTCGCCGAGCACCTCGCTCCACACCGTGTACACGTCGGCCGCGGCGCCGGGCACGGCGTAGACATGGCGGGCGCGGGCCTCGCCGCCGAGGACGGCGACGCCGGCACTGAGCTCCCAGTCCTCGTCGAAGTCGATCCTGGACTCGGCGTCGAACGGGATGTCGATCATGCCGTGGTCGGCGGTGATGTAGAGCACGGAGCGCGGCGGGAGTTGCTCGGCCAGCCGCTGCGCGAGCCGGTCGACCATCATCAACTGGCCGCGCCAGGCGTCGGAGTCGACGCCGTGCCGGTGGCCCATGGAGTCCAGTTCGCTGTAGTACGTGTAGACGAGCGTCCGGTCGGCGGCGCCGAGCCGGTCGGCCGCCAGATCCATTCGCTCGTCGCCGGTGAGCCGGCCGTGGAAGGTGCCGCCGCTGAGCGCGATCTTCGTCAGCGGAGTGTGCTGGAAGTTCGGCGAGGACACCTGGCAGGTCGCGACCCCGGCGGCGTCGGCGAGCTGGAAGACGGTGGGGTACGGCTGCCACACGTGCGGATCGGTCCAGGGCTGCCAGCGCAGCTGGTTCATCAGCCTGCCGGAGGCCGGGTCCAGGACGGTGTAGCCGGCGAGCCCGTGGCGGGCCGGCGGCAGGCCGGTGCCGACCGAGGCGAGCGAGGTCGCGGTGGTGGACGGGAAGCCGGCGGTGAGCGGCTGCCCGGTGCCGTTGAGTGAGGTGTGCATCAGGGAGGCGAGAAAGGGCGCCTCCTCGGGGTGCGCGCGCAGCAGTTCCCAGCCCATGCTGTCGACCAGGAAGACGCAGACGCGGTCGGCGGGCGCCAGTTCCAGGCCGGTGACGGGCATGCCAGGGACGGCGAGCCCGGCGGTCGCGGCGGGGAAGAGGTCGCAGAGCGAACCGGTGCCGTAGAGCGGTGCCGGTGCGGTACGCGGATCCAGCGGCGCCGGGTCGTAGGCGGGGACGGCGTGCACCATCAGCGGTCGGCCGCCGTCGCCTCGGACAGGGCCTGCGCGAAGGCCAGGGCCTGGCGGACCGCGTCGGGCCCGTCGCCGGCCTCGCTGACCCGCAGCGACAGGTCGTCGGCGGTCGAGGAGCCGGTGTAGCCGTGGTCGGCGTCGCAGTTGGGGTCGCCGCAGGCGGCGGGCTCCAGGTCGAGGCGGCTGACGGCGCCCCAGCCGATGGTCAGCACGACCTCGCGCGGCAGCGTGCCCGGTACGTACGCCTCGGGGTTGGCCACCACCCGGCTGACCACGACGGACGAGATCCGGCCGATCTTCACGGACTCGGTGGAGGTGGTCGCGTACGGCGTCGGGGAGGTGTCGTCGGCGGCCTGCTCGTCGGTGTGGCTCACGATGAAGCGGTGATCGGTGATGACCAGCACCGTCACATGCCGGCGCACCTCGTTCGCGTCGAACGTCGTCTCCTGGTGGACCAGGTACGACGCCACCGGTTCGCCGCCCACCGCGGCCTCGACGGCCTCGGCCACCAGGGCCGGGTAGTAGCCGCTGCGCTCGATGGCCGTGCGCAGGCCCTGGGTCGTCATACCGGTCTTCGCCATGGGGTCCATCTTAAGGGCGGGTACCGCTCAGAAGGACGACAGTGCGCGTGGTCCCAGATCGGTTCTGGCGGGCGGCCGGTCGAGGCGGACGGAGGCTCCCAGCACGGTGAGGCCGTGGGGTGCGACGACCACCGGCTCCAGGTCGACGGCGACCACTTCCGGCAGGTCGTCGACGAGCATCGAGACCCGCAGCAGCAGCTCCTCCAGGGCCGCGGTGTCCACCGGTTCGCTGCCGCGCCAGCCGAAGAGCAGCGGGGCGGCCTTGATGGAGCGCACCAGTTCCGCGGCGTCCCGGTCGGTGGCCGGCACGAGCCGGTGCGCGGTGTCCCCCAGCAGCTCCGAGGGGGCTCCGGCCAGGCCGAACGACAGCACGGCGCCGACCGCCGGGTCGACGGTGGCGCGCACGACGGTGTCCACTCCGCGCGGCGCCATCGCCTGCACCACCAGCAACAGCTCGGCCGGCTTGCCGAGCCGCGCGGTCAGTTCCTCGTACGCCCGCCGCAGATCGCCCTCGTCGGCGAGGTCGAGGCGGACGCCGCCGAGGTCGGCCCGGTGCCGCAGGTGCGGGGCCGTCGTCTTGAGCGCGACCGGGTAGCCGAGCGTCCGGGCCGCGGCGAGCGCGGCGGCGATCCCCGGCGCGGGGAGCGCGGACCGCACGGTGATCCCGTAACGCCCCAGAAGGGCCACGGCGGCCGCGTCGTCGAGCACGACGCCGTGCTCGCCCTCGTGCTCCCCAGCGTCGAGCAGCCGTGCCACGTCGTCCGCCGCCGCGCTCTCCTCGATGTCGGTGAACTGCGGCACCCGGCCGGGCGTCTCGGCCCCCTGCCGCCACCGCGCGTACTCCACCGCCTCCGCCAGCGCCCGCACCGCGCGGTCGGCGGCGGGATACGCGGGAACCCGCGCCTGGTCCGGCCCGTCCGCGGACGCCTCGGATCCGTCGGAACTGGCGGAACCGTCGGACCCCTCGGACGCGGCTTGCGGAGCCGGGACGCCCAGCCGGTCGGCCATGGTCTCCAGGGCGAGATGCGCGACGACGACGGGCTTGCCGGACCCGGCCGCCGCCATCCGCAGCGCGCGGGCGAGGGCGGGGTCGTCGCCGGACTCGGGGTCGGGGGCGTCCTCGCAGCCGACCCGCGGGATGGCGGTGACGACGACGGCGTCGCTGGTGTCGTCGGCCAGCGCCGCGGCGAGCGCGGTGCGGAAGTCCTCGGGCCCGGCCGAGGTGGTGAGGTCGATCGGTGCGATCGGCCGGAGCCCGGCGGTCAGGGCCGCGTCGTAGGTGAGCAGTCCGAGGGAGTCGGAGTTGCCGAGGATCGCGACCCGCCCGCCGCGCGGGATCGGCTGGAAGGAGAGCAGCAGGCCCACGTCCAGGAGTTCGGTGACGGTGTCGACGCGGATCACGCCCGCCTGCCGGAAGAGCGCGGACACCGTGCTGTCCGGGATCCGGGTCGCGGACACGGCGTGCCCGGCCGGGGTGGTGCCGGAGTGCAGGGCGCCCTTGACGACCACGACCGGCTTGCTCGCGGCGGTCCGCTTGGCGAGCCGGGTGAACTTGCGCGGGTTGCCGAAGGATTCGAGGTACATCAGGACGGCGTCGGTGTCCGGGTCGTTGTGCCAGTACTGCAGCAGGTCGTTGCCGGAGACGTCGGCGCGGTTGCCCGCGGAGACGAACGAGGAGAGGCCGGCGCCGCGCCGGTGCAGTCCGGACAGCAGCGCGATACCGATCGCGCCGGACTGGGTGAACAGCCCGAGCCGTCCGGTGGCCGGGACCTCGGGCGAGAGCGAGGCGTTGAGGCGTACGCCGGCCGCGGTGTTGACGATGCCGAAGGCGTTGGGGCCGATGACCCGCATGCCGTACGAGCGGGCCTGGCGCACCAGTTCGCGCTGGCGTTCCCGGCCTTCGGGTCCGGACTCGGCGTACCCCGCGGTGACCACGACCAGTCCCTGGACGCCGTGTTCTCCGCAGGCGGCGACGGCTTCCGGCACGCTCTCGGCGGGCACCGCGATGATCGCCAGGTCGACCGGTTCCGGGATCGCGGCGACGGTGCGGTGCGCGCGGACGCCGTCGAGGGTGCTCTCGCCCTCGGGGAACGAGCGGTTGACGGCGTGGACGCGGCCGGTGAAGCCGCCCGCGACCAGATTGCGCAGCAGGGTGCGGCCGACGCCGCCGGGCCGCCGACTCGCGCCGATCACGGCCACCGACCGGGGGGTGAGCAGCCGTTGCACCGAACGGGCTTCGGCGCGCAGCTCGCGGGCCCGCATGACCTGGACCGACGCCTCGGTGGGCTCCAGGTCGAGTTCGAGGTGGACGACGCCGTCGGTGAAACTGCGCTGCTGGGTGTAGCCCGCGTCGGTGAAGACCTTGACCATCTTCCGGTTGGCGGGCAGCACTTCGGCGATGAAGCGCAGGATGCCGCGCTCGCGGGCGACCGCCCCGATGTGTTCCAGCAGCGCGGAGGCGACCCCGCGGCCCTGGTGGGAGTCCTGGACGAGGAAGGCCACCTCGGCCCGGTAGGCGTCCCCGCTGGCCGGCCGGCCCTCGGCGTCGATCCGGTCGTAGCGGACGGTGGCGATGAAGTCGTCGCCGACGGTGGCGGCCAGGCCCACCCGGTCGTCGTAGTCGTGGTGGGTGAAGCGGTGCACGTCGCGGTCCGAGAGCCGGGGGTAGGGCGCGAAGAAGCGGTAGTACTTCGACTCGTCGGAGACCTGCTCGTAGAAGTCCACCAGCCGCTGGGCGTCGCCGGGTCCGATGGGCCGGATGTGGGCGATGCCGCCGTCGCGCAGGACGACGTCCGCTTCCCAGTGCACCGGATAGGGGCGGGGGGCCGGAGTCGTCATGGGGCCAGGGTAAGCGGGCGGGTGGCCCGGCGCGCCTGAACGGCGGGCCGGTGTCCGCGCGCGCCCGGCTAGCGCGGGGTCACCCGAGCGGGCAGGCTGAACCGCGTCGAGGTGCCTGAGCAGTCTTCCGTCCGTGCGAGACTGGTCTAGACAACAGGAACGACCTGAAGGGCTACACCATGGTTGAGCGCCGTGTCACCGTCGGCTGGGCCGAGGGCCTGCACGCCCGCCCCGCTTCACTCTTCGTCCGCGCGGTGACCGCCGCCGGCGTCCCGGTGACGATCGCGAAGACGGACGGCACCGCCGTCAACGCCGCGTCGATGCTGGCCGTGCTCGGCCTGGGCGCGCAGGGCGGCGAGCCGATCGTGCTCGCTTCCGAGGCCGATGGCGCCGACGCCGCGCTCGACCGGCTGGCCAAGCTGGTCTCCGAGGGCCTCGAGGAACTCCCCGAAGCCGTCTGAGCCCATGGGCGCAGGCCCGCGCAGGAATTCGGCGGGGTCGCGTTATCCAAGCGGATAACGCGACCCCGCCTTTCCGCATTCAGGGCCGCGATAATTCTGCCCACTTGTATACGGCGCTATTGTTAATTCCTCCGGCGCGCGGCGTATACAGGGTGTTTCAGAGTCCTCACCGAGACGGCGCGCTCCACATGCCCGGCCGAGATCTTCCGGGCCCGCTCCGCGTCCCCGCGGGCCACCGCGTCGACTATCGCGCCGTGCTCCTCCCAGGACTCCAC
This sequence comes from Streptomyces sp. NPDC045021, assembly GCF_056432645.1. Taxonomy (NCBI): domain Bacteria; kingdom Bacillati; phylum Actinomycetota; class Actinomycetes; order Kitasatosporales; family Streptomycetaceae; genus Streptomyces; species Streptomyces sp. NPDC045021. The sequence continues at coordinate 331,913 of NZ_JBWKIQ010000008.1, forward strand.
CGCCCGGCCGGGCTCCCCCTCCCCGTACACCCAGGCGATCTTGTGCCGCAGCTGGGTGAGCAGCGCGGCCAGGGTGGGACTGCCGGAGGCCTGGGCGAGCGTTTCGTGGAACCAGCCGTTCAGGGACGGCAGATCCGACAACTGGCCCTGCTGGGAACGTTCCTGGCCCAGCCGCACCAGTCCGCGCAACACCTTGAGGTGGGAGTCGGTGCGCCGCTGCGCCGCCCTGGCGGCCCCCAGCGGCTCCAGCAGGCCGCGGAGCTCCAGCAGGTCGGCCGCCTCCTGTTCCGTCGGCTCGGCGACGGAGGCGCCCGCGTGCCGGCGGGTGCGGACGAACCCCTCCGACTCCAGGGTGCGCAGCGCCTCGCGCACCGGGACCCGGGAGACGCCGTAACGTCTCGCCAGCAGCTCCTCCGTCAGCCGGCTGCCCGGCGGATAGAAACCGCCGACGATGTCGTCACGGATCGCGGTGCACACGACCTGTGCGGAGATACGACGCCCTGCGCCGTCCGTCCCGTTCACATCCGATTCCGCATCGCCGGTCTCCATTCTTTTCCCCGTAATCTTCGGCGACTCTATTCCAGCACAACGAGGATTCCGACCGGAGTCCAGAATTCATGGATTATTTTTGGACAACACGAAGGCCCCGGCGGGGAGCCGGGGCCTTCGTGGGGGGACGGGAGTGCTGATCTCGGACGGATCGGATGGATCAGATGGAGACGCCGTGCGAGCGGAGGTACGCCACCGGGTCGATGTCCGAGCCGTAGTCGGGCGTGGTGCGGGCCTCGAAGTGCACGTGCGGGCCGGTGACGTTGCCGGTCGCGCCGGACAGGCCGATCTGCTCGCCGGTGGTGACGGTCTGGCCGACCGACACGCTGAGCGAGGACATGTGGGCGCACAGCGTGTAGATGCCGTCGTTGTGCCGGATCACGACGTTGTTGCCGTACGCCGAGTCGAAGCCGGCGGTGACGACGGTGCCGGCGCCCACGGCGTGGACCGGGGTGCCGGTGGACGCGGTGAAGTCGACTCCGGTGTGGTAGCCGGAGGCCCACATGGAACCGGGGACCTTGTACCCGGTGCCGATGGCGCTGTTGACGGGCAGCACGAAGGAGTTGAGCCTCTTGCGCTCCGCCTCGGCGCGGGCGGCGCGGGCGGCGGCACGGGCCTCGGCCTCGCGCTCCGCCTTGATCTTCGCCTCGGCCGCGGCCTTCTTCTTGGCGGCCTCGGCCGCCGCTGCCACGCGCTTGGCCTGGTCGGCCTTCCGCTTGGTCTCGTCGGCCGCCTTGTGCTGGGCGGCGGCCTGGGCGGCGAGGGAGCTGGGGAGGGTGTCCGAGGCGTCGACGGCGCGCGCGAACGCGGTGTCCTCGATGGCCTTGGGAGCGACGGCGCGGTCCGTGGAGAGCGCGGTGGCCGCGGTGGCGCCGAAGGTGCCGGCGGCGGTCAGGACCGCGACGCCGGCCAGGGTGGTCCCGGTGCGGAGGACGGCACGACGGGGACGGCGGTGCTTCCCGCTGGGCGCGGGCAGAACAGTGAACGCCATGGGTGCGGCGAGATCCTTTCCTTCCTTCTCGCCTACCGGGTTAGCTGACGGGTTCGGAGCAGGAAGGTCTCCTACGGGCTGCCTCGTGGTGAGGACGGCCCGATTCACCCCAGGGACGTGGGTCCCCGGCTCCCCAGGCTCGCGCCTGACGGGGACTCGGCGATCACTGCCCGGTTGCCGCTGGACGCGGCGGATGGTGACGAGCAGCAGGGGTGGACGCTAATCGGACCGCGTCGGTTACGGCAAACAGAACGGGCGATATGTTGCGTTCGCCACACAGGGTCGTTCCGGGCGTATAGAGATCCAAAACGCCCGGAACCCCGGCGCCCCAAGGGGTGCGCCAGGGTTCCGCCGCGCATCCGGTCGGCGCCCGCGAAAGGGTCGTCCGACCGTCCCCGGGAGGGGGGACGGCTGCCCGATGGCAGCCGGTCAGCCGTGCGCGATGACCTTCACCGAGCCGATTCCCAGCTCCGTGACGGGCCCCTCGATCACCGAGGCGTCGCCCACCAGGACGACGACCATGCGGTCCAGCGGGAAGGCGCTGACCACCGCGGCGGTCGCCTCCACGGTGCCGGTCCGCGCCAGCCGCGCGTACATCTGGGCCTGGAAGTCGTCCGGCAGGAACTGCTCGACCTGGTCGGCGAGCGTGCCGGCGACGGCCGCCGCCGTCTCGTAGCGCAGCGGCGCCACGCCGACGAGGTTCTGCACCGCGACGTCGCGCTCCTCGTCCGTGAGCCCCTCGGCCGCCAGCGTGCGGACGACCTGCCAGGCGTCGGCCAGCGCGGGTCCGGTGACCTCGGTGGCCACCGAGCCGCTGATGGCGAGCAGTGAGGCGCCGGTTCCCTCCGGGGTGGACAGCAGCACCTGGCCGAAGGCCCGCACGCCGTACGTGTAGCCCTTCTCCTCGCGCAGCACCCGGTCCAGACGGGAGGTCAGGGTGCCGCCCAGGCAGTACGTGCCGAGCACCTGTGCCGCCCAGACCGGGTCGTGGCGGTCGGATCCGGTACGGCCGATCAGCAGCTGGGTCTGCACCGCGCCGGGCCGGTCCACGATCACCACGCGCGCGGTGTCGTCCGAGGTGATCTGCGGCAGCGGGCGGGGCTCCGCGGTCGAGCCGGTCCACTCGCCGAGCGTCTCGTCCAGCAGCGCGGCCAGGTCGATGCCGGTCAGATCGCCGACGACGACCGCCGTGGTGGTGGCGGGACGCACATGCGCGTCGTAGAACGCCCGGACGGCCGCGGCGTCGATCCTCGCCACCGTCTCCTCCGTGCCCTGGCGGGGGCGGGAGCAGCGCAGGTTCGCGGGGAACAGCTCCGCGGAGAGCGCCATGGAGGCGCGGCGGGCCGGGTTGGCCAGCTCGTGCGGGATCTCGTCGAGCCGGTTGTTGACGAGCCGCTCGACCTCGCTGTCGGGGAACGCGGGGGCGCGCAGGGCGTCCGCGAGCAGCCCGAGGGCCTTGTCCAGCCGGGAGGCCGGGACCTCCAGCGAGACCCGGACGCCCGGGTGGTCGGCGTGCGCGTCCAGGGTGGCGCCGCAGCGCTCCAGCTCGGCGGCGAACTCCTCCGCGGTGAGCTTGTCGGTGCCCTCGGAGAGCGCCCGGGCCATGATGGTGGCCACGCCGTCCAGGCCTTCGGGTTCCGCGTCCAGCGGCGCCACGAGCAGCACCTCCACCGCGACGACCTTCTGGCCGGGGCGGTGGCTGGTGAGCACGGTCAGGCCGTTGCCCAGGGTGGACCGGTCGGGGGCCGGGAAGGCCCACGGGGTGGCGGTGCCGGGCTGCGGCTGGGGGTGGAACGTCATGGTCGCGGCGACGTCGGTCACTGGTCCGCGCCTTCCTGCTCGGTCTCGTCGGCCGCCTCGTCGGGCGAGCCGGTGGGCTCGTAGACCAGGACGGCTCGGTTGTCGGGGCGCAGCCGGGCCGCGGCGACGGCCCGTACGTCCTCCGGAGTGATCTCCAACACCCGCTGGACGGCGGTGAGCGCCAGCTGCGGGTCGCCGTAGAGCACCGCGAAACGGCACAGCTCGTCGGCGCGCCCGGCGACCGTCGCGAGCCGGTCCAGCCACTCGCGCTCCAGCTGGGCCTGGGCGCGTTCCATCTCCTCCGCGGTGGGTCCCTCCGCGGCGAAACGGGCCAGCTCCTCGTCGACCGCGGCCTCGATGTCGGCCAGTTCGACGCCGCTGGACGCCTTGATGTCCAGCCAGCCGAGCGACGGCGCGCCCGCCAGCCGCAGCAGGCCGAAGCCGGCCGCCACGGCGCTGCGGTCGCGGCGCACCAGCCGGTTGTGCAGCCGGGACGACTCGCCGCCGCCGAGTACGGTCAGCGCCAGGTCGGCGGCGTCGGACTCCCGGGTGCCGTCGTGCGGCAGCCGGTACGCGGCCATCAGGGCGCGCGAGGGCACGTCCTCCTCGACGATCTCGCGCAGCTGTCCGCCCATCACGTCGGGCAGCGACCCGTCGCGGGGGGCGGGCTTGCCGTCGTGGCCGGGGATGGTGCCGAAGTACTTCTCGACCCAGGCCAGCGTCTGCTCGGGGTCGATGTCGCCGACCACGGCCAGGACCGCGTTGTTCGGCGCGTAGTACGTGCGGAAGAACGCGCGGGCGTCCTCCAGGGAGGCCGCGTCCAGGTCGGCCATGGAGCCGATCGGGGTGTGGTGGTACGGGTGGCCGTCGGGGTAGGCCAGCGCGGTCAGCCGCTCGAAGGCCGTGCCGTACGGCACGTTGTCGTACCGCTGGCGGCGCTCGTTCTTGACGACGTCGCGCTGGTTCTCCAGGCTCTCCTCGTCGAGCGCGGTGAGCAGGCTGCCCATCCGGTCGGCCTCGAGCCACAGCGCCAGCTCCACCTGGTGGGCCGGCATCGTCTCGAAGTAGTTGGTGCGTTCGAAGCTGGTGGTGCCGTTCAGCGAACCACCGGCGCCCTGGACCAGCTCGAAGTGACCGTTGCCCGTCACGCTGGCCGAGCCCTGGAACATCAAGTGCTCGAACAGGTGGGCCAGTCCGGTCCGGCCTTTCACCTCATGACGGGAACCGACGTCGTACCAGAGGCACACCGCGGCGACCGGGGTGAGGTGGTCCTGGGAGAGCACCACACGCAGGCCGTTCGCCAGGCGGTGTTCGGTTGCTGTCAGGCCGTCGGAGTCCTGCGGCTGTGTGCCGTCCGACGTGGCCGTGAGACCCATGGGCAAGCTGTCCTTCCGGTCGCGTGCACTTGTCTTGGTCGAGTGCTGACACTCTAGGCAAGCGTGCCGACACCACGCGAAGTTCCCGCTAGCGGCACGCTTATGCCGGGCGGTGGTCACCACTGTCAGTGGGCCGGTCCACAATGGTCCGCGTCAGTCCCGCTCAGGTCCAGGAAAAGGAGCAGCAGCCGCGATGGCCCGCCGCACCACGAAGACCCCTCCTCCCGACGACTTCGAGGAGCGCATCCTCGACATCGACGTCGTCGATGAGATGCAGGGCTCCTTCCTCGAGTACGCCTACTCGGTCATCTACTCGCGCGCCCTGCCCGATGCCCGCGACGGGCTCAAGCCCGTGCACCGGCGCATCGTCTACCAGATGAACGAGATGGGGCTGCGCCCCGACCGCAGCTACGTGAAGTGCGCCCGCGTCGTCGGCGAGGTGATGGGCAAGCTGCATCCGCACGGCGACGCCTCCATCTACGACGCCCTGGTGCGCATGGCGCAGCCGTTCTCGATGCGGCTGCCGCTGGTCGACGGGCACGGGAACTTCGGCTCCCTGGGCAACGACGACCCGCCCGCCGCGATGCGTTACACCGAGTCGAAGATGGCCGGGGCCGCCACGCTGATGGTGGAGTCCATCGACGAGGACACCGTCGACTTCTCGCCGAACTACGACGGCCAGGAGATGGAGCCGGTCACACTTCCGGCCGCCTATCCGAACCTGCTGGTCAACGGCTCGTCGGGGATCGCGGTCGGTATGGCGACGAACATGCCGCCGCACAACCTGGGCGAGGTCATCGCCGCCGCCCGGCACCTGATCAAGCATCCGGGCGCGGACCTCGAGACCCTGATGCGCTTCGTGCCCGGTCCCGACCTGCCCACCGGCGGCCGGATCGTCGGCCTGGCCGGTGTGCGGGACGCGTACGAGACCGGCCGCGGCACCTTCAAGATCCGTGCCACCGTGGCCGTCGAGGACACCTCGCCGCGCCGCAAGGGCCTGGTCGTCACCGAGCTGCCGTTCACGGTCGGCCCGGAGAAGGTCATCGCGAAGATCAAGGATCTGGTCGGCGCGAAGAAGCTCCAGGGCATCGCCGACGTGAAGGACCTCACCGACCGGTCGCACGGGCTGCGCCTGGTGATCGAGGTCAAGAACGGCTTCCACCCCGAGGCTGTGCTGGAGCAGCTCTACAAGCTGACGCCGATGGAGGAGTCCTTCGGCATCAACAACGTGGCGCTGGTCGACGGGCAGCCGCTCACGCTGGGCCTCAAGGAGCTGCTGGAGGTCTATGTCGACCACCGCTTCGAGGTGGTCAGGCGCCGCAGCGAGTTCCGCCGCACCAAGCGTCGGGACCGCCTGCACCTGGTCGACGGCCTGCTGGTCGCCCTCATCGACATCGACGAGGTCATCTCGATCATCCGGTCGAGTGACAATTCGGCGCAGGCCAAGGAACGGCTGATCGCCCACTTCTCGCTGTCCGAGATCCAGACCCAGTACATCCTGGACACCCCGCTGCGCCGGCTCACCCGGTTCGACCGCATCGAGCTGGAGTCCGAGCGCGACCGCCTGAACGCCGAGATCGAAGCGCTCACGGTGATCCTGGATTCGGACGCCGAGCTGCGCAAGCTGGTCTCCAACGAGCTCGCGGCGGTGGCCAAGCAGTACGGCACCGATCGCCGCACCGTCCTGCTGGAGTCGGCGGGCGCGCCGGTCTCGGCCGTCCCGCTGGAGGTCGCCGACGACCCGTGCCGGGTGCTGCTGTCCTCCACGGGGCTGCTGGCGCGGACCGCCAACGGCGAGGAGTTCGACGACGGCGAGGGCAAGCGGGCCAAGCACGACGTGATCGTCTCCGCGGTGCCGACCACCGCGCGGGCCGATGTCGGCGCGGTCACCTCGGCCGGCCGCCTGCTGCGGCTGACCGTGATCGATCTGCCGATGATGCCGGACACCGCGGGGGCGCCGAACCTGGCGGGCGGTGCGCCCGTCTCGGAGTTCCTGTCCCTGGAGACCGGCGAGCGGGTGCTCTGCCTGACCACGCTCGACGAGTCCTCGCCCGGTCTCGCGCTCGGCACCGAACAGGGCATCGTCAAGCGGGTGGTCCCCGACTACCCCGCGAACAAGGACGATCTGGAGGTCATCGGCCTCAAGGACGGCGACCGGGTGGTGGGCGCCGTGGAGCTGCGCACCGGCGAGGAGGACCTGGTCTTCATCACCGACGACGCCCAGCTGCTGCGGTACCCGGCCTCGCAGGTGCGCCCCCAGGGGCGCCCGGCGGGCGGCATGGCCGGCGTCAAGCTGACCGACGGGGCGAAGGCGATCTCCTTCACCGCCGTCGACCCGGGCGTGGACGCGGTGGTGTTCACCGTGGCCCGCGCCGAGGGAACGCTCGACGGCTCGGTCCAGGGCACCGCCAAGCTCACCCCGTTCGAGCAGTATCCGCGCAAGGGCCGGGCGACCGGCGGGGTGCGCTGCCAGCGCTTCCTGCGCGGTGAGGACGGTCTGGTGCTCGCCTGGGCGGGCGCGGTACCGGCCCGCGCCGCGACGGCGACGGGGATGCCCGCCGACCTTCCGCCGAAGGACCCCCGCAGGGACGGTTCAGGGGTGGCGCTGGCCAAGCCGATCACGGTGGTGGCCGGACCGGTCTAGCCACCGGCTTCGCGGACAGCGGGCGACAGGGCGCGGCACCGGCGGTGCCGCGCCCTGTCGCGCTCCGGTTAGGCTGCCCTGCGTGAGTACGTGCACGAACGCTTCGGCGGAGCTGGCCGAACCGCTCGCCGCTACCGCCGCCACCGCCAGAACCTGGCTCCTGATCGAACAGCCCGGTCCCTGGGGCGCCAAGGCCTTCACCGCGAGCCATCTGGATCCGGTGGTGGGCCGGGCCCTGGAGAAGGCCGCGGACGGCACCGGGGTCCGAGTCGCGCTGATCCGGCGTCCGGGGCGCCACGCGGACTGTCACGTCCCGTCCCGGCACCAGGTGCTCGTCGCCCATGTCGTCCCCGGACGGTCATGGGTCCGGCAGGACGTGGTCGACGAGCCCGCCGCGCTGCTGGAGCTGGACTTCGCCGCGCTGGGCGCCGGCGAGCACCAGGGATTCGGCGCGCCGCACACCGAGCCGGTCGCGCTGGTCTGCACGAACGGCAAACGAGACCGCTGCTGCGCGCTGTACGGTCGCCCGCTCGCCGCACAGCTGTCCGCCCAGGGCGGCGACAGCGATGTATGGGAGATCACGCATATCGGCGGCCACCGGTTCGCCCCCACCATGCTCGTCCTGCCGACCGGCTACGCCTACGGGCGGGTCGACACGGATCTGGCGCACGAGGTGCTGAAGGCGGCCCGCGACGACCGGATCGCGCTCGACGGCTGCCGCGGCGCCTCCGCCTGGGACCGGCCCGGCCAGGCCGCCGACCTCGCGGTCCGGTCCCTGACCGGTGAAGTCCGGGCGGGAGCGCTCGTGGTGGAGCGTACGGAGGGCTCGGCGCCGTCCTGGACGGTGCGGGTGGCGCACACCGACGGCCGGGCCTGGGACGTCTGCATCACCGAGTCCGCGGCGCTGCCCCCGCGCCCGGAGAGCTGCGGAGCGGCCCTCGGCTCGCCCGCCCGGATGGATGTCACCGGGATCGGAGCGGTGGCCGGGGGCCGCTGACAGCGGCTGCGCGGAGCCGGGCGGGGTTCGGATCAGCCGGCCTTCTTCACAAACTCCGACGTGTAGGTCTTCTGCAGATCCACGTTGGCGTGCCGCAGGTTCGGGTTGAACGCCTTGAGGACCTTCTCGACGGTCTGCGGACCGTCGGCCGGCATGACCCCGTCCTTGGTGAACATCGGCAGCGTGGCCTTGATCGACTGCGCGTACAGCTCCTTGCCGCCCTGCGCGTAGTCGGCCGGCATCTTCGCGGCGATCTCCTCCGGGGTGTGGGCGGACATCCAGGTGAGGGTCTTCACGAAGGCGTTGGCCAACTTCTGCACCGTCTCCTTGTGGCTGTTCACCCAGTCGGTGCTCATGTAGAGGCTGGACGACGGGTAGAGACCGCCGAGCGCCGCCTTCGAGCCCTCGGGGGTGCGCATGTCGTACAGCACCTTGCCGATGCCCTTGTCGAGGATCTGCGCGACGGTCGGGTCGGTCGTCATGCCGCCCTGGATCGAGCCCTGCTGCAGGGCCGCGATGAACGTCTGGCCGGCGCCGACGGCGACGGGGGTGAAGTCGCTGACGTCGACGCCGTTCTTGACGGCGAGGTACTTGGTGAGGAAGTCGGTGGAGGAGCCGAGGCCCGTCACGCCGAGCTTCTTGCCCTTGAAGTCCTTGGCGGAGGAGATGTCGCCGGCCGCCTTGGTGGAGACCACCTCGACCTCGCCGGGGGCCTGCGCCAACTGCACCACGGACTCGATCATCTTGCCCTTGACCTGCAGGTCAAGGGTGTGGTCGTAGAAGCCGACGACGCCCTGCACATCGCCGGAGACCAGCGAGGTGGTGGCCTGCACACCGGCCGGCTCGGTGAGCAGAGAGACGTCGAGCCCCTCGGCCTTGAAGTAGCCGAGCTGCTGGGTGAGCATCGCGGGCATGTAGATGACCTTGTCCAGGCCGCCCACCATGATCTTGACCTTGCCGTTGTCGCCCGCCGCCGAGGAGTCGCCGCCGCAGGCGGTGAGGGTGCTGAGGGCGAGCGCTCCGGCGACCGCGACCGCCGAGATTCTGGCCATGCTGCGCATGTTCACGTCCTTGTGAGGGGGTGGAGAGGTGAGGGAGGTACGGGGTTCCCCGGGTTCGGGGTCTCAGGGTTCGGTGCCGGGCTCCGCCGGCTTCCAGCGGAACAACCGCTTCTCGCCGAACGTCAGCAGTCCTTCGGCCAGCAGCGCCACCACGGCGAGAATCACCATGGCCGCGTAGACACCGGCCGCGTTGAAGGTGCCCTGGGAGGCGGAGACCAGCAGGCCGAGGCCCTTGGTCGCGCCGATGTACTCGCCGACGATGGCGCCGATCAGCGCGAAGCCGAACGAGACATGCAGGCTGGTGAAGATCCAGGACGTGGCGGACGGGATGACCACCTGCAACGTCACACGGCGGTTGCTCGCGCCGAGGATCCGGGCGTTGGAGACGAGGTTGCGGTCCACCTCCCTGGCGCCCTGGAAGGCGTTGAAGAAGACCGGGAAGAAGACCAGGACGACCGCGGAGGCGACCTTCGAGGCCGGGCCGAGGCCGAACCAGATGAGGAAGATCGGCGCCAGCACGATGCGCGGAAGCGCGTTGAGGACCTTGATGTACGGGCCGAGGACGTCGGCCAGGAAGCGGACCCGGCCGAGCGCGATGCCCAGCAGCACGCCGGCGACGACGCCGATGATCCAGCCGAAGAGCGCCTCGTAGAGCGTGTACCAGATCTGCTCCCACAAGGAGCCCTGCGCGGTGCCGTGCAGCGCCCACTCCCGGATCTGGTCCCAGATCTTCGACGGCATCGAGAAGTTGAACGGGTCGATGATCCCGGCGCGGGCGAACCACTCCCACAGGCCGATCACGGCGACGAGCAGCAGCAGACGGGTTCCGTAGACCAGGACCCGGCGGTTGCGGGCGGCCCGTGCTCGGGCCTCGGTGCGCTCGGTGGACGCCTTGGCGGGCCGGCCCTTGGTGGTCACGGCGTCGGCGACGGCGGTTTCAGGCTGCATTGCCGGCTCCCCTCTCGCGGGTGATGCGGACTTCTTCGCCCAGCGAGGACCAGATCTCCCGGTAGATCTCCAGGAACCGCGGTTCCATCCGGACCTCCTCGACCTTGCGCGGCCGTGGCAGGTCGATGGTGAAGACCTCCTTGACGGTCGCGGGTCCGGCCGTCATGACCACGACCTTGTCGGCGAGCGCGATCGACTCCTCCAGGTCGTGCGTGACGAACACCACCGAGGAGCCGGTGCCGGCCCACAGGTCGAGCAGTTCGTCGGACATCAGCGCCCGGGTCTGGACGTCGAGCGCCGAGAAGGGCTCGTCCATCAGCAGGATCTCGGGGTCGTTGACGAAGGTGGCGGCGAGCGCCACGCGCTTGCGCTGGCCGCCCGACAGCTGGTGCGGATAGCGGTCCTCGAAGGACGTCAGACCCACCCGGGCCAGCCACTCGCGGGCCCGTTCCTTCGCCTCGGCCTTGGGTACGCCGCGGAAACGGGGACCTGCCATCACGTTGGACAGCACGGTGCGCCAGGGGAAGACGGCGTCCTGCTGGAAGACGAACCCGACCTTGTCGCCGATGCCGCGGACCGGCTCGCCGGCCACCAGCACCTCGCCCTCGGTCGGCTCCTCCAGGCCGCTGACCAGGGTCAGCGTCGTGGACTTGCCGCATCCGGTCGGTCCGACGACCGCGACGAACTCGCCGCGCTCCACGGTCAGGTCCAGATCACGTACAGCGGTGTGCAGCGCCCCGGACGGGGTCCGGAACGCCTTGCTCGCTCCCCGCAACTCGATGGCGGGACTCGTTTGACTGCTCATGGGGCGGGACGCTAGGCGCGGCCCGGGTCATGGCGGCAGCCTTGTGAGCACAGGGCGCCTTCTGCTCACAACCGCTGTTCTGCTCGTTTTGCTCGCTCCCGCACAACGAAAGCGAAACGGAGTCTGTGCATCCGCCTCTTTGGCGTTTACGTTGCGTTCACAGACGGGACACGGCGGAGCGTCGTGGCAGCGAACGTTGCAAACCCTGGTTTACCTACCCATATCGCCACAGCAGAAGGAGACCGCATGCGCATCCGGTGGCCGCGCCGCGTCTCCGCACAGGTCCTGCTGACCCAGGTCGCGATCACCACGGGCGTCACGCTGCTGGCCACCGCCCTGTTCCTCGCACCACTGAGCCACCAGCTCGACGACCAGGCGATGCGCCGCGCGCTGTCCATCGCGCAGACCGCCGCGGCGGAACCGCAGATCGCTGACGCGCTGCTCACCTCGGAGCCCACCCCTGACGGCCCGGTCCAGGCCGAGGCCGAACGCATCCGCCTGGCCACCAAGGCCGAGTACGTCGTCGTCATGGATCTCAACGGAACGCGATGGTCGCACACCGAGGAGGACCGGATCGGCGAGCACGTCTCCACCGATCCCAGCGTGGCGCTGGCCGGCCAGGAGATCATGCAGATCGACAACGGCACCCTGGGCCGCAGCGCCCGGGGCAAGGTGCCGCTGCGCGACAGCAGCGGCCGGATCGTCGGCGCGGTCTCCGTCGGCATCGCCTACAACAGCGTCCGCGAACGGCTGCTCGACGCGGTCCCCGGACTGCTGCTGTACGCGGCCGCCGCGCTCGCGGCGGGCGTGCTTGCCGCGATCGGCGGCTCGCGAAGGCTGCAGCGCCGCACCCACGGGCTCGCGTTCGCCGACATCTCCTCGCTGCTCGACGAGCGCGAGGCGATGCTCCACGGCATCCGGGAGGGCGTCGTGGCCCTGGACCGGCAGGGCAGGATCCGGCTCGTCAACGACGAGGCCGGGCGGCTGCTCGGGCTCGGCCCCGACGCCACCGGACGCGCCCTGGACGACGTTCTGCCGCCGGGCCGCACGACGGACGTCCTGACCGGCCGGGTCGAGGGCACCGACCTGCTGACCGTGAGCGGCGGCCGGGTGCTGATCGCCAACCGGATGCCGACCGGTGACGGCGGCGCAGTCGCCACGCTGCGTGACCGTACGGAGCTGGAGCTGCTCGGCCGCGAGCTGGACAGCACCCACGGGCTGCTGGACGCGCTGCGCGCCCAGGACCACGAACACGCCAACCGGCTCCACACCCTGCTGGGCCTGCTCGAACTGGGACTGCACGACGAGGCGGTGGAGTTCGTCGTCGAGGTCGCCGACACCCACCGGTCCACCGCGGAGCAGATCGCCGAACAGGTACGGGATCCGCTGCTCGCCGCGCTGCTGGTCGGCAAGGCGGCCATCGCCGCCGAACGCGGGGTGGCCCTGCGGATCTCCGCCGCGACCGTGCTGCCCGACCGGGTGGTCGATCCCCGCGACCTGGTGACCGTGCTGGGCAACCTCATCGACAACGCCCTGGACGCGGCCGCCGCGCACCGCACCGCCGATTCCTTCGTGGAGGTCGAGCTGCGGACCGAGGAGGACACCACCGTCGTCCTGCGGGTTTCCGACACCGGCCCCGGGGTGCCGCCGGAGGCGCGCGACCTCATCTTCACCGAGGGCTGGTCCACGAAGGAGCGCCCGGCGCACCGCGGCCGGGGGCTCGGCCTGGCGCTGGTCCGGCGGCTCGCCGAGCGGTACGGCGGCATCGCCCGGGTCACCGCCCGCGCGGGCGGCGGCGCGGTCTTCACCGTGGTGCTGCCGGAGTCCCTGGTCGCGGACGACGTCAGCGGCCGCCGGACCGGCCACCCCACCGAATTCGATCAGCTCACCGGGCTCACCGGGCTCACCGGGCTCACCGGCGCAAGGGAGACACGATGATCGAGGTACTGGTCGTGGACGACGACTTCCGCGTCGCCGAGATCAACGCGGCCTACGTGGCAAAGGTCCCCGGCTTCCGGGTGGCCGGCCGGGCCCACACCGCCGCCCACGCGCTGGCCACTTTGGAGCGCACCCGGATCGACCTGATCCTGCTCGACCACTACCTGCCGGACGAGACGGGCCTGACGCTGGTGCGCCGGCTGCGGCAGCTCGGCCACCACGCCGACGTGATCATGGTGACGGCGGCCCGCGATGTCGCGACCGTCCAGGCCGCGATGCGCTACGGCGCGCTGCAGTACCTGGTCAAGCCGTTCACCTTCGCCGGGCTGCGGGCCAAGCTCGACGGATACGCGGCGCTGCGCCGCACCCTGGACGGGGTCGGCGGGGGCGGCGAGGCCGGCCAGGAGCAGGTCGACCGGATCTTCGGCGCGCTGCGGACCGCGGGAGCCGCCTCGGCCGAGCTGCCCAAGGGACACTCGGCGCCCACCGCGGACCTGATACGGCGGGTGCTGCGCGAGGCCGGGCATCCGCTCTCCGCCCACGAGGTGGCCGAGCGCGCCGGGTTGAGCCGCTCCACCGCGCAGCGCTATCTGAAGTACCTGGAGCAGGCGGGGCGGATCGGCCTGACCCTCAAGTACGGCGACACCGGGCGCCCCGAGCACCGCTATGCCTGGGCGGCGGCAGCGGCGGACTGACCCCGGTGTGCGGGCCGTTCCGCCGCCGCGTCACACCGCTCCCGCGCCGGTGAGGGAACGCACCTCGGTCTCCGCGTACTTGCCCGGGTCCTCTGGCTCCGGGAAGAGCACGGTGCCCAGCCAGCCGGCCAGGAAGCCCAGCGGGATGGAGACCAGTCCCGGGTTCTCCAGCGGGAAGAGATGGAAGTCCACACCGGGGAAGAGCGCGTCGGGGCGTCCGGAGACCACGGGCGAGAGCACGACGAGGACCAGCGCGGGGATCAGCCCGCCGTAGACGGCGCAGACCGTTCCCCGGGTGGTGAAGCGGGGCCAGAACAGCGAGAACAGCAGCGCGGGCAGGTTCGCCGAGGCGGCCACCGCGAAGGCGAGACCCACCAGGAAGGCGATGTTCTGCCCCTGCGCGAACAGGCTCAGGGCGATCGCCACCGCGCCGATCCCGACCGCGGCGAAGCGCGCCACCCGCACCTCCTCGTTCCCGGTCGCCGGGCCCGCGTGCTTCCCGCTGCGGCGCAGCGTGGCGTACAGATCGTGCGCGACCGAGGCGGACGAGGCCAGGGTGATTCCGGCGACCACCGCCAGGATCGTGGCGAAGGCCACCGCGCCGACGACGGCGAACAGAACCGTTCCGCCTGTGGAACCGGCTCCCCCGCCCAAGTCCTGGGCCAACAGCGGCACGGCGGTGTTGCCGGCCGCGTTGGAGGTGCGTACCGCGTTCGAGCCGACGACCGCCGCAGCGCCGAAGCCGAGGACGATCGTCATCAGGTAGAAGGAACCGATCAGCCCGATCGCCCACACCACCGACCGGCGGGCGGAGCGCGCGGTGGGGACCGTGTAGAACCGCGACAGGATGTGCGGCAGCCCGGCCGTGCCGAGCACCAGGGCGATCCCGAGGCTGATGAAGTCCAGCTTCGAGGTCCAGCTCCCGCCGTACTTGAGACCGGGCGCCAGGAAGGCGCTGCCGTGTCCGCTGCCGGCCGCCGCGGAGCGCAGCAGACCGTTCAGGTCGCCGTGGAAGCGGATCAGCACCAGCACCACGAGCGTGATGGTGCCGCCCATCAGCAGCACGGTCTTGACGATCTGGATCCAGGTCGTCGCGCGCATGCCGCCGAACGACACGTAGACGACCATCAGACCGCCGACGCCGATCACCGTCCAGGTACGGGACGCGCCGCTCTGCCCGCCGAGCAGGAGCGCCACCAGGCTGCTCGCGCCGACCATCTGCGCGACCAGGTAGAGCACCGAGACGATGACCGAGGAGGTGCCGGCCGCGATCCGGACCGGCCGCTGCCGCATCCGGGCGGAGAGCACGTCGGCGAGGGTGTAGCGGCCGCAGTTGCGCACCAGTTCCGCGACCAGCATGAGGACGACGAGCCAGGCGACGAGGAAGCCGACCGAGTACAGCAGGCCGTCGTAGCCGAAGAGCGCGATGAGACCGGAGATGCCGAGGAACGACGCCGCCGACATGTAGTCGCCCGCGATGGCGAAACCGTTCTCCATGGGGGAGAAGAGCCGGCCCCCGGCGAAGAACTCGACCGACGAGCTGCGCCGCCGGCCCGCCCAGGCGGTGATGGCGAGGGTCACGGACACGAAGACCGTGAACAGGACAAGAGCGAGCCCCTGGTGCTCGTTCGCCGGATCTGCCAGGTAGCGGACCATCAACGCATCCGCTCCTGGGTGTCCCAGCGCAGGTCGAGCGCCGCTCGGTCCCTGCGCAGCCGCGCGTGCCGCGAGTAGGCCCAGGTCAGCAGGAACGTCGTGGCGAACTGCGCCAGCCCCGCGACCATGGCCACATTGAGCTCACCTGCGACCGGGCGGCTCATCAGACCCGGCGCCACTGTGGCCGCCACCACATAGAGCAGGTACCAGACGAGGAAGGCCGCGGCCGCCGGAAAGGCGAACCTGCGGTACTGGCCGCGCACTTCCTGGAACGCGGCGCTCCGCTGCACCTCCAGGTAGATCACGGCCCGGTCCTGCTCCGTTCCCGCGACGGGCGTCGCGGGAGGCGCCGGCACAGGTGACGGTGCCGGAGCCGTGGGGTCCGGTACCCAGAGACCGGCGGCCAGGGCGTCGTACCAGGGGTCGTCCACCCGCAGCGCACCCGGGTCGCCCCCGTCGTGCTTGTCCACCGAACTCTCCTCGCTTCACAAGCCAATTGGCTGTGCGCCCAAGCATGGACAGAACGGGAAGATCCGGTGCCATCAAGCTGAAACGTTCACCCCATCAGGTGATGCCGTGCCGGTAGGCATATCCGACGACCTGTGCCCGGTCCCGCACCCCGGCACGTCGAAGGGCTCCTCCACCCGGGGGTGGAGGAGCCCTTCGACGCGCCGGCCGGTCGCGCCTAGGCGTCGATGCGGGACCGGTCGAGCGTCGCCGCCGAGTTGGTGATGAACTCCTTGCGCGGTGCGACCTCGTTGCCCATGAGCAGGTCGAACGCCTGCTCCGCGGCCTCCAGATCGCTGATGTTGATCCGGCGCAGGGTGCGGTGTCGCGGGTCCATCGTGGTCTCCGCGAGCTGGTTGGCGTCCATCTCACCCAGACCCTTGTAACGCTGGATGCCGTCCTTGAAGCGGACGTTCCGGCGCTGGAGGTCGAGCAGCGTCTGCCGCAGCTCGCTGTCCGAGTAGGTGTAGATGTACTTGTCCTGCCCCTTCTTGGGCTGGACGAGCTCGACGCGGTGCAGCGGCGGCACGGCCGAGAAGACCCTGCCCTGCTCGACCATCGGACGCATGTAGCGCTGGAACAGCGTGAGCAGCAGGCAGCGGATGTGCGCGCCGTCGACGTCGGCGTCCGCGAGGAAGATCACCTTCCCGTAGCGCGCCTGGTCGATGTCGAACGTCCGGCCCGACCCGGCTCCTATCACCTGGATGATCGCTCCGCACTCGGCGTTCTTCAGCATGTCCGAAACCGACGACTTCTGGACATTGAGAATCTTGCCGCGGATCGGCAGCAGTGCCTGGAACTCCGAGTTCCGGGCCACCTTGGCCGTACCGAGCGCCGAGTCGCCCTCGACGATGAACAGCTCGGTGCGGTCCACGTCGTCGCTGCGGCAGTCCGCGAGCTTCGCCGGCAGCGAGGAGGTCTCCAGCGCCGTCTTCCGGCGCTGCGCGTCCTTGTGCTGCCGGGCCGCGATGCGGGTGCGCGCGGCGGCGACGGTCTTCTCCAGCACCGCCCGCGCCTGCAGCTTCGTGTCGCGCTTGGCGGAGGTCAGGAACTCCTTGAGCTCCTTGGCCACGACGTTGGCCACGATCCGGTTGGCGGCCGAGGTGCCGAGGACCTCCTTGGTCTGGCCCTCGAACTGCGGCTCGGCCAGCCGCACGGTGACGACCGCCGTCAGGCCCTCCATGGCGTCGTCCTTGACGACGTCGTCCTCGGCGACGCGCAGCAGCTTGGCGGAGCGCAGCACCTCGTTGACCGTCTTGGTGATGGCCCGCTCGAAGCCGGTGACGTGGGTGCCGCCCTTGGGGGTGGCGATGATGTTCACGAAGGACCGCGACACGGTGTCGTACCCCGTGCCCCAGCGCATCGCGATGTCCACGCCCAGCTCGCGGGTGACCTCGGTGGCCGTCATGTGGCCGCGGTCGTCCAGTACCGGGACGGTCTCCTTGAAGCTGCCGCTGCCGGTCAGCCGCAGGACGTCGCAGATCGGCTTGTCCTGGGAGAGGTACTCGCAGAACTCGCTGATGCCGCCGTCGTAGTGGAAGACGTCCTCGACGGCCTTGCCGTCGCCCTCCAGGTCACGTTCGTCGCGGACGAGGATGGTCAGGCCCGGCACCAGGAAGGCCGTCTGGCGGGCGCGCTGGTGGAGGTTCTCCAGCGAGATCTTGGCGTCCTTGAGGAAGATCTGGCGGTCCGCCCAGTACCGGACGCGGGTGCCGGTCCTGGCCCGGGGGACCTTCTTCGCCTTGGTCAGGCCGCTCGCCGCGTCGAAGGAGGAGTCGGGACCCGCTCCGGAGAAGGAGCCGGGCACACCGCGCCGGAAGCTGATGGCGTGGGTGTGGCCGCTCCTGTCGACCTCGACGTCGAGGCGGGCGGAGAGGGCGTTGACGACCGAGGCGCCGACGCCGTGCAGGCCGCCGGAGGCCGCGTAGGAGCCACCGCCGAACTTGCCGCCGGCGTGCAGCTTGGTCATCACGACCTCGACACCCGACAGCCCCGTCTTGGGCTCCAGGTCGACCGGGATGCCCCGGCCGTTGTCGCGGACCTCGACCGAGGAATCACTGCGCAGATAGACCTCGATGCGGTCGCAGTGACCGCCGAGGGCCTCGTCGACGGAGTTGTCGATGATCTCCCAGACGCAGTGCATGAGGCCACGGCTGTCGGTCGACCCGATGTACATGCCGGGGCGCTTGCGGACCGCCTCCAGCCCCTCGAGGACGAGCAGATGCCGCGCGGTGTAGTTGGAACCGTCGCGATCTGCGCCCGTCAGCAGCGCGGAGGACGGCACGGATGTTTCGGCGGTCACGCGGGCAGCTCCTCGATAAAGTTCTTCGGCCGTGTCGGTGAGAGGGTACCGAGACCTGGTACGCCAGTTGTGCCGCGACCCGGTATCCGGGCCCCAGAGTAGCCCCGTATCGATCGTACGTTCGATACCTCATTTGAGTGATACACATGTCACGTTCCCATTGAGGCATGAACCATTTAGGCTCCGGGCACGTCCTCACCAACAACCGGCAACCCAGTCGGTGGACATAAACGGACAAGCGCCCCAAAAGCGACAACTAACGCATCAGAGGCCAATCCGCTACCAACAGGTAGCATCCAGTCACTTCGAAGTCAGATTTCGAGGAAAAGCCACGAGCGGGAACGTTTTCGGCCTGGTTGGATGTTGACCCTGGTACGACAGCTCGTCGAGCTAGAGAAGAGGCGACGTGACTACAGTTCTGACCCCCGCGAGCCCGCTGACGGCGGCGGACCGCTGCGACCGTTGCGGCGCCCAGGCATACCTGCGCGTCGTCCTCATCAGTGGCGGCGAACTGCTCTTCTGCGCGCACCACGGGCGCAAGTTCGAGCCCGAACTCAAGAAGATCGCTGCGGAAATACAGGACGAAACCGGCCGACTCACCGACACCCCGGCGCAAACGGTCGAGGACGAGCACTGACACATCGCACCTGCGACGAGCTCGGACCGACGGGCGGCCGGACCCCACCTGGGGCCGGGCCGCCCGTCGGCTCTTCCGGGCCCGTTAGCGGTGGCGCATGTCCAGTGCGCTCGTGACCATTGCGCTGACCGAGGAGATCCGGGTGTAGACCCCGGGATGTCCGGCCTCGGCGCATCCCGTGCCCCAGGAGACCAGACCGACCAGCTTGCCGCCGACGACCAGCGGCCCGCCGCTGTCGCCCTGGCAGGCGTCTCTGCCGCCCTGCGGCTCTCCGGCGCACAGCATGGTCTTCCGCAGATACGTGCCGTCCGCATTGCCCGGGTAGGCCCGCTCACAGACCTCGTCCGCCAGCACGGCCACCTCAGCCGAGCGCAGGACCGGTGAGTACGCCCCGGCGCCTGTGGTGTCCCCCCAGCCGTACACACGGGCCGGCGAGCCCGCCAGATAGTCCTGCGGGTCGCCAGGCCCCGCCATAGCGATGGCCGATCCGGCGGCGAGCGGGCTCTCCAGTGTGACGACCGCCACATCGCCGGCATTCGTCACCGGGTCGTATCCCGGGTTGATCCGGACCTGGCGCACCCGTATTTCGCGGCCTTCCGCGCCGTGGAGGTCGACCCGGCCGGCGATGACGCGCAGATCCCGGGCGTCCCGCCAGTCCCCACCGAGCACATCACGGCCGAAGCAGTGCGCCGCGGTGATCACCGTCGAGGCGGAGACCACGGCCCCGCCGCAGAACTGGCCGGATCTCGTCGATCCGAAACGGTCCCGGCTGGCCAGCGCCACCACCCAGGGCCGCTGCCCGGCGACGACCGGGTCGCCGCCTATGACCGCCGCCCTGGCCTCGGTCGCGGCGCCGGGGACCCCGAGCGGCACCGTCAGCGTGGCCAGCACCACCGCCGACCCGCTGAGCAGCATCCGGAACGTGGAACGCATACGGCCTCCTGACCCTGTGGATCCCTCTGGAAACCCAGAGTGATCCATAGGACCGGAGGCCGCATCCGCTGGATGGGGAAGGATCAGTCCAGATAGTCGCGCAGCACCTGCGAGCGCGACGGGTGCCGAAGCTTCGACATCGTCTTCGACTCGATCTGGCGGATCCGCTCGCGCGTGACCCCGTAGACCTTGCCGATCTCGTCGAGCGTCTTCGGCTGCCCGTCCGTGAGGCCGAAGCGCATGGAGACCACGCCCGCCTCCCGCTCGGACAGAGTGTCGAGCACCGAGTGCAGCTGCTCCTGCAGGAGCGTGAAGCTGACCGCGTCGGCCGGCACGACCGCCTCGGAGTCCTCGATGAGGTCTCCGAACTCGCTGTCGCCGTCCTCACCCAGCGGGGTGTGGAGGGAGATCGGCTCACGGCCGTACTTCTGGACCTCGATGACCTTTTCGGGGGTCATGTCGAGTTCCTTGGCCAGCTCCTCCGGGGTGGGCTCGCGGCCCAGGTCCTGGAGCATCTGACGCTGCACACGGGCCAGCTTGTTGATGACCTCGACCATGTGCACCGGGATACGGATGGTGCGGGCCTGGTCGGCCATCGCGCGGGTGATCGCCTGGCGGATCCACCACGTGGCGTACGTGGAGAACTTGAAGCCCTTGGTGTAGTCGAACTTCTCGACCGCACGGATCAGGCCCAGGTTGCCCTCCTGGATCAGGTCCAGGAAGAGCATGCCGCGGCCGGTGTAACGCTTGGCCAGCGAGACCACGAGACGGAGGTTGGCCTCCAGCAGGTGGTTCTTGGCCCAGCGGCCGTCCTCGGCGATGATCTCCAGCTCGCGCTTGAGCTTGGGGGCGAGCTTGTCCGCCGCCGCCAGCTTGTCCTCCGCGAACAGGCCGGCCTCGATGCGCTTGGCGAGCTCGACCTCCTGCTCCGCGTTGAGCAGCGGAACCTTGCCGATCTGCTTCAGGTAGTCCTTGACCGGGTCGGCGGTGGCACCGGCCACCGCGACCTGCTGGGCGGGAGCGTCGTCCTCGTCGTCGTCGGAGAGCACGAAGCTCTCGGACTCGGGCTTGTCCGACTCCTCATCACCCTTGCCGGGCGTGGTCGTCTCGTCGGCTTCTTCACCGTCGGCGGCCTCGTCATCGCCCGAGGTCTTCTTGGCGGCGGTCTTCTTGGCCGCCGTCTTCTTGGCGGCGGTCTTCTTGACCGCCGTCTTCTTGGCCGCCGGCTTCGCGGCGGGTGCGTCGGATTCTTCGACCGAATCCACCGTCTCGGCCTCGACAGCCCCCGCGGGAGCGGTGGCGGCCTTGGCGGCGACGGTCTTCTTGGCGACGGTGGCCTTGGTGACGACCGTCTTGGTGGCGGTGCGCTTCGCCGGGCTCTTGGCTGCGACGCTCTTGCGAGTGCGCTTGGGCTCCTCAGCGGCACTGACCATCAGCGTCACACCTTCCTCATCGAGGACCTGGTTGAGGCTGCGCAGAACGTTCTTCCACTGGGTTGCCGGAATCTGGTCCGCTTCGAAGGCCCGACGCACGTCGTCGCCGGCGATCTGCCCCTGAGCCTTACCCCGCTCGATGAGCGCCATCAGAGACTCGGACTCGGCGATCTCCGGCGGGAGCGTACGGGATGTGCTGGCCGACACGAACAACCTCTCGGAACGATGGGAACGACTCGGTGGAACCGCTCAGGAACACAGCGTCAGAACTCTCGCTGCTATTCCTCGTGCGGCCATCACCTCTTAAGTCATCGCGCTGCCTCGCCAAGCGTTACGCCCGGCCCACGTGGCCCGAGTCACACCCCATACCAACTGTACTGAACCGATACCGGGACACTCTTCGCGCAATGGCGCCGCCGGCCCCGGACCGATGGTCCGGGGCCGGCTGCGGTTGGGCCGTGCGGTCAGTGCTCGCGCGGAGCCGGGACGACGTGGTCGGCCGCGGGGACCTCGGTGTGGACCGCGAGGAGCTGGCGCATGGTCGCTTCGGCGCCGACTCCGTCACCCGACGCGAGCGCCTCGACGATCCTTCGGTGCAGGCTCACGGCGGGCTCGCCGGGCCGCTCGCAACCGGTGACCGGGCCGCCCGACACGTGCAGGGCGGAGGAGACGATGCCCGCCAGGTGCTCGAGCATCCGGTTCCCGGCCACCTGCAGGAGCAGGGAGTGGAACTCGGCATCCGCCCGGGAGAAGGTCAGGGAGTCGCCCTGGGCGGCGGCGTGGCCCATGATCTCCACCATGTCGGCGAGGCGCTGCTGCACGTCCTCGCGGCCGTGGCCGGCGGCGAGCCGCGCGGCGAGCGGCTCGATGGTCCAGCGCAGCTCGAACAGTTCGCGGCGCTGGTCGTCACGCTGCGGGCCGAAGGCCCGCCATTCGATGATGTCGGGGTCCAGCAGGTTCCAGTCGGCGACCGGGCGGACCCGGGTCCCGACGTTCGGCCTGGCACTGACCAGGCCCTTGGCCTCAAGGACGCGCAGGGACTCGCGCACCACGGTGCGGGAGACCTCGAAACGCTGGCCGATCTCCTCGGGGACGAGCGGCCGGTCGGCACCCAGGTCGCCGGAGACGATCATCTGGCCGAGCTGCTGGACGAGTTGGCCGTGCAGCCCGCGGCCACGGCTGCCGCCGGCCCGGCGGCCGACCCGGCCCATGTCCGAGTCCGCGCCGTCCCACGAGGGAAGGCCGGGGCGGTCGACACCTGAGGCGTCGGCGTACGAGTAGCGGTCGAGCTCGGCCGGGCCGACGATGCTGGAGTCGGCGGAACGAGCCGTGGTCATCAGGGTGTGCGCAAGGGTACTCACGCATCCTTTGTCGGCGATGCCACGGCAGGCCTTGAGGGCTTTGCTGAAAAGCACACGAAAGGGTGAGCGCCCATCACCTGATAATTGACGCTTTATCGGAACGAAACGCCCTGCATGACAGGCCAGGGAGACAGTTCCGTTTATCCGACCGCGAGTTGGGCGGCGTCAACGTCCACGGCCGCGCAACACCGTTGCGAGGTGGGCGCAGAGCAGGACGGTGAGCGACAACACGAAGGCGCAGCCGAACGGTTGGACGGCCGCTCCGGCGACCCCGGCCGCGGTGCTGCCGACGCCTCCGGGCCAGCCGCCGAGGACGCTGAGCAGCGCCCCTGCCGCGTCGATCATGTGCCCGCCGGTGCGGCTGTGGACCACCAGCCCGACCGCCGGAGCCACGACCAGTGGCACCGCCAGGACCGCCGTCATACCCAGCGCGGTGGTGCGGAAGAGTCCGGCGGCCAGCAGCCCGGCCCAGGCGCAGCCGACGGCCAGCGCCACCCAGCCGGCCGCCTGCGCGGGCCGGTCGATGGGCAGCGGAACCCGGCCGGGCCCGAGGATCACGCGGAGCACGACGGTGTCGAGCACCGCGGCGGCGGCCGCGATCAGCAGCGCGGCCGCACCGCTCACGAGCATCTTGGCGACGAGCAGCCGCAGCCGCCGGGGCACCGGTACCTGGGCGGGCGCCAGCGCCGGGTAGCGGAACTCCTGCCCGTAGGCGAGCGCGCCCAGCAGGCCCGCGCCCATCGCGGCGGGCGGCAGCGGAAGTTGACGCACCCAGCCGGACATCATCGACAGGGGTGACGTTTCGCCGGTGCGCGAGAGCACCAGGGCTCCGGCCACCGAGGCGAACAGGGACAGCGCGGCGATCCACCACGGAGTGCCGACACCACCGAGCCGGCGCAGCTCGTACCGCAGCGGCTGGACGGGCGTGGCCGGCGGGACGGCTCCCCGGGAGGGGGCGGGGGTCCGGGCGGGGGCGGGGATCCGGGCGGGCGCAGCGGGATCCGTCGGGGGCGGTGCGGCAGGCTCCACCTGGGCAGCCACGGGCGGGGCGGCAGCTGGCCCGCGACCGTCGGCGCGGCTCAGCGGGGCGACCGGGCCGAGGTCGGCGACCTCGTCCGCCAGCCGGTGCAGCAGGATCCCGTTCCGGTAGGCGATCTCCCCGATGTGTGCGGAGGTGGTGCCGTAGATGACCAGGCGGCTGCCGGCGGCCGTGGCGATCTCGGCGCCGCTGTCGGTCAGAACGCCGGCGAGCCGCTGCGCGTGCGGGGAGTGGACGGCCACATGCGGGCGCAGCCGGGTGCGGGTGAACTCCTCGGCGGACTGGTCCGCCACCAGCCGGCCGCCGTCGATCGTGACCACCCGGTCGGACGTCCTGGCCATCGCCTTGGCGTCGCGCCCGGTGACCAGAACGGCTCCGCCCTCGGCCGCGTAGGCGCGCAGCAGCGCGTGCACCCAGGCGGCTTCACGGGGCGTCAGGCCGAACGACGGTTCGTCCAGAAAGAGGGTCCGCGGTTCGGCGAGCAGCGCCGCCCCGAGGCCGAGCCGCCGGTCCATGCCCAGTGAGTAGGTGCTCAGACGGTGGTCCGCGAGGCCGGTGAGGCCGACGATGTCGAGCACCTCGTCGGCCCGCTCCGCCGGGACGCCGAGCGCGGCGGTGAGCATCCGGAGATGGCTCCGCGCGGTACGGCCGGGGTGCCCCGGCACATCGCCGAGCAGGATGCCGACCTCGCGGTTGGGGTTCCGGACCCGGTGCAGGGGGGCGCCCTCGAAGAGGGTGACGCCCCTGCCCGCCTCGAGTTCGAGCATCAGCCGCAGCGTGGTCGATTTTCCCGCGCCCGGCGCGCCGAGCAGGCCGGTGACCTGCCCGGGACGGACCTCGAAGGTGAGGTCGTCGACCGCGGGCGGACCGTTACGGCGGGGCATGCTGGTCAATCCGATGGCCTGGATCACCCTTGCACCATAACGCCCGAAATCAGACCTCTGGTCGCAACATGGGCGGATTGAGCAGAGCAGCCCCTCCTGCCTGGAACAGCTGCGCGGGGCGGCCGCCCTGACGGGTCGTCGTACCGCCGGTCGGTACGAGGAATCCGACGGTGCCCGTCACCTTGCGGTGGAAGTTGCGGGGATCGAGGGCCACCCCCCACACCGCCTCGTACACCCGCCGCAGCTCGCCGACGGTGAACTCGGGCGGGCAGAAGGCGGTTGCCAGGGAGGAGTACTCGATCTTCGACCTGGCGCGCTCGACGCCGTCGGCAAGGATCCGCGCGTGGTCGAAGGCGAGCGGGGCAGGCTCGCCCGCCATGTCCAGGCCGTCCTGCTCCAGCAGGGTGCCGACCGGCGCCCAGCGGGCGCTGCGCGCGTCGCCGCCCGCCCGGGGCGCGGGCAGATCGGGCGCCAGGACGAGATGGGCGACGCTGACCACCCGCATCCGGGGGTCACGGTGCGGGTCGCCGTACGTGGCCAGCTGTTCCAGATGGGCGCCGCTCTGGGCGCGCAGGCCGGTCTCTTCCGCCAGTTCGCGGGCCGCGGCCTGCGACAGGTCCTCGTCCCCCCGGACGAACCCGCCGGGCAGCGCCCACCGCCCTTGGTAGGGCGGCTCGCCCCGGCGGACCGCCAGCGCGCACAGGGCGTGGTCCCGCACTGTGAGCACGACCAGGTCGACGGTGACGGCGAAGGGTGGAAAGGCCGACGGGTCGTAGGGCGACATGGCGCGATCATAGTCGTCTGCCTGACGATAAACAGCAGGATGGTCCCCCTGTTGCCGCCCTTGTTCACCCTGTTTCCCGTGCCACGCCCACCCCATGGGCCACACCGCCGTACGTGCCGCCCCGGACGACACGCCGGCGGACGGCCTCACGAACGCGGCCGCGGACCACCCGGCCGGTCACGCGCCGAGCTGCAGGGCGGGGGCGGCCTCCTCGACCATCGCCATGCCGAGCCTGCTCACCCGCACCGCGAACGGCTGCTCGTCCACCCGCAGCCCCGAGAAGCGCACCGCACCCAGCGGGGCGGTACTCATGGGGCGCACCGCCACGACGCCGCCGGGAGCGTCGGGGCGCACCCCCGCGAGTGCGGTCAGCAGATGGACGGCGGCCGCGGCGGCGACGGCGGACGGACGGCAGGCGGTGGGGTGCGGCAGCGGAGCACGGTCGGCGGCGCGCTGTTCGCCCGCGTACATCTCCGGGAGCTGCCGCCCGAAGCTCCCGGCCGCGTCCAGAACGCCGCGCAACAGGGCGCCCGCCTCCTTCTCGTATCCGGCGGCGGCCAGACCCGATACGGCGAGCGCGCTCTCGTGGACGCGCACCGCACCACTGCGATGGCCGAACGGATTGTGCCCCGGCGACCTGGTCGAGAGAGTCCGCAGACCCCAGCCGGAGTCGAGGTCCGGGGCTCCGAGCAGCCGCGCCAGCTGCCCGGTCCGTGCCTTGCCGAGCAGTCCCTGAGCCAGCAGGCCGCCGCCGAGCAGTCCGGTGTCGAGCAGGTGGACCGCGGCCGAGCCGAGATGGGTCAGCCGCCTGCCGTCGGGGGCGAGCGCGGCGGCGGGCCGTCCCCCACCGCGGTCGTCGACCCAGAAGTCCTCCTGGAAACGCCCGCGCAGCCCGGCCGCGTACTCGCGCCACGCGGCGGCTCCGGGGCGGCCGAAGGCGTCGAGGAGGTCTGCGCCGTGCAGCGCGGCCCGGTGGGCGTGCGCCTGTACCTCGCAGCGCAGCGGGCCGCCGGGGGCGGGATCCGGCACATAGCCCGCCGCGTCGGCGGCCGTGCGCAGCCACCCGAGGCAGCGCTCGGCCGCGGGCAACAGCGCCTCGGCCTCCCGTTGCGGCAGCCCCCAGCGCCGGGCCTCCGCCAGGACGGTGACGAACAGCAGCGTGGCCTCGACGCCGGAGCAGGTGGGCGGCAGATGCGGTCCCGCGTGCCGCAGAACACCCGGGATCCGGCCGCTGCCCCGGTCCTGGAGCCGCGCGAGGGTCCGCAGGGTGCCGGCGGCCAGCCGGGTACCGAGCGGCAACAGCAACCTGGCCGTCCACAGCGCGTCGGCGGGCGCGAGTCCCATCCGCCAAGGGGCACCCGCCGCCACATGGACGTCGGCGAGCCGCACCGGGTCGCGCAGCAGCAGCGCCCGCAGACCGTCGAGACTGCCGCGCAGCAGGGCCTCGCCCCTGGCGTCGTCGCCGGACAGCTCCGCGACGGACCAGGGCACGGGCGCCCGTTCACCGCGCACGGGCGCGGAAACGGCGGGCCCGGCCCCGGGCCCGGTCGGTTCCCGGGACACCCGCAGCTCGAAGGTCCGGCCCGCGCCGGGCGGCACGGACAGATCCCAGCGCAGCACTCCGGCCGAGGCCAGCACGCTGGCGGGAGCCGGTCGCGCGGTGACCCTGACCGCGATGCCGGCATGCGACCAGCGCAGCCCCGCAGCACAGACGCTGGCCGGCAGATCGGGACCGGCCCGCCCCGCGGCGGCCGCGCCGAGTTCGGCGAGATCCGTGCCGAGAGCCACTTCGAGCGGCAGCCTGAGCACGATCGGCCCGGTGTTGAGCACGGTGATGCGCTCCGAACCGTCGGCGTCCCGCAGCCGCTCCACGGTGACCGCCGGATCGGGGCCGGCATCGGCCGGGGTCCTGAGCACCGCCACGAACCGTGCCCGGTCCGCGCTGATCAGCGTGCCCAGCACCGGGATCGGTTCGGCTCCGCCGAGCCGCACCTCGCAGCGCGCCAGAACCCGTCGGCCGTCCTGGTAGAAGCCGTCGAGCCCCTGGCCCCGCAGCTGTCCGTCCTCGGCGGAAACGGCGAGCGAGGGGGCGGCGACACAGATCACCGAGGTGTGCACGGGCTGCGGGCCGGAGGCGGTCCTGGTCAGAGCGGTCGGAGCGGGAACGGTCGAGGTCGGGGCGGTCGGCGGCGGGTTCACATCCCGGTGAACGGCCGTGTGGGCATGCGGGTCACGGCCCGTCTACCGTTCCTGAACAGGGATCGCATCCCGGTATCCGCCCGCACCACCGGAAAGAGACGCCATGGCCGTGTATCGCCAGCCCGGCACCGTAGTGACCGACCACGCTTTCGACGTGCCGCTCGACCACGCCGCCCCCACCGGGGAGCGGATCGAGGTGTACGCCCGTGAAGTCGTGGCCGCGGGCCGGGAGGGTGAGCCGCTGCCGTGGCTGCTGTTCCTGCAGGGCGGTCCCGGTGGCCGCTCCCCGCGCCCCCTCGGCCGGGACAGCTGGCTGACCCGGGCCCTGGACGACTACCGGGTCCTGCTGCTCGACCAGCGCGGCACCGGCCGCTCCACCCCCGCCAACCGGCAGACCCTGCCCGCGCGCGGCGACGGCGCCGCGCAGGCGGAGTATCTCGCGCACTTCCGGGCCGACTCCATCGTGCGGGACTGCGAACTGATCCGCCGTGAACTGCTCGGCGCGGAGGGGCGGTGGAGCCTGCTGGGGCAGAGCTTCGGCGGCCTCTGCGCCCTGACGTATCTGTCGCTGGCCCCCGACGGTCTGCGGGAGGTGTTCATCACCGGCGGCCTGCCGGGGCTGCGCACCAGCGCCGTCGATGTCTACCGCTCGGCCTTCCCCCGGGTGGAGCGCAAGAACTCCGAGCACTACGACCGTTATCCGGGGGACGTGGAGACCGCGCGCGCCGTCGCCCGTCACCTGCGCGACCACGAGGTGACGCTGCCGGACGGTGGCCGGTTCACCGCGGAGGCATTCCAGTCGCTGGGCCTGATGCTCGGCACCGGAACCGGCTCCCACAGCCTGCACTATCTGTTGGAGGACGCCTTCCTCCCCGGCGCCTCCGGCCCGGTGCTCTCGGACGGCTTCCTCGCCGAGGCGCAGAGCCATCTGTCGTTCGCGGCCAATCCGCTGTACGCCGTACTCCACGAGTCGATCTACGGGCAGCGCTCGGTGTCGTCCGCGGGCACCGGCTGGGCGGCAGCGGCCGCGCATCTGGAGTTCCCGCAGTTCGACGTGGACAAGGCGCTGGCGGACCAGGGCCCTGTGCTGTTCACCGGTGAGATGATCTACCCCTGGATGTTCACCGGTGACCCCGCGCTCGTCCCGCTCAAGGACGCGGCCGACCGTCTGGCGTCGCGCGAGGAGTGGCCGGACCTCTACGACCCGGCTCGACTGGCCCTCAACGAGGTGCCGGTGGCGGCGGCGGTCTACCACGACGACATGTACGTCGACACTGCCGATTCGCTGGCCACCGCGCGTGCGGTGCGCGGCCTGCGCACCTGGGTCACCGACGAGTACGAGCACGACGGTCTCCGGGTGAGCGGCGGCCGGGTCCTCGACCGGCTGATCCGACTGGTCCACGGCGAGCTTTAGACGCGTCGATCACCCGTTGCCGTCGCTCCTGGCGCAGACACTGGCGCAGCGGCTCGGGGTCGAGCCCCTCGTTCACCGAGTGATGGAGCAGCCGGGCGAAGGTGTACCCGGGATCGAGGTCGAGGGCGCGGCCGAGCGCGACGCGCGCCTCCGGCTCGTCCCCCGACGCCCAGGCGACCCAGCCGGCCAGCGTCAGCGGGGCGGCGGCATGGTCCTCGTACGGTCCGACGCACCTCCGGGCCAGGGCCCGCCACAGGCGCAGCGCGGGGTCGGTGTGCGGGGGCTCCATCCACTCCGCGGCCCGGTCCCGCGCCGCGCGGTCCTGGAGGCCCAGGATGATCTCGGCGGCCTCCTCGTCGCCGAGCAGCGCGTCATCACGCTTGTCGCTGCCCGTCACGTCCCCGTCCGCCGGGGTGGCGCGGAAGCGGTCGAGCGCCGCGCCGACCAGGGTCAGCGTCCGGTGCCGGACGGCCTCGCAGTCGCCCACGTCCAGGATCCGCGGGACGAGTTCGGCGCAGGCCATGTCGAGCGCCCGTGCCTGCCCGGCGGTCCGCTCCGTTGCCGGCGGGACGAGCCGGGCCTCCATCTCCCGCAGCGAACCGCGCACATTGATCCCGGCGTACGCGGCGGCCGCGGCCATCACCGAGTCGCCCGATGTCGCGATGGTGAAGCCGTCGGCGGGACAGCAGTCAGTGCCGGGACAGCAGTAGGACCACCAGCGGCCCGCCGAGACGCACAGCGCCTCGACCACCGGCACGTCCAGGGCGCCACAGGCCGTTCGCAGCCGCTGCGCCAGCGGCCTCAGGCGCTCCATGACCTGGGACGGCCGCTCACTCCCGGACGGGTCCTGGCACAGGAAGAGGACGATGGACGCGGCCCGGTCGCCGCGCTGCTCGCTGCCGCGCACCAGACAGTCCGCGAGCTGCGAGGAGACCTCGGGCCATTCCGCGGAATCCTCGGGAATTCCCAGGCGCAGCCGGCCACCGAAGCGGCCGTGGTCGCCGTGCAGGGCGACCATGACGATGGAGTCACTGGGGTGGAATCCCATGAGGTACGGCAGGGCGTCGGCCAGGTCGGCCGGGCTGCGCAGGGTGACCTTGGGATCGTTCTCGGACCGGGGCGATTCGATGTGCTGTGTCATGGCCCGACAGTCCCGCAGGCCGGTGATCTCCGCCAGGCCCCCCAAAAACCTGTGGATAACTTTGGGGCCGAGTTGTCCACAGGTTCGGTACGCGGTTCGCGCGTTGTCGGTGGCATCGGGTTGCATGGGGGGCATGACTGACTCCCCCACCGCGCTTCGTACCGCGGCCGACACCGTTCTGAGCCGCCTCGTCGGTGACTCCACCGGCACCGCCCGGCTGCGCGAGGACCAGTGGCTGGCGGTCGAGGCGCTGGTGGCGCACGGCCGCAGGACGCTGGTCGTGCAGCGCACCGGTTGGGGGAAGTCCGCGGTCTACTTCGTCGCCACCGCTCTGCTGCGCCGGCGCGGCGGCGGTCCCACCGTGATCGTCTCGCCGCTGCTCGCGCTGATGCGCAACCAGGTCGAGGCGGCCGAGCGGGCCGGTATCCGGGCCCGGACGATCAACTCGGCGAACACCGAGGAGTGGGACACCGTCGAGGCCGAGGTCGCGGCGGGCGAGGTGGATGTGCTGCTGGTCAGCCCCGAGCGGCTGAACAACCCCGACTTCCGCGACCAGGTGCTGCCCAAGCTCGCCGCGACGACCGGACTGCTGGTCGTCGACGAGGCGCACTGCATCTCCGACTGGGGCCACGACTTCCGCCCCGACTACCGGCGGCTGCGCACGATGCTGGCGGATCTGCCGCCGGGCGTCCCGGTGCTGGCCACCACCGCCACGGCCAACGCCCGGGTGACCGCGGATGTCGCCGACCAGCTCGGCACCGGCACCTCCGGGACGGGCGAGGAGGGTGCGCTGGTGCTCCGCGGGCCGCTGGAGCGCGAGAGCCTGTCGCTCGGGGTGCTCCGGCTTCCGGACGCGGCCCACCGGCTGGCCTGGCTCGCCGATCATCTCGAGACTCTGCCGGGCTCCGGCATCATCTACACGCTCACGGTCGCCGCCGCCGAGGAGATCACCGCTTTCCTGCGGCAGCGCGGCTACCCGGTGGCCTCGTACTCGGGCAAGACGGAGAACGCCGATCGGATGGCCGCCGAGGCGGACCTGCTGGCCAACCGGGTCAAGGCACTGGTCGCGACGTCCGCGCTGGGCATGGGCTTCGACAAGCCCGACCTCGGATTCGTCGTGCACGTCGGATCGCCGTCGTCCCCCATCGCCTACTACCAGCAGGTCGGCCGGGCCGGGCGCGGTGTGGACCATGCCGAGGTGCTGCTGCTGCCGGGGCGCGAGGACGAGGCGATCTGGCGCTACTTCGCATCCCTCGCGTTCCCCACCGAGGAGCAGGTGCGCCGCACCCTGGAGGTGCTGGCCGACGCCGGCCGCCCAGTGTCGGTCCCGGCGCTGGAGGCGCGGGTGGACCTGCGCCGCTCCCGGCTGGAGATCATGCTCAAGGTCCTGGACGTGGACGGGGCGGTGCACCGGGTGCGCGGCGGCTGGACCTCCACCGGGCAGCCGTGGGCGTACGACACCGAGCGGTACGCCTGGGTCGCGCGGCAGCGCGAGGCGGAGCAGCAGGCGATGCGCGACTACGCGTCGGCCACCAGCTGCCGGATGGAGTTCCTGCGACTCCAGCTGGACGACGAGGAGGCCGCGCCGTGCGGCCGCTGCGACAACTGCGCCGGCGCCCGGTTCGGTATCGAGGTCTCCCCTGCCGCGCTGGACGCCGCCCGGGCGGCGCTCGGCCGTCCCGGCATCGAGGTGGAGCCGCGCAAGATGTGGCCGACCGGGCTGCAGGCGATCGGGCTCGACCTCAAGGGCCGGATCCCGGCCGGGGAGCAGGCGGCGTCCGGACGGGCGCTCGGCCGGCTCTCGGACATCGGTTGGGGCAACCGGCTGCGCCCGCTCCTGGCCGACGGCGCACCGGACCAGGCCGTACCGGGCGACGCGGCGGACGCGGTGGTGCGCGTGCTGGCGGACTGGGCCAAGGGCCATGGCGGGTGGGCGAGCGGTGAGGCGGACGCACCGCAACGGCCCGTCGGCGTCGTCACTGTCGCGTCCCACACCCGCCCGCAACTCATCGGAACGCTGGGCGCGCGGATCGCCGAGATCGGCCGGATGCCCCTTCTCGGCCAGATCGCCTACACGACGGACGGCGGACCCGGCCGGGTGCCGCGCAGCAACAGCGCGCAGCGGCTGCGGGCGCTGCACGGCGCGTTCACCGTCCCGCCGGAACTGGCCGCGAAGCTGGCCGCGACGCCGGGCCCGGTGCTGCTGGTGGATGATCTGGCCGACACGGGGTGGACGCTGGCCGTCGCCGCACGGCTGCTGCGCAAGGCGGGCGCCACCGCGGTGTTCCCGCTGGTCCTGGCCGCGCAGGGGTGACCGGTATCGGCGTTTGAGACGATGGGTGGGATCTATCCGACGCGGGAGTCCATAACCGGTCAGAACCTTCGACTCCCCGTTGCCGCTCGCAGTCGTGGGGGGAAGAATTGAGGATGGATCCCCGACCGGCTCATCGAGCCCCCTGACCGGCGTGCGCCCGCGCCCGGTCGCCGGGTGTGTCCGCGGAAGGGAGGAACGTGACCACAGGTTTCGCTCCGCAGACCACTACCCGCGCCTCCTCCCGACTCTCCCGCAGCCTGGAACCAGCCGAGTGGACGGCCGCGGGAGTCCCTTTGCTCGCCAACCCGCGGGACGTCGTCAAGGATCTCCAGTCCCGGCATCTCCCGACTCCGCTCACCGCCGTCGTCGCGGTGTTCGACCCGGAGAGCCGGCTCGTGGCGAGTGCCTCGTTCACCGGCAGTACCGGGGTCGTCGACGGCTGGGAGCACCGCAACGCGATCCTCGCGCATCTGCGCCGGGTGCTCCCGCACGATCTGCGGCGGCGCGCACCGGTGCGGACCGCGGTGCTGCTGATGTGCCGCGACGGCACCCCCGGCTGGACCGACAAGGACGGCGCGTGGATGTGGGGCCTGCGCGACGCGTGCATGCTGCACGGGCTTCGCTGCGGCGCGTACGTCACGCTCACCCAGGACGGCTGGCAGGTGCTGGGCGAGAACCGCGGCGGCCGCACCCCGAATTCACGGTCCTTCGACGAACGGCCGGGCGGCGCGGCGGCCCTGCGCCCACGAAGGGCGCCGGAGGCGCTGCGCCGCACGGCAGCTCGCTGACCGAACACTCGCTTGACCGAACACCCTCGCCAACCGAACACTCGCCACCAGGGCCTTCGTCGATCAGGCCCTCGTCGATTCAGGCCTTCGTCGATCAGGCCTTCGCGGCGATCGATCCGTTGATCAGCACGGGGTCGCCGCACACGATCAGCAGGGCACCGGCGCGGGCCAGCGCGGTGGGCAGTCCCAGCGCGGTGGTCTCGTCGGTTCCGCCGTTGACCGCGACGACCACGACCGGGCGGCCGGCGGCGCGTTCGGCCGTGATGCCGGCGTAGAAGACGTCGTCACCCGCGTCGTGCTGCGACCAGTAGGACGCCTCACCGAAGGACAACTCGTGCGCGGCCCAAGGGTGGTGCTCGCCGGTGGTGAGCACCAGGATCTCGCCGGGCGCACGGCCGGTGTCCAACAGCAGGTCGACCGCCTCGTCGGCGGCGTCGATGGCGCCGCCGGCCGGGGCCGGGATGAGCTGGATCTGCGCTGTAGCGATAACGCCCCCGGTCCCGCCCGGCGAACGCGGCACCGGCGGCGCGGTGGCCGTCACGGTGGCGGAAGGGGTCGGGGCGGGTCCGCGGGCCGGACCGGGCCGGCCGGGCCCGGCGTTGGCCGCGTAGCCGGCGCGCGGAGGCACGGGGCGGGGTGTAGGACGGGGACCGGGGACAGGACGGGGGGTCGACGCGCTGCGGCCTGCGGCCGCAGCTGAACGGGGACCCGGGACACTCTCGTGAATCTGAGGCTCCTCGGGGATGAGAGGCATGGGCTGATGTCTATCAAATACGCCGCGGTTGCGCAGCGGTGGGTCGTCAAAAATCGAAACCGAGCTGCTCCCCGGGGTCGGTGGGAGTCCGGACCTTCTTCAGGTGCTGCCAGCGCGGCAGCGCGTCGAGGTACGCCCAGGACAGCCGGTGGTGCGGTGTGGGGCCGAGTTCCTCCAGCGCCGCACGGTGTACGGGCGAGGGGTAGCCGGCGTTGTCGGCGAAGCGGAACGGCGCGTGTTCCAGGCCCAGTTCGGCCATCGCGGCGTCGCGGTGCACCTTGGCGATCACCGAGGCCGCCGCCACCGAGACGCACGACTGATCGCCCTTGATGACGGTGCGCACCTGCCAGGGCCCGCCGAGGTAGTCGTGCTTGCCGTCCAGGATCACCGCGTCCGGGCGTTCCGGCAGCGCTTCGAGCGCGCGGACGGCCGCCAGTCGCAGGGAGGCGGTCATGCCGAGGGTGTCCACCTCTTCGACGGTCGCGTGGCCGAGGGCGTAGGACGTCACCCAGTCGGCCAGCAGCGCGGCCATCGAGGCCCGGCGCTGGGCGGGGATCAGTTTGGAGTCGGTGAGTCCTTCGGGCGCCCGGCGCAGACCGGTGACGGCCGCGCAGACGGTGACGGGCCCGGCCCAGGCGCCACGTCCCACCTCGTCGACGCCTGCGACGATCTTCGCTCCGAGGGTGGCGCGCAAGGAGCGTTCGACGCTGTGGGTGGGAGGTTCGTACGGCATGGCGGGGACCAGGGTACTCCCCTGTCAGGGGCGGAGCAGCGGGAGCATCACATGATCGACCAGATCAGCCATGTCCTGCTCCCCGATCGCGTGGTCGCCGATCTTGGCGCGATACATCAGCAGGGCCGGCGCCACATCCGCGACGATGGCCGCGGTGGCGTCCGCGCGGACGGTGCCCCGGGCGATCCCGCGCCGCACCACGGCCAGGATGAGCTCCTTCCCCGGCTCGATCACCCCCTGGATGATCAGGTCGACGAAGGGCTGGGCGGCGCCGTGGTCGCACTGGTCCAGCACCGCCCGCAGTGCGATGCCGCCCTGTGAGTACATCGCCTCACGCATCCGCATGACGAGGCACAGCAGGTCCTCCCGGAGGGTGCCGAGGTCCGGCGGGGCGCCGATCTGCGGCAGCCCGAGCCGCAGCGCGTCGGCGACCAGCGCCTCCTTCGACGGCCAGCGCCGGTAGACCGCCGCCTTGCCCGTCTGGGCGCGCGCCGCGACGCCCTCCATCGTCATCCCGCCCCAGCCGACGGCACCCAGCTGTTCCAGAGCCGCATCGAGGATCGCGCGTTCGAGGACCGACCCCCGGCGGCGCGGCAGGACCGGCGCACCCGACCGGATTCGCTGCGAAGTACCCATCGACAAACCTCCGTTGAAGCATATAGTGAACGGTGTCGTTCACTAAATCACTGATGGGGGATCATCTGTGACGACCTCTCAAGTACGCGAATCGCGTCCGTCCGGCACCGCCCGGCGCGAGGGACGACCCGGAATCGCTCTCGCCGTCATCGCCGCCTGTCAGCTCATGGTGGTCCTTGACGCCACGATTGTGAACATCGCACTTCCCCACATCAAGGACGCACTGTCCTTCTCCACCACAGATCTGTCCTGGGTGCTCAACGCCTACACCCTCACCTTCGGCGGCCTGTTGCTGCTCGGCGGCCGGGCGGGCGACATCCTCGGCCGGCGCAGAGTGTTCGTCTTCGGCATCCTGTTGTTCTCGCTCGCGTCACTGCTCGGCGGCTTCGCCCAGGAGCCGTGGCAACTGCTCGCGGCACGCTCGCTGCAGGGCGTCGGCGGCGCGATCGCCTCACCGACCTCGCTGGCCCTGATCACCAGCACGTTCCCCGAAGGACCGGAACGCAACCGGGCGTTCGGCGTGTTCGCCGCCGTCTCCGCGGGCGGCGGCGCGATCGGCCTGCTCGCCGGCGGCATGCTCACCGAGTGGCTCGACTGGCGCTGGGTGCTCTTCGTGAATGTGCCCATCGGCTTGCTGATCGCCTTCCTCGCACCGCTGTTCATCAACGAGTCCGACCGGCAGACCGGGCGCTTCGACATTCTCGGCGCCATCACCTCCACGGGCGGTATGGCGACGCTCGTGTACGGCTTCATCCGGGCCGCCGACTCCGGCTGGAAGGATCCCCTGACACTGGCCGCCTTCGGGGCGGCCGTCGTGCTGCTGGCCCTGTTCGTGGTGGTCGAGCGGCGGGCCCGCGATCCGATCACGCCGCTGCGGATGTTCGCCGACCACAACCGTTCCG
This sequence comes from Streptomyces sp. NPDC045021, assembly GCF_056432645.1. Lineage (NCBI taxonomy): Bacteria > Bacillati > Actinomycetota > Actinomycetes > Kitasatosporales > Streptomycetaceae > Streptomyces > Streptomyces sp. NPDC045021. Next base: position 368,134 of record NZ_JBWKIQ010000008.1, read on the forward strand.
GCACCTACGTGATCATGCTGAGCCTGGCCGCGGCGATGTTCGGCATGTTCTTCTTCATCGTCCTGTTCGTGCAGAACGTTCTCGAGTACAGCCCGATCGAGTCCGGCCTCGCGTTCCTTCCGATCACCGTCGCCATCGTGACCGGCGCGGGCCTCTCGACGCGGCTGCTGCCGGTGCTGGGCCCGAAACCGTTCCTCGTCACCGGCACGCTGCTGACCGGCGCGGGCATGGCCTGGCTCACCCGGCTCGATCCGGGCAGCAGCTACCCGGGCGGTGTGCTCGGCCCCATGGTGCTCTTCGGCTTCGGCATGGGGCTGAACTTCGTGACGCTCACCCTGACAGCTGTCTCCGGGGTGGCCCAGCACGAGGCGGGCGCCGCGTCCGGGCTCCTCAACGCCACCCAGCAGGTGGGTGGCTCGCTCGGGCTGTCGATCCTGGTCACCGTCTTCGGCACGGCGAGCCGGGGCGAGTTCGAGGACCGGGTGCCGGACTTCCTCGCCAGGGCCACCCCGCAGCAGCGGGCCGAGTTCGCCAGGACCCACGAGCTGCCCGCCCCCTGGGGGCACGACGTGCTCGCCCAGGGCATATCCACCGCCTTCATGGCGGGGGTCGGCTTCGTGGTCCTGGCCGTACTGACCGCGCTGCTCGTGGTGCGGGTGCGCAAGAGCGACCTGGAAGCGCTCAGCGGGAAATCCGCCGCACCGGCGGCCTGACGCCGCACCGCCGCCCGGCCCGATGAACGCGGCCGAGCGGCGGAGCGGCGGATCCAGCGGTGGGACAGACCCGGCGCGCCGGGTCTCAGGCCTGCGCGGGCGCCGAGGCCCACAGCGGGAGCGCTTCGGTGCGCTCCAGCCATTCGCCCGGCGGCTGCCCGGTGGGCCTGGACGCGATGATCCCGCCGACGATGGCACACGTGGTGTCCACGTCGCCGCCGGCCTTGGCCGTGGTCCAGAACGCCTTCTGGTAGTCGTCCAGGTGCCGCGCCGCCGCCCACAGCGCGAACGGCACGGTGTCGTGCGCGCTGGTGCGCCGGCCGCAGCCGAGCACCGCAGCCACCGTCGCCACGTCCGCGTAGTCGAGCAGATCGCGCGCACGCCGTATGCCGGCCTTCACCGCGCTGGTCGGCACGAGGTCGAGCACCGCGCCCAGCAGCGCCGAGGGGTCCTTCGGACCGTCCGGGTCGGCGACCAGCGCCGCCATGGCCGCCACGGCCATCGCGCCGACCACGGCCTCACGGTGCTGGTGGGTGGTGTACGCCGAGATCTCGGCCTGGTGCGTCGCCTGCTCGGCGTCACCCGCGTACCAGGCGCCCAGCGGGGCGACGCGCATGGCGGCGCCGTTGCCCCACGAGCCCTGGCCGTTGAACAGGCCCGCGGCCAGTTCACGCCAGTCGGCACCCTCCTGCCGGATCAGGCGCAGCATGCGGTTCACGGCCGGGCCGTAGCCGCGGTCGAAGTCATGGTGCTCCGCGAAGGACTGCGCCAGGGCGTCCTGGTCGATGCGACCGTGGGCGGCCAGCACGGCCAGCACGGAGCAGGCCATCTCGGTGTCGTCGGTCCACTGCCAGACGCCGGGCGGCAGCCCGCCGTTCTGGAGGGCGCTGTAGTTGGAAGGGACGAAGAACTGGGAGCCGAGGGCGTCGCCAACGGCCAACCCGCGCAGACTTGCCAGGGCGCGGGAGATGTTTTCTGAGTCAACTGGGTGAGCGGTCATCGCGTCGGAAACTCTGACATCGTGCCTGATCCCGGTCAATCACCCTGTGCGCAAACTCACCCGCGGAATCCTTCATCCACCACGGGGTCCGGGAGCCGCCAGCGTTCGAAGGGCCGGTCGAGCGTGTAGCGGCCCGACGATCCGATGAGCAGCGTGCGGCTCTCGGCGTTGCCCGGGTTGGACAGCGACTCGAACTCCTCCACCGTCCAGTGGAACCACCGCATGCAGAACAACCGCATGGTCAGCCCGTGGGTGACCAGCAGGACGTTCGGCGGGAAGTCAGGCTTGTCGAAGGCCCGGTAGAGGGTCTCCAGAAAGGCACCCACCCGGTCGTACACATCGGCGCCGGACTCGCCCTGCGCGAAGCGGTAGAAGAAGTGCCCGTAGGTGTCGCGGGCCTTGCGCTGCCGCTGTACGTCCTCGGCGTCCTGCCAGTTCCCCCAGTCCTGCTCCCGCAGCCGGGGCTCCTCCATGGCGTGGGTCAACGACGGGTCGAGAGCCAGCCCACGGAAGGTCTGCCAGGTGCGGCGGTAGGGCGACACGAAGGCCCGGACGGGCTCGTCTCCGAACAGCTCCCGCAGGTGCTGCCCCGCCTCGGCGGCCTGCCGGCGCCCGGTCGCGGTGAGCTCGAGCGCGTGGTCCGGCACCCTCTCGTAGATGGTGTCGTCCGCGTTGCCCTGAGACTCTCCGTGCCGGATCAGCACGATGTGGCGTGGTCGGCCCATGCTGATCACCCTATTCCCGCAGCGGATCCCGGGCGCGCGGTACGCCCCTCCGGAGCCCGGGCCCGTCCGGCCACCGGCAGCTCCGTCACGCAGCCGGCTCCGTCACACCGTCCACGCCTGCACGATGTCCACGACGTCGCCCGCCACCGAGACCACATCGGTCTCCAGCTCGGTGCGCTCCGCGAGCCTCGCCATCGCGGCGGGCCGGTACTTGCCGCGCTCGTTCGCCGAGATCCACAGGGAGAGCACCAGGAAGTCGCTGTCCGGACCCTCGGCGAAGGCCCCGCGCAGCAGCCCGGGAGACCCGGCCATCGCCGGGTTCCACACCTTCTTCTGCATCTCGATGAAGTGCTCGCCGCGGTCGGGCCGCACCCTCGAATGCGCGACGCGCAGCAGATCGGCGTCGGCGAACCGCGCCTCGAAGCCCACCCGCACATCCAGCCGGTGCTCGAAGAGCAGCACCCCGAGGCTCTCGTACGAATCGGCCTGCGATCCGGCGAGCCGGTCGTGGGTGTCGGCCATGAAGGCGTCGTAGGCCGCCCTGCTGTCCCAGAACGCGAACAGATGCGCCACGCCCGGCTGCGCGCGGCTCCAGCCGCCGCCCTGACCCCGGAATCCCGGCTGCCCGCGCAGCCCCGCCCACTTTCGCTGCCCCCGTTCGAACCCCGCCCGGTCCACGACCCCACAGCGAATCCACTTCACCAGCACCGCGCCATCCTAAGTCCGACGAGTGCCCCTCCCGTGCCCGCTCACCCGCTCAATTCCCTTGGTGAGGTGGTGAATACGATGGATCCATGGACGCTCTCTACCCCCGCCTCCTCGTGGAGGACTTCACCACCGCCGCCGGATTCTGGACCGAGGCGCTGCGCGACCTCCTGGGCATCGAGCCCGTGAAGGTCATCCCCGAGGCCGGATACGCCAACTGGGACCTGAACGGCGAGGCCGTCCTCGTCCTGTTCTCCCGCGCCGCGATCGCGGCGGTGGCCGGCAGCGAGGCGCTGCCGGCCACCGCCGCCGGGCAGGACGCGGCGATGCTTGTCCTGCGGGTGGACAGCGTGGACGACGCCACCCCGCGCTTCGCCGCGCACGGCGCGAAGATCGTCGCGGATCCCCAGGACCGGCCGGAGTGGGGACCCAACCTCCGTACGGCGCACCTGCGCACCCCGGACGGCACTCTCGTCGAGTTGCAGTCCTACTGAGCCGCACCGGGGTGCGCTGCTGAGCCGCACCGGGTGTGCCGCCGAGCGGGATCGCGGTGCCCTGAGCCGGACCGCGGTGCCGCTGGGCCGGGTGGCCCGTCCTGCTACTGGACCGGATCGAGCGGACGGCGCAGGCGCTCGGTGTCGGCCGCGGAGAGGACGAGGCCGAAGGTGCGCTCCAGCAGCTCGGGGAGTTCCCCGGCCGGCACCTTCCGCCGCTCCTCCGCGCCGTCCGCCTCACCCGCGCGCGTCACCGTCAGCTCGTCCCGCACCAGGAAGTACCGCACCTGCGGCGTGCCCCGCTGCACCACGATCTGGCCGGTGAACCGGGACAGCGGATGCGTCGACGTGTAGTGGTTCAGGACGACGAGATCCACCGGGTACAGCGGGTTCGGCGCGAACGCGTACAGGTCCGACCAGCCCCGCGCCCCGAGCGAACGCAGCACGCGCACCCCGCCCGCCTCCTCGGCGACCGCGAAGGCCCAGCCGCCCTGCCACGTCGGCGTGCCCACCCGCAGCTCGACGGGCTCCAGGGTCCCCAGAGCGCCGAAGCCGGTGTCGGCGAGCCATTCCGCGCCGTCCACGACGACCCGCAGCAGGACGTGGGTGATGGGCCGCAGCGTCGGGCCGGCCGTACGGACCCGGGCGCCGTGCGCCGTGAAGACGAAGCCCAGGCGTTCGAGCACCGCCGCGAAGAGGGAGTTCTGCTCGTAGCAGTAGCCGCCGCGACGCTCCGTGACGAGCTTGTGCTGCACGCTCTCCAGGTCGAGCCGGACCTCGTGGTCCAGCCCGACGTCCAGGTTCTCGAACGGGATCGCCGCGCTGTGCGCGCGGTGCAGTCCCCGCAGCGTCTCCAGGGTCGGTTCCAGACCGCCTGTGTACCCGGTCCGCTCCAGATAGGCATCCAGGTCGAGCCGGTCACCGCCCCACACGGACTCCGCCGGTGCCTCGACGGCTGATACGTCGGCAGCCGGTACGTCGGCAACCGGTATCTCGGCAGCCGGTGTCCCGACGGCGGGCGCCGTCCCGGATTCCGTCTCCCGCTCCGCCACCGGTCCGACCGGTGTCGCCGTCACCGCGAGGTCCCGGATTCGAAGCGCTCACCGGGCTTCAGCAGGTGCAGACGGTCGCTGATCCCCGCCCGCTCGAAGGCGTCCACCAGGGTGTCGCCGTTCTGCGTGAAGTGCCCCCAGTGCTCGAAGTGCAGCGGTACGACCTGCCGCGCGCCGAGGATCTCCGCCGCCTCGGCGGCGTGGACGCTGCCGAGCGTCAGATCGGCGCCGGGAAGCAGCGGGGTCTGCGCGGCGCCGGCGAACAGCACCGCGACGTCGAACGGGCCGAACCGCTCCGCGATGTCCCGTACGACCTTCAGCGACGCGTTGTCCCCGCTGACGTACACCGTCGGCAGGCCCTCGCCCGAGAGAACGAAGCCGGTGACCTCGCCGACGACGGGCTCGCTGCCGTCCGGCCCGTGCTGCGCCGGCACACCGGTGACGCGGAGGGTTCCGCCGTCCGGGCGGGTCAGCTCGGTGTGCTCCCAGTTCGGCAGGGCCGTGACGTTTCCGCCGATCCGCCCCAGCGCCGAACCGGTGGACAGTGTCAGCGGCACGCTCGCCAAGTACTCACGCCCGGACGTGTCGAGGTTGTCCGGGTGCTGGTCGTGCGAGAGCAGTACGGCGTCGACAGCCCCGACCGCGTCCGCGCCGACGGCGGGACCGGCGGTCTTCACCAGCGACCGGTTGCCCATCGGGTACTCCCCCGGCGCGTCGAACGTCGGGTCGGTGAGCAGCCGCAGACCTCCGATCCCGATCACCGCGGTCGGCCCGCCCACGTAGTGAATATCCAACTCGGTCATGGCAACTGCCCCCTGTCATCAGCGGAAACGGCGGCGGCGCACCGTCCGGACACCCCGCCCGCAACACCGCCCCCGTGTCTTCACCGATGACAAGTCCTTCAAGATCACACGTATTCCCGGCCGCGCCGCCGGCGCTGAACCCCGCACCCCTGACACGGACATCACCCCGGACACGGAAAAGGTCCGGTGCCAACTCCCGTCGGCACCGGACCTCTCACTTCCTCAACCGCGGTTCACACCCGCGGCACCCGCACGATCAGCTGCAGCCGCTGGTCGAGCCGCAGCCCTCGCACAGGTAGCAGCTGCCCGCACGGCGCATCTTCGTGCCGCAGGAGAAGCAGAGCGGTGCGTCGGCGTTCAGGCCGAGCTGGATCTCCAGCAGCTCCGTGGAGTTGTGCGCCTGCTTCGGGGCCGGGACGGCGGCCGGGGAGGCCGGCTTGGCGACGGCGACCGGCTTCGGTGCGGCCTTCGGGGCAGGGGCCGGGGCCTCCACCTGGCGCGGTGCGGACTGGGCCAGGCCCTCGACGTCGACATCGTCGTCGCCCGGCTCGTAGGAGCCGGTGTCGAGGTGGCGCTGACGCTCGCCGGCCGAGTGGATGCCGAGCGCGGAGCGCGTCTCGAAGGGCAGGAAGTCCAGCGCCAGGCGACGGAAGATGTAGTCGACGATCGACTGCGCCATCCGCACGTCCGGGTCGTCGGTCAGACCGGCCGGCTCGAAGCGCATGTTGGTGAACTTGGAGACGTAGGTCTCCAGCGGCACGCCGTACTGCATGCCCACCGACACCGCGATGGAGAAGGCGTCCATCATGCCCGCGAGGGTCGAACCCTGCTTGGACATCTTGAGGAAGACCTCACCGAGACCGTCGTCCGGGTAGGAGTTGGCGGTCATGTACCCCTCGGCGCCGCCGACGGTGAACGAGGTGGTGATCCCCGGACGGCCCTTCGGGAGGCGCTTGCGGACCGGGCGGTACTCGACGACCTTCTGGACCTCGGCCGGGACGACGACCTCGGCGGCCGGCTCCTTCTTCTTCGCGGAGAGCGGCTGGCCGACCTTGCAGTTGTCGCGGTAGATCGCGAGCGCCTTGAGGCCGAGCTTCCAGCCCTCGAAGTAGACCTCTTCGATCTCCTCGACCGTGGCCGTCTCGGGCACGTTGACCGTCTTGCTGATCGCGCCGGACAGGAACGGCTGGGCCGCCGCCATCATCCGGACGTGGCCCATGGCCGAGATCGCCCGCTCGCCCATGGCGCAGTCGAAGACCGAGTAGTGCTCGGTCTTCAGCGCCGGGGCGTCGATCACGTTTCCGTGCTCGGCGATGTGGGCGATGATCGCGTCGACCTGCTCCGGCTGGTAGCCGAGGCGGCGCAGCGCCTGCGGGACCGTGCCGTTGACGATCTGCATGGAGCCGCCGCCGACGAGCTTCTTGAACTTGACGAGCGCCAGGTCGGGCTCGACGCCCGTGGTGTCGCAGTCCATCATCAGGCCGATGGTGCCGGTCGGCGCGAGCACGGAGGCCTGCGCGTTACGGAAACCGTTCTTCTCGCCGAGGCGGAGAACGTCCTGCCATGCCTCGGTGGCCGCGGCCCAGACCGGTACGTCCAGGTCGTCGCTGCGCAGCGCCACCGCGTTGGCGTCCGAGTGCTGCTTCATGACGCGCTTGTGGGCGTCCGCGTTGCGGGCGTAGCCGTCGTACGGGCCGACGACCGCGGCGAGCTCGGCCGACCGCTTGTACGAGGTGCCGGTCATCAGCGAGGTGATGGCGCCGGCGAGGGCGCGGCCGCCGTCGCTGTCGTACGCGTGGCCGGTCGCCATCAGCAGGGCGCCGAGGTTGGCGTAGCCGATGCCGAGCTGGCGGAAGGCGCGGGTGGTCTCGCCGATCTTCTCGGTGGGGAAGTCGGCGAAGCAGATGGAGATGTCCATCGCGGTGATGACCAGCTCGACGACCTTCGCGAAGCGGTCCGCGTCGAACGACTGGTTGCCCTTGTCGTCGTCACGCAGGAACTTCATGAGGTTCAGCGAGGCGAGGTTGCAGGACGAGTTGTCCAGGTGCATGTACTCGCTGCACGGGTTGGAGGCGGTGATGCGGCCCGTCTCCGGCGAGGTGTGCCAGTGGTTGATGGTGTCGTCGTACTGGATGCCGGGGTCGGCGCAGGCCCAGGCGGCCTCGGCCATCTTGGTGAAGAGCGACTTCGCGTCGACCTCTTCGATGACCTCGCCGGTCATCCGGGCGCGCAGCCCGAACTTCGAGCCGGACTCGACGGCGTTCATGAACTCGTCGTTCACGCGGACGCTGTTGTTGGCGTTCTGGTACTGGACGGACGTGATGTCGTCGCCGCCCAGGTCCATGTCGAAGCCCGCGTCGCGCAGGGCGCGGATCTTCTCCTCCTCCTTCACCTTGGTCTCGATGAAGGCCTCGACGTCCGGGTGGTCGACGTCCAGGACGACCATCTTGGCCGCGCGGCGGGTGGCGCCGCCCGACTTGATGGTGCCGGCGGACGCGTCGGCGCCGCGCATGAAGGAGACCGGGCCGGACGCGTTGCCGCCGGAGGAGAGCAGCTCCTTGGAGGAGCGGATGCGGGAGAGGTTCAGGCCGGCGCCGGAGCCGCCCTTGAAGATCATCCCCTCTTCCTTGTACCAGTCCAGGATCGAGTCCATCGAGTCGTCGACGGAGAGGATGAAGCAGGCGGAGACCTGCTGCGGCTGGGCGGTACCGACGTTGAACCAGACCGGCGAGTTGAAGCTGAACACCTGGTGCAGCAGGGCGTAGGTCAGCTCGTGGTCGAAGATCTCGGCGTCGGCCGGGGAGGCGAAGTACCCGTTGTCCTCGCCGCCCTTGCGGTAGGACTTCACCACGCGGTCGATGAGCTGCTTCAGGCTCGACTCGCGGGTCGGGCTGCCGACCGCGCCGCGGAAGTACTTGCTGGTGACGATGTTGACCGCGTTCACCGACCAGGAGTCGGGGAACTCGACGCCACGCTGCTCGAAGTTGATCGAGCCGTCGCGCCAGTTGGTCATGACGACGTCGCGGTGCTGCCAGACCACCTCGTCGTACGGGTGCACGCCCGGGGTGGTGTGGATCCGTTCGATCCGCAGGCCCTTGCCACCCTTGGATCCCTTGGTACGGGATCCTCGTGCCGCGCCGTTCGTCGTCTCAGTCATGTGCCGCCTCCCAATACAGGCAAAACGCCTAGAAGTGCGCGGATCATCCCGCCGCACGGTTCGTTGTCCGACGCCTCGGCGCAGTGCGCCTCGGCAAATCTGTGGGTACTGCCGCTGATCGGCCGTGCTCGGTCAGTCAGCGGCGGGGGCGGGCGCGGGGACCCTGAGGTCCTCGTCGAGCCCGGATAGGTTCGTGGGTGGGAGCTGCTCGCGCAGCTCGACGATGGCGGCCTCGAAGTCCTCGAGCGAGTCGAAGGCCCGGTAGACCGAGGCGAAGCGCAGGTACGCGACCAGGTCGAGATCCTGCAGGGGGCCGAGTATGGCCAGACCGACGTCGTGGGTCGAGAGCTCGGCGCTGCCGGTCGCCCTGACCGCCTCCTCGACCCGCTGCCCGAGCTGGGCGAGCGCGTCCTCGGTGACGGGGCGGCCCTGGCACGCCTTGCGGACGCCTGCGATGACCTTGTTCCTGCTGAAAGGTTCCGTGACGCCGCTGCGCTTGATCACCATCAGGGAAGCCGTCTCCACCGTGGTGAAGCGGCGGCCGCAGTCGGGGCATTGGCGGCGGCGGCGGATCGAGGTGCCGTCGTCCGTGGTGCGGCTGTCGACCACGCGGCTGTCGGGGTGTCTGCAGAAGGGGCAGTGCATGTTCCCCATCCCCTCCCTCATTCAGCCCGTAGCGGCGGCTGAGCGCACGACAATTTCGCTCCCGGGGCCTCGTCACGGCCCCTGGGAACAGCCCCAAGCATAGGCGATCCTTTGAGGCGTTGGGGCCCCGGGACCACTACAGGTGGGTGGCTGGCACTTATGTAACCACTAGATCTGGTGCCGGAGTCCCAAGCGCAACATTCCGCGTGTCGCGGCGGCGCGGCGGGTCGGAGCCTACGCGACGTCGCGCCTCGGCGTGGCGGGAGGCCGACGGTGCGACACTGGGCACGCGGCCCGCCGGCGACCCCGGCTCCCGCGAGGAATCGAATGAACATTCGATCAGTACACCCGATACCTTGATCACGTCAGGTGATTTACAAAATTTCACTCGAACGTGTGTTTGGCGCAACCTTTCGAAACCCACTACCGTTGTACTAACTGTCCGCGACAGCTGAGCGGGCCGACCGCACGCAGTTGGTGCGGTCGTAGGACGTGGAGACCTTGCCGCCGGGCAGTCTGCGAAGCGTCTGTCACAGGGAGAACATCTCGAGAGGGGCCGCCGTGACCACCACCGCAGACACCGCAGCATTGACCGCCCAGGACCGCTCCCAGGATCGGCTCAGCCCGATGGACGCGATGAACGACGAAACGCCCAAGCCCGCCCGCTCCCTCCCCGGCCGGCCGCCCGGGATCCGCGCGGACAGCTCCGGCCTCACCGACCGTCAGCGCCGGGTCATCGAAGTGATCCGCGATTCGGTCCAGCGCCGTGGCTACCCGCCGTCCATGCGCGAGATCGGCCAGGCCGTGGGTCTGTCCAGCACCTCCTCGGTCGCCCACCAGCTGATGGCTCTGGAGCGCAAGGGATTCCTGCGCCGCGACCCGCACCGCCCACGCGCCTACGAGGTCCGCGGCTCCGACGCCACGCACTCGCAGCCGACCGACACCACCGGCAAGCCGTCCGCGTCGTACGTACCGCTCGTCGGCCGGATCGCCGCCGGCGGTCCGATCCTCGCCGAGGAATCGGTGGAAGACGTCTTCCCGCTTCCCCGCCAGCTGGTGGGTGACGGCGAGCTGTTCGTGCTCAAGGTGGTCGGCGACTCGATGATCGAGGCCGCCATCGTCGACGGGGACTGGGTGACCGTCCGCCGTCAGCCCGTCGCCGAGAACGGCGACATCGTCGCCGCCATGCTCGACGGTGAGGCGACCGTGAAGCGCTTCAAGCGCGAGGACGGCCATGTCTGGCTGCTCCCGCACAATGCCGCTTACCAGCCCATCCCCGGTGACGAGGCCACGATCCTCGGCAAGGTGGTGGCGGTACTGCGCCGGGTCTGAACGACCCCTACGACCGGGCCCCGGAACCTCTGCGCCGGTTCCGGGGCCCTGCCATGTCCTGAGCCCCGGGCCCTGCCGTGTCCGCGTCCGCGGCTCACCCGGTGACGCTCTCCTCCGCGATGGCCTCGACCAGGGGGACCTCTTCCTCGGTCACCGCATCCCCGGTCGCCGCATCCTCGGTCACCGCATCCCCGGTCGCCGCTTCCTCGGCCACCTCTTCCGCGGTCTCGGCGATGGCCGTCGCCGTCGCGTCGATGGCCGCCAGCGAGCGGCGCACCTGGTTGCGGTCGGTGGTGTACCAGAGGTCGGGCATCGAGGCCCGCAGGAAGCTGCCGTACCGAGCGGTGGCGAGCCGGGGATCCAGGACAGCGACGACACCCCGGTCGCCCGAGGCGCGGATCAGCCGACCCGCGCCCTGCGCCATCAGCAACGCCGCGTGCGTGGCGGCCACCGACATGAAGCCGTTCCCGCCGCGCTCCTCCACCGCCTTCTGCCGGGCGCTCATCAGCGGGTCGTCCGGGCGCGGGAACGGGATCCGGTCCATCACCACCAGCTGGCAGTTCACCCCCGGCACATCCACGCCCTGCCACAGCGAGAGCGTGCCGAACAGGCAGGTGGCCGCGTCCTCGGAGAAGGTGCGGATCAGCTCGCCGAGCGTCTCCTCGCCCTGCAGCAGGATGGGATTCTCGAGCCGGCCCCGCAGCTCCTCGGCCGCCGCCTGGGCGCCCCGCATCGAGGAGAAGAGCCCCAGCGTGCGACCGCCCGCAGCCTGGATCAGCTCGGCGAGTTCGTCCAGCATGTCCTCGCGGCGGCTGTCACGGCCCGGCTGGGCGAGGTGCTTGGCGACGTAGAGGATGCCCTGCTTCGGGTAGTCGAAGGGCGAGCCGACATCGATGCCCTTCCACGGCGGCACGTCCTCGCCCTCGATACCCTCCGGGGCGAGGCCGAGCGAGGCCGCGACCCCGTTGAAGTCACCACCGAGCTTGAGGGTGGCGGAGGTCAGCACCACGGAACGTTCCGCGAAGAGCTTCTCGCGGAGCAGGCCGGAGACGCTGAGCGGCGCGACGCGCAGCGAGGCGCCGAACCGGTCGTGGCTCTCGCACCAGACCACGTCGTACTCGGACCCCTGCACGATGCGCTCGGCGACCTCATGGACGTGCTCGACCGAGGCGAGCGCCTGCTTGCGCACCGCGTTCTCGTCCTGGACCGACTTGTCGCGGGTCTCGCCGATCGCGGTGATCACCTGACGGCAGGCGTCGCGCAGCGCCGCCAGCGCGTAGCCGAGGTCCTCCGGGATCTCCTCCAGGCGGCCGGGCAGCGCCAGTTCCATCAGCCGCTCGAAGCCCTCGGAGGCGCTGAGCAGCGCGTCTGCGGCCTTCTCGTTGACGAGCTTAGCGGCCCGCCGGACGGCGCGGTTGACGCTGCCGGGGCTGATCTCGCCGGTCGCGACGCCGGTGACGCGGGAGACCAGCTCATGCGCCTCGTCCACGATCAGCACCTCGTGGCTGGGCAGCACCGGCGCGCCCTCGATGGCGTCGATGGCCAGCAGCGCGTGGTTGGTGACGACCACATCCGCGAGCTTGGCGCGCTCACGGGCCGCCTCGGCGAAGCACTCCGCGCCATAGGCGCACTTCGTGGCGCCGAGGCATTCGCGCGAGGTGACGGACACCTGCGACCACGCCTTGTCCGAGACACCCGGGGTGAGGCCGTCACGGTCACCGGTCTCGGTCTCGTCCGCCCAGTCGCGCAGCCGGAGCAGGTCCTTGCCGAGCTTGCTGGTGGGAGCGGCGGCTTCGAAGGGGTCGAAGAGACCGTCCTCCTCTTCCTGCGGCACCCCCTCGTGCAGGCGGTGCAGGCAGAGATAGTTCGACCGGCCCTTGAGCATGGCGAACTGCGGCTCGCGGCGCAGCAGCGGCTTCAGCGCCTGGACGGTACGCGGCAGGTCGCGCTCGACCAGCTGCCGCTGCAGGGCGAGGGTGGCGGTCGCGACCACCACCCGCTCGCCATGGGCGAGGGCCGGGACCAGATAGCCGAGGGACTTTCCGGTGCCGGTGCCGGCCTGGACGAGCAGATGGGCGCTGTCGTCCACGGCGGTCTCGACGGCCTGGGCCATCGTGACCTGGCCGGGGCGCTCCACACCGCCGACGGCGGTGACGGCTGCGTGGAGGAGTTCGGTGAGGGCGGGCTTCGTCATAGGGAAACCAGCCTAAGGGGGCGCACTGACAACGCGGTCCTGCCCCCGGATGCCGTGATCGTTCGCCGTACGGAGTCCGCCGCCCGGTGCTAACTTCTGGCGCATGTCGTTCGAGTTGGCCGGAGAAATCGGCGTCGGAACGGTGCTCAACGGCCGGTACCGGCTGGAGGTCGCGCTGGGTGGCGGCGGCTTCGGGCAGGTGTACTCGGCGTGCGACCAGGCGCTCGGCCGCCAGGTGGCGGTCAAGGTCCTGACGCTCCGCCCCGAGTGGGCGGACGGCGAGCGCTCGGCGCGGCAGGGCCGGTTCCGCCGGGAGGCGACGGCCGTGGCCCGGCTGGGCCATCCGAACATCGCCGCCGTGCACGACGCGGGCGAGCACGGCGGGTCACCGTTCATCGTGATGGAACTGCTGCGCGGCAAGGACCTGCGGCAGGTCCTGCTGGAGCAGGGCGCGCTGCCGGTCGCGGACGTGGTGTCGTACGGCATCCAGATCTGCGCGGGGCTGGAGCACGCGCACGGCCAGGGGCTGGTCCACCGGGACATCAAGCCGGAGAACCTGATGCTGCTGCCCAGGGGCATCGTCAAGATCTGCGATTTCGGGCTGGTGGCGGAGCGCGACGCGAACGTCACCCGGTACACCGAGCCGATGTCCATTCTGGGATCCCCGCCGTACTTCTCCCCCGAGCAGGCGCTGGGCCACGAGGTGACCGGGAGCTCCGACCTGTACTCGCTGGGGTGCGTCCTGTACGCGCTGCTGGCGGCGGCTCCGCCGTTCGAGGCGGGGAACACCGTCGGTTACGCGTACCTGCATGTGCACGAGGCGCCGGCTCCGCTCGCCGCCCGTCGCCCCGAGGTCCCCGCCGCGCTCGCCGAAGTGGTGCACGCGCTGCTCGCCAAGGATCCGGCGCAGCGGCCGGCCGGCGCCGCGCAGACCGCGGAGCGGCTGCGGGCGGCGGTCCGGCCCGCACCGGCTCGGAAGAGGGAGGTTCCCCGGACGCCGACCGTGCTGGACCGCGGTCCGCGGGACAGCTCCTGGTCACGGCTGGAGGAGGCCGAGCGGCTGCTCGCGGCCGGCCGGTTCGGCGACGCCGACCGCTGCTACTGGAACCTGTATCAGCAGCTCAGCAGGTCGGGCGGGGAGAGCGAGCCGGCCGCGTTCGCCGCGCTCTTCGGCCGGGCACGGGTCCTGGAGGGGCTGAACGGCGCGGGGACGGTCGTCCGCCGGCTGACGGACCTGTCCACGCGGACGGCGGCGGCGCTCGGGCCCGACCATCCGCTGGCGCGCTGTGTGACGTCGTACGCGGCGGTCAGGACTCCACGCGGGCGGTGACGTCCGCGGCCAGCCGCAGCGCGTCACCCGGGCGCAGCGGTACGCGCTCTCCTGCGGCGATCCGCGAACCGCGCACGAAGGTGCCGTTGGTCGAGCCCTCGTCGGTGATCCAGGCGGAGCCGTCGGGGTCGACGCCGACCATGGCGTGGACCCGGGAGAGGTTGTCGCGGCCGACGAGGAAGCGTACGGCCGGGCACTGCTGCGGATCCCGGCCGAGCCGGATCCGGTCGCCGGGCTCGACGACCGCCGCGCCGTCGGGGAAGACGATCCGCAGCGCGCGGCCGGGCGCGTCCCGTCGGGTGATGCCCGGCCGCGTCGGCGGGACGGCCTGCGCGGGCGCCGCCATCAGCGAGAACGGTACGTAGCAGCCCCGGCAGACGAGTTGGCCCGCGACCGCGCCGGCGAGGCCGCATTCCGGGCACGACCCGCCGACGCCGTTGTCACCGCTGTCACGACCGTCACCGCCGTCGTGCATCGCGCCCCCCGCCGCCGTCTCCCGTGGTTTCCGACACGGTATCCCCACCCGTTCCCCACCCGTTCCCGGGCAGGGAATCGGGGAACGGGGCCGGGTCAGGGGCCGCTCAGCGGGTTGCGGACAGTGCCGTGGACGGCTGCGTGCGGGCGGTCGGGACGGTCCCGGTAGCCGTCGAGGTGCAGCCGGTTGCGGTTGAGGCAGAGCCGGTCGATCCGCGGGGTGAGCAGATCGAAGGTCGCGAACCGCTCCTTCAGCTCGGGGAAGCGGTCCTGGTGCCGGAGGACCGTCTCGCGGACGAGACCCCAGAACTCGCTCTCCGGGACGCCCAACTGGTCCTCGCACAGCGGCGCGAGGTAGCGGAACACACCGATGAAGAGCCCGGAGTGGATGAACTGGGTGAGGAAGGCGGGGGGTTCGGTGAGCAGCACAGCGCTGACGTCCGGGGGCATCGACGCGTGTTCCGGCAGCGGCTCCGCGGAGATGTTGATGTCGTCGACGAAGTCCTTGACGGCGAGCCGGACGGGAATGTCGTGCTCGTCGAAGACGACGATGGCGTTCTCGCCGTGCGGGGAGAAGACCGTCCCGTACTGGTAGAGGAAGTGCAGCAGCGGTGGCAGCAGGGCCGCGAAGAGATGCCGCAGCCAGACGCGTGGCGCCAGCCCGGAGCGTTCGACAAGCTCGGCGGTGAAGGAGCGCCCGTCCGGGTCTGTGTGCAGCAGCGCTGCGAGCGTACGGGCCCGCTCGCCGGGGCCGAGCCGGCCGGTGAGCGGCTCGCGCCAGATACAGCCGAGGAGTTCGCGGTACTGGTAGGGCACGCCCGGGATCCGGTCGTACAGCGGGTGCTCGACGGTGATCGAGGCGACCTCGCCCAGCAGGATCACCCGGGTCTCGTCGCGCAGGAACGGGTCGGCGTCCCGCACCGCGTGCACCCAGGCGGTGACCGCGGGGGCGGCGAGGGTGCGTTCGGTGGGCAGCCCGCGCCAGACGAGGGTGTTGAGGACGGACAGCGGGAGTTTGACCGTGCGGCGGTCCGGGCGGCTGGTGTTGAGGAAGGTCCTGATCGACTGCTGGGGCAGCCGCAGGTCGTTGTCAGTGGCGAGGGGCAGGATGGAACCGTCGGCGAGATGGGCGGCGAAAAGGGGCGCGATCGTCTCCTCCCACTGCCAGGGGTGGACGGGCAGCAGGAGGTAGTCGGCGGGGTCGCGCCCGTGGTCGGTGATGGTGCGGGAGAAGGCGGCGCGTACGTCCGGAGGCAGTTCCTCGGCGTAGAGCCGGTCGGGGGTGTCGAGGGCGGCGACGCCCCGGTACTGGGCGAGGTCGCGGTGGACGGCGATCCAGGGAAGGCGGTGGTGCAGGCGGGCTTCGGGAGCCCAGCGGGCGCTGTCGGCCGCGGAGAACCCGAGCCGGCCCTTGTTGGCGACGAGCCAGGGGTGGCCGGTCTGGTGGCCTTCGAGGTCGGCGTAGTCCAGAGCCGCGAGCTCGGCGGCGGTGACCGCGCCGGCGTCGAGCCGGACGTCGGCCGCCAGCGTCGCCAGGAGCTCGCGGATCAGATGCCCCGTGGTGTCGCCGGGCAGTTCCAGCACGGTGTCGTGTCCATGGGCGAGGAAGTGCAGCGGATCGCCGGTGGGCGTGATGGAGCCGGCGTCCACGTACCAGCTGCCGTAGGCGCCGCGGCGGGCGCGGAACCGGTAGACGACTCCGTCGCCCAGGGCCAGCCGGTACGGCGAGCCGCCCGTACCCGACCCGTTTTCGTTTCCGTTTCCGATTCCTGCGGCAGCATCGGCGTCGGGATCCGGCTCCGGGGTGATGACGGCTTCGTACGCGTACTCGGCGAGCATCTTGGCCAACATGCGGCGGGCGGCGAGCTGCCAGCCGGTGCCACGGAGCGGGGGCGGAATGGGCAAGGTCGGTGCTCCTCTGCGGGGGACAGCGCGGCGGCGGACAGGGGTCGGAGGAGGAGGTCCCGAAGGGGTCCGGGTGGTCGGAGATCCAGGTGGTCGGAGGATCCAGGTGGTCAGAGGAGGTGTCTCACAGCACGGTCGCGGATCATCAGAGCCGCCCTTTTGCCGGGCAGCTCCACCTCGGCGGAGAGGCGGAATCCCCCGGCGAGGAAAGCGGCGACGGAGGGGGTGTTGCGCAGGTCCGGTTCCGCGATGACCCGTGCGCAGGCCGGCCGGTGGCGGAGTACGAGGTCTGCGACGGCTCGCAGCAGGGTGCTGCCCAGGCCGCGGGCCCGGTCGTCGACGCCCCCGATGAGCAGGTGCACTCCGGTGTCATGCGGACGGGAGGGGTAGTAGCGGGCGACGGGGTCGAGATCGGCCCGGTAGATCTCCCAGTAGCTCATGGGCGTGCCGTCCAGGACGCCGAGGCAGGGGACACTGCGGCCGTCGCCGTCGAGCTGGCCGCGCAGATGCCGCTCGGTGATCCGTGGTTCGCCGGAGAGCTCCCAGAACTCGGCGACGACCGGGTCGTTCATCCAGCCGGAGATCATCGGCAGATCGCGTTCCACGGTCGCGGGAACGAGCTGGAAGGTGCCCGCCCGGGTGGCCGCCGGTCCCCACTGCGCAACACCGCCGAGCAGACCGCCGTCCCCGCCCGAAGCCCCGGCGGACCGTGCCGGGTCCGGCGCGTTGAAGAGGGCGAGGACTTCGTCGGACAGTTTCAGGTCCAGGGTGTCCTCGGTGTTGGAGTCGGCGGGCGGCAGCACGGCTCCCTCCTCTCCTGCGGTCGGACCGCTCAGGCGGCCAGCGGATTGCGGATGGTCACGTAGACGGACTGGGTGTCGACCGGGCCGACGAGTTCATCCATACCGTGCAGCCGGGTCAGCAGATTGGCTTTGCAGCGCAGTGTCGCGGCCCCGAGCAGCTGCTCCGGCAGGCGTGAGCGGCCGGTGGCCGCCGCGCGGCCGAGGAACCGGCGGAACGCGGCGAGCAGCAGCTGCTCGTCGGCCAGCCCCTGGGAGCCGAACGCGCCGATGAGACCGAGGACGTTGTTGATGCCGAGGTAGTAGGCGAGGCGCTCGTCGGCGATCCCGTCCGCGACGAAGGTGTCGCTCTCCGAGCCGATCCCGGGCAGTCGCTGCTCCAGCGCGGCCCGGTGGGACTCACGGAAGTAGTAGCCCTGGTTGTCCCGGTAGCGGCCGCCGGAGGGCCAGCCGTCCGCGTCCAGCAGGACGAGGGTGTTCTGCTGGTGGGCCTCCAGAGCGATCCCCGCCTCGCCGTCCAGCCACAGCACGGGACGGACGACGGCGTCCAGGTAGCGCAGGAACCACTCGGTGGCAACGGCCGCGGCCGGGCGGCCGGTACGGGCCGCGAGGCGGCCGGTGAGATCGGCCAGCCGCGAGCTGAGGGCGGGTGCGGCCTGCCCGGACCAGGGGCGCGGAGAGGTGAGCCCCGCCAGGCAGTGGGCCTGGTCGCCGGGGCCGAACGGGTTGTGCCGCAGCACCACGTCCAGGCCCTGGAGCGGCTCGCCGTCCGGCGTGTCCACCGCGAGCCACGCGGGGTCGCGGACGATGTCGAAGCCGGGGTGCGCGGCACGCCACTGCTCGTTGAGTCCGCTGCGCAGCAGTCGGTGGACCTCGGTGCCGCGCCGGAGCTCCTTGCGGAGGTTCTCGCGGCGGGAGTTGGTGATCCGCAGCGCGAGGGAGAGCTTCAGCATCGCGGGGGCTCCGGACCGGTACACCGTCCGCACGGAGGACGTGGGGTGCCAGGGGTCGCCGAGCGGGCCGAGGTCGCGCAGCCGTCCCGTCTCGAGCAGCTCCCGTACCTCGGGCCGGTGCCGGATCTCGCGGGCCTGCCAGGGGTGCAGGGGCAGCGCGGCGGCGCCGTCGGGGAGTTCGAGGCCCGGGCCCGCGAGCTCGGTGAGGAGCTGTTCCGCGGGAATGCTGCGGCCGCGCACGGTCCAGGCGGAGTCGGTGGCGACCAGGGAGCGGTCGACGGCGAACCAGTGGAGCGGGAAGGAGCCGCGCAGTTCGGGCGAGTAGGCGCGGGCCTCCTCCTCGGAGAGGCCTTCCCTGCCCTTGGGCGTGGGGTGCAGCGGGTGGCCGAGGATGAGCGACTGCTCGGCTTCGAGGAAGGGGTCGGTGCCGGCGGGCGCCGCCGGGTGGGCCCGCCGGTCGGCGATGAACAGCGCGGTACGGCGGGCCGAGTCGGCGACCCGACCGACCAGGTCGCCGCCCTCGGCCGGGTCCGTGCCGGCCTCGCGCGCCAGCAGCGCCGCCAGGCAGACGGCGGTCAGCGGGACCTGGTCTGCGAGGGCGAGCCGTACGGTGTCGAACCGGTGGTGACCGGTCGCGGACCAGTGCCTGATCCGGACGTCGAAGCCGGTGCCGCTGGCGGGGAGTGCCACCCGCAGCACGCCGTCCCGCGGCTCGGTGAGCGCGCTCTCGCGCACCCAGCAGCGCAGCAGGCTCTCGATCGACGCCGCGTCGGCCGCCGCGTAGGCGTCGGCCCCTTCGAGCGGATCGGGCCCGATGTGCAGCGGCAGGGCCCGCCTCGACTGCGGCGGTACGAGGCCCGTGCTGTCGTGGGAAGCCTGGGTGACCTGGACCGCGCCGGCCTGGTGGGCCGCACTGATCTGGTGGTCCGGGCCGGCCTGGTGGTCCGTGCCGGCCTGGGGCGTCGGCCCGTCCTGGCGGGTCGGCCCGTCCTGGCGGGTCGTGCTGTCGGCGGCAGGATCGGCGTTGGTGCCGGGGCATGCGCTCATGCCGGTGCTCCGTGGGTCGGTGGGGCCCGTCGGCCCGGAGGTCGGGGGGTACTCGGCCGTGACCGGCGGGCTCGTCATGCGCGCTCCTCCATCGCTGCGGCGTCTTCGGACGCACGGGAAAACTCCGAACCGGCGCACGCGCCGGAAACCCCGGGGGCCGCGGAGACCGCCCGTTCGGCCGCCGCGATGGAGTCCGCGAGCCGTTCGAGCACCGCCTCGGCCTGCTCGTCGGTGATCGTCAGCGGAGGGAGCAGCCGGACGACGCTGCTGTGCCGGCCGCCGAGTTCGATGATGAGACCGCGTCGCAGGGCCTCCTGCTGCACGGCGGCGGCGAGCCGCGGTGCCGCGGGCAGCGACCCGTAGTCGTCGGGTTCGGCCTCGGTGTCGACGAGCTCGACGCCGATCATCAGGCCGCGGCCCCGCACGTCCCCGATGCACGGGTGGTGCGCGGCCAGCCCGCGCAGCCGGGCGAGCATCCGGCCACCGAGGGTGCCGGCCCGCTCGTCGAGGCCGTGCTCGCGGACGTACTTCAGGGTGACGGTGCCCGCCGCCATGGCGAGCTGGTTGCCCCGGAAGGTGCCGGCGTGGGCGCCGGGCCGCCAGGTGTCCAGCTCCTCCCGGTAGACGATGACGGCGAGCGGGAGGCTGCCGCCGATCGCCTTCGAGAGCACCATCACGTCGGGCACGATGCCGCTCTGCTCGACGGCCCAGAAGGTGCCGGTGCGCCCGACACCCGTCTGTACCTCGTCGACGATCAGCGGGATGCCGCGGCGCGCGGTGATCTCCCGCATCCGGCGCAGCCACGCCTCGGGCGCGGGGATCACCCCGCCCTCGCCCTGCACCACTTCGAGCAGCATCCCGGCGGGCGGCTGTACACCGCCCTTGGGGTCGTCCAGCAGGCTCGCGGTCCACCGGGCGGACAGCTCCGCGCCGCGGTCGCCGCCGGTGCCGAACGGGCAGCGGTACTCGTACGGGTACGGAAGCCGCGTCACCCGCGCGTCCGCCTCGCCGACCGTGGCGCGCGCCACCGTGTCCCCGGTCGCGGCCAGCGCGGCCGCGGTCATGCCGTGGTAGGCGCCGGTGAAGGCCAGCAGCCCGCCGCGACCGGTGGCGTTGCGTACGAGTTTGACGGCCGCCTCGACAGCGTCGGTGCCGGCGGGTCCGCAGAACTGCACCCGCCCGTGGGCCGCCAGTTCCGGCGGCAGCGTCTCGAACAGGGCGGTGGTGAACGCGTCCTTCACCGGTGTGGCCAGATCGAGGACGTGCAGCGGGGCCCCGGAGTCCAGGACCGCGCGGATCGCCTCCAGGACGACCGGGTGGTTGTGTCCGAGGGCCAGCGTCCCCGCGCCGGACAGGCAGTCCAGGTAGCGGCGGCCGTCGGCGCCCTCGACCGTCATCCCGCGGGCTCTGACCGGTACGACAGGCAGCGAGCGGGCGTAGGTACGGGCCGCGGACTCACGCATCGACTGGCGTCGCAGGATCCCCTGCCCCACCGGGAAGTCGTCTGCCGGCTCGGCCAGTTGCTCCGGCGCGCTCTGGATGGCGGCCACGTGCTCACTCCTCCGGTAGTCGTCCCCCATGCGCACTAACGACGCGCCGCTGGTCCGATCACGGTCGGCCGGGAGATCTTTCGCGCCGGAACCGCGGACCCGCTGCGAACCGTCCCCCACAGCACCCGGCATAGTGGGGGACCGCCCCTTCACCGGGGCCGAAATGCCGTTAGACAACCAGGGGGACACAACCCATGCCATCCATAAGCCGGCCACTGGCCGCCGCCGCGGTCGCGGCCCTGCTCGCGGTGTCGGCCACCGCCTGCGGGCCGTCGGACGACAAGGCGGATCCCAAGCCGAGCGCCTCGGTCACGAGTGCGGACGGCCCCAAGCTCCCCAGCTCCCTGCCCACCAGCCTCGGGGACCTCGAGAAGTGGAAGAAGGCCTACCAGGACGGGGCCTGGAAGAACTGGGACAAGGACCAGTGGCTGCGCAAGGCCTCCGAATTCATCAACCCGGTCATCGACGGTCTGTGGGACAACGACCGGATGAAGGGCGCGGAGCAGAACGACAAGAAGGTGCCCGACGACGTCGCGGCGGACAAGGGCAAGACCGACCCGGTGCCCGCGGTCAACAAGGCCAAGGCCGTTGACGCGCCGTACCACGAGAACGGGCCCGGCGACGGGAAGCTCTTCTTCGACGGCCCCAAGGGCTCGATGGTCTGCTCCGGCACCGTGGTGAAGGACCCGGCCCACCCGGGCAAGTCCAACCTGGTGTGGACCGCGGGTCACTGCGTGCACGCCGGTGGCGAGGGCGGCTGGTACCGCAACGTCATCTTCGTCCCGTCGTACAACGACAGCGGGAAGACCGCGGCGCAACTGAAGGGCGCCAAGCGCGACGAGCTCGCACCGCTCGGCGTCTTCTGGGCGGACGGCGCGGCCACCTCCGACCAGTGGATCGCGAACGGCGCGGAGACCGGCGGCAAGGGCTCCCCCTACGACTTCGCGGTGCTGCACGTGACCCCGGACAAGGCCAGCGGTACCAAGTCGCTGGAGGAGAAGGTCGGTTCCGCCCTTCCGGTGTGGTTCAACGCGCCGTCCGTGACGAAGATGGGCAACATCGGCGCCTGGGGCTACCCGGCCGCGCCGCCCTTCGACGGCCAGCGGCTGTTCAACTGCACGGGCAAGGCAGGCCGGCTGTCGCTCGTCGCCGACCAGCCGACCGAGTACCGGCTCGGCTGCACCATGACCGGCGGTTCGTCGGGCGGCGGCTGGTACGCCAAGAACCCGGCGAACAATGAGGTGTCGCTGGTCAGCAACACCTCGATCGGCCCGATCACGGCGACCTGGCTGGCGGGCCCGCACCTGGGCGCCGAGGCGAAGGCCGTGTACGACAAGGTGAGCAAGCAGTTCAAGTAGCGCCGGAGCCTCAGGGCACCGCACGCGGAAGGGCCCGTCCCCACCGGACGGGCCCTTCCGTACGTGCTCCGGCGAACCGGCCGGCGAACCGGTCAGTGCTTCGCGACGAGCGCGAACGACTCGAACTCGGCGGCCAGGTCTTCGTGCACCCGCGCCTTGAGCAGCGTGCCCTCGCCGGTGTGCTCCTCGGAGAGCACCTCGCCGTCGGCGTGCGCCCGGGCGATGAGCGCGCCCTGGCTGTACGGCACGAGGGCGTCGATCTCGACCTCGGGCCGCGGCAGCTCCTCGTCGAGCAGCGCGAGCAGCTCGTCGATGCCCTGGCCGGTGCGGGCGGACACCGCGATGGCGTGCTTCTCGTTCCGCAGCATGCGCTGCAGCACGAGCGGATCGGCCAGGTCCGCCTTGTTGATGACCACGATCTCGCGCACCTTGAGCGCCTCGACCTCGCGGAAGACGTCCCGCACGGCGGCGAGCTGCTCCTCCGGGACCGGGTGCGAGCCGTCCACCACGTGCAGGATGAGGTCGGCTTCGGAGACCTCCTCCATGGTGGAGCGGAACGCCTCGACCAGGTGGTGCGGCAGGTGCCGTACGAAACCGACCGTGTCGGTCAGCGTGTACAGCCGCCCGCCGGGCGTCTCGGCCCGGCGTACGGTCGGGTCGAGGGTGGCGAACAGCGTGTTCTCCACCAGCACGCCCGCGCCGGTGAGCCGGTTGAGCAGCGAGGACTTGCCCGCGTTGGTGTATCCGGCGATCGCGACCGACGGCACCTTGTTGCGCTTGCGTTCCTGCCGCTTGAGGTCGCGGCCGGTCTTCATCTCCGCGATCTCCCGGCGCATCTTCGCCATCTTCTCGCGGATACGGCGCCGGTCGGTCTCGATCTTGGTCTCACCGGGACCGCGGGTGGCCATACC
The DNA here is from genome assembly GCF_056432645.1 of Streptomyces sp. NPDC045021. Taxonomy (NCBI): domain Bacteria; kingdom Bacillati; phylum Actinomycetota; class Actinomycetes; order Kitasatosporales; family Streptomycetaceae; genus Streptomyces; species Streptomyces sp. NPDC045021. The sequence goes on from NZ_JBWKIQ010000008.1 coordinate 391,282, forward strand.
GCCGCCACCGCCGGCCCCGCCGCTGCTGGATCCGCCGCCACCCATCTGGCGGGAGAGCGAGGCACCCCAGCCGCGCAGTCGCGGCAGCATGTACTGCATCTGCGCGAGCGAGACCTGGGCCTTGCCCTCACGGGACTTGGCGTGCTGGGCGAAGATGTCGAGGATCAGGGCGGTGCGGTCGACCACCTTGACCTTGACGACGTCTTCGAGCTGGATGAGCTGGCCGGGGCTGAGTTCACCGTCGCAGACGACCGTGTCGGCGCCCGTCTCGTGCACGATGTCCCGCAGCTCGCGCGCCTTGCCCGAACCGATGTACGTGGCCGGGTCCGGCTTGTCGCGGCGCTGGATCACGCCGTCGAGCACCAGGGCGCCCGCGGTCTCCGCGAGGGCGGCGAGCTCCGCGAGGGAGTTCTCCGCGTCGTGCACGGTTCCGGAGGTCCAGACACCGACGAGTACGACGCGCTCCAGACGGAGCTGCCGGTACTCGACCTCGGTGACGTCCTCCAGCTCGGTGGACAGACCCACGACGCGGCGCAGCGAGGCGCGGTCGGAGCGTTCGAGCTGAGCACCGTCCCGCTCTTCGTCGACCTCGTGGCTCCAGGCGACGTCCTCTTCCATCAGGGCGTCTGCGCGAAGGCTCTCGGGGAGGCGCTGGCGGTCTTGTGAAGAGGAGGAAGAGGAGGTCATTGGATCCTTTGGTCGATCGGCTGGGAAGAGGACGGGCGTGTTGTCCGTCATTACGATGGTCGCACGCCCGCCGCCGAGGGTCACGCGGGTTTCGCCGGCGTCGCCGCGCGGGTTCCGGCCGGGCCGGCGACCCAGTCGCTGTGGCCGGGCATCGGCGGGGTGACGGCCCCGTACAGCCAGGCATGCAGGAAGCCGCTCAGGTCCCGTCCGGCGACCTCGGAGGCGAGGGCGGTGAAATCGGCCGTCGAGGCGGTCGCGTCCCGGTAGCCGGCCACCCAGGCACGCTCCAGCCGCTGGAAGGCGGGGGCGCCGATCTCCTGGCGCAGGGCGTACAGGGCGAGCGCCCCGCCGTCGTAGACGTTGTTCCGGAAGATGCCGAGCTTGCCCGGCTCGGGCACCTTCGGTTCGGCGGGCGGGCCGTCGGCCTTCCGTACCCGGTTGTCGCCGGAGTAGGCGGCGCGGACCTGCTGGTCGAGGTCGACGCCGTACTTCTGCGCTCCGTACAGCCACTGGTACCAGGTGGCGTGGCCCTCGTTCAGCCAGAGGTCCGACCAGGTCGCGGGGGTGACACTGTCGCCGAACCACTGGTGGGCGAGCTCGTGGACCATCAGCGGGGCGGCCAGCGCCTCGGGGGCGAGCAGGACGCGGCGCTCGAAGAGCGAGAGGGTCTGGGTCTCCAGCTCGAAGCCGGTGGTGGTGTCGGCGCTGAGAATCCCGTAGGTCTCGAACGGGTAGGGACCGACCTGCTCCTCCATCCAGGCGATCTGCCCGGGGGTCATCGCGAGCCGGGCCTCCAGCCGGTCGCGGTCGGCGGCGCCGACGACGTCGCGCAGCCGCATCCCGTGCGGACCGGCGCGGTGCAGTACGGCGGAGCGCCCGATGGAGACCTGCGCGAGCTCGGTGGCCATCGCGCTCGCCGGACGGTACGTCCAGGTCACGGCGGATCCGGGCGCGGCCACGGGCGCGGTGTCGGGAACGCCGTTGGTGACGACGGTGAGGTCCTCGGGGGCCGTGACGTGGAAGGTGAAGGCGGCCTTGTCCGAGGGATGGTCGTTGCACGGGAAGACGCGGTGCGCGGCGTCGGCCTGGTTGGCCATCGCCAGCCCGTCGGCGGTCCGCACCCATCCGGTGTTCGCGGCGCGCGGGTCGCTGGTGTGGGCGACGGTGATCAGCAGCTCGCCGCCGGCCTCCACCGGTTCCGCGGGGGTGACGACGAGCTCCTCGCGCTCCCTGCTGTAAGCCGCCGGACGCCCGTTGACCTGCACCGATCGAATCGTGCCGTCGGCGAAGTCCAGATGGAAGCCGGTCAGCGGCGCGAGAGCGCGGGCCTTGATGCGGGTGACGGCGTCCAGCGGCTTGTCCTGGCCGTGGTAGTCGAAGGAGAGGTCGTAGGCGGCCACGTCGTAGCCGGGATTGCCGAGGTCCGGGTAGAGCCGGTCGCCGATGCCGGAAGCCGATGCGGCCGGATCACCGGGCAGGTCCGCCGCGGTCAGGGTCAGTACGGCGGCGAACGCCGCCAGCACGGCGCCGCTGCGCGGCGTGATGGGGATCATGGGTTACCGCTATCAGGGGGCGGCGGCCGCGGACGCGCGACGCGCAGCACCGCACCCGATCGGCCCTGATCCGCCTTGATCCGCCCGGCCGACTGTCCGGACCCGACCGGACCGGATCAGATCCGACCGCGTACCGCCCGTTACCGCCGCGCGGCGGCCATCGCCCGCTGGGCCCGGTAGACGTCGTAGACGCCGGGCACGGACCGCATGGCGCGCATCAGGCCCGGCAGCGCCTCCGCGTCGGGCAGCTCCACGGTGTACGTGTGGCGCACCCGGTGCTCCTGCGGAGGTTCGACGGAGGCGGAGACGATGCCCACGCCCTGGCCCGCGATGGCCTCGGTGAGGTCCGCGAGCAGCCGGGGCCGGCCGAGCGCCTCGGCGAGCAGGGTGGCGCGGAATCCCGCTCCGGCGGGGCGGCCGCCGCGCCATCGCACGGGGATCGGGGCGCGGCCGGCGCCGGTCATCCGGTTCGCGGTCGGGCACTCCTCGCGGTGCACGGCGACGGTGCCGCCGCGGATGACGAAACCGGTGACCTCGTCGGGCGGTACCGGCGTACAACAGCGCGCGAGGCGGACGGCGGCGCCCGCCAGGTCGGTGACGGCGACCGGTTCGTCCTCGGCCGCGGTGTCCGCGCTGTACGCGGGGCGTTCCGCGCGGGCCGCGGGTTCCTCGTCGGCGGGCTGCGCCGGGTGGAGCTCCAGCCAGCGGGTGACGGCGATACGGGCCGCCGGCGTGCGGACGTGCTCCAGCCAGTCGACGGACGGGCCGGAGGCGCCGGTCTCGTCCAGCAGGATCTGCACGATGTCGCCGTCCCGCAGCTTGCTGCGCAGCGGTGCGAGGCGTCCGTTGACGCGGGCGCCGACGCAGGAGTGGCCGGCCTCGCCGTGCAGCGCGTAGGCGGCGTCCACGCAACTGGCCCCGGCGGGCAGCCGGATGGTGCCGGTGGTGTCTCCGCCGTGGGCGGAGAAGACGGTGACCTCGCGGTCCTGCGCGAGGTCGGCGCGGAGCGCGGTCCAGAACGTGTCGGGGTCGGGGGCGTCGCGCTGCCATTCGAGCAGCCGCGACAGCCAGCCGGGCTGGGTGGGGTCGACGCGTTCGCCGTCGGCGGCCTGCGGGGGCTCGGCGACGGTGTGCGGATTGCCCAGCGCGATGACACCGGCCTCGGCGACGCGGTGCATCTGCCGGGTGCGGACCAGGACTTCGGCGATCCGGCCCTCCTCGTCGGCGACGGCGGTGTGCAGCGACTGGTACAGGTTGAACTTGGGGGCCGCGATGAAGTCCTTGAACTCCGCGATCACCGGGATGAAGCAGGTGTGCAACTCACCGAGGACGGCGTAGCAGTCGGCGTCCTCCGCGACGAGCACCAGCAGCCGTCCGAACTCGCAGCCGCCGAGTTCGGCGGCGCGGCGTTTGAGCAGCACCCGGTGGACGGAGACGGCGTGCCGCGGCCGGATGGCGACCTCGGCGGCGATCCCGGCCTCGCGCAGCACGCCCCGCACGGCGTCGGCGACGGCTGCCAGCGGGTCCGGGCGGGCGGCGTTGGCGAGGATCATCGCGCGGGTCCGGGCGTGCTCCTCGGGGTGGAGGATGGCGAAGACCAGGTCCTCCAGTTCGCTCTTGAGCGCCTGCACGCCCAGCCGTTCGGCGAGCGGGATGAGGACGTCCCGGGTGACCTTGGCGATCCGCGCCTGCTTGTCGGGGCGCATCACCCCGAGGGTGCGCATGTTGTGCAGCCGGTCGGCGAGTTTGATCGACATGACGCGTACGTCGCTGCCGGTGGCGACGAGCATCTTGCGGAAGGTCTCGGGCTCGGCGGCCGCGCCGTAGTCGACCCGTTCGAGCTTGGTGACGCCGTCGACGAGGTAGCAGACCTCCTCCCCGAACTCCTCCCGAACCTGATCGAGCGTCACTTCCGTGTCCTCGACGGTGTCGTGCAGCAGAGAGGCCGTCAGAGTCGTTGTCTCCGCGCCGAGTTCGGCCAGGATCAGCGTCACGGCGAGCGGATGCGTGATGTACGGCTCGCCGCTCTTGCGCATCTGACCGCGGTGCGAGGACTCGGCGAGCAGATACGCGCGCCGCAGCGTCTCGATACCGGCCGCGCCGACCTCGGGATGGCGCAGCCGGTGCACTTTGGCGAGGTGCTCGATGGCATCCGGCACGCGTTGGCCCCGGCCACCGGCGGGCAGGCCCCATTCCCGGCCACCGGGGCCGAGCAGTGCCGCGCGGCCGAGTCGGCGCAGGTCGATGCGGCGAAGTCCGCGCCTGCGGCCCTCATCGTCGGGGGCGGGGGCGGCATCCACTGCGTTGTCCGCGCTCATCGGGCACCTCCGGCAGCGTCAACCGGCGGCGGGCGCTCTCCACGGAGAATGGGGGCCGCGCCGGTGCTTGATGCTATCGAGCCCACCACGTGCGGCAGCCGCGCTCTCGTCGAGAGTGATCGCCATCACCCGTTCGAGGGAACAAGTGCGGGAAGTCAGTACGGAAGGCTCGTTCGCAAAGGCGGCCCGGAACTCCGATTCCCGACGCTGTCGCGGGCCGTGGCGGGCAGTCAGGCGTTCGGCGCGGCCAGCCACTCCGGGTCGATGGTCCCTTCGGCGACGATCACGGCCGGGCCGGTCATCTCGATCTCGCCGTCGACGCCCTCGGTGATCACCAGACGGCCGCCGGGCACGTCCACGGTGTAGGTGACGGGGCGTCCGGTGACGGCCGGGTCGGCGCCGTCGCGGCGGGCGGCGGCGACCATGACGGCGCAGGCGCCGGTGCCGCAGGAGCGGGTCTCACCGGAGCCACGCTCGTGGACGCGCATCGCCACATGGCGCTCACCGCGGTCGACGACGAATTCCGCGTTCACGCCGGTCGGGTACGCGGCGGCGGGCGTGACGGCGGGCGCGGCGTACAGGTTTCCCGCGTCGTCCAGGCTGTCGACGAAGGCGACGGCGTGCGGATTGCCCATGTTGACGTTGCGCGCGGGCCAGCTGTGTCCGTCCACGGCGACGGCCACCTCGCCCTCGGGCAGGGCGGCGCGGCCCATGCCGACGGTGATCTCGCCCAGGGTGCCGTCCGGGTCCGTCTTGGCGATGTGCACCCGGCGGACGCCCGCGCGGGTGGCCACCGCCAGGTCACCGGCAACGGCGAGGCCGGCGCGCTGCAGGTAGCGGGCGAAGACCCGGACCCCGTTGCCGCACATCTCGGCGATGCTGCCGTCGCTGTTGCGGTAGTCCATGAACCACTCGGCCTCGCCGGCCATGCCGGCGGCCTCCGGATGGGCCGCGGAGCGCACGACCCGCAGCAGCCCGTCGCCGCCGATGCCCGCCCGGCGGTCGCACAGCCGCGCGACAGCCGCCGCGGACAGCTCGATGCGCCCGTCCGTGTCGGGGACGATCACGAAGTCGTTCTCGGTGCCGTGGCCCTTGAGGAAGGAAAGGCTCTGCTGCGTGGTGGTCACAGGGACAAGCGTAAGGCCACCGCCGCGGCGCGACCGAGCGCGGGCGGGGTCAGCGCAGGCGGGCGACGCGCCAGATGGCGAGGAACGCCAGCAGGGCGCTGATCAGCGTGTAGGCGACGATGAAGCGCCAGTCCGCGCGGCGGCCGGAGCCACGGGCGGGCAGTCCGGGCCAGGTGTAGCCGACCCGGCGGGCGGCCATGATGCCCCACCCCGCGGAGCAGCAGCTCAGCAGCAGGCCGAGCATGGCCACGACCGCGCCGCCGTCGCCGAACTCGAAGGCGAGGGGGAAGGCGAACATCAGGGACCCGCCGACACCGAGGGCGACGATCGGGGCGAGCTGCCAGATCCGCAGCCGCCGCTGCGGCCGCAGCTCCACCGGAACGAGTTCCGGTTCGATCATCGTCTCCGGGTCGATCAGCGTCCCGGGGTCGAGCAGCTCGTCCGTCCCGGGCTGGGCCTCGGCCCTGGCATGACGGTCGGGTGAAGAGTCTCGGGGACCGGCTTCCATCGCCACGCGCCCTCCCCAATCTCTGACGCCGTAACTCGTTGCTCGATGATGGCACGGCCGCGTGGCCGTCTCCTCACGCTGAGGCGTCCCGATGCCATCACGTGATCAGGCTGTAACCGCAGCTGCGACCAACGTCAGCGCCTGTTCGGTGAGTTCCGGGCCACGGGCGGTGAGCCAGTGCACCCGCTGATCGCGACGGAACCAGGAGTCCTGGCGGCGCGCGAAGCGCTTGGTGGCCCGTACGGTCTCGGCGCGCGCCTCCTCGTCGGTGCACTCCCCCACGAGCGCCGCGAGTACCTGCTGGTAGCCCAGCGCCCGCGAGGCGGTGCGCCCCTCCCGCAGGCCGACCGCTTCCAGCGCCCGCACCTCGTCCACCAGTCCCGCGTCCCACATGCGGTCGACGCGCAGCGCGATGCGCTCGTCGAGCTCGGGCCGCGGCACGTCGACGCCGATCTGGACGGTGCCGTAGATGGAGTCGGGGCCCGGCAGGTTGGCGGTGAACGGCCGGCCGGTGATCTCCACGACCTCCAGCGCCCGGACGATCCGCCGGCCGTTGCTGGGCAGGATGGCACGCCCCGCCTCGGGGTCGACGGCGGCGAGCCGGGCGTGCAGCGCGGCGGATCCCTGCTCGGCGAGCTCCGCCTCCAGCCGGGACCGGACGGCGGCGTCGGTGCCGGGGAACTCCAGCGCGTCGATGGCGCCGCGGACGTAGAGCCCGGAGCCGCCGACCAGCACCGGTGTCCGCCCGGCCGCGTGCAGCCGGTCGATCTCGGCGCGGGCGAGGCGCTGGTACTCGGCGACGCTCGCGGCCTCGGTGACGTCCCAGATGTCCAGCAGGTGGTGCGGCACGCCGTGGCGCTCGCCGGTGGTCAGCTTGGCGGTGCCGATGTCCATGCCCCGGTAGAGCTGCATGGAGTCGGCGTTGACGACCTCACCGTTCAGGGCCTGGGCCAGGGCTACGCCCAGATCGGACTTGCCGGCCGCGGTGGGGCCGACGACGGCGATGACAAGATCTTTGCTCGGAAGTACGGGGGGTCGCTCCCCGGGAGTGTGCAGCACGTGTCCAGTCTCCCAAACCTCCGGGCCCCCTCACGATCGAGGGACGTGACGGAGCGCCGCCGGACTCGTTGCCTCTGGAGAGATTCCGCCGGCCGGATTCCGGGTTCTACGGACCGGCCCGACCCGAGCAGCGCAACGAGGCGCCCCGGGCAACGCGGAATTTCGACCTCACGAGTATGGTCTGGAGTAGAAATGGGCGTTTTCGGATGGTTTCGACGTCAGTCGGCCGACCCGTCAACCGAGGCGGCGGAAGCCGTCACTCTGACGGCGGAGCCGGAGGACGTCGAGGTGGTCGCGGAGCCCGCCGCGGCGGAGCAGCGGACGGAGCCGGACGAGGACGCTGAGCCGGATGCTGCGGCGGAGCCCGTCGGCATCCCCAAGCAGCAGTCCACAGCGGACGCCGCCGACAGCGAGGCCGGTGAGGGCGCCCGCACATAGCTGTCTCGAGGGAAGGTGCCCGATGAGCCTCATGGACACGATCAAGGACAAACTCGGCCTGGCCAAGGAGAAGGCGGGCGGCCTCGCACACCAGGGCGGAGAAAAGATCGAGTCAGGGCTGGAGAAGGCCGCCCACGCGGTGGATTCCAAGACCCACGGCAAGTACACGGACAAGATCGACACGGGTGTGCACAAGGCGAAGGGCGCCCTGGACCATCTGAAGGGCGGCAAGGAGGGAAGCGGGCCGGACACTCCGGCCTGATCTCCCCGTGGCTCTGCGCGCGGGAAGGCCGCGGGTGCTTCGGCCCCGCGGCCTTCCGCCGTCTGAGTCGTCGGTGCCGTCGGTGCCGTCGGTGCCGCGTGCAACCAGGGGGGCGGCTACGCCAGGGCGGTGGCTACGTCCACGTGGCGACGAAATAGCCGACGCCGTACGGAGCGTCCTCGTAGAGCAGCTGTCCGGCCAGGCCGGCGTCCTGCGCGGCGCCCGCCAGGACCTGCCAGGGGGCGCGACCCGCGGCCTTGAGTGTCTCCGCCAGCTCCGCGTCCAGCGCGGCCAGCGCCTTCGTGTCGGCGGCGGCCAGTGCGGCGGCGACCGAGGCGTCGAAGGGTTCCGCGCGCTCGTCCAGATAGCCGGGCGCCTTGAGGGTGCGGCAGGCGCTGCCGTCGCCCATCACCAGCAGCGCGACCCGGTCCGCCGCTGCCGCGATCATGGCGCCGGTGGCGGCGCAGCGGTCCTGTTCGAGCGGCTCGCCCACGCCCAGACCCTCCAGCGGAGCCGCGGCCCAGCCGCGCAGCAGCCAGGCGGCGACGGCCAGCGAGGGCGGCAGCGCGCGGTCGGCGCCGGCGTCCTCGGCCGGGGTCTCGGGTGCGGTGCCGAGGACTACGTCCAGGTCCACGCCGAACTCCCGGAAGGAACCGCGCGCGCCCTCGTGGTGCCGTCCCCGGTCGGGCTGCCCCGCCGGGCCGATCACCACCAGCCGGTCCGGCCGGGACGCCGCGAGCACCCCGATGGCATCGGCGCACGCGGCACGCAGCGCGTCCAGTTCGAACGCGGCACCGGCCGCGACCTCGGGTACGAGCAGCGGGGCGGACGGGCAGACTGCGGCGGCTACGAGCATGAGCGCAGCCTAACGGGGCACTGCGCGGTTCCGGCGGACCGTGGACACCGGTTCGCCGGAACCGCGCGACGTCCTCGCGGGTCCGGCGGAACGCGCGGCGCCCTTGCCGTCAGCCGAGCCCGCAGCCGCTCTCCACCACGGGCGACGGCGCCGGGGCGCCGATCGTCGGCAGCCCCAGCATCACGCCGGCCGGCGCCTTGGGCGCGGCGGTGCGCTGCTCCCACGCGTCACCGGCCCGGGTGCGCCGCACGGAGAGCGCGGGGCGCTCGGCGAGCAGGTGGTGCGGGGCGGCGTAGGTGATCTCCACCGTGGCCATGTCGCCGGGGCGGGGTTCGACACCGGCCGGCTTCTCGAAGTGCACCAGGCGGCTGTCGGGCGCACGGCCCGACAGGCGGTGCGTGGCCTTGTCCTTGCGGCCCTCGCCCTCGGCGACCAGCACCTCCAGCGTGCGGCCGATCTGCGTCTTGTTCTCCTCCCAGGAAATCTCCTCCTGGAGCGCCGACAGCCGCATGTAGCGCTCCTGGACGACCTCCTTGGGGATCTGCCCGTCCATGTCGGCCGCCGGGGTCCCGGGGCGCTTGGAGTACTGGAAGGTGAACGCCTGCGCGAAGCGCGCCTCGCGCACCACGTGCATCGTCTGCTCGAAGTCCGCCTCGGTCTCGCCCGGGAAGCCCACGATGATGTCGGTGGAGATGGCGGCGTCCGGCATGGCCGCGCGCACCTTCTCGATGATGCCGAGGTAACGGTCCTGCCGGTACGACCTGCGCATCGCCTTGAGGACGGTGTCGGAGCCGGACTGCAGCGGCATGTGCAGCTGGTGCATCACGTTCGGCGTCTCGGCCATCGCGGCGATCACGTCGTCGGTGAAGTCACGCGGGTGCGGGGAGGTGAAGCGCACCCGCTCCAGCCCCTCGATCTGCCCGGTAGCCCGCAGCAGCTTGGAGAACGCCTCGCGGTCGCCCATGCCCGAGCCGTACGCGTTCACGTTCTGCCCGAGCAGGGTGATCTCGACGACGCCCTCGGCGACCAGGGCCTCCACCTCGGCGAGGATGTCGCCGGGCCGCCGGTCCTCCTCCTTGCCGCGCAGCGCGGGCACGATGCAGAAGGTGCAGGTGTTGTTGCAGCCCACCGAGACCGAGACCCACGCGGCGTAGGCGGACTCGCGACGCGAGGGCAGCGTCGAGGGGAACGCCTCCAGCGACTCGGCGATCTCGACCTGTGCCTCTTCGGCGATCCTGGCCCGCTCCAGCAGCACCGGCAGCCGGCCGATGTTGTGGGTGCCGAAGACCACGTCGACCCAGGGGGCCCGCTTCACGATGGTGTCGCGGTCCTTCTGGGCGAGACAGCCGCCCACCGCGATCTGCATGCCCGGCCGGGCCGCCTTCTGCGGGGCGAGCTGGCCGAGGTTGCCGTAGAGCCGGTTGTCGGCGTTCTCCCGCACCGCGCAGGTGTTGAAGACGACGACGTCCGCCCCGTCGGCCCCCTTGGGCGCACGGACATAGCCCGCGCCCTCCAGGAGGCCGGACAGCCGTTCCGAATCGTGCACGTTCATCTGGCACCCGTAGGTGCGGACCTCGTATGTCCTCAAACCAGCCACCTCACCGCTCACCCAACCAGGGTACGGGGGGCGCGGGGGTACCGAGAGCCGCGGACGGCCCGGCCCCCTCGGCCCCTCCCGCCCCTCGGGCCCCGCCCGCGGGAGCCTGCCCTACCCACGGCGGCGCCCGCCTGGCAGGATCCGGACCATGAACGTCCCCCACATCGGCAGACGCCGCGCGCTGCAGTCGGCCCTCGCGGCCGCCGCCGCACTCGCGCTGCTGCTGTGGTGGCTGCTGCCGTCCCGCGGTCCCTCGTATCCGCGCGAACCGGTCTCCTTCTCCACCGGCGTGGCCACCGGCGTGTACGAGACGTACGGCAAGATGCTCAAGTCCGATCTGCGGGACCAGCTGCCCGGTGTGACGGTGAACCTCGTCCAGTCGCAGGGCTCGGTCGACAACGTGCAACGCGTCGCCTCGGGGCGGGCCGACTTCACGATCGCCGCCGCCGACGCGGTGGCGGACTACACGGGCCCCGGCAAGGACAGCCTGCGCGCCTGCGCGCGGCTGTACGACGACTACATGCAGCTGATAGTCCCACGGGACTCGCCGATAAGTTCCGCCCGTGACCTGCGCGGCAAGCGCGTTGGGGTGGGCCAGGCGGCTTCCGGCGTCAACCTCATAACCCGCCGGCTGCTGGACGCCGCCGGGCTCAACCCGGCCAAGGACCTCACCGCGGTGCCGGTCGGCATCGACACGGCGCCCGGCCTGCTCAAGGCGGGCAAGCTGGACGCGTTCTTCTGGTCCGGCGGCCTGCCGACCAACGCCGTGAACACTCTGGCTGCGTCGAGCAACGTCAAGCTCGTCCAGCTCGGCGACCTGGTGGACAAGCTGCACGCCAAGGGCGACCCGATGGGCTACTACCGGCAGGCGGTGATGCCCGCGGACGCCTATCCGACGATGCAGCACGGCACGGCCGTCACGACCATCGCCGTCGCCAACCTGCTCGTGACGACCGACCGGGCGGACACCGGACTCGTCGAACGGCTCACCCGCGCGGTCATCGACAGCCGCGACGAGATCGGCAACAAGGTGCACGCCGCCCAACTGGTGGACCTGCGCACCGCCGTCTTCACCGACCCGCTCCCCCTGCACGAAGGCGCCCGCCGGTACTACCGATCCGTAAAACCCTAGGCCAGCTCATCGCACGCAGGGGAACAGGCCCTAATCTCTACCCATGCGAAACGGGGGTACACCAGGCGGCGGGCCCCACACTCTTGTCGACGGCCGGTACGAGCTGCAGCGCCCGCTGGGCCGTGGCGGTATGGGCGTGGTGTGGGAGGCGTACGACAACCGGCTGGGGCGCCAGGTCGCGGTGAAGGAACTGCTGTTCCCGGGCGCGGTGGATCCCGACACACAGGCCCAGTGGGTGGAGCGGGCACGCCGCGAGGCGCGGGCCATCGCCCGGATCGGGCATGAGCACGTGGTGGCGGTGCACGATGTGATCGAGGCCGACGGCCAGGTCTGGATCGTGATGGAGCAGGTCAATCCGCGGTCGCTCGCGGACCAGTTGCAGGAACGCGGCCGGCTCGCCGCGCTGCAGACGGCCAGGATCGGCCTCGAGGTGCTGCGCGGGCTGCGGGCGGTGCACGCGGCGGGAGTGCTGCACCGGGACGTGAAGCCGCACAACATCCTGTTCCGCCGGGACGGGCGCGCGGTGCTGATGGACTTCGGCATCGCGACGTTCGAAGGCGCGGCCCAGGTGACCCGGCTGCACGAACTCGTCGGCACCCCGCGCTACCTGGCACCTGAGCTGTGCACCCCGCACGGACGGTCGCCGAGCGAGGCGACGCCCGCCGCCGACCTGTGGTCGCTCGGGGTGACGCTCTACGAGACGGTCGAGGGACGCGCGCCCTTCCGCGGGCCGACCCCGTACGAGGTTCTGGAGGCGGTGCGCGAGGAGGAGCCGCCGCCGATGCAGCACTGCGGACCGCTGCGGCCGCTGATCGAGGGCCTCCTGGTGAAGGACCCGCTGGCGCGGCTGACGGCGCAGCGCGCCGAGCAGCTGCTGCAGCATGTGGCGCAGGAGACCCCGCAGCATCCGATGGCGTTCTACCCGGAGGACGGCCAGACGCCCGTCCCGGAATTGCCGTGGGCCGGCGGTTCCCGTGTCACGAGCGCCGCGGACACGGGACCGCCGGGCCCGCCGCACGCGACCGGCTCGACGGACTCGTCCGGTTCGACCGGCTCATCCGGCTCATCCGGCTCGTCCGGTTCATCTCGTTCCGCGAACGCGACCGCTGATGCGACTGCTGATGCGACCGTTCCGCCCCGTGGCCTCACCGGCCTCACCGCCCGGCTGCGCGCCCCGCGCGCGTGGCCTGCGGCCGCGCTGGCGCTGGTGGTGCTCGTGACGGCCGGCTGGTTCGCCGTGGACCGGCTCACCGTGTCCGCGGGCCCGTCACTCGACGCCTCCGCGACCCTGCGGGCGGCCCGGGAGCGCGGCTACCTGCTGGTCGGGGTGAAGGGCGACCAGCCGGGGCTCAGCGAGCGTTCCGCGCAGGCCGCCGGCGGCTTCCGCGGATTCGACATCGACATCGCGCGGGCGGTGGCCAAGCACCTGGGGTTCGACACGGTGCGGTTCGAGGTGGTGAACACCCAGAGCCGCGAGTACCGGCTCAGCACCGGGCAGGTCGACCTGATAGTGGCCAGCTACTCGATCACCCAGGAGCGCAAGGAGGCGGTGGACTTCGCCGGCCCGTACTACGTGGCCGGGCAGGACTTCCTGGTGCCGGCCCGGTCGACCGGCGTGAACGGCGTCGCCGACCTGGACGGCCACAAGGTCTGCACCGTGCAGGGCTCCACGCCGGAGGAGCGGCTGCGCACCGAGTACCCGCGGATAGTGCTGGAACCGCGCGCCTCGTACGGGTTGTGCGTCACCGACCTGCTGGCCGGCACGGTGGACGCGGTCTCCACCGACGACGTGATCCTGGCCGGCTACCGGGCCCAGCACCCGACCGAACTGCGGCTGCTCGGCGCTCCGTTCGGCCGCGAGCAGTACGGCGTGGGCCTGCGCCGGAGCGAGCCCGCGCTGCGCGGCGCGGTGTGCGACGCCATACGGGACGAGATCTCCTCGGGCCACTGGAAGTCCTCGTACGACACCTACCTCAAGCCGCTCGCCCCGAAGGAGCTCGCGGACCAGCTGCCGCCCGACCAGACGGAGTGCGGCTAGCGGCCTGCCTTGAGGGATCCCGCGGTGGAGCGGGGTTCTGCCCGGCCGGCGGCTACGGCGCCGAGCGCGGGATCGTGAGGGTCACCGCGAGGCCGGTGGGCTCGTTCGCCGCGAAGGAGAGCCGGCCGCCGCCCTGGGTCAGCAGGACGCGGGCGATGGACAGGCCGAGCCCGGAGCCGTCGATGTTCTGGTGCCGGGAGCTGCGCCAGAAGCGGTCGCCGATACGGCTGAGCTCCTCATCGGTCAGGCCCGGCCCGCCGTCGGAGACGGTGACGGTGACCTCGTCGCCCGCCCCCGCGACCAGCACCCGGACCCGTCCGCCGCGCGGTGTGAACTTCAGCGCGTTGTCGATGACGGCGTCCAGCGCGCTGGAGAGCGCGACCGGATCGGACCAGCCGGTGACCGCGGTCTTGCCCGCGTACTCCAGGGCGACGCCTTCGCGCGCGCCCACCGGCCGCCATGCGCCGAGCCGCTCGCCGACGAGCGCGGCGATGTCGATGAGGGCGAGGTCCGCGTCCGTGTGCTCCGCCAGCGCCAGCCCCAGCAGGTCGTCCAGGACCTGGGCGAGCCGCTTGCCCTCGTCCTGCACGGAGGCCACTTCCTGGTTGCCCTCGGGGAGTTCGAAGCCGAGCAGTTCGATCCGCAGCATGAGCGCGGCCAGCGGGTTGCGCAGCTGGTGGGAGGCGTCGGCGACGAAGGCCCGCTGCTGTTCGAGGACCTGCTCGACGTTGTCGGCCATCTCGTTGAACGACCGGGACAGCCGCCGCAGTTCGGGCGGCCCGCCGGCCGCGGCGACCCGGGACTTCATCCGCCCGGTGGCGATGTCGTGCGTGACGCGGTCGAGGATCGCGACCGGCCGCAGCACCCAGCCGGTGAGCCGGAACGCGAACAGCACGGCGATGGCCATCGCCGCCAGCTCACCGGCGCCGAGCAGCAGCCAGCCGTGCAGGATGCGTGAACGCAGCGCCCCGGTGGGCGATTCGGTGAGGACGACGGCGACGACGTCCCCGTCGCGGATGATCGGCGAGGCGACGGCCAGGGTGCGGCGCTGCCACGGCCACACCTGTGCCGGGTCGTGGCTGCGGCGGCCGGCCAGCGCCGCGCTGTACGCGCCGTACGCCTCGCCCGCTTCGGGGAGCGCCCAGTCGTCGGGAGCCACGCCCATCGCCGTGCGGTCGCGGTAGAAGACACCGACGCGGATGCCGTAGAGCTCCTCGTACCGGCTGAGTTCGGAGCGCAGCGCGTGCAGCCGCTCGTCGTCGCCGACCTCGCTCGCGGACTGCGGGGTACGGGCGGTGACGAACTGGGCGAGCGACGCGAAGCGCGCGGTGTCGTCGATGCGGTCGACGACCACGCGCTGCTGCTGCGCCGCTGCCATGCTCGCGGCCAGCGGAAAGCCCAGAGCCAGCAGGACGCCCGCCATCAGCGCGAGCAGCAGAGGGAGAAGACGCGAGCTCAACGGCGGGTCCTGGATCTCAGACGGCGGGAACGACGAGCCGGTAACCGACCCCGCGTACCGTCTCGATCATGGACGGCATCCGCAGCTTGGAGCGCAGCGAGGCGACGTGCACCTCCAGGGTGCGCCCCGTCCCCTCCCAACTGGTGCGCCACACCTCGCTGATGATCTGCTCGCGGCGGAAGACCACTCCGGGTCGCTGCGCGAGCAGGGCCAGCAGGTCGAACTCCTTGCGGGTGAGCGCGATCGGCTCGCCGCTCACCTTAACGCGGCGGGTGGGCAGTTCGATGTCGACGGGGCCGAGCCGCAGACTGCCGGACGACGGCCGCTCACCGGCGCCGGTTCCGTCGGCGGAGGCGGGTGCGGCGGCGGACTCCGCGCCGGGCCGCAGCGGGGGTCGCCGGCCGACCGCGTGGATGCGGGCGAGCAGCTCACCGGTGTCGTACGGCTTGACGACGTAGTCGTCGGCGCCGAGGTTCAGGCCGTGGATCCGGGACCGCACGTCGGCGCGGGCGGTGACCATGATGACGGGGGTGGAGGTACGCCGGCGGATCCGGCTGCACACCTCGAAGCCGTCCTGGTCGGGCAGGCCGAGGTCGAGCAGCACGCACCCGTAGGACGGGCCCTGGGCGGGCAGCAGCGCGCGTAGCGCCTCCTCGCCGCTGCGGGCATGGGTGACGTCGAAGCCGTGCTTCGCGAGCACGGCCGACAGTGCGGCGGCAACCCGGTCGTCGTCCTCCACCAGCAGCAATCGCATCGGTTCACCCTCCTTTCCCACATCGGCAATCGTTCGGTCACAGGTCGGACGCCCGCCGTCGGCCGGCTTCCGATACCTACCCGGAATACAGACCGACCGGCGAGGGGCGCGTCAAGGGGGCATCGGTACCTGCCGCGGACTGTTATCCAGCCGGTACGCACCACAACACAGGGCACATCACCGGTGGCGGAGAGTATCCGAATCGTGATGCTCAAGTTCAGCTCAGATGTAATGACGCTCGTCATCATGCATCACTAAGGTCTGCCTGACCGACGAGGATGGAGCACAGGCCGATGACCAAAGTCTCAGTGACCAAGGACGCCGTGCCGGCGACCGACGACCTGGTCGTACTGGGAGGCGTCAACAAGCACTTCGGCGCCCTGCACGTGCTCCAGGACATCGACCTGACGATCACCCGTGGTGAGGTCGTGGTCGTCATCGGCCCTTCGGGGTCCGGCAAGTCCACGCTGTGCCGCACCATCAACCGGCTGGAGACGATCGATTCGGGCTCCATCACGGTCGACGGCAGGCCGCTTCCGCAGGAAGGCCGGGAACTGGCCCGGCTGCGTGCCGATGTCGGCATGGTCTTCCAGTCGTTCAATCTCTTCGCGCACAAGACCGTTCTGCAGAACGTGATGCTGGGACAGGTCAAGGTCCGCAAGACCGACAAGAGGGCCGCCGAGGACCGGGCCCGCCAGCTGCTCGACCGGGTGGGCGTGGGTGTCCAGGCGGACAAGTACCCGGCGCAGCTCTCCGGCGGCCAGCAGCAGCGGGTGGCGATCGCCCGCGCGCTGGCGATGAACCCCAAGGTCATGCTCTTCGACGAGCCCACCTCCGCGCTCGACCCGGAGATGATCAACGAGGTGCTGGAAGTCATGCAGCAGCTCGCCCGGGACGGCATGACGATGATCGTCGTCACGCACGAGATGGGCTTCGCCCGCTCCGCCGCCAACCGGGTCGTCTTCATGGCCGACGGACGGATCGTCGAAGAGGCGACGCCGGAGCAGTTCTTCAGCAATCCGCGCAGCGACCGCGCCAAGGACTTCCTCTCGAAGATCCTTCACCACTGACGAAGACCCTTCACCACTGACGTTGCCTGACGGCCGACCGGGCGCTGCTGCGCACGGCCGGCTCCGCACCACAGCCGACCGATGACTGACGACGTACTGACGACGCAAGGGATGTCCCCATGAATATCCGTAAATCCGCCGCCGCCGGGCTCGTCGTCCTGGCGCTGACCGCCACCGCGACCGCCTGTGGCGGCAAGGAGGGCACGCCGACCGCGCCCGGCGCCAAGGCCACCACCGGCGCCGACGCCCCCAAGCTGCCGACGTACGCGCCGAAGACGGGCGTCACGCTCGACTCCGCCGTACTGAAGAAGGCCCAGCAGCGCGGCAAGCTGGTCATCGGCGTCAAGTCCGACCAGCCGTTCCTGGGCTTCCAGCCGCCCGGCACCAACGACCGCAACGGCTTCGACATCGAGATCGCCAAGATGGTCGCCGCCGACCTCGGCTTCGGTCCCGACAAGATCGAGTGGAAGACCTTCGACTCCAGCCTGCGCGTCCCGGCGATCAAGAAGGGCGACGCGGACTACTACGTCGGCACCTTCACGATCAACGACGCCCGCAAGAAGGACATCTCCTTCGCCGGCCCGTACTACCTCGCCGGCCAGTCCCTGCTGGTGTCGAAGAACAACACCGACATCACCGGCCCGGAGACCCTCAAGGGCAAGAAGGTCTGCAGCATCACCGGCTCCACGCCGCTGGAGCGGATCAAGGACCCGAAGTACGGAGCCGTCGTCAACGCGCTCGGCAAGTACTCGGACTGCGTGCAGCAGCTCCAGACCGGCCAGGTCGACGCGGTCACCACCGATGACGCGATCCTCAAGGGTTACGCGGCGCAGGCGCCCGGCAAGTTCAAGGTCGTCGGCAAGACGTTCTCCCAGGAGCCGTACGGCATCGGCCTCGCCCACGACGACAAGGTGCTGCGCGACGCGATCAGCGACGCGCTGAAGGCGCACCAGGACAACGGCGACTACAAGAAGGCCTACGACGCGACGCTGGGCCTGTCGGGCTCGCCGTACTCCGCGCCGCCGGCCCTCGACCGCTACTGATCCGCCGGCCCGCAGGCCGGTCGCCGCGGCTCCGTCGTTTCGACGGCCGCGGCGTCCGGCCGGTGGGCCGCGACGTCCTCGTGAGGCCAACCTCGATGCTGCTTCCCTCCGGGGCGCGACCCGTCGTACCCCCCGCACGCCCTGGACCGACGATGCCTTCCTGGACGATGCCTTCCTGCCAGACCTCAGCGAACCGGCGAGGTGAGCCACGATGAACGTCCTGACCGACGCCCTGCACGTCCTGACCGACAATTTCGCCCTGTTCCGCCAGGGGTTCTTCGGGACGCTGACACTCACCGGCGCCAGCGCGGTGCTCGCCCTGCTGCTCGGTGTACTCATAGCCGCGTTCCGGGTCTCGCCGGTGCCGCCGCTGCGGGCCTTCGGCACGCTGTGGGTGACGCTGCTGCGCAACACCCCGCTGACCCTGCTGTTCCTCGTGGCCACCTTCATCGTGCCCGAGGTCCTCACCACCGGGCTCACCTCGTACCAGCTGGCGGTGCTCGCACTGGGCTTCTACACCTCGGCGTTCATCTGCGAGGCGGTGCGCTCCGGTGTCAACACCGTGCCGCTCGGGCAGGCCGAGGCCGCGCGCAGCATCGGAATGACGTTCTCCCAGATCCTGCGGCTGATCATCCTTCCGCAGGCGGCCCGTACGGTCATCGCGCCGGTCGGCAGCCTCATGATCGCGCTGACCAAGAACTCGGCGATCGCCGGTGCGTTCAGCGTCACGGAGCTGTTCTCCACGCAGAAGCTCCTGAGCGACAGGGGCCTGAACCTCACCGTGATCTTCATCTGGATCGCCCTCGCGTACCTGATCATCACCTTTGCGATCAGCGGCCTGTTCCGGCTGCTCGAGAACCGGCTGGCGGTGGCCCGATGACGGCGAGTGTCCTGTACGACGCCCCTGGACCCAGGACCAGGATGCGCAACCGGATCTACACGGTTGTCGGCAGTCTGGCGCTGGCCGGGTTGCTGGCCTTCCTCGTCATGCGGCTCAACTCCAAGGGCGAGTTCAAGTCGTACATGTGGGACCTGTTCCAGTACGCGGGGGTCCAGCAGCAGATCACGGACGGCGTGGTCGCCACCCTCAAGGCGTTCGTCCTCGCGGCGGTCTTCTCGCTCCTGCTGGCCACCGTGTTCGCCGCCGGCCGGCTCTCGGACCACGAACCGGTCCGGATCATCGCCTCCGCGGCGGTGGAGTTCTTCCGGGCGCTGCCGCTGATCATCATGATCTACCTGCTGTGGGCGACCGTCTTCGAGCCCTTCTGGGCGCTGGTCATCGGTCTGACGCTCTACAACGGCTCGGTGCAGGCGGAGATCTTCCGGGCCGGTATCAACTCCGTGCCCAAGGGCCAGAGCGAGGCCGCCTACGCGCTGGGCATGCGCAAGACCCAGGTCATGCTGACCATCCTGGTCCCGCAGGCCGTACGGGCCATGCTGCCCAGCATCATCAGCCAGCTCGTGGTGACCCTGAAGGACACCTCGCTCGGCTACCTCATCGCCTACACCGAACTGCTGTACGTCGGCCGGATCCTGGCGGGCAACACCCCGACCCCCGGCAACTATCCGTACTTCCAGGTGCTGCTCGTCATCGGCGCGATCTACATCGCGATGTGCATGGTGCTCTCCGGCATCGCCACCTGGGTCGAGAAGCGCGCCCGCCGCAGCCCGAAGGGTGCGCCGCCGGCCGCCCCGGAGGCCGAGGCACTGGTCGCCACCGCGGAGTGACGGCGGCGCGGATGCGCCGTCGTCCGCGCCGGAATTGACGGTGCGTCGGTAACGGAAGTGACGGTACGTCGGCCCGCGGAGTGACGGTGTGTCCGTTCGCACCGCGCCGACGTTCCGCCGTCACTTGACGCACGCACTCGCAGTGGATTGCATACGTATCGTGACTGCACATCTTCCGGGGACCGCCCTGTGGACCCGGTGATCGTCGCCGGGGCGGGCCCCGTGGGCCTCGCCCTCGCGCTCGCTCTGGCCAAACGCGGTGTCCCGACCATCGTCCTCGACGAAGCCGAGGGGCCGGCCGACGCCCGTGACGACCTGCGCCATCCACGCACCACCGTCCTGGGCGCCGATACCGCCGCCCTGCTGGAACGGCTCGGCTATCCACAGGTGTACCGGGACGGCACCACCTGGAAGGGGTGGCGCACGCTGCGCCGGCGGCAGGAGCTGCTGCGCGTCGACTTCGGCTCCGCGTCCGACGGCGAACCCGTCGAACCCGCCGCCGCACCGTCCCCGGTGCACATCTCCCAGCACCGGCTGGAACGGGGCCTGCGTGAGGCCCTGCACGGCCACGGCCTCGTGCGGATCGTGACCGGCTCCCGCGTCGACGCGGTCGACGAGGACGCCACCGGCGTCACCGTGCACACCCGGGGCGCCGACCGCACCTGGTGGCGCGGCAGTTATCTGGTGGGCTGCGACGGACCGCGCTCGACGGTCCGCAAGCTGCTCGCGGTGCGCTTCCCCGGGAAGACCGCCGTCGACCGGCACCTCGTCGCAGCGCTGCACGTCTCCCTCCCGGAACCCGGTGTGGCCCTGCTGCACCGCGATCCCCCCGGCGCCGGCACCGGCCAGGAGGTGACGGCCCGTCCGCTGCCGGACGGCCTGTGGCGGTTCGACTGGCTGCTGCCCGCCCGGGGCGAACTGCTGACCGCCGACGAGCTGGTGACCCGGATCCGCTCCATCCTGACGACGTGGTGCGGCAGCGTCGTACCGTACGAACTCGTCGGCTCGGCCGAGTATCCGGTGCACCAGCGGCTCGCCCGCCGCTGGCGGGTGGGCCGGACGTTCCTCGCCGGCGACGCCGCCCACCTGATGGGCGCCCTGGGCGCCCAGAGCGTGGAGGAGGGTCTGCGGGACGCCGAGAACCTCTCCTGGAAGCTCGCGCTGGCCTGGCACGACGGCGCGTCCGACACCCTGCTCGACAGCTACCAGGCCGAGCGCCGCGAGGCGGTCGGGGCCCGGCTGCGCGCCACCGACCAGGCACTGCCGCTGGTACG
Source organism: Streptomyces sp. NPDC045021 (assembly GCF_056432645.1). NCBI lineage: Bacteria > Bacillati > Actinomycetota > Actinomycetes > Kitasatosporales > Streptomycetaceae > Streptomyces > Streptomyces sp. NPDC045021. The sequence continues at coordinate 412,185 of NZ_JBWKIQ010000008.1, forward strand.
CGCCGGCGGTACCTGGAACGCGGTACGCCACTCGCTGCTCTCGGGATCCGCCCGCGGGCACGCCGAGCTGCTGACCGACAGCCACCTCGGCCGGGGACCCGCCGCGTCCCCTCCGGTCTACGGCCGGTCGCCGCTCGCCCTGCCCGCGCCGCGGCCGGGCGGGGGCGGCAGTGGCGGCGGCAGGACCGCAGGGTCACCGCTGGTCGCCACCTGCGCCACTCCCCCGGGCGGACTGGTCGTCGATGTGCCGGTGACGGCGCTCGACGGCACCGTCGGCCGGCTGCGGGACCGGCTGGGCCAGAACCTGCTGGTGATGCTGATCGCCCCGGGCACCGGCGTGTGGGACAGCCGGCACTGGCTGACGGCCGGTCTGATGCCGCGGCTGGCGTCGGCGGTCGCCGCACTGCCGATGAGCGCCGAACTGCTGGTCACCGAGAGCTACCCCGGTGCGACGGCACACAGCGTGCTGCTGATCCGCCCGGACGGCCATCTCGTGACGGTCATGGTCGGCTGCCGCCCCGCCGAGCTGTACTCCTACGCGGACCTGGCCCGCGGCGGCCCCCCGCACCGGACGGCACCGCAGGACGAGCCGGTCAGCGGCCGGACGCCCTAGGCCATATCTGACGGCCGGCCGTTCCCGGCCCGAGCGGCCGGGCTCCCCGCCAGCTACCGCTGGGAGGTGCCCCCAGGCCGGGGATTCCGTGTCGGCCAGGGATGTTGTCCCGGACGGGGAGACGTCATCCGAGCGGGTGGTACTCCAGGACATCCGGCTCCGCCTCGCCCTCTTCCTCCAGGGCCCTTCGGACCACCCGGAGGGCGAGGCCCTCCGGGTAGCCCTTGCGGGCGAGCATTCCCGCGAGACGGCGAAGCCGCTTGTCACGTTCCAGCCCGCGGGTGGTCCGCAGCTTGCGGTCCACCAGCTCGCGGGCCCGCTCCTCCTCCTGGTCGGAGTCGAGCTGGCCCACCGCCTCGGTGACCAGCTCCGCGTCCACCCCGCGGGTCTGGAGCTCCCTCGCCAGCGCCCGGCGGGCCAGGCCCCGCCCGCGGTGCCGGGACTCCACCCAGGCGTTGGCGAACGCCTGGTCGTCGATCAGGCCGGCTTCCTGGAACCGCTCCAGCAGCTGCTCCGCCACATCGTCCGGGATCTCCCGCTTGCGCATCGCGTCGGCGAGCTGCTTGCGCGTGCGGGGGTTCCCGGTGAGCAGGCGCAGGCACAACGCCCGCGCCTGCTCCTCCGGGCTGAGCGGCGGCTCTTTCGAGGCCCTCGACTCGGAAGAGCCGCCGCGATCGGGGTGCCGACTCGCCATGGCCTCAGGCCTTGGCCGCGGTGGCCTTGGTCGCCTTCACCGTCTTGGGCGCCGGGACCTCGGCCTTGGCCGGATCGGCCGCCGGACCCGCCGCGTCCGCACCCGGCTCCACGCCGGGGGCTACGGTCCGGACACCGATGCCGAGCTTGTCCTTGATCTTCTTCTCGATCTCGTCGGCGAGGTCCGGGTTGTCCTTGAGGAAGTTACGGGCATTCTCCTTGCCCTGGCCGAGCTGGTCGCCCTCGTACGTGTACCAGGCGCCTGCCTTGCGGACGAAACCGTGCTCGACACCCATGTCGATCAGGCCGCCCTCCTTGCTGATGCCGTGGCCGTAGAGAATGTCGAACTCCGCCTGCTTGAAGGGCGGCGCGACCTTGTTCTTGACGACCTTGACGCGGGTCCTGTTGCCGACCGCGTCCGTACCGTCCTTGAGCGTCTCGATACGGCGGATGTCGAGCCGCACGGAGGCGTAGAACTTCAGCGCGCGGCCACCGGTCGTGGTCTCCGGCGAGCCGAACATCACACCGATCTTCTCGCGGAGCTGGTTGATGAAGATCGCCGTGGTGTTGGACTGGTGCAGCGCACCGGTGATCTTGCGCAGCGCCTGGCTCATCAGCCGGGCCTGCAGACCCACGTGAGAGTCACCCATCTCGCCCTCGATCTCGGCCCGCGGCACGAGGGCGGCCACGGAGTCGATCACGATGAGGTCGATGGCGCCGGAGCGGACCAGCATGTCCACGATCTCCAGCGCCTGCTCGCCGGTGTCCGGCTGGGAGAGCAGCAGGTTGTCCGTGTCGACACCGAGCGCCTTGGCGTACTCGGGGTCCAGCGCGTGCTCGGCGTCGACGAACGCCACCGTGCCGCCGGCCTTCTGCGCGTTGGCCACCGCGTGCAGCGTCAGAGTGGTCTTGCCGGAGGACTCCGGCCCGTAGACCTCCACCACACGGCCGCGCGGCAGACCGCCGACGCCGAGGGCCACGTCCAGTGCGGTCGACCCGGTGGGGATGACATCAATGGGGTCGTTCGGCTTGTCGCCGAGGCGCATGACCGCGCCCTTGCCGAACTGCCGTTCAATCTGTGCGAGCGCGGCGTCCAGCGCCTTCTCGCGGTCGTTACCTGCCATGGGCTCCACCCGGGATGTTTGAGTCGATCGCTTCACGTCCATGACGCTAGTCCCTGCCACTGACAATGCGCCTGGACGTCGCTCCGAGCTGTGGAAAACCTCCGCGGATAACCTGCCCGGACCACCCATGAGAATGGATGTTCGAATTGCGTGTCAAGCGACACGCTGGGCCTCCGGCGCGCTGTCTCCCCCGTCAGGTGCGACGCCTTCTCCGCAGCCAGGGCCGCCGCCGCGGCCCGTGCGCCCTCGGGTCCGTCACCTCGTACCGCTTCACGTACGCCCCGAGAAACCCCTGCAGCGTCGCGGTCGCCGGGATCGCGACCAGCGCGCCGACCACCCCCAGCAGCGCGGTGCCGGCGACGACCGACCCGAAGGCGACGGCAGGGTGGATGTCCACGGTCTTCGCCGTGATCCGCGGCTGCAGCACGTAGTTCTCGAACTGCTGGTAGACCACGACGAAGCACAGCACCCACAGCGCGTCCCACGGATCCTCCGTGAACGCGATCAGCATCGGCAGCGCGCCCGCGAGATACGTCCCGACCGTCGGCACGAACTGCGACACCAGCCCCACCCACACCGCCAGCGCCGGGGCGTACGGCACACCGAGCACCTGCAGCAGGACGTAGTGCGCGACACCCGACACCAGGGCCATCAGCGCCCGCGAGTAGATGTACCCACCCGTCTTGGCGACCGCGATCTCCCAGGCCCGCAGCGCCTCCGCCTGCCGCGCCGGCGGCAGCACCGAGCACAGCGTCCGGCGCAGCCGCGGCCCGTCGGCGGCGAAGTAGAACGCGAACAGCACCACGGTGAAGAGCTGGAAGACGCCCCCGATGACCGTGGCCGACAGCCCCCACACATTGCCCGCGCTGTTCTGCAGGTAGGTGCGGACCCAGTCGGAGTGCAGAACGTTCTCCTGCAGCTTCCCGACGTCCAACGTCGTGTGGAAGTTGGTGTTGAGCCACACCACGACGTCGTTCACGTACTGCGGGAAGTTGTCGACGATCGTCGTGATCTGGTCCACGAGCAGCGAACCGAGCGCCACCACGAAGGCCGCGACCGAGAGGCACGCCCCCAGCAGGACCACCCCCGTGGCGATCCCGCGCCGCATGCCGCGTGCCGCCATCCAGTCCACCGCCGGCTCGATGGCCAGCGCGCCGAAGAACGCGATCAGGATGTTGACCAGCAACCCGGTCAGCTGGTGGAACGCCCAGCCGGCCAGTTGGAAGCAGCCCAACAGCGCCAGCGCGAGCGCCATCGCCCGCGGCAGCCACCGCGGCATCCGCGCACGCGGAGCCCGGGGCTCCTCCTGCACGGTGCTTTCGCCGGTTCCGGACACGAACCCCAGTCTGGACGCGCGGGGCGGAAAGTCCGGGACCAACCCTCCGCGGGCTCAGCGCCGTCCGACCGGCACATCCATCGCCGTACAGACCGCCCGCCACACGTCCTTGGCCTCCCACCCCGAGTCCAGTGCCTCCCACACCGTCCGCCCGCCCAGCTCGGCCATCACATGATCCCGGGCGAACGAATCCGCGTACCCCTCCCCGAACTGCGCCCGCATCCGCTCCCAGAACACCGTCAACTTCATGCGCCCAGTATCCCGCGACACGAGTGGCTGAGAGGTGGGGAGTGCGAGGTGCGAGGCACTGCCGCGAATGCTGCAATGGCCGCAGGGCCGCCGCGGCCCGTGGTGAGGAGAGGCGATGAGCGACAGCCGCATCACGCGGCAGCGCCGACGGGTTCTGGTGGGACGTCTGCTCGGCTCGGCGGCCTCGGCCGCGCTGCTCACCTGGCTGTACTACCTGACACCTCTGGACCGCGGACTCGACGCCACGACTGCCACTCTGCTCTGCCTGGGCCTGGTCGTTTTCGGCTGTCTGGTCGTCTGGCAGGTCCGGGCCGTCACTCATGCGGCGTATCCCGGGCTGCGCGCCGTCGAGGCGCTGGCCACCGCCGTGCCACTGTTCCTACTGCTGTTCTCCTCGGCGTACTTCCTGGTCGCCAGGGACCAGCCGTCGTCGTTCACGGAGCCGCTGAGCCGGACCGACGCGCTCTACTTCACGGTCACGGTCTTCGCGACCGTGGGCTTCGGGGACATCGCGCCCGTCAGCGAGGCCGGCCGTGTGCTGACCACGGTGCAGATGGTCGCCGACCTGATCGTGGTGGGTCTGATCGCGAAGGTGCTCTTCGGCGCGGTCCGGATCGGTCTCCGGCGGCGAGATGCGGCATCAGCAGCCTCGCAGGAATCCCTGCCGGAACTCCCGGAGGACGGCCCATGACGGAACCGAAGCCCCGACCGGCCGTATCCGGAGACGGCGGGACGCAGCCGGCGGAGGCGGACCGGCTGCGGGACCTGTTGCTGTCCCCCGGCTACCGCAAGGCGCTCGTCTTCTGTGCCCTCATCGGCGTGCCGGTGTCCCTCGCCGCGTTCTGGTTCCTCGTCGGGATGCACCAGTTGGAACACGTTCTGTGGGCGGACATTCCGCACGCCTGGGGCTGGGACACCCCTCCGTGGTGGTGGCCGCTGCCCCTCTTCGTGATCGCCGGTGTCTGTGTCGGCCTCATCGCCACGCATCTGCCCGGCGCCGGCGGCCATGTCCCCGCCTCCGGCCTGCACGTCGGAGGCGCTTCGACCACCGCTCTCCCCGGTGTGCTGCTCGCCGCGGCGGCCGGCCTGCCGTTCGGCGCGGTGCTGGGACCCGAGGCGCCGCTGATCGCCCTCGGCAGCGGCCTGGCCCTGCTCCTCAGGAACCTCGTCCGGGCCGCGGCGACACCGCAGAGCACGGCGCTCCTGGGCGCCGCCGGCGCCGCCGCGGCCATCGCGGCGATCTTCGGCAACCCGCTGATCGCGGCCGTGCTGCTCATCGAGGTGGCGGGAGTCGGCGGGCCGCAGCTGTTCGCCGTCATGCTTCCCGCCCTGCTGTCCAGCGGGGTGGGGGCGCTGGTGTTCACCGGCTTCGGACGGTGGACCGGGTTGCAGACCGGCAGCCTGGCGCTGCAACTGCCCATGCCGTTCCCGCGCCTGGACGCACCGGACGTCGTCTGGTCGCTGCTGATGGGCGTGGCCATCGCTGCCGCCGTGCACCTGGCGCTGTCCGGGGGCCGGCTGGTCGCGGCGTTCGTCTCGGCACGGACGTTCCCCAGGACCGTGCTCTGCGCGCTGGGTGCCGCCGCCTGCGCCGCCCTCTACGCGCTGATCACCGATCGCTCACCAGAGGACGTCGCCTCGTCCGGCCAGGCGACGCTGGGCCAGATGGCCGGCGACCCCCATGTCTGGGGTATCGGTGCGCTCCTCGCCGTCCTGCTCTTCAAGGGCGTCGCCTACGCGCTCTGCCTGGGCAGCCTGCGAGGCGGCCCGGTCTTCCCCGCGCTCTTCCTGGGAGCCGCCGTGGGCGTGCTGCTCGGGCCCCTTCCCGGCCTGGGGATCGTCCCGGGGATGGCGGCGGGGATGGCGGCCGCGGCGGCCAGTGCCCTGCGGCTGCCGGTCAGCAGTGTGGTGCTCGTGGTCCTTCTGCTCGGCAGCTCCGCCATGACGCCCGTGGTGATCCTGGCGGCCGTCGTCGCCTTTGTCACCACCGAACTGCTGCCTCCCTGGCCCGGAAAGCCGCCCGCGCAAGCCCCGGCGCCGGCGCCTGCACCCGGACCGCACCAGGAACCCCGGCAGGCCTGAGCCGCCGTCCCGACGGACCCCGCGAACCCGCGCCGGCCGGGAACCCGGGTGCCGCGCGCGTCAACTTCGGGGCGGCCGGATCCCGCACATGGGGGCTTGGAGTCGCACGGCCGGGTGCTCCCTTGTGACAGGCGTATCCAGTGCGGGGAAGGCGCCCTACTGTGCGGGCATGTCAGGAACTCCCCTCGCGCGCGCCGAGCACTTCGTGTGGCTGACCGCGCGCGTGCTAGAGCAGCGCAGGTTCGCGTACCACTTTCTCGACGGCTCCGACGTGGCGGCCGTGGCGGTCGAGACCTCGCTGAACGCGTACCGCAATGACGACGGCGGCTTCGGGCACGCCTTGGAGCCGGATCTGCGCGGGCCCGTCAGCCAGCCGTTGCCCACGGCGCACGCGTTGCGCGTGCTCGACGAGATCGGGCGGTGCGGGGGCCAGCGGGCGGAGCGGGTGTGCCGGTACCTGACGGAGGTGTCGACGGCGGAGGGGGCACTGCCCGCGGTGCATCCGTCGTTGCGGGGCTATCCGGCGGCACCGTGGATCCCGGTGGTCGACGCGCCGAAGGGCGATCTGCTCGCGACGGGTCCGGTGGTGGGGACGCTGCACAGCAATGGTGTGTGGCACGCGTGGCTGTTCCGGGCCACGGACTTCTGCTGGGCGGCGATCGAGGCACTGGACTCGACCCATCCGTACGAGGTCCTGGCGGCGATCGCGTTCCTCGACTCCGTCCCGGACCGGGCGCGGGCACGGGACGCGGCGCACCGGCTGGGAAAGTCGGTGCGCGAGCAGCAGCTGGTGGTGCTGGATCCGGACCGCGCGGACCGGTATCCGCTGCCCGCCGGGTACGCGCCGGGCGAGTACCACTTCGCGCACGACTACGCGCGCGGCCCGGATTCGCTGGCCCGGCAGTGGTTCACCGACGCGGAGCTGGAACGGTCGCTGGACTTCCTGGCGGCGGAGCAGGACGAGGACGGCGGCTGGCCGATGCGCTGGCGCGCGTGGGCGCCGGGTACCCGGCTGGAGTGGCGGCCGATCATCACCATCGAAGCCCTGCGGACGCTGCGCGCCCACGGCCGCCCCATCGGAGCCGCCCGAACCGACCGACCGGCCTGAGCCGTCCGATCCAACCCTGGGACGGTCGGCTAGCCGGTCAGGGCCCGTACGGCGGCGGTCACCAGGACCGCAGAGGCGATGACGACGAGGAACGGCGCGCGCAGCAGCAGCGCCACCGCCGCCGCGGCGAGCCCGGCCGCGCGGGCGTCGACGACGAGTTTCAGTTCGCTGGTGCTGAACGTCTGCAGCGCGGTGAGAGCGGCCAGCAGGGCGAGCGGGACGAGCGCGGCGAGCCGCTTCACCAGCGGCCGCTCCAGAATTCCGGCCGGTACGGAGAGCCCGAGCAGTTTCACCGCGTAGCAGCCGAAGGCGGTCACGCCGATCGCGATCCAGGTGGTCATCGGTCCTTCTCCGTCCTGTGTGCGGCGTTTGCGGCGTTGGTGAGGCTCGTGACGTCGGCGGCGTCCGTGCGTGCCGTGCCGCGGCGTGTGGCGAGCAGGACGATCGGTGCGGCGAGTGCCGAGACGAGCACCGGCACCCCGGCGGGCAGCAGCGGCAGGCAGACGAGGGCGAGGACGACGGCCAGCCCGGCCACCGTGCGCTCGCGGCGGCCCTTCAGCATGGGAGCGAGCAGTGCCAGGAAGACGGCGGGGCCCGCCGCGTCCAGCCCCCAGCCGGCCGGGTCGCCCAGCGCGGAGGCGCCGAGCGCGCCCAGGAGCGTGGTCAGGTTCCACAGCAGGTAGATGGTGGCGCCGGTGACGGTGAAGCCGAGCCGCGCGCTGCGCCGGTCGGGCTGCGCCAGGGTCACGGCGGAGGTCTCGTCGATCACCCATTGCGCGGCGAAGGGGCGTAGCGCCCGGGGGAAGCGCAGCAGCTGGGACAGCCGCAGCCCGTAGAACGCGTTGCGCGCGCCGAGGAAGAACGCCCCGGCGGCCGCCGCGAACGGGCTGCCGCCCGCGCCCAGCGCGCCGACCAGGGCGAACTGCGAGGCGCCGCTGAAGACCAGCAGGGAGAGGGCGCAGGTCTGAGCGACGGTCAGTCCGGCCCCGGCCGAGGTCACGCCGAAGGCGAACCCGGACAGGCCCACGGCGACGCCGACGCCGAGTGCGTCACGGACCACGGCGGACGGGGGCCTCGTCTCCGAGGACCCCGAGGGCTCAGAGGACCCCAACGGCTCCGAGGACCGTGAGGGCTCGGAGGACTCCGACTCCAACGGTTCCGTCGGCCCTGAAACAGCCAGAACCGAAACCGCCGGCGCCACGTCCTCCGTGCCGCCCGGTCCACCGCTGTCACTGTGTATGCCCGCTGCTCGTGTCACTCATCGAACGTTATGGAGCGAAGTCCTCACCTGTCTTGTACGTTCTTGCGCGTTCGCGACGGTAGGCACCAGGGGGTACGCCCACGATGCGCGTGAAGTGCCGGTTCAGATGCGGTTGGTCGGTAAACCCCACCGCGAGCGCCGCCTCGGCGGGCGTGGTCCCGGTGTCGAGCATCCGGCGGGCCGCCCGCACCCGCTCGCTGGTCAGCCAGGCGTGCGGCGGCAGCCCGTAGACGCTCTTGAACGCGCGCAGCAGCGCGAACGGCTTGGTGCCGAGCTCCGCGGCCAGCTGGTCCAGCGTCGGCGGGCACGCGATCCGCTCGACGAGCAGCTCCCTGGCCCGCCCGGCGGTGAGCGCGCCGGCTGAGGGCAGCGCACCGGGCGCGATCGGGTCGGCGCCGTAACGGCGCAGCAGCCGGGCGACGGCGACGCGCAGCAGGGTGTCGGCCGCGAGCGCGTTGTCGTGTTCTGCGGCGGCGTGGATGTCCGCGATCAGCCGGGCGCAGTCGGGGTCGTCGAGGACGGTGTCGGTGAACGCCGGGGTGCCGTGCCGACCGGCCGTCGTCTCGGCGGCGACGGCCGCCACCACGTCGAGGCTCGGATACAGGACCCGGTAGCTCCAGCCGTCCTCGGTCCCCGCGTACGCGGAGTGCGGGGTCTCGGGGTTGATGAGGACGACCCCGCCGGCGCCCGCGCGCAGGTCGCCGCCGGGCATGCCGATGCCCTCGACGCCTCCGGTGACCGCCGCGATCACATATCCGTCGTGGGAGTGCCGGGAGAACGTGTGGCTGACGTACCGCGCGCGCAGCAGGTCCACGCCGGGCAGCTGCGGATGCTGCCAGTGCCGTGCCTGTTCAGGTGCCTGCTCAGGTGCCTTCTCGCGCCGTGCCATATGCCCATTCTGCCGCCGGGCCGGAAGCCCCGCGGCCGGTGCCCGCCCACGTCCCGGCCCACGTCCCGGCCCATGTCCCGGGCCGTTGTCAGTGGGGCGGGGCAGGATGGAGGACATGTCGCGACGGACCAGTCAGGGAAAGCCGGAACCGCAGGAGGATCCGGCCGCCGCCCTGGAAGCGTTCTCCCCCGCCACCCGCGCGTGGTTCAGGGGAGCCTTCAGCGCGCCCACCGCCGCCCAGGCCGGAGCCTGGCGGGCGATCGGTGAGGGTTCCGACGTCCTGGTGGTCGCGCCGACCGGCTCCGGCAAGACGCTGGCCGCCTTCCTGGCAGCCCTGGACCGGCTGGCGAGCGTCCCGCCGCCCGCCGAGACCCAGCGGCGCTGCCGGGTGCTGTATGTGTCCCCGCTCAAGGCTCTCGCGGTCGACGTGGAGCGCAACCTGCGCAGCCCGCTCACGGGGCTGCGCCAGGAGTCCGTCCGGCTCGGCCTGCCCGAGCCGGAGGTGCGGGTCGGGATCCGCTCCGGGGACACGCCCGCCGCCGAACGCCGCACCCTGGTCACGCGCCCGCCGGACATCCTGATCACCACCCCCGAATCGCTCTTCCTGATGCTCACCTCCGCCGCCCGTGAGGCGCTGCGCGGCGTGGAGACGGTGATTCTGGACGAGGTGCACGCCGTCGCGGGCACGAAGCGCGGGGCGCATCTGGCCCTGTCGCTGGAGCGGCTGGACGAGCTGCTCGACCGGCCCGCGCGGCGGATCGGGCTGTCGGCGACGGTCCGGCCGGTCGAGGAGATCGCCCGCTATCTGTCGCCGCAGCGCAAGGTGACGATCGTCCAGCCGGCGTCGCAGAAGAAGTTCGACCTGTCGGTGGTCGTGCCCGTCGAGGACCTGGGCGAGCTGGGCGGCTCCCCCGTCGCGGACCACAGCGGGCCCGCGGCGGGAGCGGATCAGCGGGCGTCGATCTGGCCGCATGTCGAGGAGCGGATCGCCGATCTGGTGCAGGCGCACCGCTCGACGATCGTGTTCGCCAACTCCCGCCGGCTCGCCGAGCGGCTGTGCAACCGACTCAACGAGATCGCCTACGAGCGGGCCACCGGCGAACCGCTGCCCGACACCTCGCCGCCCGCCGAGATCATGGCCCAGTCGGGCGCCGCGCAGGGCGCGCCGCCCCTGATGGCCCGCGCGCACCACGGGTCGGTCTCCAAGGAGCAGCGGGCGCTCGTCGAGGAGGACCTCAAGGCCGGGCGGCTGCCCGCCGTGGTCGCGACGTCCAGTCTGGAACTGGGCATCGACATGGGCGCGGTCGATCTCGTCATCCAGGTGGAGTCGCCACCGTCGGTCGCCTCGGGGCTGCAGCGCGTCGGCCGGGCAGGGCACCAGGTGGGTGCCGTCTCCACGGGGGTGGTCTTCCCCAAGTACCGCGGTGACCTGGTGCAGGCGGCGGTCGTCACCGAGCGGATGCGGACCGGCTCCATCGAGTCCCTGCGCGTGCCGACGAATCCGCTGGACGTCCTCGCGCAGCAGATCGTGGCCATGACCGCGCTCGACACCTGGGACGTGGACGAACTGCTGGCCCTGGTGCGCCGGGCGGCGCCCTTCGCGGCGCTCCCGCACTCTGCGTACACGGCGGTGCTCGACATGCTGGGCGGCCGCTATCCCTCCGACGCCTTCGCGGAGCTGCGGCCGCGCATCGTCTGGGACCGGGTGGCGAACACGGTCGCCGGGCGCCCCGGAGCGCAGCGGCTGGCCGTGACCTCCGGCGGCACCATCCCGGACCGCGGGCTGTTCGGCGTCTTCCTGGCCGGCTCCGACCCGAAGAAGGGCGGGGGCCGGGTCGGCGAGCTGGACGAGGAGATGGTCTACGAGTCGCGGGTCGGCGATGTCTTCACGCTGGGCACCACCTCGTGGCGGATCGAGGACATCACCCGCGACCGGGTGCTCGTCTCGCCCGCGCCCGGCGTCCCGGGCCGGCTGCCCTTCTGGAAGGGCGACCAGCTGGGCCGCCCGCTGGAGCTCGGCCGGGCGGTGGGCGCGTTCGTCCGCGAGGTCGGGCGGCTGGGTCCCGAGGAGGCCCGCGAACGGCTGGCCGCGGCCGGGCTCGACACCTGGGCGACGGACAACGTGCTCGCCTACCTGTCGGAGCAGCGGCAGGCCTGCGGCCACATCCCCGACGACCGGACCATCGTCGTGGAGCGCTTCCGTGACGAACTGGGCGACTGGCGGGTGGTGGTCCACTCCCCCTTCGGCGCGCAGGTGCACGCACCCTGGGCGCTGGCGCTGGGCGCCCGCCTTCTGGAGCGGTACGGGCTGGACGCCCAGGTGATGCACGCCGACGATGGCATCGTGCTGCGGCTGCCGGACGCCGACCTGATGGGTCTCGATCTACTCGACAACCACAACGCCACAGAACCGCTCCGGCAGGGCACGGAGTTCGACAACGACCAGTCGCCGGTCGGCGCCTCGGATGTCGCCTTCGACAAGGGCGAGGTCGAGCAGCTGGTCACCGACCAGGTCGGCGGCTCCGCCCTGTTCGCCTCCCGGTTCCGCGAGTGCGCGGCCCGCGCCCTGCTGCTGCCCCGCCGCTCCCCGGGCAAGCGCACCCCGCTGTGGCAGCAGCGCCAGCGCGCCGCCCAGCTCCTCCAGGTGGCCTCGGACTTCGGCTCCTTCCCGATCGTCCTCGAAGCGGTCCGCGAGTGCCTGCAGGATGTCTTCGACGTGCCCGGTCTCGTCGAGCTGATGGGTGACATCGAGGCGCGCCGGGTGCGGTTGGTCGAGGTCACCACGCCTGAGCCCTCCCCCTTCGCCCGCTCGCTCCTGTTCGGTTACGTCGCCCAGTTCCTCTACGAGGGGGACTCGCCGCTCGCCGAGCGACGCGCCGCCGCCCTCTCGCTGGACTCCCGGCTGCTGGCCGAGCTGCTGGGCCAGGCCGAGCTGCGCGAGCTGCTGGACGCCGATGTCCTGGCCGAGCTGGAGCAGGAGCTGCAGTGGCTGTCGGAGGACCGCCGGGTCAAGGACGCCGAAGGCGTCGCCGACCTGCTGCGGCTCCTCGGGCCGCTCACCGAGGCCGAGTTGGCGGCGCGCGGCGCGGAGCCGGGCTGGGCGGCCGGCCTGGAGTCCGCGCGCCGCGCGATCCGGGTCCGGATCGCCGGCGACGAGCACTGGGCGGCGGTCGAGGACGCCGGGCGGCTGCGGGACGCGCTGGGCACGGCGCTGCCCGTCGGCGTCCCGGAGGCCTTCACCGAGCCGGTCAAGGACCCGCTCGGCGATCTGCTCGCCCGGTTCGCCCGCACCCACGGCCCGTTCACCTCCGTCGAGGCCGCGCGGCGCTTCGGTCTCGGCACGGCCGTGGTCGACGGCCAGCTGCAGCGCCTCGCCGCGGGCGGCCGCGTCGTCCAGGGCGAGTTCCGGCCGGGCGGCGCGGGCCACGAATGGTGCGACGCGGCGGTGCTGCGGCGGCTGCGGCGCCGCTCGCTGGCCGCGCTGCGGCACGAGGTGGAACCGGTGCCGCCCGCCACCCTGGCCACCTTCCTCCCCCAGTGGCAGCACGTCGGCACCCACAGCCTGCGTGGTATCGACGGGCTGGTCAGGGCCGTCGAGCAGTTGCAGGGCGCCGAGGTGCCCGCCTCCGCCCTGGAGAAGCTCGTCCTGCCGTCCCGGGTCTCCGGCTACACCCCGGCGATGCTGGACGAGCTGACGGCGTCCGGTGAAGTCCTGTGGTCCGGCGCGGGGGCGCTGCCCGGCAAGGACGGCTGGGTCTCGCTCCATCTCGCCGACACCGCCCCGCTGCTGCTCAAGGAGGCCCAGCCGCTCGAACTCTCCCCGCTGCACCAAGCCGTGCTCGGCGCCCTCTCCGGTGGCTACGGCCTGTTCTTCCGGCAGATCGCCGACCAGGTGCGGGCCGCGGGCGAGGCCCCCTCCGACCCCGAGCTGGCGGACGCCGTCTGGGACCTGGCCTGGTCCGGCCGGCTCACCAACGACACCCTGGCCCCGCTGCGCGCCCTGCTCGGTTCGGGGCGCACCGCCGGGTCCACCGCGCACCGGGCACCGCGTTCGGTCCCCCGGGGGCGTTACGGCTCCCTCTCCGGGCGGGTGCCGCGGGCGACCGCGTCCCGTACCGGGCCTCCGACGACGGCGGGCCGCTGGTCGCTCGTCCCCTCCCCGGAATCGGATCCGACGCTGCGGGCGCACGCCCTGGTCCACACCCTCCTGGACCGCCATGGCGTCGTCACGCGCGGGGCGGTCGCCGCGGAAGGCGTCGAGGGCGGCTTCTCCGCCGCCTACCGGGTGCTGTCGGCCTTCGAGGAGACCGGCCAGACCCGGCGGGGTTACGTCGTCGAAGGGCTCGGCGCCGCGCAGTTCGCGATGGACGGTGCGGTGGACCGGCTCCGTGCGATCAACACCGCCCGCGACCGCGAGGAGGGCACCCGCACCGGACAGCGGGCCGTCGTCCTCGCCGCCGCCGACCCCGCCAACGCGTACGGCGCCGCCCTGCCCTGGCCGGCGCAGCCCGAGGGCGTCACCCACAAGCCCGGCCGCAAGGCGGGCGCCCTGGTGGTCCTCGTCGACGGCGAGCTCGCCCTGTACGTGGAACGCGGCGGGAAGACGCTGCTCGCCTGGCCCGATGACGAGGACCGGCTGCGGGCCGCCGCGGACACCCTCGCGCTGGCGGTCCGGGAGGGCGCGCTCGGCCGGCTCACCGTCGAGCGCACCAACGGGGAGTCGGCGCTCACGTCACCGCTGGGCCGCGCCCTGGAGACCGCCGGCTTCCACGCCACACCGCGCGGCCTGCGACTGCGGGCATGATGGGGAGGTGCCCGAAGGAGACACGGTCTGGCTGACCGCGCGCCGGCTCGACGAGGCCCTGGCGGGCCAGGCCCTCGTCCGCGCCGACCTGCGTGTCCCGCAGCTCGCCACCACCGACCTCGTGGACCGTCGCGTCACCGAGGTGGTGCCCCGCGGCAAGCACCTGATGACCCGGTTCGACGGCGGTCTGACGCTCCACTCCCATCTGCGCATGGACGGCTCCTGGCATCTGTACGCGCCGGGCGAGCGGTGGCGCGGCGGCCCGCTCCACCAGGTCCGCGCCGTGCTGGAGACGCCGGCCCGGGTGGCGGTCGGCTACCGGCTGCCGGTGCTCGACCTGCTGCCGACCGCCGAGGAGGACAGCGTCGTCGGCCATCTGGGCCCCGATCTGCTGGGTCCCGACTGGGATCCGGCCGAGGCCGTCGCGCGGCTGCGCGCCGAGGCCGCCCGACCGGTCGGCGAGGCCCTCCTCGACCAGCGGAATCTGGCGGGCGTCGGCAACGTCTACGTGTCCGAGCTCTGCTTCCTGCGCGGCATCACCCCCTGGGCGCCGGTCGGCGAGGCCGGCCCCGAGAAGCTGGTCGTGCTCGCCAAGAAGCTGCTGGAGGCGAACAAGGCCCGCCCCGGCCACATCACCACCGGGGACCTGCGGCGCGGCCGCACCCACTGGGTGTACGGCCGGGAGCACCGGCCGTGCCTGCGCTGCGGCACCGCCGTCCGCGCCGGGCAGCACGGGCCGCCGGAGCGGGCCCGCGTCGCCTACTGGTGTCCGCGCTGCCAGCGAGGTCCGCACCCGCACGCCAATTGACGGACCGTCAGATACGGTCGTACCGTCGCGTCATGCCCATGAAGGCGTACGACCTCACCGGACGCACCGCGCTGGTCACCGGCGCCGCGAGCGGGATCGGCCGCGCGTCCGCCGTTCTGCTGGCCGAAGCCGGAGCCACCGTCGTCTGCGCGGACCGCGACGGCCCCGGCGTGCGGGAGACCGCCGAACTGATCGAGAAGGCCGGCGGCGCCGCCCGCGCCCGGCAACTGGACGTCACCGACCGGGCCCAGGTGGCCGAGACCGTCGCCGAGACCGTCCGCGACCACGGCCGGCTCGACATCCTGGCGGCCATCGCGGGGATCATGCACAGCAGCACCGTCCTGGAGACGGACGACGCCGACCTCGACCGCGTGCTCGGCGTCAACTTCAAGGGCGTGCTGCACAGCGCCCAGGAGGCGGCCCGCGCCATGACCGCCCAGCGGTCCGGCAGCATCATCTCGATGGCCTCCGGCGCGATCGACACCGGCGCCCGCGGCCTGCTCTGCTACAGCGTCTCCAAAGCCGCCGTCGTGCAGCTCACCAGGACCCTGGCGACCGAACTCGGCCCGCTCGGCATCCGCGCCAACGCCATCGCCCCGGGTTTCATCCGCACCCCGATGACCTCCCACTACGGCACGGGATCCGACGGATCCTTCGACGAGGCCGCCCAGGCGCGCGCTGAGGCGTCACTGGTGCGAATGGCGCCGCTGGGGCGGGTCGGCACCCCCGAGGACGTTGCGGGGTCCGTGCTCTTCCTCGCCTCCGACGCCTCGGCCTTCACCACCGGCCAGATCCTCCGGCCGAACGGCGGGGTCGCCATGCCCTGGTAGCGGACGCGCCTGGCACGGGCGGCAGGCCGCGGTACGGCGTGCAGCGGTATCAGGCCCAGCCCCCAGCCACCCGCCAGCAGGGCGCTCTCGAGGGGCCCGGCCCGGTCGGGCTGCACGGCGAGCCGCAGCGCGGCCCACCACCACAGGACCCCCAGGCCCAGCGCGACAGCCCAGCGGACCGCCCTGCGGGACCACAGACTCCGGATGACCTGGAGCTGGAGTACGCGCATGGCCGCCTCCTTCGGAACCCCGAGGTTGCGGCGGAGCGCCCCGAGAGGCGCTCCGCACCAGGGTGCGATGCCCGGTTCCCAAGATCGCTAGCCCTCTGCCGCCATCCCCGCCAGGACGTTCACCCGATGGGAGCAGCATGCCGCCACTGCCTGCGATGACGCGGGCACTCAACGTGATGAATCGCCCATCGTAGACCGCGTCGAACCACGGGCACCAGGGCGTGCGCGGCGCCGGTGCGCACCCCGGCGCACCCGGGGCACAGGAGGCGCGTGAGGCGCCCGGGACGACCCGCAGCCGCCCACCGGCATCCCAGAGACGCCCAGGACCGCCCGCACGCGCTCTACGCCCCTCCAGCACCCGTCACGCCCGCCCCAACCCCCGCCGCTACACGTTCTCGGCCTGGAACATCCAGTGGAACTTCTCGAGGTCGGCCGTGAGCCCGATGATGATGTCCTGCGTGACCGGGTCGGCGTCCGCCGTCGTCCCGATGCGCTCGCGCATCCGCTCGATCACCGAGTCGAGTGCCGCGATGAGAATGCCCACCGCCTGGGTGTCCTTGATCCAGCCGTCGGTGACCGTGTCGATCCCGCTGGTCTTCGAGACCGTGTCGGCCCGCCCGTCCGCCGTGACGCCGATGGCGGAGGCCCGCTCCGCCACCGTGTCGGCGTGCAGCCGGGCGGTGTCGACGACCTCGTCGAGCTGCAGATGGACCGAGCGGAAGCGCGGGCCCACCACGGTCCAGTGGACCTGCTTGGAGACCAGCGCCAGATCCACGAGATCCACCAGTGCGCCCTGCAGCGCCTCACCGACGATCTTGCGCTGCTTCTCGGACAGCGGACTCTTGACGACGCTCATGCGGAATCCTCCTACTGGCGACAGGACTGACGAATAGTCCGTTTAACCCCGTTAACTCCGTATCGCCTACCCTGCCTCGTCCCGCCGCACCTGGCAAAAGCGCGGGACCCCGGTCGGCAGTGCCGACCGGGGTCCCGGTGCAAGAACTTCTGGAGTTACGGCTGCGTCAGGCCGCGACCACGTCAACGGCCTCCGCGGGCGCCTTCGGCGCCTTGATGGTGACTCGCTCGGTCGTGACGGATGTGACAGAGGTCACCGCACCCAGCAGTGGTCGCATCGGAGCCGCGGGGGTCTCGGAAGCCGCCGACTGGGCCAGCTCCGCGAGCGACAGATCGTCGCTGACCTCGCGCATGACCTCGGACATCGGGACGTCCAGCGCGTCGCAGATCGCGGAGAGCAGCTCGGAGGATGCCTCCTTCTGCCCTCGCTCCACTTCGGACAGATAGCCCAGGGACACCCGGGCGGAAGAGGAGACCTCACGCAGAGTGCGGCCCTGACGTTGGCGCTGCCGACGCAGCACGTCACCCAACAGGCGACGGAGCAGGATCATCGGTGGCTCCCTCCTCGGACCGCGAATCCGGATCCTTCTTGCCCCACCGTACCGCCTCGGGCACCGGCCGTGCGGGGAGCGATGTCGTGTTCACTCAGGGCTGCAAACATCCCTTCCCCCCGTCTTCTTCCCTATCCTTCGCCCGCACCCCTGTCGTAAGGGACCGCTCCAGCAAGGCAAGTGCGGCATCCACGCTGGCGGCACGGATCTCGGAGCGGCCGCCTTCCAGTCGCAGCGGGTTGACCGCAGAGCCTCCGGGGCCGGCCACCGCCACGTAGACGGTGCCGACCGGTTGCCCGTCCTGCGGGTCGGGTCCGGCGACCCCGGTGGTGGCCACGCCCCAGTCCGCTTCCAGTCTGCTCCGCACTCCCTCGGCCATCTCAAGGGCCACCTGAGGGTCGACCGCTCCTCGAGCGGCCAGCAGGCCGGCGTCCACGCCGAGCAGTACGTGCTTCAGTTCCGTCGCGTAGGCCGTCACCGAGCCGCGGAAGGACCGGGAGGCGCCGGGTACGGCCGTCAGCTCCGCGGCCAGCAGACCGCCGGTCAGCGACTCGGCGACCGCCAGGGTGAGCCCCCGGCCGTCGAGCAGTCGCAGCACCTCGGCAGCCGTCATCCGTTCTGGTGACTCTGCCGCCGCGAGGAGCTCCGCTGGTCGTGCTCCGGCTCCGGAGCGGGCGCGGCCCGAAGGTCGGGCTCAGGTTCAGCCTGAGGCTTCGCCTGCGAGGCCGCGCGCTCGCGCTGCGCGGCGAGGCCGGCCCGGCGCAGCACCACGGCCTGCCGGATGTAGTCGAGTCCGGTGAGGACGGTCAGCACGACGGCAGCGGCCATCGCCCAGGCCCGCAGCGTCGCCAGCGGCCCGGTCAGGGCCAGGATGTACATGCCGACCGCGATGCCCTGGGTCAGCGTCTTGAGCTTGCCGCCGCGGCTGGCCGGGATCACTCCGTGCCGGATAACCCAGAAGCGCATCAGGGTGATGCCGACCTCCCGGAAGAGGATCACTCCGGTCACCCACCACGGCAGGTCGCCCAGCGCGGACAGCCCGACGAGCGCCGCGCCCATGATCGCCTTGTCGGCGATGGGGTCGGCGATCTTGCCGAAGTCGGTGACCAGCCCGTAGCGCCGGGCCAGTTCCCCGTCGAAGAGGTCGGTGATCATCGCGATGGCGAACGCCGCCCAGGCGAACGAGCGCCAGGCGGGGTCGTGGCCGCCGTCATGGATCAACAGCATGACGAAGCCGGGAACCAGCACCAGCCGCATCATCGTGAGCAGGTTGGCGATGTTCCAGAGCCCGGCCTGGCCGACCACCGGATCGCCCATGTGGTCCGGGGTGGCCGCGGCGGGCACGGGGACTCCGGTCATCTGCCCACCTCCTCCACGACACTGCCGCCACCGGACAGGCATTCCGCGATGAGGTCGACACCCTCGGTGTCGATCACCTTCGCGGTTACCATCATGCCCGGCTTCAGGCCCTCGCAGGAGGTCAGAGTGGTCGATCCGTCCGTTTCCGGCGCCTGGTGGTCGGCGCGGCCGACCGCCTCGCCGGTCTCCTCGTCGATGGCCTCGACCAGCACCCGCACCGTGGAGCCCAGCCGCTCCTGGGCGCGCTGCGCGGTCAGCTCCTCGGCCAGCCGCGACACCCGCGCCAGACGCTGGGCGACGGTGTCCTCGTCGAGCTTGTCCTCGTAGCCGGCCGCTTCGGTGCCGTCCTCGTCCGAGTAGCCGAAGACGCCGATGGCGTCGAGGCGTGCCTCGCTGAGGAAGCGTTCCAGCTCCTCCAGGTCCGCCTCGGTCTCGCCGGGGAAGCCGACGATGAAGTTGGACCGGACACCGGCCTCCGGAGCCTTGCCGCGGATGGTGCCGAGCAGCTCCAGGAAGCTCTCGGTGCTGCCGAAGCGGCGCATCGCGCGCAGCACTCCGGGCGCCGAGTGCTGGAAGGACAGGTCGAAGTACGGCATGACCTTGTCGGTCGACGTCAGGACGTCGATCAGGCCGGGGCGCATCTCGGCGGGCTGCAGGTAGCTGACCCGGATCCGCTCGATGCCCCCGACGGCCGCCAGCTCGGGCAGCAGCGTCTCGAGCAGCCGGATGTCGCCGAGGTCCTTGCCGTACGAGGTGTTGTTCTCGCTGACCAGCATGACCTCGCTGACGCCCTGGTCGGCGAGCCAGCGCGTCTCGCCGAGGACGTCGGAGGGGCGGCGCGAGATGAACGAGCCGCGGAAGGACGGGATGGCGCAGAACGAGCAGCGGCGGTCGCAGCCGGAGGCCAGCTTCACCGAGGCGACCGGGCTGTTGTCCAGGCGGCGGCGCAGCGGCGCGCGCGGCCCCGAGGCGGGGGCGACGCCCTCGGGGAGGTCGGCCGGCGCGGGGGCCGGGGCCTCCTGCGCGTGGCCGGGCAGCGCCACCGCGGCGGCCTGCCGCTCGGCGGGGCTGATCGGCAGCAGCTTGCGGCGGTCGCGTGGAGTGTGCGAGGCGTGCACGCCACCGGACAGGATGGTCTGGAGGCGGTCGGAGATGTCCGTGTAGTCGTCGAAGCCGAGCACGGCGTCGGCCTCGGGCAGGGCCTCGGAGAGCTCCTTGCCGTACCGCTCGGCCATGCAGCCGACCGCGACGACCGCCTGGGTGCGGCCATGACCCTTGAGGTCATTGGCCTCCAGGAGGGCGTCCACGGAGTCCTTCTTGGCGGCGTCGACGAAGCCGCAGGTGTTGACCACGGCCACATCGGCGTCCGCGGCGTCATCGACCAGCTGCCAGCCGTCCGCCGCCAGACGGCCGGCGAGCTCCTCGGAATCCACCTCATTGCGGGCGCAGCCGAGCGTGACAAGGGCGACGGTACGGGGTTCGGGCATAGGCTCAGCCTACTTTGTCCCAGCCGTCCCTCTTACGTTCACCCTTACGTTCACCCAGCCTGGGGGTCTCCGGGCGTGAAGGTGAGCCGCACGACCTGGCCGTCGGTGCCCGCGGGACCGAGGTCCTTGCCGTTGACGAAGAGCTTGATAGCGCCCGCGTCGCCGATCACGAGTTTGATCTTCTTGCCGTCGGTGAAGGTCTTGGAGTCGCCCTTCTCCAGAGTGTCGGCGAAGAGCGGCTTGCCGGTGCTGTCCGTCACCTGGATCCAGCTCTTGCCGACGTCCGCGGTCAGCTTCACGGTCACCTTGCCCACCGGGGCGGCGGCGATCGCGCTGTCCGTCGGCTCGGGCTTGGGGTCGGCCGGCTTGGGACTGGGCTTGGCCGTGGTGGTGGTCACCGAGGGCTTGGCGGCGGCCGACGGCGGCTTGCCGCCGGAGCCGTTGAACGCGGTGAACCCGACGAACGCGACGACGGCGACGATCGCCGCGACCATCGCCGCGGTCCAGTTCGGGCGGCGACGGTCCGGGCGGATCCGCTCCGCCTCGTAGAGCGGCGCGACGGGCACTTGGGCGGTGGTCCCGCCGTGCTCGTCGGCGTACTGCTTGACCAGCGGTTCCGGATCGATCCCGACGGCGCGGGCGAGGTTGCGGATGTGACCGCGGGCGTAGACGTCGCCGCCGCAGCGGGAGAAGTCGTCCTGTTCGATGGCGAGCACGATGGGGGCGCGCACTCGCGTCGTGGAGCTGACCTCGTCAATGGTCAGTCCGGCGGCGAGGCGGGCCTGGGCAAGGGCACGACCGACGGAGGGCCGGTCGTCGGAGGGCGGGTTGCCGAGGGACACGAGGAAGCCTTTCAGGCTGCAGCCACCTGCTGGAGATTCAGTCTAGGGGGGGTGCGAAAGAGTGGGGCAAGCGGACAGCCGGTCTTTGTCCGCCATCAGGATTGCCGGACCGTTTCTTACGGCACCGGCGCGCATGGACCTGACAGCCCGCGCGAGCCTGACAGTCGGCCATATGTCGTCCTCCTGCATCAACTTGACGCACGAACAGGAGAAACGGTTGCCCCGCGTGCTCTTACGAGTGAGCATCACCGCGGATGACGGCCAGCACCCCATCCAGTTCGTCCGCTTTTACCATGACATCGCGCGCCTTCGAACCTTCGCTCGGCCCGACGATTCCGCGCGATTCCATCAGATCCATGAGCCTGCCCGCCTTGGCGAATCCCACACGCAGCTTTCGCTGCAGCATCGAGGTCGAGCCGAACTGGGTGGAGACCACCAGCTCCGCCGCCTGGCACAGCAGGTCCAGATCGTCCCCGATCTCCTCGTCGACCTCCCGCTTGGGCGCCGTGCCGACCGCCACGTCCGTCCGGTAGGTCGGCGTCAGCTGGTCCTTGCAGTGCTGGACGACCTTGGCGATCTCCTCCTCGGTGACGAAGGCGCCCTGCATACGTGTCGGCTTGTTCGCGCCCATGGGCAGGAAGAGCCCGTCACCCCTGCCGATCAGCTTCTCGGCGCCGTTCTGGTCCAGGATGACGCGGCTGTCGGCGAGCGAGGAGGTGGAGAAGGCCAGCCGCGACGGCACGTTCGCCTTGATCAGACCGGTGACGACGTCGACGCTGGGCCGCTGGGTGGCCAGCACCAGGTGGATCCCGGCGGCGCGGGCCAGCTGCGTGATGCGGACGATCGAGTCCTCCACATCGCGCGGCGCGACCATCATCAGGTCGGCGAGCTCGTCCACGATCACCAGCAGGTACGGGTACGGCGACAGCTCGCGCTCGCTGCCCGGCAGCGGCTGGGTCTTGCCGGAGCGCACCGCCGCGTTGAAGTCGTCGATGTGCCGGAAGCCGAAGGCCGCCAGGTCGTCGTAGCGCAGGTCCATCTCGCGGACCACCCACTGCAGCGCCTCGGCAGCCCGCTTCGGGTTGGTGATGATCGGCGTGATCAGATGCGGGATGCCCTCGTAGGCGGTCAGCTCGACGCGCTTGGGGTCGACCAGCACCATCCGGACCTCGTCCGGGGTGGCGCGGCACATGATCGAGGTGATGAGGCCGTTGATGCAGGACGACTTTCCCGAACCGGTCGCGCCGGCGACCAGGATGTGCGGCATCTTGGCGAGGTTCGCCATGACGTAGCCGCCCTCGACGTCCTTGCCGAGCGCCACCGTCATCGGGTGGTCCTCGCCGGCCGCCGCCGCGGAGCGCAGCACGTCGCCGACATTGACCATCTCGCGGTCGCTGTTGGGGATCTCGATGCCGACCGCCGACTTGCCCGGGATCGGGCTGATGATCCGGACGTCCGGGCTGGCGACGGAGTAGGCGATGTTCTTGGCCAGCGCGGTGATCCGCTCGACCTTGACCGCCGAACCGAGCTCGATCTCGTAGCGGGTGACGGTCGGGCCGCGGGTGAAGCCGGTGACCGTGGCGTCGACCTTGAACTCGGTGAAGACCTGCTGCAGCGAGGCGACCACCGCGTCGTTCGCCGCGCTGCGGGTACGGCCGGGCCCGCCGCGTTCCAGCAGGTCCAGCGAGGGCAGCGAGTACGTGATGTCGCCGGAGAGCTGCAGTTGCTCGGCGCGCGGCGGCAGCGGGTCCACCGGGTCGACGGTCTTCTTGGTCAGGTCGGGGACGCCGGAGCCGACCGACGGCTCGGCGCCGTCCTCGGCGCGGGCCGCGGGCACCCCCGAGCCGGTGCCGGTCCCCGTCGTCCCGGTCCCGGTCTTGATGCCGCTGCTGAGGCCGGCCAGCAGCGGTGACGGCTGCACGCCGTGCAACACGGCGCCGTCCAGCGCCGCGGCCGCGGCGGCCGCCACATCCACGGCGTCCATGCCGGAGGCGGCCGCGTACTCCTGCTCGCCGGGCTCGGCCCTGCGCCGCGGGCGGCGGCGCGGCCGGGGCTCGTCGGCCTGCTCCTCGTCGCCGAACTCCCCCAGGGCCGCCAGTTCCTCCATGCCCTGGTCGCGCTTGGTGAAGCGCAGCGGGGACCTGCGGCGCGGGAAGTCGTCCTCCTCCTGCTCCGGGTCCTCGTCGAACAGCTCCTCCATCGGAACGGCGTCCAGGTCCGGCGGTGCCTCGTACAGGCCGAGCTTGGTGGCAAGCAGCCGCAGCCGCTGCGGAATGGCGTTGACCGGGGTGGCCGTCACGACCAGCAGCCCGAAGACGGTGATCAGCAGCAGCAGCGGTACGGCAAGCGCGGAGCCCACCGTGTAGAGCAGCGGCGCGGCAGCCGCCCAGCCGATCAGGCCGCCCGCGTCGCGCAGCGCCTCGGCTCCCGCATCCCGGCTCGGCGAACCGCAGGCCAGGTGGACCAGGCCGAGGGCGCCGAGGATCAGGGTGGACAGGCCGATGACGATGCGCCCGTTGGCCTCCGGCTGCTCCGGGTGCCGCATCAGCCGGACCGCGACGACGCCCAGCAGTATCGGCACCAACAGATCGAGCCGGCCGAACGCGCCGGTGACGAGCATCTCCACGAGGTCGCCGACCGGGCCGCGCAGGTTGGACCAGGTACCCGCGGCGACGACCAGCGTCGCACCGAGCAGCAGCAGCGCCACGCCGTCCTTGCGGTGCGCGGGGTCGAGCCCGCGCGCTCCGCGCCCTATGCCGCGGAACACCGCGCCGATGCCGTGGGCGACGCCGAGCCACAGGGCGCGCGTCATCCGGTACACGCCACCGGTCGGCGAAGGGGCCGCTTTGGGGGCAGGCTTGGCAGCGGCCCCCTTCGCCGCACGGGGGGCCGCCGATTTCTTGGCAGGAGGTTTTTTCGCTGCGGTCTTCTTCGCCGCGGTCTTCTTGGCCGCAGGCTTCGCCGGAGCTTTCTTGGCAGTGCCGCCGGGCGTACGTGAGGCCATGGTGCCGAGATTACCTCTGAAGGACCGGCGGGACACGCGTGCGTCGGATACCCCCGTCCGTGTCGCGCGTCGGGCGGGCCAAGGGTGACGCAGCGTCAACGACGGGGGTGCCGCTCAGTCCTGCGAGGGAAACCTGACGCCGCCCTCGCCGGTGCCCGGCTCCAGCGCGTCCAACGCCCGCCGCAGACCGGTGAGCTTGCGCTCCAGATGCGCGGCGGTCGCCACCGCGGCCGCGTCCGCCGACTCGTCGAGCTGCTTCGACAGCGCCTCGGCCTGCTCCTCGACGGCGGCCAGCCGCGCGGAGAGTTCGGCGAGCAGCCCGGCGGGCTCCTTCGCCCCGTTGGTGCCCACCGAGGCACCCTGCTCCAGCTGGAGCCGCAGCAGCGCCGCCTGCTCCCGCAGCTGGCAGTTCTTCATGTAGAGCTCGACGAAGACCGACACCTTGGCGCGCAGCACCCACGGGTCGAAGGGTTTGGAGATGTAGTCGACCGCACCGGCCGCGTAGCCGCGGAAGGTGTGGTGCGGGCCGTGGTTGATCGCCGTGAGGAAGATGATCGGGATGTCACGGGTCCGCTCGCGCCGCTTGATGTGGGCGGCGGTCTCGAACCCGTCCATGCCCGGCATCTGGACATCGAGCAGGATCACCGCGAAATCATCCGTGAGCAGCGCCTTCAGCGCCTCTTCCCCGGATGCCGCCCGTACCAGCGTCTGATCCAGCGCCGAGAGGATCGCCTCCAGCGCCAGCAGATTCTCCGGCCGGTCATCGACAAGAAGGATCTTGGCCTTCTGCACCATGGCCCGCCCTCCTCGTCCCGGCACCACGCTGGTGGTCGCCCCCGGGGACGACTCCCTTGCGCCGCCCATCCTTGTGCCGGTCATGGTAGCCGCACCTGCCGTTCGCCACACCCTGTCACCGCCATGTCACTGTGCACGAAGCAGAAACGCTAGCGGAGACCAGAAGGTTCCCTGAATCCCGCCCCCTCACACCTGAATGGACACACCGCGTCAACAGTCCACCTTTCAACGGGGCGTTCCGCGGGCGTTCATCCACTGCTCCATGAGGGCCAGCAGGTGATCGGTGTCGACCGGCTTGGTGACATAGTCCGACGCACCGGACTCGATGCTCTTCTCCCGGTCGCCCTTCATCGCCTTCGCCGTCAGCGCCAGGATCGGCAGCCCGGCGAACTGCGGCATCCTGCGGATCGCCGTCGTCGTCGCATAGCCGTCCATCTCCGGCATCATGATGTCCATCAGGACGATCGCGACATCGTCGTGCTGCTCCAGGACCTCGATCCCCTCACGGCCGTTCTCCGCGTACAGCACCGTCAGCCCGTGCTGCTCCAGCACGCTGGTCAGCGCGAAGACATTGCGGATGTCGTCGTCGACGATGAGCACCTTCTCACCGTGGAAGCCGCCCGTGAAGCGCGCGTACCCCTCGGAGTGCGCCCCGTCCACCCAGGACTCCTCCGCGGGCATCGCGGTGGGCTGTCCCGGCAGCGACGTCAGCTGCTGCGGGGGCGCCGAGCGGCGGCGCAGCCGGGACAGGCTGCTGCCCGCCAGCCGGTTGCGGGCGGGCGCGTGGTGGTCGGAGTCGCTGATCACCTCGGCGCCGGGCAGCTGCGGATAGCCGTGCGGCGGCAGTTCACCGCTGCTGAGCGGCAGGTACAGAGTGAACGTCGAGCCGCGGCCGGGCTGGCTGTCGGCGTGGATCTCCCCGCCGAGCAGCCGGGCGATCTCCCGGCTGATCGACAGGCCCAGGCCGGTGCCGCCGTACTTGCGGCTGGTGGTGCCGTCGGCCTGCTTGAACGCCTCGAAGATCACCCGCATCTTGCTCGCCGCGATCCCGATCCCCGTGTCGGTGACGGAGAACGCGATGAGCGGCTGGTCCGCGTCGCGCAGCGCCCCGGACTCCAGCAGCTGCTCGCGGATCGACTGCGGGACCTCGGGACCCGCCGGCCGGATGACCAGCTCGACGGAGCCGCTGTCGGTGAACTTGACCGCGTTGGAGAGCAGGTTCCGCAGTACCTGCAGCAGCCGCTGCTCGTCCGTGTGCAGGGTGACCGGGAGTTCCGGCGAGACCCGGACGGAGAAGTCCAGGCCCTTCTCGGCCGTCAGCGGACGGAACGTCGCCTCGACGTAGTCGACGAGCTGCACCAGGGCGATACGGGTCGGGCTGACGTCCATCTTGCCCGCCTCGACCTTCGACAGGTCGAGGATGTCGTTGATGAGCTGCAGCAGGTCCGAGCCCGCGCCGTGGATCGTCTCGGAGAACTCGACCTGCTTGGACGACAGGTTCCCGTCGGCGTTGTCGGCGAGCAGCTTGGCCAGGATCAGCAGCGAGTTGAGCGGGGTGCGCAACTCGTGCGACATGTTGGCCAGGAACTCGGACTTGTACCGCATCGAGACCGCGAGCTGCTCGGCGCGCTCCTCCAGGACCTGCCGGGCCTCCTCGATCTCGGTGTTCTTCACCTCGATGTCGCGGTTCTGCCGGGCCAGCAGCTCGGCCTTCTCCTCCAGCTCCGCGTTGGACAGCTGCAGCGCCTTCTGCCGGTTCTCCAGCTCGCCGGACCGCTCCTTGAGCTGCTCGGTCAGCTCCTGGGACTGCTCGAGCAGCCCCTCGGTCTTGGTGTTGACGCTGATCGTGTTCACGCTGATCGCGATGATGTCGGTGATCTGGCTGAGGAAGTCCTTCTGGATCTGGGTGAACGGCTGGAACGCGGCCAGTTCGATCACGCCCAGGATCCGGTCCTCGAAGAGCACCGGCAGGACGATGACATGCGCCGGGGGCGCCTCACCGAGCCCCGAGACGATCTTCAGGTACCCCGGCGGCACGTTCTCGACCAGGATCGACCGCTTCTCCACCGCGGCCTGCCCGATCAGCGCCTCACCGGGCAGGAACGTGGTGGGCATGGAGCGCTTGGAGAAGCCGTACGACCCGACGAGCCGCAGCTCGTACGCGTCCTCGCCCTCCTCCCCCACACCGATCTCGGTGCCGTCGCCGATCTCCTCGGCGAGGAAGAACGCGCCGTGCTGCGCCGAGACCACCGGCGTCAGCTCGCTCATGATCAGCGCGGCCACGTCGCCCAGCTCCCGGCGGCCCTGCATCAGGCCGGAGATGCGGGCCA
This sequence comes from Streptomyces sp. NPDC045021, assembly GCF_056432645.1. Classification (NCBI taxonomy): domain Bacteria; kingdom Bacillati; phylum Actinomycetota; class Actinomycetes; order Kitasatosporales; family Streptomycetaceae; genus Streptomyces; species Streptomyces sp. NPDC045021. The sequence goes on from NZ_JBWKIQ010000008.1 coordinate 439,435, forward strand.
GGTTGCCCTTGAGCCAGTCCTGCTCCTTGTTGGCGAGCGTGGTCTCCCGCAGGCGCACGATCATCGTGTTGATGTAGTCCTGGAGCTCCAGGATCTCGCCGGCCGCGTCCACGTCGATGCGGAGATTGAGGTCACCGCGGGTCACCGCGGTGGCCACCTGCGCGATGTTGCGGACCTGGCTGGTCAGGTTGTTGGCCATCAGGTTCACCGATTCGGTGAGGTCCTTCCAGATGCCGGAGACGTCCGGCACCCGCGCCTGGCCGCCCAGCCGGCCCTCGGTACCCACCTCGCGCGCCACCCGGGTGACCTCGTCACCGAAGGCGGACAGCTGGCCGACCATCGTGTTGATGGTCGTCTTCAGCTCCAGGATCTCGCCGCGCGCGTCCACGTCGATCTTTTTGGACAGGTCGCCGCGGGCCACCGCGGTCGTCACCATGGCGATGTTGCGGACCTGACCGGTCAGGTTGGACGCCATGCCGTTCACCGATTCGGTGAGGTCCTTCCACGTACCGGCGACGCCGGGAACGCGGGCCTGGCCGCCGAGGATGCCCTCGGTGCCGACCTCGCGGGCGACGCGGGTGACCTCGTCACCGAAGGCCGACAGCGTGTCGACCATGGTGTTGATCGTTTCTGCAAGCTGTGCGACTTCCCCGCGCGCCTCGACGGTGATCTTCTTGGTGAGATCGCCGTTGGCGACCGCGGTGGCGACCGCGGCGATCGAACGCACCTGGTTGGTCAGGTTGTTGGCCATCAGGTTGACGTTGTCGGTCAGGTCCTTCCAGATGCCCGACACGTCGCGCACCCGGGCCTGCCCGCCCAACTGCCCCTCGGTACCCACCTCGCGGGCGACGCGGGTGACCTCGTCACCGAACGCCGACAGCGTGTCCACCATCGTGTTGACGGTGGTGACCAGCGCGAGGATCTCGCCCTTGGCATCGACGGTGATCTTCTTCGACAGGTCGCCACTGGCGACCGCCGTCGTGACCTCCGCGATGTTGCGGACCTGGCTCGTCAGGTTGTTGGCCATGAAGTTGACGGACTGCGTGAGGTCCTTCCACGTGCCGCTCACGCCCTTGACCTCGGCCTGGCCGCCCAGGATGCCCTCGGTGCCCACCTCGCGCGCCACCCGGGTCACCTGCTCGGCGAAGGACGACAGCTGGTCGACCATCGTGTTCAGGGTGTTCTTCAGCTCCAGGATCTCGCCCCGGGCGTCCACGTCGATCTTCTGCGACAGGTCACCGCGCGCCACCGCCGTCGCGACCTGCGCGATGTTGCGGACCTGAGCGGTCAGGTTCCCGGCCATGCCGTTCACCGAGTCGGTCAGATCGCGCCACACACCGGCAACGCCCGGCACCTGCGCCTGGCCGCCGAGGCGCCCCTCGGTACCCACGTCCCGCGCCACGCGGGTCACCTGGTCGGCGAACGAGGACAGCTGGTCGACCATCGTGTTGATGGTGTTCTTCAGCTCCAGGATCTCGCCCCGGGCATCCACGTCGATCTTCTGCGACAGGTCGCCCCGCGCCACCGCCGTCGTCACCTGGGCGATCTGCCGCACCTGGGACGTCAGGTTGCCCGCCATGAAGTTGACGGAGTCCGTCAGGTCCTTCCAGGTACCGGCGACGCCGTCCACCCGTGCCTGGCCGCCGAGCCGGCCCTCCGTACCCACGTCCCGCGCCATCCGGGTCACCTGGGCCGCGAAGGACGACAGCTGGTCGACCATGCGGTTCACGGTGTTCTTCAGCTCCAGCATCTCGCCGGAGACATCCACCGTGACCTTCTGCGACAGATCGCCGTTGGCGACCGCCGTCGTCACCTGCGCGATGTTGCGCACCTGACCCGTCAGGTTGCGGAAGGCGGTGTTCACCGAGTCGGTGAGGTCCTTCCACGTACCCGCTGCGCCCGGCACCTGCGCCTGACCGCCCAGCTCGCCCTCGACGCCGACCTCACGCGCCACCCGCGTCACTTCCGCACCGAAGGAGGACAGCTGGTCCACCATCGTGTTCACGGTGTTCTTCAGCTCCAGCATCTCGCCGGAGACATCCACCGTGACCTTCTGCGACAGGTCGCCGTTGGCGACCGCCGTCGTCACCTGCGCGATGTCCCGCACCTGCGCGGTGAGGTTGCGGAAGGCGGTGTTCACCGAGTCGGTGAGGTCCTTCCACGTGCCCGCCGCGCCCGGCACCTGCGCCTGACCGCCCAGCAGCCCCTCGGCGCCGACCTCGCCCGCCACCCGGGTCACCTCGTCGGCGAACGTCCGCAGCGTCTCGGTCATCGCGTTGATCGTCTCGGCGAGCTGCGCGACCTCGCCGCGCGCCCCGATGGTGATCTTCTGCGACAGGTCGCCGTTGGCGACCGCCGCCGTCACCTGCGCGATGTCCCGCACCTGGGCCGTCAGATTCCCGGCCATGAGGTTGACGGAGTCCGTCAGGTCCTTCCACACCCCGGCGACGTCCGGCACCTGCGCCTGACCGCCGAGCTCGCCCTCCGTACCGACCTCGCGGGCGACCCGCGTCACCTCGGAGGCGAACGACGACAGCTGGTCCACCATCGTGTTGACGGTGTTCTTCAGCTCCAGCATCTCGCCGGCCACGTGAACCGTGACCTTCCGGGACAGATCGCCCTTGGCGACCGCCGTCGTCACGAGAGCGATGTCACGCACCTGGGCGGTGAGCCGGGACGCCATCGTGTTGACGGAATCCGTCAGGTCCTTCCACGAACCGGACATACCGCGCACCTTGGCCTGGCCGCCGAGCTTGCCCTCGGTACCGACCTCGCTGGCCACCCGGGTCACCTCGTCGGTGAACGCGGACAACTGGTCCACCAGGCCGTTGACCGTCCGGCCGACCTTGAGGAACTCACCGCGCAGCGGGTGCGCGGAGCCGTCCGAGCCCTGCGACCGCAGGTCCATCCGCTGTTCCAGATCGCCCTCCGCGACCGCCGACAGCACTCTTCCGACCTCGGAGACCGGCCGGACGAGATCGTCCACCAGCGCGTTGGACGCGTCGATCGCCGCCGCCCACGAACCCTCGCAGGCCCCCGTCTCCAGGCGCTCGGTGAGTTTTCCCTCACGGCCGACCACCCGGCGCACCCGCGCCAGCTCACCCGTCAGGTGCTGATTACGGTCCGCGACCTCGTTGAAGACGGCGGAGATCTCCGCCATCAGCCCGTCTCCCGAGACCGTCAACCGCTTGCGGAAGTTACCGTCCCTCATGGACGCCAGCGCCGCCAGAAGTCTGTACAAGGCAGCCGAATCCACCTCGATGGTCCCGTTGGCGCGGGATCGCGCGTTCTTTGCACGCGAAACTGCACCGCGCGTCGATGCGCTGGACTCCACCGTGTCCCTCCCGGAGGGTCGACCAAAACTGCTCGTGAACTGCCTCTTAGACATGCCCAGTGTTTCACCATGCCTGCGCCTGGCCATAACAGTTCGGCAGCTTCGCATATGACCCGTCGCACGATCGAGGCAGAAACACCCGGAACCAGCGCACGCGCCATCAGCGGAGGTAAGTAACCTGGCATCCGGTTGCCCGCCACAGACCGGGCCTACACCTCACGGGGGCCGCCGGTGACGGCGCAGGAAATCGAGAGCGAGACCGACGACAGCGTCCTGGGGCGCACAAGGAGTTCTGTGATCACGGCGCGGGCAGCGGCCACCTTCCAGCCGGTGGGGCGATCGGTCGCCATCGCGCGCGCCTTCGTCCGCGACACTCTGCAGGGCTGGGGCTTCTCCGACATCGTCGACGACGCTGTCGTCCTGACCAGTGAACTCGTCACCAACGCCGTGGTCCACGCCGGCACCGCCGCTGACGTACAGTGCCTGCGCTACGACACAGCGGTACGAGTCGAGGTCGCCGACCGGTACCCCGAGCGCGAGGTCCCCGTCCAGGACGCCGGACTGCAGATCCGCAACCCGGACAGCGAGGGCGGCCGCGGCCTCGTCCTGTGCTCCGCCCTGGCCAGCCGCTGGGGCGTGGAGTACACGCCCGCCGCCAAGCACGTCTGGTTCCAGCTCGACCTGCCGGAGCGCTCCGCGGGCACCCGCGCCGCGAGCCCCGTGCTGCCGACCGCCGCCCTGCCGCTCACCGACGAGCGGGTCCGTGTGGCCGTGATCCAGGTCGACCGGCACGCCACCATCACCCGCTGGAACGACGACGCCACGGATCTTTTCGGCCACACCTCCGACCGGATCGTCGGAAAGCCCCTCACCGAGCTCACCGCCTGGCCGCAGACACCCGGCACCGGCATCGGCCTCGCCGAGGCCCTGCTGCTCTCCCGCTGGGAGGGCACGTACGGGATACGGGGCGCCGACGGCCGCGTCCAGCCCGTCTACGGCTCCCATCTGCGGGTCCGCGACACCTCGGGCGAGCCCTCCACCGTCTGCCTGCTGGTCCGCGCCGACGAGCGGGCCGTCCTGCAGAGCCCCGCACGCGGCCCCGTCACCTCCGACGCCGCCTCCGGCGACCGCGGAAAGGCCGCAGACGCCTTCGAGGTGTTCATCGGCTCCCCGGCGCCCGACGACCTCGACGGGCTCCTGCAGCGCACCGTGGAGCGCGCCCGCGACATGCTCGACGGCGACGCCGCGTACCTGCTGCTCGCCACCGACGACGAAACGGAGCTGGAGGTACGCGCCTCCACCGGCCTGCCCTCCGCCCGCCAGCGGTTCGCCCGTGTCCCCGTCGAGGCCGGCACCGGCCGCTACGGCAGCGCCAGGATGCCCGCCGTCCACGAGGACCTCAACGCCGTCCCCGGCGCCGTCCCGCTGCTCGCCGGCACCGGCATGCGCTCCATCGTCACCGTGCCGCTGAAGGTCGAAGGCCGTCTCACCGGCTCCCTCGGCGTCGCCGCCGAGGCACCGGGCCGCTACTCCAACGAGGAAGCGCTGCGGCTGCAGTTCGCCGCCGACCGCATCGCACTGGCCGTCGAGAGCGCCCGCCTCACCGAGCTGGAACGGCTGCGCCGCGGCTCGCTGTCCTTCCTCGTCGAAGCCTCCGACCTGCTCGCGGGCACCCTGGAACGCGACCAGACGCTCGCCCTCATGGCCCAGATGACCGTTCCCACCCTGGCCAGTTGGTGCGCCGTCTACACCATCGCCGAACAGTCGGAACCCGAACTCGCCTTCGTGCTGCACGAGGACGAGGACCGGATCGACGGCATCAAGGCCCTGCTCGCGAAGCTCAACCCGCCCGCCCCGGAGCCGACCCCCGGCGCGCGCCTGTGGACCGCGCCCTCCGACGCCGCCCACTCCACCGCGCTGCGCGCCTCTTTGCGGAGCCTCGGCCTCGGCGAGGCGGGCCGCCCGGCGACCGGACCGGGCACCGCGCTGGCGACCGCCGCCGCGGTCGGCGGCGAGACCGTGGTCCTGCCGCTCGTCGCGCGCAACCGCGTCATCGGCATGCTCACCCTCGGCAAACCCGCCGACGAACGCTTCCGCCAAGAGATCCTCGAACTCGCCGAGGACCTCTCCCGACGCGCCGCCCTCGCCCTGGACAACGCCCGCCTGTACAGCGAGCGCACGGCCATCAGCCAGGCCCTCCAGCGCAGCCTGCTGCCGCCGGGGCTGCCTCCCATCCCCGGTGTCGAGGTCGAGGTCATCTACCGGGCGGCCGGCGAGGGCAACGAGGTCGGCGGCGACTTCTACGACCTGTTCCCGATCCGCGACGGCTGCTGGGGCTTCGCCATCGGCGACGTCTGCGGCACCGGCCCCGAGGCCGCGGCCGTCACCGGCCTGGCCCGGCACGCGATCCGGCTGCTCGCCCGCGAGGGCTTCGGCGGCCCGGCCGTCCTGGAGCGGCTCAACGCCGCCATCCTCGACGAGGGCGCCCGCAGCCGCTTCCTGACCCTGCTCTACGGGGAGTTGTGGCCGCAGCCCGACGGCAGCGCCGTCCTGAAGGTCGTCTGCGCCGGGCACCCGCTGCCTCTGCGGCTGCGCCCGGACGGCACCGTCGAACCCGCCGCCGACCCGCAGCCCCTGCTCGGCGTCCTGGAGGACCTGGAGCTCGTCGAACAGACCATCACCCTGGACCCGGGCGATGTCATGCTCTGCGTCACCGACGGCGTGACCGAACGCCGCGAGGGCACCCGCATGCTGGGTGACGACGGCCTCGCCGACGTTCTCGCCACCTGCACCGGCCTCACCGCCGGCGCGGTCGCCGCCCGTATCCAGCGCGCAGTGGAACGCTTCGCCTCCGATGCGCCCTCCGACGACATGGCCATTCTCGCGATGCGCGTCCCCGCGCTGCCCGACAACTGACGGCACGGCAGAAGCCGGAAGCTGTCCGGACGGCAGTGCCCGGACAGCAGAAAGACCCCCCGCCCAAAGGCGAGGGGTCTTTCTCTACTGGGGCCCCCATGCGGAATCGAACCGCAGACCTTCTCCTTACCATGGAGACGCTCTACCGACTGAGCTATAGGGGCTCGGTGTCGACATGGAAAATCTTAACCCATGATTGGCCGTGCTCGGTAACCCGCCCCGACCTGCCGTCGCATCGGATCAGAGCAGGCCGCCCAGGGCGTTGCAGGCATCCGCGATATGCGTCAACTCCCGCTGGGTGAGCCCCGAGTGCACCGGCAGCGACAGCGCCTGCGCCGCAGCGCGTTCGGTCTCCGGCAGCACCTCGCGGGACCGGTGCGCCGCGAGCCGGTGCACGGGCGTGGGGACGCTCACGGTGGCCCGTACACCGCGCCGCGACAGCGCCCTGGCGAAGGCGTCCCGGTCCGGCCGACCGTTGCCGGGGATCCGCACGGTGTAGTGGTGGTAGACATGGTGCGCCCCCGGCTCGACGTACGGCACGATGACGCCGGTCAGCGCCGAGTCCAGGAAGCGGGCATGGGCGCGCCGCCGGGCGATCTCCCCCGCGTCCCCCGCCGGCTCCTCCTCCTCGACCAGCGCGATCCCCTGTCGCGCCGCGAGCTCGCCCAACTCCCGCATCGGCGCCGGGTGGCCGAACAGGTGCACCGCTATGACGGCCGACGTCCGGGGGGTCAGCACGGCCTCCACGGAGGCGGGGTCGAGGCAGTACGTCCTCGGGTCGATATCGGCGAACACCGGTGTCGCGCCCACCATCACCACGGCCGCCGCGGAGGACTCCGGCGCGAAGGACGGCACGATCACCTCGTCGCCGACTCCGATACCCAGACCTTGCAGGGGTTGCCTGTCCATCATCAGCTGACGCACGTCCCTACCTCCACATGTCGAGGTGCCAAGGTTCCCGCCGACACATGAACATGGGGTGACAGACAACAAAAAAGCCCCAACCCCCGAGCCGAAGCTCGGGGGTTGGGGCTCAATGATTGTTCGGCGGCGTCCTACTCTCCCACAGGGTCCCCCCTGCAGTACCATCGGCGCTGAAAGGCTTAGCTTCCGGGTTCGGAATGTAA